>JANMBO010000090.1:0-11712 GCA_031360425.1 Chitinophagaceae bacterium | reverse complement strand
GTTGTCTCTTATTATTGTCATTATTGATTTGTTCATTGAGCATTTTTTCTATCTCCATATCACATGCTGTAGATTCCTGCGCATGTTGACCCATCATTCCTGTTCATGTTGACCCACCATTCTTGCATGTTGACCCACCCTTAGACAATGATGATATTACCGGGTGACTTAATCATTCTTGCATGTTGACCCACCCCCGGGCGTTGGGTTTGTTACTGTCATTCTTGCATGTTGACCCATCTTGAGGCAATAGTTGTTCCGGGCTTTTATGATGTCTTTTGCTCCTCAAATAAATAAAGGAGCCATGTCACAAAAGCCGATAGTAATGGAACAATTAAAACAGATTCTGCAGCTAAAGAACGATGGTATAGCGATCCGGGAGATGGCTCGTCGTATCGGTATAAGCCGCAATAGCGTTCGAAAATATCTGGCTCTGCTGGACTCCGGCAATAAGGAGCTTTCCAACAGGGAGCTAGCGGACAAAGCCTATCAGAACGATCTGCTGGAACACGATGCCGAGCGGCTGCAACAGCTTGTCCAACACTTTAGCAGCTCCAGATCCGAGCTGTCAAAGACAGGTGTCACCCGCCAATTACTATGGCAGGAGTATATTATACAGCATCCGGATGGCTATAGTTATAGCCGGTATTGCTATCATTTAAATCAATACCTGAAGCAATCCGATGTATCCATGCATCTGGAATATCAGCCGGGCGATACGATCATGGTTGACTTTGCAGGAAAGAAACAATACTATGTAGATGTATCTACCGGTGAGCGCATCGAATGCCAGGTGTTTGTAGCCATCCTGCCCTATAGCGGCCTGATCTTCTGCAAAGCTGTGCGCTCTCAACAAACGGCAAACTTTATTGACTGTATCAATGCTATGCTCAAGTACTATGCAGGCGTACCGGCTACCATTTTATGTGACAACCTTAAAACAGCGGTTAGCCGTCCCAGTCGTTATGAACCTGTATTTACCGATATGTGCTACCAGCTCAGCGAACATTACGGGACAACGTTCAGTGCAACACGTCCCTATAGTCCCCGCGATAAGGCGATGGTGGAGCAAGCCGTCAGGATTGTGTATGCACATGTGTACGCTACATTAAGACACCAGGAGTTTACCAGCCTGCAAACCCTCAATGAGGCCATGCAGCAACAACTCTATTTACTCAATAATAAGCCTTATAAAAAGACGGCTTATAGCCGCTGGTATTTTTATGACGAGCAGGAACATTGCCTGCTAAAGGCACTGCCTGCAGAACCCTTTTGGCCTAAAAAAGTGGTAATGCTTACCGTTCAGCGTAACTATCATGTACAGCTCACAGAAGATCATCTTTATTACAGCGTGCCTTATCAATACGGGGGCAAAAAAGTCAAAGTGCTTTATGACGCCAGAGTGGTTGAAGTCTATTTTGATACCGCTCGTATTGCCCTGCATATCCGAAAACCCCACTGCAAAGCCTATACAACACTTGCCGAACATATGCCGCCTCACCATCAACGCATGCAACAGATCAAGGGTTGGAATCGCGATGATCTGCTGAAGCAGGCTTCCCATATTGGAACTGCTACTTTGCAGGCAGCGACCCTGATGCTGGAAAACAGTATCTATATCGAACAGAATTATAAAGCCTGCTTTGGTATGCTGATGCTGCAAAAAAAATATAGTACCCTGCGATTAGAAGCTGCCTGTAGCAGAGCACTGCAAGGTAGCCGGGTGAACTACACGATGATCAAAAACATCCTTGAACGGGGTCTTGATAAACAGTTACCCCTGACGGACGAACATATTATACCTCCTCATGACAATATCCGGGGTAAAGATCATTATCAATAATCATCATTTAAAAAAACAGAAATGAACACAACACAAACACTCGAACAAATGAAGCTGTTACGACTGCAGGGTATGCACATGGCATACTGTTCACAATTAGAACTGCCCATGGACCAGCAACTCGAAGGCCATGACCTGGTGGCCCAGTTAGTACAATCCGAACAACTCAATCGGAGCAATGAAAAAACAGCCTATTATCTTAAACTGGCTAAGCTACGTTTACCAGCTAGCATTGAACAGATCGAATGCAGTTCGTCACGTAACCTGACCAAACAACAACTGGCTACATTAATCGAAGGCCGTTATCTGCAGCAAGGCGACAATATCCTTATTACAGGTTCTACCGGTTGCGGAAAAAGTTACCTCGCCTGCGCCCTTGGTCACCAGGCATGTATGCAGGGATATAAAACAGCCTACCTGAACATGAACCGTTTAATAGAAAAGGTTACGCTATCCAAACTCGATGGATCTTATATCAAATTATTAAATCACCTGGAACGCCAAACCCTGATTATACTGGATGACTTTGGATTGCAGAACTTAGGCCAGGAGGTGCGGCTTACGTTATTACAATTACTGGAAGACCGCTATGGCAAAAAAAGTATTATCGTTACATCACAATTGCCAGTCGCAAAATGGTTCGAGTATATTAATGACCCTACTCTGGCCGATGCCATCCTTGACAGACTGACAGCCAATGCACATCGAATCGAATTAAAAGGAGAATCGCTGAGAAGAAAAAAAGTAAAACCGGTTTAATAACACTTCGTATTTTTAATCCTCATATAGCTCTTACAATTATTGCCCCGTAAGCGGGGTGGGTCAACACCCAGGAATGGTGGGTCAACATGACAAGAATTTACAAGGCAGGTTAATCCCGACTGTAAACTTCGGGGCGATGGTACTGCACCCCAATGTGGGAGAATAGGTAGTCCGGACACGACTTAGTCCGTAAGGGCTGACCGCAAGCGTCAGCACTGTCATATTTATTAAAAAAGGCCTTTCAGTTTATTCTGAGAGTTTTTTTTGTCTATGGGCACATTTAGTATAAAGCTTTAATAGATAAAGAGGGCTTTAGAATTTAAAATTCATAGTCATATAATAGTATCCGCGATTAAACCCGAATGGAGAAGCTTCAGGACTATAAACCCAACCACCTTGCGAAGTATTTTCATAATTCTTTAAACGATCGGGATAGATATCAGAAATATTATTAGCTCCCAGGGTTAATGTTGCCCCTGTCTTTAGTGAGTAAGCTAAACTGACATTAGTTAAAATTTGTTTTGCAAAAACCTTCCGATGGCTATCGGAACAAAAGTAGATGATTTCAACTTTACCCGCAAAACCTCAAAAACTGCCGCTGCAGTGGAGCCACGCTATGGAAGATCTATTAATGCAGTTTGCTGCCTATAATATCTGGGCCAGCCATCGGTTGCTTGATCTTATTAATGCATTGCCGGAAGAAAAACAAGAAACTGAAGTGCCCAACAGTTTTAAAAGTTTATACGCTACAGTACTTCATATGTAGGATGCCGAAGGTATTTGGTGGCAGCCAATTAAAATGCAGGAACGAATAATCAGACCCAGCGAAAATTTTAAAGGTACTATGCAGGACGTTTGTAATGGTTTAATGTCCCAATCCAACCAATGGAAAGATTGGGTGGCAACTGCAACTGATTTATCACTGAATCATGTTTTTCAAAATTATGATAATAAGACAGAGCATTTTAAAATGCCCGTTTATCAAATGTTGCATCATGTGTTTAATCACGGCACGTATCACCGTGGCCAATTAGTCTATATGTTACGCCAGTTGGGAGTAGAAAAAATTCCTCAAATGGATTTTCCTTTTGGTGCCGGAAGAAGTAGAGGCAAATATGAAAATGATGTGATTGCTCCCGGTTAGTCCTTAATCTTTTCACAGCAACTCTTAAACAAGAATACTGCTTTTTATTAATCGGGTAACCAACTATCCCTCCATTGAGGGGTTTTGCATTTTAGAAATCGATTCTACATTTATTATTATCTGTCAAAATAGGTTTAAATACGTTTAAATTTATACAAAGAAAGACTGCCGCATTATTATCTATAGGATAAATTTATTATATCCGGAAGTATCTGGAAAGGTTGATGAAATTATAACGCGATGAAAAAATTGTTATCATTCATAGCATTTGTTTCAGTAAGGTTTATTTACTGCGCCATGTTTATGATTTCTTTTTCCTTTTCTACACAAGCGCAGGAAATGTCTATGAGGATATACACTGCAAAAGACGGGTTACCCTCTACCAATGTCATCGGAACTTTCCAGGATAAATTGGGTTATATATGGGTAAGTACAGCCGAAGGGTCCTGCCGCTTTGATGGGAAATCTTTTAAAACGGATGGATTGTCTGATGGCAGGTTAGCTGTGACATTTGTGGATAGCTATTTGAGATATTGGTCTACTTCAAGCCAGGGGATATTTGAGTATCGGAAGGACAAATTAATCAGCTATCCAAACCCGGATTCAGGTCGTATACGATGGATCTTTGCGATTATTGAAACAAAAGAAGGCCTCATTTGGTCATTAACTAATGCAGGTGCATACCAGCTAGATTCTAATAAATGGATAAAAATTAAATTCTACCCGGGTTACGACGACCATCCCTGCAGGAACATAGTTGAAACAAAGGATGGTTTATATATTAATTATGGCGATCTGCTGGTATTGAGAAAACCAGGCGGTGCTTACAAAATCATAGGGTCTTCCAAAGATCCCGGTTATTATTATAATGGCTTATCGGTATCGGCGGGGCAAATTTTTATCTCCACCATGGATGGAATATATGAGATCATCAAGGAGCAATTGGTGAAATTACCCGGGCCCTTAGGCAGGTTAAAAGGTTTATATTTTTATTTCCGCGATAGTAAAAAAAGATTCTGGGTTGGGAGTTTTCCAATGGGATTGCATTTGATACCGAACGGGGATACAATAAATTTTATTTCTGTTTACAAAGCTGCAACGGGTCCCCGCATAATTCATATCAATGAAGATAACCAGGGAAATATATGGGTAACCAGCGGAAACGGGCTGATAAAAATTTGGGAAAGGGGGTTTAAAATTTTTGATCTCCCTGCTATTGTTGGAAAAAATTTTCTTTTTAATGTATTCCAGCCTCCAACCGGCCCGCTCATCATCAATGACGGAAGCCTTACTTTAAAGACTTTTGAAAATGGTGGTTTTAATAATAAAAAGCTAATTAATAAAGGCAATTCCCCGCTTCCAAACAATGAATTCATTATTGACAATTATGCTTTTGATGATAAGGGCAACTATTGGTATTATATAAGAGGCTTTGCTTTGGCCAGGCAGGATGGCGATAAGATATACGAACAAAGTAAGCAACTGGCTCATTTAGGTGATGAGGCATTTGATGTGCTATGGGATACTTATAGAAAAAAAATAATTGTAGCAGTAAGAACACAAAAATTTCCCTGTCAGTTTAATGATACTTCATTCAGTATCCTTCCTGTTTTTAATAATATCGAAGTAAAAGGAAATATCATGCGTTTACATCAATGCGCAAACGGTATTATTTTATTTGCAACAGATGAGGGTACAGTTTTTTCTATTGATAAGCAAAACATCTGTAAACAGCAGCTAAATGAATTTGGTACACATAGCAGGGTCAGATGGTTTTTTAATGACCCGTCAGGAAATGTATGGATCGTATATAATGGTAGCAAGGGATTACGTCGTTATAGCTGGCAAAAAGACTCCCTGGTTTTTAAAGAGCAAATTACTAAAGCCAATGACTTAATCTCAAATAATGTAACCTCTATGTGTTTTGATAATAAAAATAACTTATGGATTTCTGCCAATTCATCTGTAGCCGTATTTTCAAATAAAAACAATACTTCAAGCAGTGGGGCTTACCATATAGTTGGTTTTTATAATGTCGAAGATCTTCAAACGGATCGGGGTTTTGGTGCCCGGTTGACTAAAGATAAAAAAGGAAACATATGGTATTTCTCCAGCAATTATTTAATATGCCTTTATCCTGATAAAATAAATTATAACCCACTTATCCCTTCCATAGAGATTGAAAATGTAGAACTAAACTTCCAGAAAACCAACTGGCCCGATTATGTGGATTCGTTGTCAGGGATCTTTCAATTGCCTTACGATCTAAAACTCTCTCATGCTAATAACACAATTGGCATTTATTTTAATGGTATTTCTTCATCAGGTACTGATGGCCTCAAATATTCATACCAGCTTGAGGGGTTAGAAAATATATGGAGCAACCCATCTTCTAATGATTTTGTTTTATTTGCCAGACTTCCGCCAGGAAAATATGTTTTCAAGGTAAAAGCACAATTGCCTAATACGAATTGGAGTGAACCTGCAGTTTTTTCATTCGAAATTAAAAAAACATTCTGGCAAACGGTGTGGTTTTATTTTTTAATTGGATTAAGTTTAGCAGCCGCTGTTTACATATTATTCCGCTACAAGCTCAGGCAAAAAATAAAGTTATTTGAAATACGCACCCGCATCAGCCAGGATCTTCATGATGAAATAGGAGCATCCATGAGCGGTATTAATCTGCTTGGACAAATGGCGGCTGAGAAATTAGAACAAAACAAACCAGAGGAAGCATCTGTATATTTATTAAAAGTAAAAAATTATACCCAGGATGTAATAGAAAAGCTGAGTGATATGGTGTGGATCTTTAATCCGCAAAATGACAGTATTGAAAGACTTTTGCAACGGTTAAGATCTTTTACTTTTTCAATTGCCGCATCAAAAAATATACAAATTCACTTTGTTACAGATAAGGAAAGTGAAATACTAAATCTAAGCATTCGTCAACGTAAAGCGATTTACCTGATAAGTAAGGAAGCTATTAACAATGCTTTTAAATCTGCCGAATGTGCCAATATATATTATCGCCTTACAGCCAGCGGCGCTAAATGTCAGCTTCGGATACAGGACGATGGTAAGGGTTTTATACCTGCAGAAAATACAAATGGTAATGGTTTGCGGAATATGCATGCAAGGGCCGGTGAAATTGGTGCAAAATTCAGTATCAATTCGAAACCCGGCGGTGGAACTATTATACTATTGGAATTATAAAATACCTCATTTGTGGTGGTAGTAACAATGGATCATCAACTTAAATTTGTAATGTGATTAGCGACAAAGAAATACGGGTTGCTATTTTTGAAGATAACCCGATTATGATGGATGCTTATCGTTCTATTTTGAACGGTTCACCGGGCTATATATGTACCGGAAGTTTTACAAGTTGCAATAACTGGAAAAATGATATTAAAAGAAGTAACCCTGATGTGGTATTGATGGACATTGAAATGACAGGCATTAATGGAATAGAGGCAACAAGGTTAATTAAAAAGGAATTCTCCCCTTTAAAAATATTAATGCAGACTGTTTTTGAGGATGATGCAAAAATATTTGAAGCATTGTGTGCCGGAGCTAACGGCTATATTTTAAAGAATACATCTCCTCTAAAAATGCTGGAGGCAATTACAGATGTACAGAATGGTGGCGTAGCATTTAACCCGGTTGTAGCTTCTAAAGTAGCAAAACTTTTCCAGCAATTCATTGCACCATCGGCAACCATAAATAATTATCAACTTACTGATAGAGAAAAAGAAATCCTCCAGTTTCTCACTGAAGGCTTGCCAATGCCCCGTATTGCAGAAAAAATATTTCTTAGCTATCATACTGTAAGAGATCATGTAAAAAATATTTATCAAAAATTACATGTAGCCTCTGCTACAGAAGCAGTGGCCAAGGCACTGAAGGAAAAATTAGTATAATCATTTCACTTCATATTTTGTAACACTCTCCTATTATAACTATCGGGTTTTTTGCATTGTATTTTTTTAAATACCCTCAATTGAGGGGTTGCCCCGATATGCTGATCAAGTTAGTTTTAACGTGCTTAATTAATTATTTACTCTATAAACTTATCATCATGAAATCATTACCTAAACCTTCACCCCATAAGTGGATATTGCTTATCAGCCTTTCTCTCGTTATGTTTTCCGGTTGTGAAAAATTTGATTGGTTTGACCATAATGGAAACGGACATGGCCATTTAAAACAAACAAATACCTATTCATCGGACGTGGCAATTGCCTGGATGAATATGCAGCTACGGTTAATGAGAACAGCTACGGGTATTCCTAATAATGCATTTGCCCGACCCTATGCCTACAGTGGTATTGCTCTTTATGAAGCAGTAGTACCTGGAATGTCTGCCTATCAATCTCTTGAAGGAAAATTAAACGGTTTGTCCGGCCTGCCGCAAACAGGTCATGGTTTAGCCTATCATTGGCCAAGTGCTGCTAATGCAGCTTTAGCTTATATCAACAAAAATATGTTTCCCAGTACTAGCACTGCTAACAAAGCCTCCATTGACTCCCTGGAAAATGCATTGAATACACAATATAAGGATGACGCAAATACCGAATCCATTAACCGTTCCATTGCTTTTGGAAAAGCGGTCGCGCAAAAAGTCTTTGAATGGGCTGAAACAGATGGTTACCAGCATGCAAGTGATGCTTATAGTCCTCCGGCAGGGCAGGGTTTGTGGGTACCCACAGCACCTGCATTTGCCAATGCAAGCACTCCTTACTGGGGTAATCTGCGCCTAATTGTTCCGGGTAGTGGAGACAATGCACAGCCGGGAGCACCCATTTCTTATTCAGAAGATCCCAAATCGGAATTTTATAAGATGGTGAAAGAAATGTATGATGCTTCGCAAACTCTTACAGCAGAACAAACGGCTATGGCGTTGTACTGGAGAGACGTACCAGGCGTTACCACACCGGGTCATTATGTTAGCATTCTGAAACAAGTTTTGGAAAATGATAAGCCCATGCTGGATAAAGCGGCTATTGCTTATGCATTAAGTGGTATCACCACATATGATGCAGCCATCAGCTGCTGGAAAACTAAATATCTGTATAATTTAGTACGCCCGATTACGTATATCAGGACCGTGTTGAGGCATACCACCTGGAATTCTCTTTTAGTTACACCGGCTCATCCAGAATACTCATCGGCTCATGCAGTTTTGTCAGAGGCAACTGCTGATGTTTTTAGTAAACTTTTTGGTGATAATTATAGTTTTACTGACCACACATATGATTATTTGGGAATGGCGCCAAGGTCGTTCAGTTCCTTCCGGGCATATGGTAAAGAAGCAGGGAATTCAAGATTATATGGGGGCATCCATTATCAGCCATCAATTGATATTGGTTTGAAACAAGGTAGAAAAGTAGCGCAGAATATTCTTAATAAATTTAAATTTAAGAAATAATAAAAGAGTAAATCGGATTGACAAGAGCTGTCAGAAATTTTGATATTTCTGACAGTTTCTTCAATCTTTCAATTCTTCAATCATGAAACCGGCCATAAGAGCGCGAGGGTGTACTGACCCTTTGATTTAATAGTAGTTATGAGTTGTTGATATCAGGTCTAATCTAGACCGCTTCTGACAAACTCTGATTTTCAAATCTCGCAGCTTCCAGCTCTCTCTCCCCCAAGTCTTTCAAAATAAATGTAAATTGGTTATCTCTGCATCATGAAAAATCTCAGATCTAAATATATCTGCTTAACAATCGTGTTACTTATGGTAACGCTCAAGACCTTGTATGCTCAAATACCTAATTTTTCAAAAGTGCCGCTGTTATATGACGGAGACAGTATAAACATAACCTATCTCATTAGCAATGGAGTGCAAATAACTGCTGGCAAAGCAATATGCTGGTTTCCCAAAGACTCCCTTTCGGAACAAAAAATGAATGTGATCACGAGTATGATAAATGCCGGTATCAAGGGAGCAGAAAAACTAATCAACGTTCCACTGCCATGGCAGTTGCATGCGCCAACAGAACCTTACACTTTATATTTTCGGTTAGATCGCTTCGTATCCAATGCCTCTCAGGCCGGATTTGTATCTATACCCTTCTGGCGGATCAAAGAAGGAAAATCACCCTGGTTGCATGAAATCATGCACGAAATGTTAGGCGCTAATACTGGTAGCTGGTTCAGCAAAACAGTTACTGATAAAGAATTAATGGAAAACATGCCACATTGGTTATTTGAAGGATTACCCGATTATATCTCGCAGAAAGTGTCTTTATCGGAGAACCTGCCATTGATCGAAGTATTTTCAAATTGCCGGCTAACAAATATTGATA
Source organism: Chitinophagaceae bacterium (assembly GCA_031360425.1). Classification (GTDB taxonomy): domain Bacteria; phylum Bacteroidota; class Bacteroidia; order Chitinophagales; family Chitinophagaceae; genus Endoryza. Next base: position 1,652 of record JANMBO010000090.1, on the reverse strand, counting down.
GTTTATTCATGAAAGATATCTCGTCAGACAAAAGTTCATATATCCTTTCTTTTATCGGAACCAAAGGAGTGATACCTGAACTATCTTCGGAAAACAGGTTCCTTTATGCTCCTGCCTTTTATCATGGATCCGCTTCCTTTACATGTTACCTTGCTGATAATTACGGTATAAAAATGTTATTGACTGCTATTTCATCTTTTAAAAAGGAATTGGAAACTATTGAAAGATTAACTGGCAAAACACTTGAGATATTGAAGAAGGAATGGCTGCAGAAATTGAAAATAGAAAAATAAACCGAGATTACACCCCCAAGGAACTATAAACAATAAAAGACAGTAATGATGCGAAGCCTCTTAGTTTTTGGGTTCGTGATCTGTATCCGCCCTTATCCGCCACAACCCATACAATTGGGGCAATTTGTCCTCAGCGGCTTTGCACAGGGTACCACTTATCGTATTCTTTATTTCGCGGAAGATAGCCTGGTTACCACGAAGCAAACAGATAGTATCCTAAATAAAATTGATAGCTCTCTATCATTATACAAACCCTATTCTCTCGTCACTCAATTCAATAATTCTCCGGACGGAATATTGACGGATATACATCTCAAAAAAGTAGTTGATCGGGGCATTGAAACCTTCCGCGCCACGAGGGGCATTTTTGACATTACTGTTTACCCTTATACTGAAGCCTGGGGCTTTGGAACAAAAAAAATAGACTCTACTCCTACTGCCCAAATCATTCAGCAATTGCATTCCTGTGTTGGCTCCGCTAAACTGTATTGGAGCGGCAATAAATTAAGAAAGAAAACAAGCTGTGTTAAATTGGATCCGAATGGTATTGCACAAGGATATAGCGTGGATCTGATAGCGGATTTTTTGTCTGCTAATGGAATTAATAATTACCTGGTTGAACTGGGTGGTGAAATAAGAGTAAAAGGAAGAAAACAACCGGATAATTCGCTAATGAAGATTGCTATTGAAATTCCTGAGGAAGATGAATGGAATATTTCTTTATCGGAACGAGTTATAACAATTGACGAAGGAGCTATTACTACATCTGGTAGTTACCGGAAATTCTATGAAAGTAAGGGTAAAAAAATCTCCCATATAATTGACGCGAGAACAGGTTATCCGGCACAGAATGAACTGATCAGCGTTACAGTGTTTGCTAATGACGCAATCACCGCCGACGCCTATGACAATGCTTTAATGGTAATGGGATTAAGAAAGGCCCTGGCCTTTGTGGAAAACAGAAAGTCAATTGCCGCTTATTTCATATACAGGAAGAAAGATGGGACTATCGCGGACACTGCCAGCAGCCTATTTTATCCATTATTGCTGCATTGAGTGCCATTAAATAGATACGATTTGGAACAGATACTCAAAAATATTGCCATTGTAATGAACCCACTTGCCGGGTGTGGCAGGGCAATAACATTATCGGCAAGTATGGCATCGGTGCTTCAGCAAAAAAATATTTTATATAAGACATTTTCAGAGGAGTGGCCGTTGCAATTCGGGGAGTATACCGATGTATGGATCGTTGGCGGCGATGGCACGCTCCATTATTTTATCAACCACTATCCGGATATTCAGCTGCCTCTTGTCATCTTTCCCGGTGGTTCGGGGAATGACTTTCATTGGATGCTT
>JANMBO010000087.1:0-44957 GCA_031360425.1 Chitinophagaceae bacterium | reverse complement strand
AAGATTCCCATTTTCAATTTCCTGCTCCAGTTCGTCAATTAGTTCTTTATTCACTTCGGAAAAATTATTGACGAAGTTTAAGGGGTTTTGAATCTCATGGGCAATGCCTGCAGTAAGCTCCCCAAGTGAAGCCATTTTTTCACGTTGGATTAATTGGGCTTGGGTGGCTTTTAGTTCATCAAGTGTTTGTTCTACTTTTATCCGTTGCCGTTCAATTTCCCCTTTTTGTTTCTGTAGCAGCACGTATGCTCTCTGTCTATGCCGGAGATTGCGCCAAAGCAAAAGGGAAATCACTAAAAGAGCTATTGCAATGCCAAGCACTGCATACATTTTTAGCCTGTTACTATACTTAGTTTGTTGGGCTATAATATCCTGCTGCCGAATTTGTTCACTAAAAGCAAGGTTTTGTACAGCTCTGGTTTTTTCCTGATTAAATAAACTGTCTTTTAAGGCCAGGGTTAACTGTAGGTACTTTAATGCACTGTCGGTTTTATTTACCGATTGAAAAAGCGTAGCCAGCATTGTTGTGGCTTGAAGCAGCCCCAGTGGATAGGTCCTTGCCCAACTTTGTTGCACGGCTTTGGTTGCATAGTAAATAGCAGAATCTACCTTACCCAAATTTTTGTAGATGGCTGACATACCGTTATATACATCTAGTAAATCTATTTGCACATGATTTTGTTCAGCAATGGGTATAGCTTTTTTATAATAATCCATTGCCACATAGTAATCCCTTTTTTTTGCATATGCGCTGCCTAAAACATACAAAACCCCACTCCAATCCTTGTTTACTTCATAGGTTTGCATTGCATATTTTATGGCTGAATCCAATTGGTTATCTTTCTCATAAATGGAGCTTATCATACCTGTTAAATCAAGCATATTATTCAGTTGGGATGCTTGTGATAAGTTCAATGCTTTACGGCCATATTTCAAGCTATTGACATAATCGCCCTGATTTCTGTAGCACAGAGCTATAGTCATCATCGCATAGCTTATATATACAGGGTCTTTCAATTTTTCGAATAAAATTAAACTCTTAAAGGCGTAATCTAATGCCTGTGGGTAATTGCCTAATGTTGTTAAAGCCGTGGCCATACTACCTTGTGCCCAAGCTATGCCAAATTCATAGTTTAATTTTTGTGCCAGTGCCAGGCTTTGTTGTATATACAAAACAGCAGTATCCGCATAAGACCAATTGTATTCATCACTTAATCTTAAAAGCAACACCACTTTAGTAGTATCTTCTTTCACATTTTTAAGCTTTTGGTTTAAGCTATCAATGCGTGTGCTTTGGCTATATGTTTCTTTAATAGGGCACAGAATAACTAAAAAGATTATGATTAGTTGTTTCATGATGTAATGTTTAAGGGCAATTGGATAATAAACTCCGCTCCTTCACCCTCTTTCGTTTCTACTTTTATTTCTCCACCATGTGCTTTTACAATATCATAACTTAGCGATAAACCCAATCCGGTACCTTGTCCCGTTGGTTTGGTGGTAAAGAATGGTTGAAAGATTTTATCCAGTACTTTTTGTGGAATACCATTGCCATTATCTTTTACAGAAATAATTACGGATGGCGAATGACGAATGGGGGATGAACTGCCAACTGATTCTTTTATTAACCTGGTAGACACTGTTACTATTGGATCATATTCCGGTTGTTGATTTTTCTTCTCGGTAACCGCATAGAATGCATTAGTAATTAAGTTGAGAATAACTCTTCCAATATCCTGGGGAATGATATTGATGTTACCGATGCCTGCCTCGTCGGCAGACAGGCTATCATCAAAATTAGTTTTCATCGTTGCATTAAAAGATTTATCCTTTGCTCTTAGTCCATGATACGCTAACCGCAAATATTCATCTGCCAAAGCATTGATATCGGTTGGTTCTTTTACTCCACTGTTGCTGCGGCTGTGTTGCAGCATTCCCTTTACAATGGCATCGGCTCTTTTGCCGTGGTGATTTATTTTTTCTTCATTACTAATTACATCATCTGCAATTGCACTTACTTCATCCAGGTTTCCTTTTTTAATTTCATCTTTTAACTCCACCAACAAGTCCTTGTTTACTTCAGAAAAATTATTCACGAAGTTTAACGGGTTTTGAATTTCGTGGGCACTGCCCGCGGTGAGTTCGCCAAGACTGGCCATTTTTTCAGATTGGATGAGTTGGGATTGTGTCGCTTTTAGGTCGGTGTATGCTTTTTCAATTTTAGCTTTCGCTATTTGTTTATGCTGATTATTGCGCCATAAGATTATTGCTATTAAAAGCAGAATGAAAATTCCACCAAGAAGCATATATAATTGTACTTTGTTTTTATAGGCGGCCTGGTTGGCAATCATTTCCTGCTGCTTCATGTTTTCGGAAAATAATACATTTTGAACTTCACGGTTGTTATCAATTGAATAAATACTATCCTGTATAGCATGGCTTAATTCAAGATATTTATAAGCGCTATCAATATTTCCTTTCTGTTTATAAATCTGGGTCAGGTTAGTCAATGCTTCAAGAAGATTTTTATACTCTGATTGATTACTCCATCCCGTTGCAACTATTTTAGCATAATGAATGGACGAATCGAGCTGACTGATATTTCTAAACAAGGTGGACATACCGCTGAATATTTGCAAAGTATCCCAGGGAAATTCCTCATGTAAAGCAAGAGGTAATGCCTTTCGATAATTTTTCAGGGCATCATCATATTTTCCCTGCATATTTTGAATGGTAGCCATTAAGTAAACAGCAAATTCATATTCTTCGCCGTTGAATAGTTCATTTTGATCAAGTGATTTTTGTGTATAAATTAAAGCAGAATCAGGCATGTTCATCAAAGCATACGTTTGCCCCATTTCACCTAGTAATAACGGCAGAATTTTATGTCCGCGATACCATAAATACGTCATCACATTATGTGCCTCTGCAACCTGTACTCCCGAAAAAGCATAATTCAGTGAATTTCTGTAATCGCTCAATCCGTCCCTGCAAATACTTTGCAACGATAAATATGTGGTAGCCATCCCCTGATAATCATTGATTTTCTTAAAAGTATTCAGAGCATCCAGAGAATTTTGAATAGCGAGTGGAGTATTACCACTTTGAAAATTAATTTTTGAAAATACCAGATAGCAATCAGCCTTGCCCTTTTGATAATTTATTTTTTCTGCAAGTGATAAACCCAGCGTTGCATAGTTATGTGACGAATCAGCATCTGTCTGCTGAATGCCTAAATAGGAAAGAGCATTTACTTCTGAAGTATCTCCTTTATGTTGATTAATAATCTCAAGTAAGCTGTCTTTTTCGCTTTTTTGGGCTTCAAGAAGAATTGCTGTTATTATAAAAGTAACTGTTATCAATTTTTTTTTCATCATAAAAAAATATCTATACGTGTAAAGAAATAATAAACTCACTTCCCTCTCCCTCCTTTGTTTCAACATTCAACTCTCCCCTATGTGCCTTTACAATATCATAAGTTGTCTGAACTGGGATTTATAGGATTTATGGGATAAATGGGATTAACAATATTTCTCATAAATCTTATTCATCTCACAAATCCCAGTTCAGACAACAGGTAATATAATAATAAACTCACTTCCCTCACCCTCTTTTGTCTCCACTTTCAACTCTCCCCCATGTGCTTTTACAATATCGTAACTCAGCGATAATAATAATCCCGTTCCCAGACCGGCAGACTTGGTGGTAAATAAGAACTAAAATATATTATCACTTTTCATGTTTTTGTTTCTAAAGAGCCGTAGGCTCGATTCATAGTATAACAACGGATTTCAATCCGTTGCCGCTAACACTGGCACGAATGGAGAGCCGTAGGCTCGGGATATATCTAAATTATATCCTGAAAAATATACTGAACATCATACTCTACTTTAAACTCTTTTTAAAAACCCAGGTACTCTTCTCTGAATGATTGAACCTTATGATGTTCTTCCTGTTGCTGGATATACTTATAAACTTTGTCAACATCTCTTTGGCTATAAGAAAAAACACCATATCCCTCCTGCCACTCGAATCTTGCTGGAGTTAAAGAATGGTCATTAATATATTTTGAGGATTTTGCTTTTACGGTTTTCATTAATTCTGAAACAGAAACAACAGGCCTTATCCCTACAAAACAATGAATATGATCTTCCACCCCGTTTACTATAATTGTTTTACAATTTGTTTCATTTATTAAATTTCCAATTACTCCACAAATTTGATCTCTCCATGATTTATCAATCACAGCCTTGCGGTACTTCACAGCGAAAACCAATTGAAGGTAAATTTGATAATATGTATTTGCCATTGTTCGTTTGAATAATTCTCTGAAAAATTAATTATATGAGTCGAACCTACGGTTCTTGCTGATTTTGAATGGTTTATTTTTTTCAACGGATTTAAATCCGTTGCTCTAAAATCAAATCGAGGCTACGCCTCTATACTCCTATAATATATTCAGACAACAGGTAATTGAACAATAAACTCACTTCCCTTACCTTCCGTTGTCTCCACTTTCAACTCCCCGCCATGGGCTTTTACAATATCATAGCTCAAACTCAGTCCCAATCCTGTGCCCTGCCCGGTGGGTTTGGTGGTAAAGAATGGTTGAAATATTTTATCCAGTACTTTTTGGGGAATGCCGTATCCGTTATCTATTACGGAAATAATTACGGATGGCGAATGGCGGATGGCGATTGAGCTATCTGATGATGGTTTGACCATCCTGGTGGTAACTGTTATAATTGGTTCATAGTTATCTGGCTGTTGTTTCATTCTTTCATCCACCGCATAAAAGGCGTTCATAATTAAATTCAAAATCACTCTTCCTATATCCTGCGGAACAATAGGGATAATCCCGATCGTATCATCAAATTCTGTTTTCATTGTTGCGTTGAATGATTTGTCTTTGGCCCTTAATCCATGATAGGCTAAGCGGAGGTATTCATCCGCTAATTTGTTAATATCGGTTGGCTCTTTAACAGCGGAACTACTTCGGCTATGCTGCAACATTCCTTTCACAATCGCATCGGCTCTTTTACCATGATGATTTATTTTTTGTTCATTTTCTTTGATATCATTGGCAAGGGCTTTGGCATCTTCCAGGTTTCCCTTATCCATTTCTTCTTTCATTTCTTCAATTAATTCCGTATTTACTTCCGAAAAGTTATTAACGAAGTTTAACGGGTTTTGTATCTCATGGGCAATGCCGGCGGTAAGTTCGCCCAGGCTGGCCATTTTTTCTGATTGTATCAATTGAGCCTGTGCTGCTTTCAGATCTGCCAGCGATTTTTGTAAAGCTGTATTGGAATCTTCAACGGCTTTTCTTTTCAGTTCCAGTTCCTGTATGGTTTCTTCCAGCAGGATGGCTGTGGTGCGTTTTACTTTATCTGTCCGGTCGAGTTTGAAGGTTATTATTTCAAATTCCTTATTTGCATCTTTTATTGATTTTAAAATCTCATTTTTCTGCTCCGCAGTTAAACTTTCAATTTGCTGAATGGAATCTAATATGGTTTGTAAATGCTGATTCATATTAATTTTTTACCGCAGAGAAAAGTAGCCCAAAGAGTGAACGCAGAGATATTCTGCGAAACCTCAGCTTCTCCTGTTCTCTGCGGTATGAGAAGCCGCCTATAAAACTATTTAAGTTTAATCCATAATAATCTTCTTTTATCTACATCATTGTGCAATTCCAGGGTATCACCACGGAAGATAAACCTCCGCTTCACAGTTGTATTCCAGGATGCAGGGATGGTGTGGGATAAGCGGTTGTGTATAACAAAATCCGCGGTATCAGAAACAGTATAATTGGCTACATAAACATAGTTGGATACAAATTCTCCTACTGCTGCTTTCAGTTCCATAACAGACATGCTATCCAATTTTGCTTTTATTTTTTCCGGGTAAAGACTTTCACTTTCAGTCAAATCCCATTTGAATTCAGGATATACTTTGGGAGTAATATGTACTGCCATATGCCCTTTGCCGTCATATATAATATATCCTGTTCCATCACTTGCCCACTCATCATGATAAACACCTGATGAATCCTGCACCATTATACTTAAAAGTTTATACATACCTGCCAGTTGTTCATTACGGCCGGGTTTTGCTTTACCGGTACATGCAGCTATCAAAACTGAACTAATTAAAAAAACGGCTAGTTTCATATTTTTTTTATTTTTCTTTAAGTGCTATCCAACAGCAGGTCATGTTATGAAATTCATTGTTGCCCTGGGTGGCCCTGCCAAACTCTCCATAACAAAAGAAGCCGGCCAGGGGAACATTAAAGCTATTTTTTATTTCAGTGATTTCTTCCCCCGCCAGCGGACCGAATGCGCCCAGTCTGCCCATGCAGGAGAACATCACCATCGCGTCTGCATCTGGTATTTCTGTTTGTTTTATTTGTTCTGCTTCCTTGCTCACTATTTCTACTATTTCAAAATCCGGTGGCAGTGTAAACCGGATTTTATCGCCCTCTTTTATATTCCCATTCATTAAAATTGACTTATCATCCCAATTGAAAACAGCAGTTGAACGTATCACCGGTTCCCCTTCGCTTCGCAATAAACTAAATACGTTTGTAGCAGGATTAAATGTTTCTGCTTCTTCTTTGGTTAAGCTGAGTCCTAAATATTTAAACAATACTTCCAAAGCGGGTTGATCATCAATTGTCAGAATCCATGAGCCGTTGGTTTTTGTAATCAATTTCTCAGTTCCTACTGCCTTCCAGCCAGAAGCAGCCAATCCTTTCAGCATAATTTTATCTGCATCCAATACCAGCATGATGATACCGGCTTTAAGCGATTTGTTTTTGGTGAATACATACGTTTGAGTAAACCTGGCATCATCTCCTGCGGCTCCTCCCCAAATGGCGGCATTCTGTCCAACTACCTTCTCAAGATTCTTGATAATCGTTTCACCTTCTATTAATCCTTCCGGAATTTGCTGGCTGTAGGATACAATGATATGGGGATTCTTAAATGATTTTAAGATATCGGCTCCCATTTCTGTAGTAACATGGGCCAGATTTTCCTTTTGATATTCCCGCAGTAAAATAATAAAATCCGATTTTTTAATATCCAGTAGCAGGATAGCAATTGTTCCTCTCCCAATATCTCCGTCAATAAACTCCCCACAGGAAGTGGCTCCGAAAATACTAATGCCGGCAGCGTTTAGTAAATCACAAACAGCATCCCTGTCTTGTTTGATGGACATAAAAACAAAAGCCAGTGTAGGCTGATAACCATCTAACATGCTTTTCTCTAAAGCGGTTTTAATTTCTGAAGTAGAATTTCCTTTTATTGATTTTGCTTGCATGATTATTTTATTCCGATATTTTATTTCATCGAGCACCAACTGTTATGCAGTACACTGCCAACGAATAATTTTATATTAGATAATTATTTCCCCGCAGTGGGAATCAACCCCAGTTGCGTCATGAAATCCAGGTTATCGAAGAAATCCCTTTCCTCTGCAATTTTACCATTGGCCATTCTTACCAGGGTGGTGCCATCGATATTGACTGGTTTGCCAGTGGCGGGTATGCCGAAGAATATACCAGTATGTGTTCCTTTGAAATTCCAGTGTTTCACTAATTTCTCTCCCTGTCCAAATACATCTTTGATCGTGAACCGGATATTGGAAAATCCTGTCAGGAAGTTCGCATAGTAAGCCCTGGCGCTGTCAATGCCAACGATGTCGGGGTTGGCGTGCATCACTACATCCTTTGTGAAATTGCTATCGTTGAACATCTCTAGTTTTCCTTTATTCATAATTTCCTCCCACACTTGTGAGTAAACTTTAATGTTCGTTGCAACGAGATCCGCTTTTTCCTTTTCCGGCGAAGAGCAACCAATAAAGAATAAGGATACAATAGCGATAGCTGCAAATAAACCATTTTCGAGCCTGGGCTTTTGAATCATTTTTTCTGTTTTTTCTGTTTGCGAACTATTTTACTTTCCATGCCTAATTTCTTTTCAGGAAATCCCATTAATTGATTATGCTTTCATCCGAGAATGTAATTTGTAATTAAGTTTTGTATGACTTCAATGGTTTTTATTCTTTATTGTACAAAAAAGCTTTACACCCAGGCTAATTGGAAGTCATTTTAGCGGTAAGCAGGTATAATGGGAGCAGCCCCTTGTTTTAATTAAGGGAAGATAAAAAAAGAACAGGTAGGAAAGGAAAAAGAATTAAAATTGGGAATTAACGGGAAATTTTGTAAAGTGTATTTAAGCTTTTTTCCTGCTCTCTTTGATCCGGGTTTAGCCAGTGCTGTAGCCTACTCTTCTCCTGGTTATTAATGCAGGCCCACTTTCTTAAGCAGAACATTGAACCGGGGATCAGAACGAAGGGGATCCACTTTTGGATCAACTTTCAGACTGCATAAGGATTCTTCGTGTAGCTCATAACTTTTTTCAAGCCATTCAAAGGCTTTGTCAAGCTCGCCAAGGGCGGCATATATCAAAACCATCCCGCGATAGTCATTTCCACTCAATACCTGTTCCGCTCCAACCTCCTTCATAATTTGTCTGGCATCTTCTTTCCGTCCGGCAGCAGCATAGATTTGTGCCCGGGAAATATCCGTTTTTACCTTGTTCCCGATATGACTTCCCCAACGTTCGTTCTCCTCAATCGCCTTATCAAACATTCCCTTTCCCAGGTAGCCCAGCGAGAGGAGCCGGTACGCGGTGGCAAAATCCGGATTCAGCTCTAATGTTTTACTCGCTGTATCAATCGCCAGATCGTATTGACGGGCATAATAAAAAGTCATGCCCTGGTCTTTAAGTATCGCCGGTGAAACCGGATCCAGATTAACGGCTATTGAAATCTCCTCAATGGCTTCGGTTATCCTTCCCATGAATAATAGCCATTCGGCATACCAGTGATGCCCTGTAGCATAGTTGGGATTAAGTTCAATACCCAACTTGTATTCCTTTCCTGAATTTATCCAATCCCACTCATTCAACATAATCAAAAGACCCAACGAGATATGGGCTTCCGCAAGCTGGCTGTCAATTTCCAATGCCCTGTTCACTGCCCGCTTGGCTTTTGGATATAACTCTCTTCGGGACCTGTTTGCGAATTCTCCGAGAAGATTATAGGTGTCGGCGAGACCGACCCAAGCCAACGCGTATTCCTGGTCGGTTTCGATCGCCTTCTCAAAATACCGTAAGGCCATATTCAGTCCTTCCTCATTTCTTTTATTCCAGAAGTAACGGCCCTGCAGGTAGAGTTGATAAGCTTCCGTATTCTCCGTGTGCCGTTTTTGCAAAGAATCTTTTTCATCCTTGGTAAGCTGCAATCGTAATTCCGACACAATTTTTGCCGACACCTTTTCCTGAATATCAAAAATATCATCCAGCGTTCCATTATAGTTTTCTGCCCATAAATGAATATCCCGTTCAGCATCTACAAACTGGGCAGTAATCCGGAGATTATTTCCATGTATCCGCACACTTCCTTCCATGATATGGCTGGCGCCGGTTTCGATACCAATTGTTTTGATGTTTTTTTTAGTACCCTTGTATTTCATAGAGGTGGTCCGGGAAATCACCCTCATATCTTTCAGCCGGGATAAGTGGGAGATCAGCTCTTCCGTTAAACCATCGCTAAAGTATTCCTGGGCGGGGTCATTACTCAGGTTCAGGAATGGAAGAACGGCGATACATTTGCCCGGTGATTTTTGAGGTGGGTCTTTTGTTAAGGCAGGAAAAGTTTTTCCGGCAGCCATTACTTCATAGATCTTCACGGGTTCCTTTACATTCTTAAGTAATTCCTCTTTTATATATCTCGTTTCGAACTCTTTTTTATTTGAAACATTCTGGTAAACCGATTCAGAAATGTATATGGTACCTGGCTTTGCCTGCGATTGCAGGCGGGAGGCAATATTCACTCCATCGCCAAAAACATCACCGTTTTCAAAAACCACCTCGCCCAGGTGAATACCTATTCGAAGCTCAAATTCCTTTATCTGGTGAGCAGCTTCCTGAATTTTTAGTGCAGCCTTCACTGCATCAGTAACCGTATTGAAACTGACCATCAGGCCATCCCCTAATTCTTTTATCCAGCGTCCCCCAAATTCTTCAATGATTGGTTTATGTAAATCCCTGTTTTTTTTGAGCAGCTCAAAGGTTTTTTGTTCGTCATCGCCCATCAAAGCCGTGTACCCGACGATGTCGGTGAACATGATGGCGGCAAGCTGGCGGGATGCAGGCATTTGATCATTTCATTTTAAAGATTCATTTTCTTTCTTACTTCTTCAAAACGCGGGTCTTCATGTAATCCAACATACAAAGGAGAGTTAACCATAAATCCTAACATTTCTTCTTTTTGTTCGATTGCTTTAAAAAGGTAATTGAATGCTTTATCCTGATCACCAATGCCCCACCAGGCAAAGCTCAGGTCTCCATTTTTTAACAGTTCCGGATGCAATTGATGAAAGGATTCAAGCTGTTTTATTATTAACAATGCTTGCTCTGTCTTGCTAAGTACACCATAACAATATGCGAGATAGGAAAGAGTAAGCGGAGATTCCCCGGAAAGCTCATTTGCCTTAATTAATATTTCCAATGTTTTACTCCAGTTTCCCTGCAAACCGATGGCAAATCCTTTAATCGCGAGCGCATACCAGTTACCGGGCATTACTTCCAGCTGTATATCTGACATCCTGATTACATCATCATATCTTTTCTGATAAAAATAAGCAATTCCCAAGGATCGGGCAAGCGGCATGGATAGCGGATCCTGCAACCATGCTTTCTCATGCGTGGCTACAGCTTTGGCTGGTTCATTCATGATCAGGTAATAGTAGCCAAGTACCCAATACGATTCGGCGGCTCCGGGATTGAGTTCAATAGCCTTCATTAATGACTGGTAAGCATCCTCCCATCTCCAATCAAAAAATAAATTACCCACCGCACGGGCAACATGGCTCTGAGATAGTGAGCTATCAAGGGCAAGGGCACGGTCACTATTTTCGACAATCTGATGAATTGCTTCCTGGCGGGATATGACACCCACGCTTCCAAGCATCGCATAAGCCGCTGCCAGGAACGCATACGGTAAAGCAAAGTCCGGGGCTATGTCAATAGCCTGCCTGAAATAATCAATCGCCATGAACGTTTCGGCGGGCGTTTCTTTGTTTTGATAATACTTCCCTTTCAGAAAAAGGGAATAAGCTTCCATGTTTTTGGTAGGAGGTTTTACCAATAATTCATTTCTTTTCTCAGGAGACAGTTCAGCCCGCAATTTATTAGCAACGATTTTACTGATCTCATCTTGTACCTGGAATATATCTGTCAGATCGCGGTCGTAGGTTTCACTCCAGATATGAAAGCCGTCTGCCGCATTAATTAACTGGGCAGTAATACGTACCCGATCGCCCGACTTCCGGACACTGCCTTCAACCAATTTTTCAACATTGAGTTTAGTAGCTATATCCCGGATATCTTCCTTACTTCCTTTTAAGGCAAATGTGGAAGTACGAGAAGTAACGCGAAGCCCTTCTACGGATGTTAGTGCATTCAGCAATTCTTCTGTTACCCCATCACTGAAAAATTCATTCTCCGGATCATTACTAAGGTTTGCAAAGGGAAGAACGGCAAGGGTATTTATAGTCTGTTTTGTTTTTCCTTTGATTTCTTCCCGGCCCGGAACAACTAAGCCTTTATTGGCAATGGCAAAAATGCGAACAGGCTGTTGTACATTCTTCATCTCAAAAAAGCCTATTTCTTTTGTAAGAATGTGTTTATGATTTTTTATGTCTTCAAAAATCCGGTCCGAAATAAAAACACCTCCGGGTACTGAAAGAGTTTCAATCCGGGAAGCGATGTTTACTCCATTGCCATAAACTCCTTCGTCGTCATGAATAATATCCCCCGTGTGAATTCCGATGCGGACATCCACTTTGGGTGTTTGATTTAACTGTTGCTGAATGTCAATGGCACAGTTCACGCAATCTATTGATGATGAAAAAATGCTCAGGGTTCCATCGCCAAAGTATTGCAACACCTTTCCATGATGTTCTTCAACGCTTTTATCAAAAACAAGCTTGTGCCGTTGTCGTTTTTTTGTGGCTTCTTCCTCATCTGTCTGCATAAGTGCATTATACCCCACCATATCGGTAAACATAATTGCAGCGAGCTGGCGGGATGGCGACATATAAATAATATATTCTTAGTTCCGAATTATGCTCTTAATCCTGGAAATGTTCCTGAAGCATATGAATTCTTTTTAGAAGCGCTGAATAGCGGGCATCGTTTTTTAAGTTATTAAACCGGGGGTCTGTACTAAAATGCAGATGAATCATCCAGCCTGATTTCATCTCAATAGCTTTATTGAGCTTCTCAAATACTTCATCAGATTTTCCAAGGCCGGCATAAACAGAGGCCAGGCAATAAGGAGATACGAATTGGTGGTCAGACAAAATTTCCAGTTCCTTTAAGAGGTGAAGGGCTTCGGAATTCTTCCCACTTATTGCATATGCATGGGCCAAAGCAGAAAGGGCAATGGGGTTATTATTTGAAGTGTTCAGTGCCTGTTGAAAATGGGTGACGGCTGCTTCCGCATTACCAATTACTTCATAAGTAAGACCCAGTACGAAAAGAGCTACTGAAAATGCCGGATCAATCCTCAAAACTTCCTCGCACATATTCTTAGCTTTGCCTGGATTGCCAGTTAATAAATGAATTAACGCCACATCGGTATTGATTATCCTGGACAGTGGGTCCAGTTCCTTCGCTTTCATTATTTCGTCTATTGCTTCATTGTTTCGGCCCATTATGGCCAGGAGTAATGCATACCGCTGACGGGCAGTTGCGTAACTCGAATTCAATTCAATCGCTTTCTTATAACTATCTTCTGCCTGTTTCCAATTAAACCCGGAAAGTAATTCAATATGTCCAATGGCTTCGTGGGCTTCGGCCAGGTTTGAATTTATTTTGATGGCTTTATCTGCCGCGTTTTTTGCCTTGGAAATACTGGCTTCAGGAGATAAGATATGATAGGCGCATAATAAAGAATAACTGTCAGCCATTCCGGCATAAGCTAAACTGTATTGGGCGTCCTCCTCTATAGCCTGGTTAAAATATTCGATACTTTTCAAGAATCCATCTTTTGTTCTCTTATTCCATTCATACCTTCCTTTCAGGTATGAACTATGCGCCATTGTATTTTGTGTGTGTGTTTTAGTAAGCAGCTCAAGGTCATTTTTTAATAAGGTAAGTTTTAATTTTTCGGTGATAGCTAATGCAATTTCATCCTGGATGGCGAAAATATCATCAATATCCCGGTCATACCGTTCGCTCCATAAATGAAAACCGTCTTCTACATTAATTAATTGGGCTGTTATCCGGAGGCGGTTTCCGTGTTTGCGAACACTTCCTTCCAGCACATTGTTTACACCCAGTTTATGGCCCACTTCACGCAGGTCTATATTTTTCCCCTTGAACTGGAATGAAGAGGTACGGCCCGCCACCTTCAATTCTTTTATATGTGATAGTGAATTGAGAATTTCTTCGGACATGCCATCGCTGAAAAATTCCTGTTCCGGGTCATTGCTCATATTAACAAAGGGAAGAACAGCAATGCTTTTTTCCTGGGTGATATTAGTTAGTTCTTTTACCTGGGTTCTTGCGGAAGCAGGGAAGGATGTAATAATCATTTCATACACCTTAACCGGGTATTGAACATTCTTGAGCGTTTCTTCTCTTAAGAATTTTGTTTGGATATCATTTTTATTTACCAGGTTAAGATGAACAGATTCTGAAACCCAGGTTCCTCCGATGGGTGCAAGGGCCTGTAATCGCGAAGCTATGTTTACTCCATCACCAAATACATCATCATTTTCAAAGATTACTTCACCCAAATGGATACCAATACGTAAACGGAGTCCATCCACATCAAGGCAAGCCTGGTGAATAGACCCTGCACAATGGGCTGCATCAGTAACAGTAGGAAAACTTGCTAAAACTCCATCGCCTATCTCTTTTATCCATCGTCCATTGAATTGTTCAATGAGGGGTTTTTGTAATTCCCTGTTTTTCTTTAGAAGGGCAAACGCTTTTTTTTCATCACTGCCCATTATAGCAGTATACCCGACAATATCGGTAAACATAATGGCGGCGAGTTGGCGGGACTGAATCATTGAGTAAGCAGTGGATTAGAAAATTGATTCTTTATGAAAATTTCGTTTTTGTACGAATAAAGTTTCGATCTTGCCATTCATCAGGATAAAAGAAGCCGAGATTTCTCCATTTGAAGGATTATCCACCTCTTCGTATATATGCCCGAAACAATTTAATTCGTCCGCCTGAGAACGAACAAAATCTACCTGTGCCATTCCGATAGGTAAGTTACGAATTTAGAGAGAAAACTGAGTGCAAATATCCGTCAGGCTAATTATTGTATAGGTTATGCTATGGTGATGGTTTGGAAATTGATCAGGGGGAATTGTTCCGTAATTATTTTGCATGCGGCTTTGCCTTCAAAATTCCCCCTGTCGCTTCCTTTATATTTTGTACATAAACAAATGCCTTTGGATCTATTTTCGAGATGGTATCCTGTATTTGTTTTATCTCCAGGCGGGTAACAATGGTCACTATGATTTCACAATCTGTTTTAATATCAAAGCTACCCGGCAAATAGCCCCGCTCTCCCTTATATACCGTTATGCCCTTACCTAATTCATTGACCAGGAAATTTTTTATTTCCTGTTGCTGCGCTGAAATGATATGAACGGCGGTAAATTCTTCGATGCCATCTACCACATAGTCGGTGGCCCGGGTAGCGGCAAAATAGGTAATGATGGAATACATGGCCGTTTCAATACCAAACTGAAGGGCGGCAACCGCAAAGATCAGGGTGTTCATGGCCATTATTATTTCGGTATTGGAAAACCCGGTTTTCCGTTTGGTAAAAACAGCAATTACCTCAGCTCCATCGATTACACCACCCGCTCGTATGACTAACCCAATGCCCGTACCAATCAGGATGCCACCAAAAAAGGCGATCAATAATTTTTCTTTGGTAATAGGTTCAATATCCACAAACAGAAGACCCAATGCCAGTAATATAACGGCCAGGGTCGTTTGAATAGCAAATGTTTTTCCGATTTTTTTATATCCCAGGTAGATGAATCCCACGTTTAGGACGATAACTAAAATACTAATATTGACATGGAATATTTCATGAAGCAGGATGGATATGCCCGTAATACCACCATCCATTAACCGGTTAGGAATCATAAATCCTTTCATGGCTAAAACCGCCAGACTGGTTCCAAACGCAATCAACAATAGATTCTTGATATCCCAAACACTTTTCCAGTCAATGGAGTCGCTTTTATACTTGGTCGTCATGAGAGCAGGTGGTTTTATACCACTAAAATAAGCATCTCTTTTCATTGAGCCCGCTATACTTAGATTTAGATTGCAGGCCGGGCCAGGCAAAAGAAAACGACTAACTTATTACCATTTATATTTCAGTAATTCATTTGTTTCTGCAGGAGTCAGCACAGGACCAGTTGAATCATTTTTGCGGGATGTAATTAAGAGGATTTTTACCAATACAGACAGGGTCCGTGATATGATTTTCATAAAATCAATTGTTGGTATCAAATGGATGATTAGATGCAGACAGCAATAAGCTATTATGGTTCCAAAGTAATCAGATCAAAATGCTCCGTGGTGGCAACTAGGTACGTGATCGAATGTAGTTAATAAGCGATCATTTTAGCAGGATAATTGAACTGTAGGTAGATAGTATTCAGGATCTGGAATTTACCGGAAGATATACTGCTCCATAATTGGGTCTATAAAATTGCGGGGTAAAGAAAAAGATGTTGAATTGAATATCTTCACTGCTCTTTTTGAAATTGGTAATCCGCATAAGTATCCATCCAACCTTGATTTGATAATCAGTTTAGAGGGTATTTCGTTAACGGAACAAAGATGGTTAAGCTTAATTTCTTCACGCAACGTGCCGTAACCCCAGATTGCTATGTTTACCGCTAAATTATTACTTCCAATGTGAATCCGGGTTTGCCTTCTTCACTTTTCATTCTAAAGATCCCTTCAAAAGCCTCTACCCTTTCTTTAATAGACAGGATGCCTTCTCCTAGTTCAATGCTGGCAGTATTAACACCAGTGCCATTATCCTTTATGATAAGGCATATCTTTTCTTTTTTTGGCTTTATGGCTATGGAAACAATAGTCGCATCCGAATTTTTCAGAATATTAATTACCTGGAGCTGCGCCACCTGGTATAGGATGTTTTGAACATTAATGGAAGTAATTTCGATAATATCTTCATCTATAAAGACAATACATTTGATATCTTTTTGCTCCTTTAATAAAAGAAGAAGATCGTCGATGGAGTTTTTAATGCCCAATGCTTTCAGTGCGATGGGCGAAATACTGGTAGCCATAGTTCTTACCCCCGATAAGGCCCCGCTTACTAAACTCTCCGCCTCCTCCAGGAAAGCCATTCCTTCCCCGGTTATATTATTCCTGGCAAGACTTATATGCAAACGCACTGCGGCCAGCATTTGAGCAATATTTTCATGCAGCTCATGACTAATCTGAAGTTTTTCATTCTCGTCTGCCTGAATGATTTTTCTTAGCAAATAGATCCGGCGATCTTTGCCTGTCTTACCTTCGTCAGTTGGCATTAAAATATTTTTGTTTAGTAAGGGGATGTTTAATAAAAAGTATCATTGTCCCTTTATTGATATTTTATTTGTTCTTTTTTAATTTCTTTCAGGGCCAGCTGAGAAATACTGTTCAGTTCGATATGCAAAGACCTTAATTTGTCCATATTACTGTTGCTTTTACCTAGTGCTTCCATTTCAACCAGAATGGGCTGCAAACGCTTTACTCCAATGATGGCAACGGCCGATTTTATTTTATGCGAAAGTTTCGCAATGGCAGGATACTCGGTTTGTTCTATCGCTTTGTTTAAAGCAGCAAGATATTCAGGAAGTTGTTTTAATAAATAGGTAAGCATTTCTTTTATCGCTTCTTTTTTACCATTCATTGTTTCCTTCAGGTAGTTCAAATCGGTGACCGCTTCAGGCATTCTTTTTTGTTCCGGTGTGGTGGGCTTTACTGTTCTGTAAATGATCTCAAACAAGTGATTGGCATTAATGGGTTTTGTTATGTATTCGTTCATCCCCATTTGCAAGCACTTTTCCCTTTCCCCCGCCATTGCATGGGCTGTTAATGCAATAATGGGCACATTATTTTTAAGTTCCTTTCGGGTATAAATCGTAGCTTCATAACCATCCATTTCAGGCATCTCCATATCCATCAAAACCAGGTCATACTTGTTATTGGCTATTTTTTCAACCGCGAGTTTTCCATTTAAGGCTACATCCGCTTTCATTCCATATTCCGAAAAAAGATGCTCCACGAGTTTAATATTAAATATATCATCTTCCACCAGTAAAATTTTCAACTTCATGATCTCACTAAAATGAACCCTGGTAAGTGGCTTTTTGAAAGAGGTTATATTTCTTTCCCCTGTATTGGGTATAAATCCCTGGCCACTCAATTTTCCATCAATTAATTCCAGGATTTTATCTCCCGATGTTTTAATGGCCTCCAGGAATTCTTTATCCTTTTCATTTCTTTCCATTTCCAGCATCGCGGTCGAAAACCCGATAATACTATTAAGCGGTGTACGTATCTGGTGGCTTATATCCATCAGGAAATGTTTGGCGCCCGTTCCGCTGCCTTCTTCCTGGTAATGGCTGAGCGCTGATTCCAGTTGGGCGCGGTACTGCGTTTGTCTTACCAGCAAAGGCAACATTTCTGTTATCATCAGGGGCCTCGAAATACAATCAGTGGCTCCTTCCTTAATAATAGTAATAAAAAAGTCATTGTTTGTTTTCGGAGTAATGAAAATGACAGGCAGGAATTTATTTTTTTGCCGGGCTTTATTCATTAACTGAATTGCATTCGCTCCAGGTATTTGGGAAGAAATAAACAGGATATCAAATTCTTCTTCGTCTATTTTATCCATCGCGGAAGAGAAGTGTTCCTGGATATCAACCTGGCTATTGATTTGATTTTCAGAAAATGCTTTTTCTATAAACGCTCTTTGCGAGGAATCGTTATCTGCCACTAAGATCTTTAAAGTAGTTTGTTTCATAAGTTAAGACCACTCTTTTAAGCAGCCTGTTTATTGAATGATGGAATTATTCGCTTGTGATTTGATTTTCTGCCGGATGTTTCGCATACTGTATAGCCCGCCAAATTTAATATATTAATGCGGTTTCCGATAGGGTCATTATTATTACCCATCGGCGATATTATTATACAGGGTATATAAAAATTGATTCTTGGTAGCATTACAGGGAAAGGCCCTGTTACCCGTTCAGGTCACTTATGCAGCAGTATTAACTTGTATTTTCTTATCCTAACCAGGTCCGACGGCAGAAGTAATTATTTCTTAAAAACTTTCCGGTGAGGGTCTTTCAGTCCTTTGGATTGAAAATAATCAAACAATACTGCGCCTTCAGTGCCTCCCTGTTTGGCATGATGCAATAGGGTAAATCCATGCGGACCCACACAATCGATTAAGTGAGGGTATTCCTCTATTATGGATTTTACCTGTGAAGTTTTTCCCAGCATGGTCATTACAAAAATATCATAGCGTGCCCCCTGTTCAATAAGGTAATTCGCCGTTTCTTTTAACCCCATATGGCCGGCGGCGCCCATGGCCGTTTCGAAATCACCGTCACCCCAATCCCAGGAGGCATTTAAAAGATGGGGATATTGCTGAAGTAATTCTTTTACTTTACCGAGATCAGAATGGGCAACCTTAACAAATTCATTTACTGTTTTAGTATCTATGGGAGGTTCTTTAGGTGTTTGTGTTTTTACCTTGCCCGGCAATAAAATTATACCCGATGAAACGGTAATGAATTTGCCAATAAAGGATCTGCGGGACGCATTATTTTTCATGGCGCATGCTTTTGTATTGAGTAAAGTAGGATTATTGCTGCAAAATCAATTTACCACCTATAATAAAAGTACGCACCGGCGCGGAGCGGGCTGCCATCCAACTTGCCTTAAACTGTATTTTTATTATAAGGATATATCATATCACAAGCAGTATAATAGTGGTGCTGGATATAATCCCTCCCTGGTATAATTTGCAATCAGGAGATAGCAGGTAATATTGCCGGATGTAAGTAATTTATAACGGAATTGGTTTCAACACTGTTGCTTCCCAATCTTTGTATTTCTTTTTCAATTGGATAAACTTCGAAGGATATATTTCTTTCAAATCTTTTTTCTCTCCCGGATCTTCTTCCAGATTAAAAAGGAATTCGCCTTTTTCATTTTTCAGGTATTTCCAATTACCATGCCTTATGGCTTTTTGTTTTTTTACCTGGAAAAGTCTCCAGTAAATAGTTCTGCTTACTGCTTCTTTCTTCCCCCTGAGTATCGGTAATAAATTCATCCCATCGAGTGGAAAGGCAGGGTCTGGTTTCGCCCCGGCCGCTTCCAGTATAGTAGCCGTCCAATCCATAGTAATAGCAACTTGCCGGGTGATACTGTTGGCTGCAATTACGCCTGGCCATCTCACGAAAGCCGGTTCCTTTATTCCTCCTTCTAATAATTCCTCTTTCATCCCTGAATAAATACCCATATCTGAGAATTCTTCGCCGCCATTATCACTGGTAAAAATAACCAGTGTTTGCCCGGTAAGTTTTTCATCATCCAATGCTTTCATTATTTTTCCAACTGCTTCATCGAGGCTATTTATCATGGCCGCATATTTTTCTTTTGTTCCCCCGGTATGCCAGTTCATGGTATCGGGATAGGGTTTATCACCTGGTGCCTGCCAGGGCCAGTGGGGTGCATTAAACATGATACTCAGAAAAAATGGCTTTGCATGCTTGTCTTTTATTATTTCAATGGCCTTTTCTGCCCATATATCGGTGAGATAACCATCTTTTTTAATGGGTATTTCATTTTCATACAAATCGCTGTGGCCTTTTGGATTGGTATGCGATATATAATCAATGCCTCCTGAATTGAATCCAAAAAAATAATCAAAGCCATTTTTGTTTGGACTGTATTTAAGTTCATATCCTAAATGCCACTTACCCACCAGGTATGTTTCATAACCATTTCTTTTCAGCAACGTGGCGATGGAAGTATATTCAGGCGTGAGGCCAATAATACTATCCTGATGTTTCCAGCGAAGCGGTTCCATAAGTCCTACCGGAGTTTTTGCGGGATATCGGCCCGTCATAAAAGCCGTTCGGGTGGGGGTACATAATGCCGCCGCCGCATAAGCATTCAAAAATTTCATGCCCTGGGAAGCCAGCTTATCGAGATGGGGGGTTTGATAATCTTTACGGCCATAGCCGCTAAGATCTCCATAACCCAAATCATCTGCCATTATATAAATTATGTTAGGTTTTGCCGTTTGAGCATTAGCAGGGGTTAAAAATCCAATTATCGTAAAGAGCCAAAGAAATAACAGGCGAATCATAAATCTTTTGTTAAGAAAGGTACAATCATTTTATTTGGCGTGCCTTAAAACATCCTATGCTTAAAACATTTCTCTGCAAAAGGAATAAAAACTGCTCTTAATAACTAAATTGCATGGGCAACTTGCTATTTAACACCCATTCCTGATGTCGTATATCTCCATTAGCAATATGAGTCGCGTATTATTTTTTTTGTGTTTCATTGTTCTTTTCCTTTTTTCTCCTGCTGCATTTACCCAAAAGTCAAAAGCCGATAGCGTTAGTAAACTACTTGCTTCAGAAAAAATAGATAGTAACCGCGTAAGCCTGATGTGGCATTTAGCAGGGTATGTAAATATTTACAATCCAGATACCGCTATACTTCTATCACAAAAGGCCCTATACCTGGCCAGGGAGATTAAATATGTTGACGGAGAAGCAAGATCATTAGGTTCATTAGCCAATGCTTTTAAAATAATGGGAAATTACCCACGAGCGCTGGAGCTGTATTTTATGAAACTTAAAATGGTGGAAAAGGGTAATAATCCAAGAGACCTGGCCGTCACTTTAATTACCATTGGAACCGCGTATACCTTGCAGGAAGAATACCAATACGCGCTGGAAAATTATAGAAAAGCCGATTCAGTTATTCAACAGTACCAGATAGAAAACCTGAAATATTATATTCAATTAAACCTGGGCGATGTTTATAACCGTCTCAACATTACAGACTCAGCGTACAATTATTTTAAAAGATCACTTGACCTGGCTAAAAAACTGGATGATGTTGATTTGATTGGTACTTCCCTGACTGGACTGGGCCATATCTACCTTAAAATGGGAAAATTCCAGGAATCACTGGTAAACTATCAAACCGCTATCAATTGCCTGCAGGCGGCTCATGATTATGATCTGCTTTGCGAAGCCAGTTTAGGGTTAGCCAAATTGTATGAGCAATTGGGTAAAAATGATTCGGCAGCTTATAATGGAACATTCTCTTTCAATATTGCCAGGAAAAGCGGGTTACTGCCTCATCAACTCGAAGCAGCTGAATTCCTGGCAAATCATTATAAGAAAAATAAAAACATTGACAGCGCCTTTGTATATATAAGCCAGGTGCAGGAACTGAATGACTCGGTAAACAGTAAAAGCCGGGTCCGCGAATCGCAGATACTATCCACTAATGAGAAACTCAGGCAACTGGAGATTATGGAAAGTAAGAGAATTGCAGCTAAAGAGCGTGATAAACAGTTACAGTTGCTTTCTATAGGGATATTCATTCCGGGTTTTTTCCTCTTTACTCTTTTATTAAGCCGGATAAACATTAACATCCGCGCTATAAAAGTACTCGGGGTACTTTCGCTGCTTGTTTTGTTTGAATACTTAACTCTTCTCCTTCATCCAACAGTGGCTGAATTAACCCATCATACGCCTGTTTTTGAAATCCTGATTTTTGTGGCTATTGCCGCCATCTTAATTCCGGCTCATCATCGGATCGAGCATTGGCTGATTGAAAGATTAATCCGTAACAGGGTGAAAAAGCCTGCAATAAAAATCCCACTCAAGTCGATCAGGATAAAAATGAAAGATGTTTCTGGTTAATGGCATATCCTTGATAACAGGGAACAACCACTAACCGGAAACATGTTATATTTATTTGGGTAAGATTACCTTATTTTTCTCAATATCCTTTATGGATTTTGCGGAGGATCCTTTACGGGGCGCTGCGTAGCAGAGTCTGTGGCATTTGGTGGATCTTTTACGGGCTTTGTATTAGCGGAGTCCGTAGTAGTACCAGGTGTTTCTTCTTTTTTCTGTCCTTCGTTATTACAACTGGAAACGACAAACAACAGAAGCAGCGCGCCTAAAATAAATTGAAGTGCATGTTTTGATTTTGTGCTAATCATTATGATAGTTTTAAGTCGCAAGAGTACGCTAAGTAATCAGAAATGCCAAAAAAAATGACTTGGAAAGCCTGCGGTTATGCTGCCGATTGGAATAAAGTTGAAATGGAAATTAACCCGCATGTCGATGAATTTTATATATAACCGGCTCATTATTTACGTATCCTGTAGTTCTATGAAATAGAACGGGGAAACCATATCTGCAGCAATGCCGTTGGACGGCATGGCCAAGTATGATAAATGGTCTTACCTCAATTATGATCCTGATCTTTAATGAATATATTTACCTCTTTAATTGGAAGCCACCACTTTCTTAATTTTAAAATAAATAAGTCTAATGCAAAAGACCAGGATGGAAGCCTTCAGCGACGGGGTACTGGCCATTATTATAACCATAATGGTGTTGGAAATGAAACCCCCGCATGGTAGCGAACTGAAGGACCTGGAAGCGGTGGGTCCTGTATTCATAAGTTATATTCTCAGTTTTCTATACATTGGTATCTACTGGAACAATCATCATCACCTGTTACATACGGTTCATCACGTAAATGGCAAAATCCTATGGGCAAATCTTAACCTGCTTTTCTGGCTTTCCCTGATGCCATTTGTTACGGGGTGGATGGGTGAAAACCATTTCGGTAAATGGCCGGTAGTTCTTTATGGGGCCGACCTGATATCAGCCGCCATTTCTTACTTTATTCTATCACAGGTAATTATTAAATCGCAAGGCAGCAACTCCGAACTCGCCAAGGCCGTTGGCAAAGACCGTAAAGGAATAATTTCCATCCTGATTTATGCTATGGGTATTGGAGCCTGTTTTATACATCCCTATGTAGGCTTTATTTTTTATTTATTAGTAGCTATTATATGGCTGATACCCGATCGGCGGATTGAAAAGGTTTTAATTGGCTGAAAGTGGAAAGGCTGATTTATCGAATTTTTATTATGGAACAGATTACCTTCAGAATGTAACATAAAAGCCCGGTTCAGTAGTATTGCTGTCAAAATTTATAAAACCAGGTTGTCAGCTGTTCATTTCTGTTGTCATAAAATGGTAATTTGTTCTATTACTTCTTTTGTCATTACATTTATGCTGTCGGAAGAAAATAATGATCCCTATTAAAAAAAATATTTATGAAAGTTATTTCAGTCATTTCCTGGCTGTTGTTAACCGGAACAAATGGAGTTATTGCCCAATACATAGAAAAGAAATGGTTTGATAAAAATGATTCCGTCTATGGTTACTATACAGCTATAAAACCCTCGTCTGGCCGCATACAGGGGGCTCTTATTTTAATCGATGGTTTTGGAGGAAACGCGGAGAGCTTCCTCGCGGAAACTAAAATACATAATGTGGCCTGCAATAACGATCTGCTTACGGTTGGTATTCCTAACGGTAACCGTTTGTATCTTGATTCCACCATGACGGCTCTGCTAAACCGAATAGGTAAAGAAATAATGGAAACCTTCGGATTGCGAAAAGACCAATTTGCAATAGGCGGCATGTCTTCCGGAGGAACCATTGCTTTACGATACGCTGAATTATGTAACCAGCAGCCCGGTAATTATCCCATTCAACCCAAAGCGGTATTTAATGTGGATGGTCCGGTTGACCTGGTCGGCTTATACAAATCTTCTCAACGGGATATTAAAAAGAATAATGGTGGATGGTGGTTGTATGAATGCCAGATGATAATTGATCGGTTGAAAAAAGAACTGGGCGATCCCTATGCTGATCTTTCCAAATACCGGGCCGTGTCTCCCCTCTTGCGCGAAGACAAAGATTCAGTGAATGAAATGTCTTTAAGCAATATTGCCGTACGAACCTACCACGATGTAGATGCCGATTGGTTCATAAAAAACCGGAATAGAAGTTTGTATGAAACCAACCTGCTGGATGGTTCTGAATTCATCAACCGCCTGTTCGCATCTGGTAATAAGCGCGCTGAATTTATAACCTCTAAAATACCGGGCCAGCGAAGTAACGGACAGCGACATCCCCATTCCTGGAATATCGTGGAGGAAATTGAACTGGTGCAGTGGATAAAGAAACAATTGCATTTTTATCCCGAACATATCGAAACGCGTTTTGTGTACACCGCCCCGGTAGGTTGGCAAATTGAAACCATTTTATTTCCTATCGATTTTTCACCTGAACTTTCATACAAAGGATTTGAAGAATTGCGGTTTGCCCCCGGATGGGGTGATCCTACGAGCGGAGAAAAGTGGGCCTACACTTTCTTATGGTGGCTGGATGGAACGTATCGTTTCGATGAAAATATATTGAAACACAACCTCGAAAAATATTTCAGCGGGTTAACCAGGCGAAGGACGGTTGCCGATAAACTGGATATGGCGTTGTTTACGCCTACAAAGGCAGTGGTACAAAAAATAAAATCCTTACCGGGAGATAAAGAAACCTATACCGCTTCCGCAGACATATTTGATGCGCAGGTTTCCCGAAAACCCGGGAAGCTTTACTTTAAAATACATATAAAAGATTGCCCCGGAAAAAACACTACTATAGTTTTACTGGAAGCAGCAGCTAATCCGTATTCGCAGGCGGTCTGGCAACAACTCGATAAGATTAATGATGATTTTAAATGTAAGGAATAATGGAAGGCCCTTGGAAAATGCAGCCTGCCCGATTATAATGGATGAACGTCCATCATAAGTAAATTCAATCGGTAAATGGAAGTACTAAAGTTGTTCACCTTAAACAATATTCATTCTGTATGAAAAAGACAACGGCTATAGCCCTGCTCCTTTTACTGCATTGGGTTGTTACGGCTCAACCCTACCAGGCAAACTGGAAATCTCTCAATCAAAGAAAAATTCCTGCCTGGTTTCACCAGGATAAGTTTGGCATTTTTATTCATTGGGGTGTATATGCAGTTCCCGCTTACGCACCGGTAATACCCAACAGTGGCTACAGTTATGCCGAGTGGTATTGGTACCGTTTACCGGAAAAGCAAAAAGATTTTTTATCCTTTCATGAAAAAAATTACGGAAGTAATTTTACCTACGAGCAATTTGAGCCAATGTTTAAAGCCGAATTATTTGACCCTGCTCAATGGGCGGATATATTTAAAAGATCAGGTGCTAAATATATTGTGCTTACCTCAAAACATCATGAAGGTTATTGTTTGTGGAACAGCGCGGAAGCTGACCGCGACTGGCAACGACCCTGGAATGCGGTTACTGGTACACCCCAAAGAGATTTATTAGGCGATTTGACTAACGCAGTTCGCGCGCAAGGATTAAAAATGGGCTATTACTATTCATTGTATGAATGGTTCAACCCATTATGGCAGCAGGATAAAAAGAAGTTTGTAAATGACCATCTGTTTCCCCAGTTTAAGGACCTGGTTACAAAATACAAACCCTCAGTAGTATTTGCTGATGGAGAATGGGAACTTTCCGATACTGCCTGGCGCAGCGAGGAACTGCTGGCCTGGCTGTACAATGAATCACCGGTGGCAAAAGACGTTGTTGTAAATGATCGCTGGGGAAGAAATACCCGGGGAATTAATACGGCGTCTACCTATGCCACTTCCGAATATGGAAGTGGAATGGATGCTACCATTGTATGGGAAGAAAACCAGGGAATCGGTCACTCGTATGGATATAATCGAAATGAAAAAATAGATGATTATAAAACCAGTCATGATCTTATTTTGATGTTGAGCGATATTGTATCAAGAGGAGGCAATTTACTGCTGGACATTGGGCCCACAGCCGACGGAAGAATTCCGGTAATTATGCAACAACGCCTGGTTGACATCGGGGATTGGCTGAATAAAAATGGAGAAGCTATTTATGGGTCAGAAGCATTGAAACAACCTTATCAATGGAGTGAAGGTATCCGTGCTTCTAAAAAAGAAGCCAATTTTATGGCCAACTATAGTATTGTGAAATTGGTTGTTCCCCAAAAGGATTCGGCCTATATTGAATGTTTCTTCACCAAAAAGAATAAAGATCTTTATTGTATTCTGCCTTCTTTTAGTTCAACATTGAAATTAAAAGATATAAAACTTTCTCCCGTTGTAAAGGCCACCGTATTGGGTAGTTCCAAAGCCTTTTCCTGGAAACAACAGGGAAAGAATATCATTATAGATTTATCTGCTATAAAACCGGGCGATATTTCACCTTCCGGAATATTTGTAATTAAACTCTCGAATGCATTGCAATAGAATAATACGATTGTAATGGCGGGTACATCAAATTTTCATTGGGCGGAAGGGATTGCAAGGCCGTATTGACTCAGGCCTTTCATCGGCCAATGATTTCCGCTCCACGTTGCTGTCCTCCCTTCTCAATAGCATCTATTGGTCATTCAAATACTCCGCTCAACCTGCATTATTTCAAATATAAAACTTCGATGAAAATATTTTTCACACTTGCTTTTAGCACTAATCGCTAATAATTTCGTTCTCTTGTTAAATAAGTAAAATCATATCTGGGTAAAATACCTTGTCTCTGTAAGTTTGATGGCAATGTTATTGTGTAGTTGCAAACCGGATACGTTGATAGATCCACCGACACCTCCCAGCGGCCCCCTTCGGCATACTACTATTCAAAACAGGTCTTATGGCGCTGACGGCAGTCAAAAGCTGGACCTTTGATTACCTGCCGGCTGAACAATAAACACTTCCCTGGTGGTAGTAGTTCATGGCGGTGGATGGTCAACGGGAGACAAAGCGGAACTTGCCTGGATGCTGAACGGTTTAAAACAACGGGGATTTGGCGTAGCGAAAATTAATTACCGGTTCACTTTAAATGCGCCTGATAATTATAAAATGCAATTAGCTGATGTTGACAGTGCTATTCAATTTTCTTTAAGACGGGCAGCCGCCCAAACTTTTAATAGCCAAACGAATTATATAGTTGGGCACAGTGCCGGCGCTCATCTTTTTTTGTGTTATGCTTATTCGAGAAACGCAAATGGGAAAGTAAGAGCAGCCGGATCAATGGCCGGGCCCACAAATCTTTTTGGCATGGCCTATTATGCCTCTACAATTTATAATTCGATATTGCAACCTTTCTTAGGAGTTCCGTTGTATCCTATAACAGTGCCCACTGAACAACGAAATAAAAGCTGCAGTCCGCAATACCAGGCTCCCGGAAGCTCGACGCCCAGCATCTTTTTTCATGGGGAATCTGATTTTTTTATTCGATCTGATCAAAGTACCATCCTGGCTTATACGCTCGGCGGGCCGGGCGTTGATAATAAAGTAATAATCTATCCGGCTACCTTTCACGATTGGTGGGGAGATGTAGTTTCAGTAAACAATACACTTAATGAGTTGAAGACCTGGTTTGCAGGGCATAACTAATAGAGATACTGTATTTGTACGACAGTGACCCTGTTTGAAAGCATAAAAGCAAACAGAATATTGTCAGCCCGTTATATTGGCATGTAATTTTTTTTCGAAACACTTTGAACTATGTAGTTTGTATTATAGTTTTACACTAATATAAGTTCACCCCGGTTCCGGTTTTACCGCCGGCTTTTGAACTTCATAATCTCCAATGTCCTGAATCATTTCTTCTTCCAGATTTCCTATCAGACAACCACGCCAATTACCCCTTTTAAAGACCAGGACTTAATTACCTTTTCGTACCCTAATTAGTTTTTATGAAACAAATCTTTACTCTGGTTTGTGTTATTTCAGTTGCGTTCTTTATTAACCCAGTCCAAAGCCTTTCGCAGCCGGTAAATACGCATCGCTCCTTCACCTGGGATGGATGGCCCGCCAATTCACTTTCCCAACCCAATTTTTTCGCCTCTTTAGGTCCCGACAATATTAAAGTGGGCCTTACCATAAGTTTTTCTGGTATTGCTTCTGCCAATCCTGCTAAAACGTATACTTATGCAAATCAGTCGGGAAGAACCTCTTCTCTGAAAATAGAGAAACTGCCAGGCAGCGAGGATACAATGTATGCGGCGCTAACCTTCAATAAGGATCTTACCGGTTTCAATATGGATATTAATCCTTTTAACAGTACATCTGTTGTCATCCAGGCATATAATACAGCTGGTTCACGAGTGGCAGTTAAGGGAGCCTACGATTACCTTACCGATTCGGTTCCCCGTAAAGGAGATACCCTGATCAATAATATTAACCGCGATGTTCATATCTGCTTCAATGGTCCTGTATCGAAAATTACGTACAAAGTAATTAGAACCAACGCGACTGCCAATGGTATGGAATTTGCCGTTGGTGCCGCTAGCTGGTTCAATACCGCTGCCTATACACCCAATCCAGACCTGAATGTGCAATGTGATGACAACCAGATTCTGCTTATACTAGATGCATCCACATCAATAGATGCAACTGAACGTTCAGAGTTGATCGGTGCTGTGGAATCCATGTTGAATACACTCCAGTATTATGCTGTTACTCCGAATTATATTAGTATAGTAGAATTCTGCCGCCAGGCTACATTAGCCCTTCCCGTTACAAAGGTAACTCCTGCGTCTATTGCCCCGGGAGGGGTTATTTATGATTACCTGCATAACACGAATGGCAATGGATATTATTCAACCAATGCAATTTATGGTGGCCAAACTAACTGGTCGCAAGCATTTAAGGTAGCGCTTGATCAAGCCCGCGTGAAGAAGCCTAACCTGTTGATCTTTTTTACGGATGGCGCTCCCAATAGGGTTTATGAAGCTAATGTGGCTTCAAATGCTAATTTCCTTCAGTCGGCAGCCTGGGGTATCAACCGTACTTCTTTATATGCTGATACTATCAAACAAATGGGTACGCACTTACTCGGTGTGGGTACCGACAAGATCAATACCACTACCCAGGATTTTTATTTTCGTTACGCTATAGAAATGGTGAACCCGATCTTATATGATTATCTAACACCGCCACCATCAAATATTGCCACAGCCGATTATGTTTCGGTTTCGGCATTCCCTTACCTGAAGCAGGTATTTAATAATCTCTTTTTTTCCTGCCTTAATTACCTGCCGGTTAATTTTTCGTCTGTACAGGTTCAGCAGCACAAATGTATGTCGAATACCATTTCCTGGAAAATGGATGATGAAGAGGGCGGAACTTATTATGCGGTTGAAAAAAGTATTGATGGGAATAGGTTTACTAGTATTGGACGCATAGAAAAGTTCCAGGCGATTCAACAGGGGCTATATGCATTTGAAGATAATAACCTGGACGCAAAAACTATCTATTACCGGATAAAAGCAGTATCCACCTCCGGCCATTCTATATATTCCAAAGTGGTGATGGTGCAAAATTCCTGCCTGAATAACCAGCTTGCCATCTGGCCAAACCCGGTTCGTTCGGATAAACTGAACCTTCAGCTCCAGAGCCAATATAAGGGATTACTTCAAGTGACCGTTTTTGATATGACTGGTCGGCTATTATTGAATCAAATTCTTACCAAGAACCAGGACATGGTAAAAGTAGAAGCAAATGTGAGTGGCCTGCCTACAGGCATATACGCTCTAAAAATTAGTGACAGCCAGCACCAGGTATTATTCAAAGAAAAATTCGTTAAACAATAGCTCTTGCTTTTCATTTGTACAGCCGGTCTCCAATAGCAGGCCGGATTTTTTTGTTCTTCTGCCTGCTATTGGAATAAGATTCAAAATAGAAATTACGGGATTCGGCAGGGCATAATCCCGCCTTCCATATAGGTATCCATATTTAAAATTATAATCCGGGTTCTTTCGGTTTTTCAGTCGCTTTCAGGTTCAGGTTAGGTACAAAGCGAATAAAAAACAGGAAGGACGACGTGTTCAATCTTTCTTCATGCGATCGAAGGGGTGAATTTCTATATGCAGCTCTTGTTTTTACCAAATCTTATCAGCAATGGTATTCCAAATACCCGAGCGGAGTTTGAGAAGGGAAATTGTTTTTGTTCGGAAGCTCGCCTGGAAAGTTTTTTTTGAAAAATGATCCCAGGCTTTTTCAAAATCGGAGAGTTTTATGTCGCGATTTGCAATGGTAATATGCGGATGAAATGGGCGGCTGTCGGCCTGGATGACATCTCCGAATACCCGTATGAAATGTAATTCGACAGGCTTCTTAATTTCTTCCAGTGCAGGATTTTCCTTTACCCCGATAATTAAGACCTTTTTTCCAAAATGAGAGAAGTTATCCAATTGTATATCCAATTCAGCCAGGTCACTGGTAAACGATTGTACTGTATTTATTAATTCTGTTTCCCCAGTTTCCGCCAGCCAGAAAGGGGGAATGAGTGTAATATGCGCGGGCGAATTTAGCGCGACCACGCACCCAAACTGATCTTTCATCCAGTATTTATGTTGTTCCACTTTCTTATCTACCTCTGGCGGGCAAATTAAAGCCACGTAATACATGTTATAGATGGGTGCTTTTGGCATGCCAGCTAAAGTTGGATTTTGATTATTAATAATGCTCAGGAACTACGGACATTCAACAATAAATATATCATAATTTGAATTGAAAATGGATTGCCTGGCGGGTATTTGTATTTGCGATTTCTGTTGTGCTAATTTCATCATACAAGCTGACACCAGTTGGCGTGCAGGCAGTGATAAAAATAAAAACAATCGATTGAAGTGTTTTATTTGAACTTCTGCAATAAACCCCCAACGGTTAGTCTTCTTTTCGAAATAGCAAGTTGGAACCAAACAATACTTATAAGGTACGATTCATTTTGTTTCATTCATATTTCTTATAAAAGTCTTTTGGTATTTATCTTCCTAATCCACTAAAATCATCCTAACTTAGAATACCTTAAATAAGTCTAAATGAAAAAAATCCTATTTATTGCGGGCTTACTTTGCACAACAGTTCTTGTTTTTTCACAAAAGGTAGAACGACCCAAATTAGTGGTAGGTATCGTGGTGGATCAGATGCGTTGGGATTTTCTTTATCGTTTCTATGATCGCTATGCCCCTACCGGTGGGTTTAAGCGTCTGATGAATATGGGATTCAATTGCAATAATACCATGATTCCTTATGTGCCCACCTATACCGCGTGCGGACATTCCTGCATATACACCGGATCCCTTCCCGCTATTACCGGCATTACGGGAAACGAATGGTATGACAATGATAAAAAAAATTATGTTTACTGCACGGCAGACTCCAGTGTAAATACAGTAGGCAGTATTACGACCGCGGGAAAAATGAGCCCCAAAAATATGCTCACTACTACCATTTGCGATGAGTTAAAACTGGCTACTAATTTCAGAAGCAAAGTAATTGGAATTGCGCTGAAAGACAGGGGCGGGATTTTAGCAGCAGGCCATAGCGCAAATGCCACTTATTGGTACGATCCTAAAGTTGGACAATGGATTACTTCCAGTTATTACAT
Source organism: Chitinophagaceae bacterium (assembly GCA_031360425.1). Lineage (GTDB taxonomy): Bacteria > Bacteroidota > Bacteroidia > Chitinophagales > Chitinophagaceae > Endoryza. Next base: position 13,229 of record JANMBO010000087.1, on the reverse strand, counting down.
GAATGAGTTGCCTGCCTGGGTAACCAGTTTCAATAATCAAAAACTGGTTGATAAATATTATATGCAGGGATGGAAAACACTATACCCTATCAATTCTTATATTCAGAGTACAGCAGATACAAATAATTATGAGGTAAAATCTTTTGGAAAAGGATTTCCGTATGATTTGTCTTCCCTGGTGGGAAAGAATTATAATGCGATAATAGCTACTCCCTATGGTAATACCCTTACTTCAGAATTTGCCAAGGAGAGTATTGATAAAGAAAAATTGGGAATGGATTCCATTACCGATTTTCTGGCAATCAGTTATTCGTCTACTGATTACGTGGGCCACTCTTTTGGCCCGAATTCAATTGAAATAGAGGATACTTATTTGCGGTTGGACGCAGAATTGGGCAGCATGCTGGATTACCTGGATACTAAAGTGGGGAAAAATCAATACCTGGTATTTTTATCAGCTGATCATGGGGTGGCCCATGTTCCGGCTTTTATGAAAGACAACAAACTACCTGCGGGTAACCTCGTGGTAAACACATTGGTTGATACGCTGAATCTGCGGCTGAAAGAGAAATTTGGAGTGGAAAATCTTATCATCGATTTAATTAATCACCAGGTTGTTTTAAATATTCCCGCGATTACCGGTAATTCCAGGCTGGTGCTGAATGATATCAAGCATTGGGTTATCCAATACCTGTTGAAACAGGAAGCGGTGATGGATGCCTTTGCGCTGGACGAACTGCAAAATACCACGCTCCCTGCAATTCAAAAGGAAATGATAGCAAATGGTTTTTATGCCAGGCGCTGTGGACAAATATATGTAGTGTTTAAACCCCAATGGCTGGAGGGTTTTGAAAAAGGAGGAACGACGCATGGATTATGGAATCCGTATGATGCGCATATTCCGTTGTTATGGTATGGATGGTCGGTTAAACCGGGAACAACCTACCGCGACATCTATATGACAGATATTGCCGCTACGTTGGCCGCGCTCCTGAAAATACAAATGCCCAATGGATCAGTAGGAAAAGTAATTACAGAACTTTTCAGGTAACATTATTTTATTGATCACGGAATTTATTAACAGAGATTAATTATTGCGCTTTACGCTGCACCCAACTACACTTAAACTCAGCAAAATGAAAAATCATAAAAGGGGCCTTGTTATATTGTTCCTGGCAGCATACTCTGTTATGGTTGCCCAGACAGGAGAAATAAAAAGTAAAGAATTTTTTACTGACGAACGTACCCTGGAAGTAAAATTATCAACAGATATAAAAAAACTGGCCGCCGATAAAAAGTCGATGGCAGGTATTAATGGGACTTTCTCCTGTAAATTTCCGGATAGCAGTATTATTGAAGAAACTGTACTGCTAAAACCCCGGGGAATCTTCAGAAAGGAGCACTGTTACCTGGCCTCCCTAATGGTTCATTTTAATGTGAATAAGACCAGCAAGCTGGCTCCCCTTAAAAAGCTAAAAATGGTGGGTGGTTGTGGAAAAAATTGGGACGACGAACAATTTCTTCTTAAAGAATATTTGATTTATAAAATGTACAACCTGTTAACCGACTTCAGTTTCCGGGTGCGGTTAATGAAGGTTAATTATGAAGATACGAAGGGCAAAGTTAAACCCTATTCTCAATATGCTTTTGTGATTGAAGATATTGATCAGCTGGCTAAAAGAAATAAGTACCAGAAGAAAGAATTGATAAAGTTCGGCCCCAATGGAACCAATAGAAATCAAACGTTATTGATGTCTGTTTTTCAATACATGATCGGGAATACCGATTGGTCGATACCTTATTATCATAACATCAAATTGGTAGTACCTAAGAGCGACACCAATGCCTTGCCTATTCCCATAGCCTATGATTTTGATGTTTCAGGTTTGGTAAATCCACCGTATGCCACTCCTCCCCCTGATTTGGGAATTGAAAGAGTTACGGACAGACTCTTCAGAGGATACGCTCCCCCTATGGAAGAACTGCAACCGGTGATTGATTTGTTTCTGCAGAAGGAAAAAAATATTTTTTCATTGGTTAATAACTGTAGTTTGCTGAATCAAAGGACCAAGAAGGACATGAATTCCTTCGTGGAAGATTTCTATACCATTATAAAAGACAAATCCGACGTCAAAAATGTGTTTATTACTAATGCGCGGCGCAATTGAGTGCAAAAGGTTTTTCATTTTTACGGGGAATCAAATATGGAACTGACTACTGAATTTCTTCACGAAACAGCTTTATTCATAAAAGAGTATTATGAGGCTGAATTTTCCGGTGATTATTGCTTCCATAATTTTGCCCGGGAGGGAAATATTGCCCGGAACGCAGTAACGCTGGGTGTGCAGATGGGGTTGAATAAAGAAGAGGTCTCCATACTTCACCTGGCAGCCCTATTTCTTGAAACGGGGTATTGCAAAAATTATGATAATCACCAATCAGCTTCTATTGAATTAGCGAATAATTATCTCAAAGAAAAAGAAGTGGAGGAAGAAAATAGACGGCTGGTGGAAGAAATCATACTCTCCACCCGCGCCCCCCAGCATCCGGTTACGCTGCTGGCGCAGGTGCTGTGCGATGCCAGCAAGTACCACCTGGGCGAAAAAAGCCTTATTGCAAATTTAGAATCGTTACGGGCCGAACGTAAGCTCCTTACCGGAAAAGAATATTCAGAAATTGAGTGGATAACGGAAAGTGTAAGTATGCTGCAGGAACATTTTTATTTTACTTCCGCTGCCAGGGATGAATTTGAAAAGAAAATGCAAAAACAAAAAGCAGCGCTGGAAGAACAACTTTTCAAATGGCAGAATGTAGAGGAAACAGCTCCCGGTCAATTGGAGCTAATAAAAAAGAGTGAAAAAGTTGCTGACTCGTCGCTGGATGACATAAAATTAGAAAGAGGAGTAGAAACGTTTTTCAGGGTAACGGAGCGAAGACATATTGATTTATCAGCCAAAGCTCACGATAAAGCAAGCCTCTTAATCAGTGTCAATTCTATTGTAGTTTCTATTGTGTTATCTGTATTGATTACTAAATTAGAAGAAAACAGGTATTTATTGTTGCCTACCCTCCTTTTGGTGATTACCTGTGTAACGACCATTATTCTCTCCATTATTTCTACCAGGCCCCGGTTTATAAAGAAGCAATCGAGTCCATTGTATGCAGAGGATGATGAGGTAAACCTTTTATTTTTTGGAGACTTTTCAAAAATGTCTCTGAATGAGTACAAGAAAGCGATGAAGGAAACCTACAAGGATAAAAATAAACTATACGACAGCTTATCGAAGGATATTTATTATCAGGGAATAATATTGGTGTGGAAATATAAGTATCTCAATATTGCCTACAGTGTTTTTATGTACGGCTTTATTATTACCATTCTTTCTTTTATTGCGGCCTTTGTAATTCGGACAACCTGATCTTTAGGCTTTCTTTTAGGTAAATTGGAAGTCCTGTTCTTCCTGTATATAAATCTTTCCCTGCACCCGTGTATTATTTAAGTAAAAATCGAACACATCATTTCTGATATTTATTTTATTGTGATTTTGAAACAAAACAAGCCGACTTTTGTTTCATTAATTAAATAGAAAAAAATTCATATTGCCTTCAAACATTATCATCACCGGTGCCAACGGATATATAGGCCAGCGGTTAATCCCCGTGCTTCTGGAACAGGGTCACCATTTATTTTGCTGTGTCCGGGATAAAGAACGATTTGAGGATGAGCATAATCACGACCGTCTTCAAACTATAGAAGTAGATTTCTTACAGAAAAATGATGCGTTATCTTTTCCGGCTAATTTAGATGTCGCTTATTTCCTCATTCACTCCATGAGCAGTACAGGAGATTTTGAAGCGAAAGAACTGGAGGCCGCAAATAATTTTTTACGGCTCATTGAACAGACCAAATGCCGCCAGGTCATTTACCTGAGTGGTATTGCAAATGAGCAGGATCTTTCCAAACACTTGCATTCAAGATTGGCGGTCGAAAAGAAATTGAGTGAAAGCAGTATCCCGCTCACGGTATTGCGCGCAGGTATTATTGTAGGTTCAGGCAGCGCCTCTTTTGAAATAATCAGGGACCTGGTAGAAAAATTGCCGGTAATGATTACTCCGCGGTGGCTCAACACCCAATGCCAGCCCATTGCCGTAAGAAATGTTATTCAATTTTTATCAGGCGTTTTATTAAGGGAACAAACGTTCAAACAGCATTATGATATCAGCGGTCCGGAAATTGTAAGTTATAAACAAATGCTGTTACAGTTTGCCGAAGTGCGAAAACTGAAACGTTGGATTTTTACTTTACCCGTGATGACTCCCCGGGTTTCTTCATATTGGTTATACTTTATTACCTCCACTTCCTACCCATTGGCAGTTAACCTGGTAAACAGTATGAAGGTAAACGTAATTGCGAAACCTAATTCCCTGGCACAGGACCTGGGGATAGATTTACTCACATATAAAAGAGCTGTGGAATTAGCTTTTTCAAAAATAGAACAGAACATGGTGCTGAGTAGTTGGAAGGATTCCTTCAGCTCGTCTAACGCCAGCCAGGAATGGATGGACAGAATTGAAATCCCCACTTATGGCTGCTTCAAAGATCAAAAATGGCGTGAACTGGGTGAGGAAAGTGAACAGGTTTTAAACAATGTTTGGAGTATTGGAGGAGACAAAGGTTGGTACTATGCCAATAGGCTATGGAGAGTAAGAGGTTTTATGGATAAGATGGTGGGCGGTGTGGGCCTTCGCAGGGGTCGCACCAATAGTAATGATATTCAAGCGGGCGATGCATTGGATTTTTGGCGTGTACTGATTGCCGACAAAAAGAATATGCGGTTGTTACTTTTTGCTGAAATGAAATTACCCGGGGAAGCCTGGTTAGAATTTCGCATTATGAATCGGGAAAACAAGCTGCAATTATTTCAAACAGCTACTTTTCGCCCCCGTGGGTTGTGGGGCCGGATATATTGGTACACGGTATGGCCCTTTCATTATTTTATCTTTAATGGTATGATCAATAACCTGATTAAAACCCAATAGGATTCTATGCTTATCTTAATCTTTCATGCAATACTTACTTTTAATTAATAATTTTTTATTGTATTCTCCGGCCGGTAAGATTAATAATGATCATAGAAAAGATAGTCGTACAGGCCAGGTGCTTTTCAAAAGTGATCTATATCATTAGCCTTTTTGACAATAATCACCGGGATGATTAGATTCTGGGCGTAAGTTGTGTAGATATTTAGAATAAGCGGGAAGACGTGAGCGAAAAGATATCAGTACGGTACTTGGGCGGATTTGTGATTCATTAAAATATTATTCTCCCTTAATGGCGGATTAAAACATCAACTAATGAAAGCGCTGGTAATTTCAGGAGGTGGCAGTAAAGGCGCTTTTGCCGGTGGTTTGGCTGAATACCTGATCACCGAATGCAAAATAAAGTACAAGATATTTATCGGTAGTTCCACTGGAAGCCTGCTGGTGCCATTGTTGTCTATCGGGGAAATCAAAAAATTAAAAACTGTTTTTACAACCGTAGCCCAGGAAGATATTTTTAATAATTGTCCTTTTATTTTTAAAAAAGTAAAAGGGGTATACAAGACGAAAATTAATCACCTCGGAATATTGCAAATGTTTCTGGAAGGAAAAAAAACATTTGGGGAAAGTGAAAATCTTCGAAAACTCATTGGAGATAATATTACAGAAGCTGACTTTAAGCGAATATAGATGAATGAGGTAATTATAACAGTGTCTAACTTAAATACAATGGGGGTTGAATACAAAGAAGCAAAAGATTGTACTTACCTCGATTTTTGTGATTGGGTATGGGCCTCGGCTTCCCTGGTTCCATTCATGAGTCTCGTAACTAAAAATGGTTTTGAATATGCTGACGGGGGTATGGGGAATATTGTACCTATTTACCAGGCAATTCAAAAAGGCGCCACCGATCTTGATATAATTGTATTGAACAGTATGGAGAAAACAGCAAAAAAAACTGCCCGTTCGAAATGCGCTGGAACTTACCTCCCGGGTTTTTTCTTTTATGCTTAACCAGATTGTAACGGATGACCTGATCATTGGACGGCTGGAAGGACAGAACAAAAAAATCAAACTTAACTTCTATTATCCCGAAGAAGAACTAACCACCAACTCACTCATATTTGATCCGGGACAAATGAAACAGTGGTGGGATTATGGCTATCTTATTGGCCAAAAGAACAAGCCCGAATGCAGGGTTATTAAAAAACCCTAGGCTTTCCATCTAGTACCTGTTATTTCTTTTTTGAGTTGATAGCGTATCTGGACCAATAAGATTGTCATAATTTGGTCAGGAATTTGATTCGAAACAAGAAATATAATCTGCTCTCTCTTATTATTCCATTTACCTGCATCACTTATTTCATTAACCTGGTTTAATTGAATAGTGGTTAGTTATTCTCCTGTGTAGCATTCCGATAATAGCTGCCGTGGGTGTGTAGTTGACTTTTAAATTCCTTTTTATGTTACTTGTTACTATCACTTGCTTTCCAATTATTTAAGAATGAGTTGCGGACGATGGCCTTGTAGCAATGCTTTGCTTTGCAATTATGTAAAAGATAAAATTATTTTAATAGTTCTTTCAGCCATAATTTATTTGACATGGACCTGACCGTTCGCTTCCGGCAACGTTCTCACCTGTGAATTATATAACTTTTTTCAATTTTCGTATAACAATTATATAAATAAAGTGGCACAACTTTGGTACAACAATGAAAAATCATCCATATGTCTTTGCTTACTCTAATAGTAGTTCTTTTGATTCTGGGAGTTTTTCTTTTGATCGTGAACATAGCTATTCCAAACGACAGCAAGGTTAAGAGTTTTTTAAACGTGGTGGTAGTTGTGGCGGTGTGGGGAATACAATTGTATAGCCTTTTTGATTCGTTGAAAGGGGCCCCCATTTATGTAATGAACCTGTTCAACTGAAAAAACTTCCGGTTTCTCCTCTGCACTTACCTTTTACCCAAGGTTAATTGTATTGTTGTCAATTCCTCAAGCGAAACGCGCAATTCCCGGTATCTTCCTAATTTGAATTGCGACAGGAATTACTGCAAATCAATTCATGACGCTTCTATTCCCATATTCAAGGTTCACCTGATTTTTCTTTTAATGCTCAGGCATTACGCGATTGAATGAAAATTCAATTGCTGTACTCACCATAGTTGATCAATACAGATGCCCGGTAATGATGTTTAACAGCAATCACCTTCTCTTCTTCAAAGATTTTCATTCGGCTCCCGTTTTGAATAAAGGTCTTCAATTCCCCGAATTAGTTAAAGAATTAAATTTCATTCCCCATATATGGGAATTTATTACGCACAAGTATTTTGGTTAAGGGATATTTTAGGAGGCATAAGAATTGCTTAATTCTTAGTAACTAAGTTATACATGGAAGTAGTTCAGTTTCTAGGTAATCCAGGAATACCAGGTATCAACAATAGATAGCATAAAGAATGACATCACTAATTCCGATGAACGGAAAGTGGTAACTGTATTTTTCTGCCAGCTAATCGTAAAATTATGAGTGAAAGTTTAGTAGATATACAAGAAGATAACAAATGGTTTACTTATCTCCGTTCTATTTTCATTGACGCTGGTAATGTCGTTCTTTTTATTGGACGCTTTTTCAGGGAAATGTTTCAGTCTCCCTTTGAATTTAAGGAATTCCTACGGCAATGCTACGTTATTGGATACAAAACGCTGCCCTTGGTGGGTATTACCGGTTTTATTATGGGTTTGGTACTTACGCTCCAATCACGTCCGACATTGGCTGAATTTGGCGCGGAGTCGTGGTTGCCAGGCATGGTGGCGCTTTCATTAATAAGGGAAATTGCACCTGTGATAACCGCGTTAATATGTGCTGGAAAAATATCTTCGGGTATTGGGGCGGAATTAGGTTCTATGAAAGTAACGGAGCAAATTGATGCGATGGAAGTATCGGCTATTAATCCATTTAATTACCTGGTCGTAACCAGGATCCTGGCTACTACGTTGATGATTCCCCTGCTGGTAATATTTGCGGATGCCATCGGCATATTCGGCGGTTATGTGGGCTTCAATATTCACGCTGATTCCAATTTGTTCAGATATTTTTCGCAGGTATTGACATCGCTGGATTTCATAGACATAATACCCGCCACTATTAAAACATTTTTCTTCGGGTTTTTTATTGGGATGATTGGCAGCTACAAGGGATTTACAGCCGCCAATGGAACGGAAAGTGTAGGCAAGGCAGCTACCTCTGCGGTTGTTGCTGCTTCACTTACCATATTTATAATTGACATGCTTGCAGTACAGATAACCGACTTTTTTTTATAACATGATGATCACACAAAAAATTTATTCTGAAAAAAGGATAGTGACTACCACTAAGGCCTCTGTTATTAATATCAAAGGACTTTATAAATCTTTTGGTAAACTGAATGATGTATTAAAAGGGGTAGACCTCAAGGTTGAAAAAGGAGAGAACCTGGTGGTATTAGGCAAGTCGGGTTCCGGTAAGTCGATAACCATTAAATGCCTGGTGGGGTTAGTAACCGCAGACAAAGGAGAAATAAAGGTTTTTGATACCGACATCGCTTCTCTTGGTTACAAACAGTTGAACGAGCTGCGGCTTCGTATTGGGTTTCTTTTTCAAAACTCCGCTTTATATGATTCAATGTCGGTAAGAAAGAACCTGGAGTTTCCATTAAGGCGACATTCCAAGCAACTGACTTCAAAAGAAGTGGAGGAGATGATCATCGATACGCTGGAAAGTGTAGGGTTGGGGGAAGCCATTGATAAGATGCCTTCCGAACTGTCTGGTGGCATGCGTAAAAGAATCGGACTGGCGCGTACGCTCATTTTAAAACCGGAGATTATATTGTATGATGAACCTACCACCGGGCTGGATACCATCACTTCCCGGGAAATCAGTGAACTCATATTAGCTATACAGAAAAAAAATAAAACAACCTCTATCATAATTACCCATGATATGGCTTGTGCAAAACTTACCAGCGACCGGCTGGTCATTTTAAAAGATGGCACTATTCAGGCAGAAGGTACATACGAGGCATTGGAGAATAGTAAGGAGGATTGGGTGCGTTCCTTCTTTATTTAATCATTTAAAAAAATTTAAGACATGAATAAGGAATCTGGATTTACCTGGAAATTGGGAATGTTTGTACTAATTGGGTTATTACTTTTTGTAGTTACCATATATTTTGTTGGAAAACAGAATAATTTGTTTGGTTCCACCTTCCGGTTAAAATCCAATTTTAAATCGGTGAGTGGTTTAAAAGAGGGAAATAGTGTCCGGTTCTCCGGTATTAACATAGGTACGGTGGATGGCATTCAATTAACCTCAGACACCTGCGTATTGGTAGATTTAGTGATAAAGAAAGAATTCCAGGAATTCATAAAATCAGGCTCCATCGCGAGTATTGGCTCAGATGGACTCGTTGGAGATAAAATTTTGACGATTACTCCGGGTGATATGAATAACAAACCGGTAAAAGATAATGAGCTGATCGCCTCAAAGGGTTCCGTAGAAATGGAAGACGTTATGCGTAGTGTTAAATCCAGTGTAGAAAATGCCGGTATTATAACCGCCCAGCTTGCCCAGTTTAGTTATAAAATGAATAATGGGAATGGAGTATTATCCCGGTTAGTGACGGATGAAGAATTTTCTAACAGTATTAAAAGCACGCTTACCAACCTGCAGGCCAGTTCAAATAATTTTGCCAAATTCACTGATAAAATGAATAGCGGTAAAGGGGCTTTAGGGAAGCTGGTTAGTGACGAGCAATTTGGAAAAACGCTGGATTCAACTATGGTGAATCTGAAAGCCAGTACCAAGGGGTTGAGTGAAAATATGGAAGCGGCCAAACATAATTTTTTATTGAAGGGCTATTTTAAGAAAAAGGAAAGAGCCGAAGCCAGGAAACAGGCCGAATTAAAAAAACAGGAACTTAAAAAGAAGAAAAGTAATCTGAATCAAATAGGTATCGAACAGAAAAAAACTGATTCGTCATTACAGGTTATGATTGCCATAGATAGTACAAAGCAGTGAGTCCGTAGCGATCTTTATTTCTTTTCCTGGTTAGCGTTGCCGCTAACCTTTTGTAAAAAATAATCGAAGACAACTAGTTGTCTTTGGAAAACATGTACTATTCATGGGCCCTGTGTTGGGATGCGCTGAATTTCTAAATAAACAGATTGTTCCGGATTCTAATCAATTCCGGGTCTAAACAGTTTAACTATTTCTATCCATATTACACTTACAAAGCCCACCAGCATACAACCGGCAATCGTTTTTAAGGATATTGGGTTTAACAGGAATAAACCTCTTACAAAGGGTACATACAGTAATACGGATATGAAAAGAAGCGTGATACCAATAATAAGCGGCACCAGGTTATTTTTATATCTGATTGTCTTAATCATGGAATAATGAAAAGAACGGTTAACCAGTGTAAGAAATATATTGCTGAATAATAGGGTAATAAAGATGACGGTACGAATGATAGTAGGTTCACTCCCCTGCTGTAAATAATAATAACCTATCCCCAAACAACCCGCTGATATCATAATACCTTGGATAATACTTACCGATAATTGTCTCCATGTTAAAAAAGTGGACCCCATTTTTCTGGGGGGACGTTTCATGGTACCTGGCTCCATGGGTTCATTTTCATATATAATGGAACAGGTTGGCCCCATAATCAGTTCCAGGAAAATAACATGAACCGGTGAAAAAATATCAGTAAACTTCCACAGCATCAGCAAGGGCAGGGATACTATCAGAATGATAGGGATATGAATGGACACTATATACTGAATAGCTTTTTTCAGGTTGTCGTAGATCTTTCTTCCTAAGGCAACGGCTTCTGTCATATGTGCCAGATCATCATCCATCAGTATTAAAGAGGCCGCGCTTTTCGCCACTTCGCTTCCCCGCTGGCCCATGGCTATTCCTATATGGGCAGCCTTTAATGCAGGCCCGTCATTTACCCCATCCCCCGTCATGGCCACTACCTCTCCATTTTCCCTTAATGCATCTATTACTTTCAGTTTAGCTTCCGGAAACATCCGGGCATAAATATTTACCCGCTTCACTTTTTCCTGCAATTCTTCTTTGGTAAGATGTAAAACTTCTTGTCCGGTTAGTACTTCTTTATTATGATTTAATTCGATCTGGCCGGCAATGGCCAGGGCAGTTTCTGCATAGTCGCCCGTAATCATTTTCACTAATATACCTGCTTCCCGAAATGTTTTAATTGTTTGGGTGATGTTTTCTTTAGGAGGATCCTGGAAAGCAATCAACCCAAAAAATTCGAATGCAAACTCTTCCTGCGATACGGGCCATATTGTTTCCTTCCAGTTCCCTTTACCTACCCCCAGCACCCGGAAACCCAATCTGGCATAAGAGAGTGATTGCTCCTCTATATTTTTCAACTCTTTAATGGATAAGTTACACTGCCGGAGAATAGCTTCTGGCGCCCCTTTGCCAGCTATAATAGTTTCGCCGCTTTCATTTTTAAAAATATGCGTCATCATGGGAGGCTTACCCCCTATTGGGTATTCATGCACCTGGGTGAATTGTTTTCTCTTATCCACCGCTGCCTTATTTTCATATAACGCATGAATGGCTATTTCCATCGGATCAAATGGATTGGTTTCACTGCTCCACATGGCATATTCCATTAAAGCTTCCGGTAGTGGCGTATTGCTCTTTGCCAGTATTGAATTTTTTGAAAGAGCATCATATAAATATTCAATGCTCATTTTATTTTGAGTTAGCGTACCCGTCTTATCTACGCAGATAACCGTGGCGGAACCTAATGTTTCAACATACTGCGGTTGCTTTACAATAATATGATTTCTCAATAGACGGAATGCCCCCAACGCCTGGAACGTACTGAAGGCAACGGGAATTTCTTCTGGCAGTATGCTCATTGCCAGCGTAAGGCCTTGCAGAAATGACTTTATAAAATCTTCGGATTGATAATAATTAAAGCCTACCACTATTAAAAAAGCGGCGGCCCCCACCCAAACCATATTTCGGACAAAGGAACGAACCTGCTGTTGCAAGGGCGTTTTTAGAATAGAAATTTCTTTGAGCGACAACCCGATTTTTCCAAACATGGTTTTCAACCCCACTTCCGTTACCTGAACGGTAGCACTGCCACTGGTTACCAGGGTTCCTTTATATACGCTGGTTTTATTTTCCGCCGTTTTTATTACGGCAAACGATTCGCCTGTTAAGATGGATTCATTCAGGGAAAAATCATTGGCAGAAATAATCAATCCATCCGCTTCCACAATTTCACCTTCTTCCAGCATCAATAAATCATTTACTACAATTTCTTCTGTTGGTATTTGGATGGTGATTCCATTCCGCTGCACTTTTGCTTTTGCTGCCGATAATTTTTTTAATGCCTGCACCGCATTTTTACTTCTGTATTCCTGGAAAAGAGAAATGCCGGCTACTATAAAAATAGATACCAGCATAATGATACCTTCCTGGTATTTCCCAACTATAAAATAAATAATACAGGCGGCTAACAACAAAATAAACATGGGTTCCAGCACCACTTCTTTAAGAACCAATAAAAGAACCCTGTCTTCTTTCATTTCGAGGGTATTGTTGCCAAATTGCTGACGACTGGCTGTTACCTGCTCTTGCGTTAAACCATTCTTACTATCTGGAATATTCATGGTTCAACAATTTAAGTTTTTTTACCAGAAATCTAATTGTGGTATTTTCAGTTAATACCGAATTAAATTCATACTATCCACTTTGCATTATTTTGGTAAATGCTAATTATAAAAAAGGGTGACACTCTTGAATGGTGTCACCCCTACGGGGGCAAGGTCAATTTGGTTTGATTTAAGGTTTCAAATTATCAGAGACATGGCGTGAGTGTTTTACTGAGATAAGGATCATTCTAAACTGCACATATGCTGAGGCAAAAACAGCTTTCCGTATAGGCGGGACAAGTCCTTCTATAAACATTTCCCCTAAATAATTAAATTCGTATCTCGGCAGGAACGCCAAACTCTTGTTTTTTGAATCTCCTCCATCTGGCGCAAGCGTCTCGCTTGTGCCACCTATTCTTAAACTACATAACTAAATTCTATCAAACCCTTTTTGCCATGAAAATCTCTTGCACTACTATTCAAATAATCTTCCTCCTGTTCTA
>JANMBO010000076.1:0-20746 GCA_031360425.1 Chitinophagaceae bacterium | reverse complement strand
TTTGATCAATCCGGCAGCCCGATCAATCCATTTTAGAAATGCCTCCCTGTTATTTACCCCTCTTGGTTCATTCGCCAGCTCCCAGGCCATAATGGAAGGGTCATTCTTATATAATTTTCCGGAAATAGAATTCTTTCGGTTAATAATAAAACGAAGGTGATCATCAAATAACTTCATCGCTTTCTCATTGCTGTAGAACTGTGCGGTAAATTGCTGGTAACGGTTCCATTCGCCACCGGGATGCGGAGGAGGATAAGGAATGGAATCTGCCGCGCCCGCCCATACAAGGTATTGCCCCATGCCACCTGACCAGTTCCAGAAATCATTCATGCACATAACAGCCAGCATATCCCGCTTTGCCATTTCCGCTAGTAAGAAGTCGAGTCCCTCCAACACATCCTCGTTATATTTTCCTGGCGCAGTCTGTAGGCTCGGCAACATCCGGTAGGGTTCTTTATCGGGGCCTTCGCTACCAGCCACTACCCGCAAATTTTTTACTCCCATTGAAGCGAGCCTGTCCAACTCGCGGACCAGCCGTTTCCTGTTTCCGCCCGGTCCTTTTGAACCGAGGTTTAGTCCATACCAGAAATTAGTTCCTAAAAAAGTGTATGGCCTGGCATTACGAACAAAATGGTTCCCTTTTATCTGAACGAATCTCTTTGCATCTTGCGAGTAAGAAGAAGTTCCAGATATACAAATTATCACGAGTAAAGAAAAGATGAAATTAAATGGGCGCACGAAAATACATTTTTATAAAGATAATGGCTTTGGAGCTGTATTATTATTGCTGCTTCGGAGTTAAGTCCATACTTACTGCTTTAATAGCAGTTCCTCCGATCTTTCCTCCTTGCTTTTAAATCAGCATTAATTTTTTTTGGAGGTTACTTCTTGTTGCTACAGGTCATTTATGCCTTCAATTAAAACAACATATTGTCGGCTTTAATCAACAGATTTATAGCCTTCAACATTAGTTTGCACTACTTCTGGAAAAATCATTTATTCGCGCCTATAAAATTCGGAACCATAACAATCGATTGGCACTGACCTGGATACTTCCGCTATTTTTCAACTGGAAATAAGATAATACTTCTACCTTGCCTTGGCTATTTTTCCGACTCCCCTTCCTTAGAAGCAGATTTAATAAACCTTTATTCTTTCACTATTAAATTGTTTTTTATGATTACCAAACTATCAGGCAAAAAAACATTTAGGGACAATTTGATTTACCCCGTTACAATAATGAATTTATTACTATTCCTTTTTTCCATCCTTTCCTGCCAGAAGGACCCCCTTGTTACAGATCCCGCACAAATCGACAATGAATCTGCCCTTGAAAATAAAAATGAAAAAGATAAACCCCTCGCAACAGTAACTGTCTTCGCTACCGGGTTAAACAATCCCCGCGGCTTAAAATTTGGACCGGATGGCGCATTGTATGTAGCAGAAGGTGGCGTTGGTGGAACGGGCTCGTCAGTCGGATGTGACCAGGTAATTCCTCCCGTTGGGCCATATACCGGTAGTACAACCGGGGCCCGCATATCGAAAATCAGCCATACCGGTGTTCGTACCACCTTTGCAGACAATTTTCCATCGAGCCAAACGAGTATGGCAACCGGCAGCTTAGTTAGTGGTGTGGCAGATATCGCGTTCATCGACCATAAGATGTATGCTTTACTAGCAGGCGCAGGTTGTTCACATGGCGTAGCTTCTATACCAAATGGTATTGTAAAGGTAAATGCCAACGGGTCGTGGAATTTGATTGCTAATCTCAGTGAATGGCAGCACAATCACCCGGTGAAGAACCCCGAAGAGGACGATTTTGAACCAGACGGAAGTTGGTATAGCATTATTAGCGTTCACGATGACCTATATGCGCTAGAAGCAAATCATGGAGAATTAGTAAAAGTGAATCCCAGAACCGGACATATCAGCCGGGTTATAGATATTTCTGCCAGCCAGGGTCATATTGTTCCGACTGCCATGGCTTATAATGGCAATTTTATTGTAGGCAATCTTAATCTATTCCCGATAATAGAGGGATCCTCTAAAATTTACAAGATTACTCCTGGCGGACAAATCAAGATACTGGCCTCCGGTTTTACTACAGTGCTTGGAGTTGCTTTTGACAAAGAGGATCATTTGTATATTTTGGAAAACACAACTGGAAACCTGTTTCCCACTCCTGGTACTGGAAAAATTCTACGGATCGACCGTTCCGGTAATACAAAAACAATTGCCAACGGGCTTTCTCTGCCCACTGCTATGACTTTTGGCCCTGATGGAAATCTATATGTTTCCAATTGGGGATTCGGTCCTCCACCAATAGGATTGGGACAAGTATTGAAAATTGAATTGAAAAAAAGTCATCACGAAGATTAATAGACCAGGCAATACTAAATAAAAATTTAATAAGGTCGTCCCTATTTGTCCAGCGGGACGACCTTTTTCTTATACACAAACCAGGAAAGCTCAAACCTCTCAAGAGATAGGCTGCGTGGACAGAACAGTATAATAATTCCAATAAGGCTGACATAATAAAATCTTTGCGCATTTTTTTCGTTTATTTTCTTCGAGCACTTTGCGTTAAAAAAATAACCACAAAGGCCCCCAAGTCTTTCAAAAAGGTCAAAAAGATTCTTTCTTTATCCGAAGTCTTCGGCCTTTCGCTCAAGGCTCAGTGTTGATATCTATAGACGATAAAAAATACTGATCAGAAAATATGATTAAGGAGTTGATCAAGGAAGGTTTAATTATTTAAGCCATCAATACTGAATTTCTTTTTATTGATCTCGTATTGCATTCTTTTCTTTTCCATCAATTCTAAAAAACGGGGATCATTCCGGATGAGATCAAAGTCTTTGTGAGGTAAATGTGTTTTGAAAATCTGGTAATCGTTTCTGAGTAGACTCTTTTGCGCGGCATCTTGTTCAAGTTATTTCAGGGTATAATCAATTGTCCTGTTTTGCAGGAAAGAATCAGTTTTAAAAGCTAACTTACTTTAAAATTTACCCATGTTTATTAACCGCCGGAACTGGCTACAGCAAAGCACCCTGGCATTGGCCGGTTTAACTGTTGCCACAGACGTTTTTGGAAAGGCCGAAAAAATATATTCGCCTCCTTCATCTGTTGTCCTTTTGAATAGCAATGAAAATCCATACGGCCCCTCGCCGCTGGCAAGAAAGGCAATACTCGAAAGCTATACAAGCTCTAACCGGTACCCCGACGATCATATTGACCTGCTCAAACAAAAAATTGCCGCGCATTGGGGAGTGAGCGCTGAAAATATATTGATGGGCGCCGGCTCCTCCGAAATAATTGGACTCACGGCCTTGCATGTGTCCAGGAAAAAGAAAAAAGTAATTACCGCCGAACCCGCGTATAAAGTATGGAACAACCAGGCTACTGCATTTGGTTTAACGATTTCACGTACTGCCTTAACCGCGGATAGAAAATTTGATTTACCCGCTTTAGCTGCCGCGGTGGATGAGGATACTGCCATGGTATATATCTGTAACCCCAATAACCCTACCGGAACGGTGGTAGAGGTACCAGCCCTTAAGAATTTTACAACAGAAGTCAGCAAGAAAACAATGGTATTTATCGATGAGGCTTATACCGAATATGCCGGACTGGAATCATTGGCTTCCCTGGCGATAACCAATAAAAATGTAGTGGTAGCCAAAACGTTTTCTAAAATATACGGATTGGCCGGTGCCCGCCTGGGATACGCTATTGCTCATGCCGACACCATCGACAAACTGGCCAGCTACCAGGCATGGCCAAGTTTTTCTGCCAGCACCGTTTCGGTTGCCGCTGCCTCCGCTTCGCTGGATGATTCAACTTTTATAAAAGACTGCCGGGAAAAAACAGAACAGGCAAAAGAATTATGTTATGAAACGTTTCGGAAATTGTCGCTCGATTATATCCCCTCCCGGGCCAATTTTATTTTATTCCCTATCGATTCTATTAAGAAAGATTTTATAAAAGAAATGGAAGCGCGCTCTATTTATGTGCAGTTCAGGAACCACTTTGGCGGTAACTGGTGCCGGGTGACCATGGGAACCCTGGACGAGATGCAATTATTTTGTACAGTTCTGAAAGGAATGTTCTGATAAAATGGAACCACCAAGGCAGACCCAATAGTACGATTATCTTCTTTGCATTTCTATTCCAGGTACCCTTTTTTGGGAAAAAGGCAACTGAAAAGCGTGCAAAATTTTTTGCAAAGTTCGTTGAGAAGTTATTCCAGGCCTCCACTCTTTGTTTTTTTGTACTTGTTGCACCCTATGTTTGAAACCATTCTATTATACTAGTCGTTCCCCGTTATCTCATTTCTTTTCATACAACAAGAAATGCTGAATGGGAAGAAAGTCGCCCTTGTATTTTAATTGAAAACCATTTGCCTCCAGTTCTTTATTCAATTGAGCTACCGTTGTTTTATGCAGCGCTTTGATGGGCACCGATGGATCTTCGCCGCGGTATTCAATCAACAATATTTTTCCATCTCTCTTCAATGCCTTCCTTATAGCCTGCAACATCTCCTGCGGAAATTCCAGTTCGTGGTAAACATCTACCATCATAACCAAATCGATACTATTGTCCGGTAGGTTGGGGGAACGATCCGAACCTTTTATTATATCTACGATACTGTCTTTAAGCGAAGATTTTTTGTTTTGCAGATACTGAATCATTTCATCCTGTATCTCCACCGCGTACACTTTACCCTGCGGAACTTTAGTTGATAGTTTAAAACTATAATAACCGGTTCCGGCACCAACATCGGCTACTACCGCATTGGCCGCCACATTTATTTTTTCTATGGCCAGGTTGGTATTTTCTTCCCGGTTGCGGGAATCTCTTTCCAGCCAGGCACTGCCCGCTGCACCCATTACATGAGCAATTTCCCTTCCAAAGTAAAATTTTCCAATTCCATCCATCGATCCCCTGCGATAGGCGTAAACAGAATCAGCAGCAGATTTTGGTTCAATGGTTTTTTGTTGCGAATGGCAGTTGGTAAAACAGGCACTGATAAAAAGGAGGATATTTACTGTTATTAATTTCATTCCCATATCATTTATACCAGTTATAATGAATAAAAAGCAACAATAGTTTGATGACTAAGATATTTTCATCCTTTTTCCCCTGCTGAGGGAATACCCCCACTTATCATCACCCGGGATGGTTACAAAGCTACCAAACCTTTTCCTGGCCCGTTTAAGAACAATTTTTCTTTATACATGTTATATAAATGTTAGCTGTGTATTAAATCACCATTGAAAAATGTCAGATACCTTATCCCAATTCATCTTCTGAATGAAAGGGGTATGAAGAGGTGAAGGGATTGGCTAAATCATTTTCTTTAATCGCACATCAATCAGTTCACATGAAGATTCTTGTCATTTTAGTCCTGGTTTTACTATTAATTGTCGTGCTACTTCAATCTTTTACATTAATGGCTACTAATAAGACGGAAGAACAAAAATATACGGTGGTTCACCAGTATCCCGACTTCCAAATCCGGTTCTATCCTCCTGCCACCATAGCAACAATTAATTCCACCGCAAAGACGTACAAGGAACTATCCGGACCAGGATTTCGGAAACTGGCAGGATATATATTTGGGGGCAATGAGAACAACAGCAAAATTGCGATGACTACGCCGGTGCACATGGATATTAATGAAGCTGCTTCGTCCATGAGCTTTGTAATGCCCTCAGGTTACAAGGAATCAACCCTGCCTAAACCGAATGATCCAAAAGTTCTAATAAAAAAAACCGCGGAGGAATATGTGGCTGCCCTGCGTTTTGGGGGATTCGCATCAGATAAAGAGTTAAGATTCTATTCGGAAAAACTTCAAACCCTATTAAAAGAAAAAGGAATCACCGCGAAAGGTCATTATAGATTTTTGGGATATAATCCGCCTTATCAATTCATTGGCAGAAGAAATGAAATTATTATTTCGGTGGATTGGAAAGAAAAGTAATGGGGATACCCTTGTTACCCATTTTTTTAAATTTAGATCTTTATTTCTGCAAAATGCCTAACCAGCTTGAATAGAGGTGCTGTTCTCTCAACTAATAAAGTTGCCACGAACCGTTAATATATGTAATTACTCTTTAGACTCTTCCAGGTCTCCATGATTATCACCCCCGAGACTATAATAATTATTTTCTTCGTCTTCTTCGCCTATTTCTTCATTAAGATCATCCAGCTCCGCACCGGGTATATCCAAATCACTGCCCGACATATCTTCTTCAAAATCTTTTTCATTTAAAGCGCCTTCCTTTTCATTACTGCCAGTGATAACCGAATAGTCATCAGGATTTATGTTCTGCTCTTTTTTGCTTTTATTATAAATATCTTCCTCCGGGTTGTATTGAAGGGAGGCGGGTAATTTATTATATAAATTGTCCGGCATGGGGGAGGGATTCTTTTTCATAATAAGTTTTTTATTCTATCGGTAAAATGGTTGTTCTGGAAAGTTAGCAAATAAATAACTCTCCAAATGTGATTGTTGGCAGGAAAGAACAAAAATCCACTGTTCCGTATTACCAGCAATAGGGACGAGATTTTTCATAACTGAAAGGAAGGAAGTAGCCCCTGGCTTTTTTCTATAGCTATTGCTGCGAGCAATCATTTAGAAGATTGGGGGGCCCTTTTAAGGCCCATTTTACAGATAACCCTCTCAATTGGACAGTAGTACTACTTAGGTTCTGGATAATTGAAATCCTTTTTCTATATTTTTTAAGCTGGAATGAACAGGATATAATCTTCCATGAACTCTCTCTTTACCGACGGAACCTTAATGGAATCATGAGCGGGAGCGACTGATTTTTATACTATATTTAAATATAAGAATTACACTCCGCCGCAGATTCTAACATGCCCTCAGAATAAAACAAGTAATATGACGGATAAGAACCTGACCTATAAAGTAAAAGTAAATGAATTTGAGTTTTCATTTGCAAAGCAAGAGATTGACGCGGCGGACTTCATAAAAAAATCTCCGGTTGAGTTTAATCTTATAAGAGACCATCGCTCAGTGAATGCAAAACTGGTAGAAGCAGATCACACAGTGAAGAAATTAACCATAGAAATTGAAGGGGAAATTTTTCATATTGAGATCAAAGATGAAATGGACCAAATGCTGGAAAAAATGGGCTTTGGTAAACCCTCCAACAAGCAAATAAAAGAAATAAAAGCACCGATGCCCGGGCTGGTGCTGGATATAACCGTATCAAAGGGACAGGAAGTAAAAGAAGGCGATATACTTTTAATATTGGGAGCCATGAAAATGGAAATGAGTATTATGATTCATACCCATGCAACCATCAAACAAATAACGGTATCCCCCGGGCAGGCAGTAGATAAGGGGCAGGTATTAGTAGAACTTGAATGATAAGAAAAGTATAGTAGTAAGAAAATGAATCTATAAATGAATAAATAATTTCCATGCAAAAGATATTAGTTGCCAACCGGGGAGAAATTGCGTTACGAATCATGCGAACCATCCGGAAAATGGGCATCAGATCAGTGGCTGTTTATTCTGATGTTGACCGGAAATCTCCCCACGTTTTATTTGCAGATGAAGCCGTTTGCCTGGGCCCTGCTCCTTCCAGTCAATCTTATTTGAATGCTGATAAAATAATTGCTTTTGCCAAAGAACTGGGAGTGGATGGCATACATCCGGGTTATGGTTTTTTGAGTGAGAGCGCTGTGTTTGCTCAAAAAGTGCAAGACGCGGGTATCACCTTCATCGGGCCCGGACCGGAAGCCATGCATATTATGGGTTCCAAACTGGCTGCCAAGGAATGCGTAAAAAAATATAATATTCCTATGGTGCCGGGAATTGATAAAGCCATTGAAGACCTTTCCATTGCAAAAGAAACGGCTGCAAAAATCGGGTATCCTATTCTCATTAAAGCATCTGCAGGCGGTGGTGGTAAAGGCATGCGGATAGTAGAAAAGGAATCGGACATGGAAGAACAAATGCAACGTGCCATAAGTGAAGCCCGATCGTCCTTTGGAGATGGATCCGTATTTATTGAGAAATATGTTACCTCTCCGAGGCATATAGAGATTCAGGTATTGGCAGACCAATACGGGAATGTGGTGCATCTCTTTGAACGGGAATGCAGCATTCAACGACGGCATCAGAAAGTGGTAGAGGAATCGCCCTCAGCAATATTAACCCCTGAACTGCGAAAAAAAATGGGGGAAGCGGCCGTAATGGTTGCTAAATCCTGTAATTATTTAAGTACAGGCACGGTTGAATTTTTAATGGATGATCAACTGAATTTTTATTTTCTTGAAATGAATACCCGCCTGCAGGTAGAGCATCCCGTTACGGAAATGATAACCGGTATCGATCTCGTGGAGGAGCAAATTAAAATCGCCCGGGGCGAAAAATTAGGATTCACCCAGGATGACCTGGTTATTAACGGACACGCTCTGGAGTTAAGAGTATATGCTGAAGATCCCCTGAATAACTTTTTACCTTCTATAGGTACACTATCCAGGTATATAATACCCCGGGGAGAAGGCGTACGTGTGGATGATGGGTATGAAGAAGGGATGGCCATTCCCATTCATTATGATCCGATGATTGCCAAACTGGTTACTCACGGTAAAGACCGAATGGAGGCTATCCAAAAAATGAAGAAGGCTATAACAGAATATAAGATTGAAGGATTAGCTACCACATTGCCATTCGGTACTTTTGTATTGGAACATGAGGCTTTTCTTACTGGTAAATTTGACACTCATTTTGTAAAAAAATTCTATACGACCGAAAAGATAACAGAAAAATTAAAAGCCAATGCAGAAGCAGCCGCTATAATAGCATTAAAATACTGGATGGATAAACAAACAATTACTCAACCGGTTGAACATAAAACGACCAGCTGGAAACGCCGGTTAGCATAAGTATCATCATATGAATGTTTGGACTGGATACATACTACCAGTGGTGGTAACTATCAGATGGAATCCGGCAGCACAATAGCGTCAAAAGAAAACTAAACACATGAAATCAAAAGTTGAAATCCTAAGAAGAAAGATTGCGGAGGGAAAGCTGGGAGGCGGAGCTGGCAGAAATGAAACGCAACATAAAAAGGGAAAATTAACTGCGAGAGAACGTATTGCCTTATTGATGGATCCCGGATCATTTGAAGAGATTGGGGCCCTGGTACTTCACCGCACCAAAGATTTTGGTATGGAAGAACAGCAGTTTTATGGGGATGGGGTGATTACCGGGTATGGTACCGTTAACGGCCGGTTAGTATATGTTTTTGCACAAGACTTCACCGTTTTTGGCGGAGCCTTATCCGAAACACATGCGGAAAAAATTTGTAAGATCATGGACCTGGCTATGAAGACCGGGGCACCTATGATTGGATTAAATGATTCCGGTGGCGCGCGCATACAGGAAGGAGTTAGATCATTAGGGGGTTATGCCGATATTTTTTACCGGAATGTTTGGTCCTCCGGGGTTATTCCACAGATCTCTGCCATCATGGGTCCTTGTGCCGGTGGCGCAGTATATTCTCCGGCTATGACTGATTTTACATTGATGGTGGAAAATACCAGTTATATGTTTGTTACCGGGCCCAACGTAGTAAAAACAGTAACGAATGAAGAAGTGAGTTCCGAAGAACTGGGTGGAGCCTCCGCGCATTCTACCAAATCCGGTGTTACCCATTTAACCTCTGTCAATGATATGGAATGTATTGCCCAGGTAAAAAAATTATTGAGTTACATGCCGCAAAACTGTGAGGATATTACTCCTAAAGATCCATACATGCCTGCAGATGAAACAAGAGAAGTGCTCGAGAAAATCATTCCCGAAAGCGCCAATAAGCCTTATGATATCCGTGCAGTAATAGAAGGCATTTGTGATACGGATACTTTTTTTGAAATACATAAAGACTATGCTCAAAATATTGTGGTTGGCTTTTCCCGGTTAGCAGGAAGAAGTATTGGCATTGTTGCCAATCAGCCCATGTTCCTTGCCGGAGTATTGGATATAGACAGTTCAAAAAAGGGAGCCCGGTTCACCCGGTTTTGCGATTGCTTTAATATCCCTTTGTTGGTGCTGGTAGATGTCCCTGGATTCTTGCCCGGGACCGATCAGGAATGGAATGGAATTATTACCAATGGAGCAAAACTGCTATATGCTTTAAGTGAAGCCACCGTACCGCGTGTTACTGTTATTACCCGAAAGGCATATGGAGGCGCCTATGATGTAATGAATTCAAAACATATTGGCGCCGATATGAACTTTGCATGGCCCACCGCGGAGATCGCTGTAATGGGAGCAAAAGGAGCCAGTGAAATTATCTTCAAAAAAGAAATTGCGGAAGCCGCGGACCCCGCTAAAAAATTGTTAGAAAAAGAAACGGAGTATGCAGAAAAATTTGCCACCCCTTACCTCGCTGCCGAAAGAGGGTTTATCGATGAAGTGATAGAACCAAGAGAAACGCGGAAAAAGCTGATCAAGACTTTTGCTATACTGGAAAACAAAGTCGCTAAACGATCGAGGAAGAAACATGGCAACATACCATTGTAAATTCTATTTTTTTTTACGTTTTCGCGCGGGTAATAGAGTGCAGGTTTAATGGATTTTTTTTCTTCTTGTTCATAGTTCATAAAAATGATTGGGCCATGTTGAAAAAAAGTATTGCTTTATTGCTTACTCTATATTTTTTATTCGCCTGCACTGAAAAGAAAATGGCTGACAATGGTTTGTCGCCCCTGGAAACGCTAAAGAGTATCCAGTTACCACCGGGTTTTACCATCGAATTGCTGGCGAGCGAACCGATGATATCCGACCCGGTAGCGATGGAAGTAGATGAGAACGGTGATATTTACATTGTTCAAATGCCAGGGTACCCCGAAGACACGGCAGGTACCGGAACTATTAAACTACTCACCGATACCAACGGAGATGGTTTACCCGATAAGAGTGTTGTTTTTGCCGATCACCTGAAACTTCCTACCGGTATTATGAAATGGAAGAAAGGCATATTGGTAATAGACGTGCCCAATATCATTTATATGGAAGATACCAACCAGGATGGCAAAGCGGATATCAGAAAAGTAATGATAACAGGAATGGCTCTTACGAACCCGCAGCATATTGCCAATACCCCGATATATGGAACAGACAACTGGATTTATGTAGCGCACATGGGTAGCATTACCCCTAAAATATCCATGCTATTTAATGATACGGGAACCAATGTTAGATTTCCAGAGAATACGGCTGCCCCTCAATTACCCCGCAATGCGGATGGTCGAAACATCCGGTTTAAACCTGACAGTTATGAACTGGAAATGCTTGCCGGTGAATCGCAGTACGGACATACATTCGATACCTGGGGTCACCATTTCTGCGTAGAAAATGCCGATCATATTTTTCATGAAGTGATGGCGGCTCGTTATCTGCGGCGCAATCCCGATCTGTTGGTGGCTGATGCATCCGATTATATTCCTGATCACGGAGACGCGTGTGAAGTATACCCCATCACCACTAACCCAGAAAACCAATTGCTGACAGATAGGGGAGTGATCACTTCGGCCTGTGGCATCACCTGGTACCAGGGAGGATTATTTCCCGACAGTTTTAATAATATCACCCTGGTGGCAGAGCCAACAAGCAATATTATTCATGCAGACCGAATAAACGAAAAAGGTGCCAGCTTCACCGCCTCCAGGGTATATGAGAAAAAAGAATTCTTTGCTTCAACGGATGCATGGTGCAGGCCCGTGCAATGTTATATTGGGCCCGATGGGGCGCTTTATGTTATAGACTATTACCGTAAAATAATTGAGCACCCCGAATGGCTGAGTGAAGAAGCAATTCACTCAGGTGATTTATATAAGGGTACTGATAAAGGAAGAATCTATCGTATAACTCCTAAGGGCACCCCAGCAATAAACTGGTGCAGTCAACTTAAAACAGGTAACTCATCTACCTTGCAATTAGTGCAGTTATTAAACAGCAATAATATTTGGTGGCGCCGCCTGGCACAACGATTGCTCATGGACCGAAAAGATCCGTCTGCAGTGACACTGTTGAATGAGTTAATAGATACTGCTTCTTCTGCTGCCGGCATTGTACATGCTTTATGGACCTTAGATGGATACAATGCAATAGATGCTTCTACTCTTTTAAAAGCGTTGCATCACCCTGCTGATGGAGTGCGCGAGAATGCCATTCTACTGACTGAAAAATACTTAGATAAATTTTCCCTATTACAAAACGAATTGCTTGCCTTGCAAAACGATCCTGCTGCCAAAGTTAGGTTTCAGTTGCTTTGTACATTGGGCTCCATAAAGAATGCAGCCAGCGAAACGGTACAACAAAAAATATTGATGCGGGATATTGAAGACAAATGGGTACACATTGCGGCATTGAGTTCTTCCGTTGGAAAAGAAATGGCCCTGTTGGAAAAAACTATTCCGGCACTTTCATCCAATCCCTCCGAAGGAAAAGCATTATTTTTTACAACCTGTGCGGGAGTTATTGGTTTATCACAAAGACATCAGGATATTAAAAAAATTATCCGGCTTGCCTGTACTAACAATGTGTCTTCCTCCGCGTGGTGGCAGGCTGCCTGTTTGAAAGGATTGGCAAAAGTTCTTTCAGTCAAAAGCATTCCTCAAAACCTGGAGCAGGAAAAATCTATTTTGCTATCGAAATTCTCTGCCGCCACAATGCCCGAGCTAAGATCTTCCGCTATCGAACTATTGGCTATTCTGGGCTCTCCACAAAACAAAAAATTTACTGAAAATATAACAAAAGCAAAAACAATTGCTGCTGGCCGCCAGGCTGAAATTGATTACCGGGTGGATGCATTGAAACTAATTGCCATCTATAAGAATTCGGCCGATACAGCACTTACTGAAAAAATAATTAGAGATACCACCGAATCTGCCTTGCTGCAACAAGCCGCCATACAAACCTACAATTTCCTTTCCTCTTCTGCAGCCAGCCATTCCATTATTCGTAACTGGAAAAAGCTATCCCGTGATGTGCGAGATGCAGGCATAAATATTCTTCTCGAATCACCAGGTAATATGAACCTGCTGCTGGATGCGGTGCAAAATGGCATAATACAAACCACATCTATAAGCTGGCCACGAAAAGTGGCGCTCATGAACAATGATGATGAACTAGTGCGAAACCGTTCCAGGAAATTATTGGCGCCGGAAATTGAAAGCCGGGAGAATGTCTATAAGAATTATCTGCCTGCCCTTGCCATCAACGGTGATGCGGCGAAAGGATTGATAGTTTTTAAGAATGTTTGCAGCACCTGCCACCAGGTAGGAGGTAAAAACGGAAAATTTTTTGGGCCCGATCTTGGTTCTATCCGCAACCGCGATGCTGCTTCTATTATGGCGGATATACTTAATCCCAACCGATCCATCGCGGTTACTTATGAATTATGGACACTCACCAAAACCAACGGTGAGAAAATCAGTGGTATAAAATCAGGAGAAACTTCTTCCTCAATTAGCTTAAAGCAATTAAACGACCTCCAGGTAACAGTCGCAAGAAATGATATAAAATTGATGGAAGCATCCGAAACCTCGGCCATGCCGGTAGGTTTGGAATCGGCCCTGTCCATTAATGATATGGCCCACCTGCTAGCATATTTAAGAAACAGTAAGTAATACTATAAAATATAGATCATGCAAACCGACCAGCCATCAGCTTCAAAAAAAAGTAATAAAAACCAGGACCAAATCATCTCTTATCTTACCTTAAGAGTATTGATAGGCCTTACTGGTATATTAATTCCTCTATTGGTAGTAATCGGCAAATGGATTTCCGAAAGATCCTGGCAACTGGAATTCTCCATCAGTGATTATTATGATAATGGAACAGCAGGTGATATCCTAGTAGGGGTATTATTCGTATTGGGATTCTTTCTTATGGCTTACAAAGGACCGGCCTCCATAGATAACAGAACAGCTAACATCGGTTGTATTGCTTCCCTGGGCGCTTCATTGTTCCCGACCACCTTTTGTTCAGACTGCTGGGTGCATACACTACATTTCGTTTTTGCATTCCTGCTTTTCTCTGTATTCATCTTTTTCTCTATTTATCTTTTTCGTAAAACCGATCCTCAAAAAACAATGACACTGCAAAAGAAATATAGGAACAGGATTTATCTTGTTTGCGGAATCGTTATGATCCTTTGTATCGTTACCATAGCGATAAGTTTTTTCTTGCTGAATAATTCCGTAACTGAAAAATATAAACTGGTATTCTGGTTTGAATCAATTGCCCTGGTTTCGTTCGGCATTTCGTGGATCACCAAATCAGAGTCTTTTTATCTGAAAGATAAAAGCCCGCAACAACATAATTAATTCCATAATTCGGATTCATGCTTCTTTTACAGTGCGCGAAACACGCCCGTTTACTGAAATAGTTCATGTGGCATTTTACAAAAAAGTAAACCGGAGAGTGGTATTCACTGTCCGGCACTACCTTAGCACTGCTACACTCCTTGAACAGGCGGTACTTCTTATTATTGCTGATTGTAATTTAATGCAGTAAATTACAGTAAGATCTTTTTTAACTCAGCCCTATTTGCCAGCTGCCTGCATATCCCGTTGGCAAATAAGCAGGCATTCTTTCTATGAAGCAATTCTTACCATATTATTTCTTTCTTTTCTTGCTTCCTGCTTCAGTTGTTTCCCAAACAGTTGTTTCGATGAAGATTGATGGTTCTATTAATCCTGTATCGGCAGATTTTATCCGAAACGGTATTGAAAAAGCACGAAGCGAGAAAGCAGAGTGCCTCATCATTCAATTGAATACGCCCGGTGGTTTATTGAAATCGACCAGGGTAATTGTAAGCGATATGTTGCAATCGCCCGTGCCGGTGATTGTATATGTTTCGCCGGGTGGGGCCCATGCCGGATCGGCTGGTGTGTTTATTACCCTGGCCGCTCATGTCGCTGCTATGGCGCCGGGAACTAATATCGGAGCAGCACACCCCGTGATTATGCAAAGCCAGATGGATACTACTATGAATGAAAAAACCACTAACGATGCCGCCGCATTTATAAGGACGATAGCCGAAAAAAGACACCGAAATATAATATGGGCCGAAAGAGCGGTCCGGAGAAGCTATTCTTATTCTGAAACGGAGGCGTTGCAGGATTCGGTTATTGATCTTGTAGTAAAGAATGAAGAGGAACTGCTGCGGATGATTGACGGAAAGATAATAGAACTAGGTTCCGGAACAAAGACTTTACATACTTTATCCGCCACTATTACTATTTACGAAATGAGTATATGGGAAAAGATATTAGACATTATCAGTGACCCCAACATTGCTTATATTTTATTATTGCTGGGTATGTACGGAATTTTATTTGAGTTGTATAATCCCGGCGCCATCCTGCCTGGTATTGTTGGGGTGATTGCACTCATTCTGGCTTTTTATTCGATGCATACATTACCGATCAACTATGCCGGACTTGCTCTCATTGTTTTCGCAGTTATTTTGTTTTTGCTTGAAATTAAAATTATCAGTCATGGCTTGTTGGCCATTGGCGGCATTATATCCCTGTTACTGGGTTCCATGATGCTGATTAAATCTGGTTCCTCTTTGGAGTTTGTGCGTATTTCGCGTAGTGTGATCATTTCGGCTACCGCTCTCTCCGCTCTTTTTTTTCTATTTATCATCGGCTTTGGCATCAAGGCCCAGCGGTTAAAAGTGGTTACTGGTTTGGAAGGAATGATAGGAACTACCGGGGTAGTGAGGGATATTCTTACCCCCATAGGTACGGTAGTGGTGCAGGGCGAGATATGGTCGGCAGAATCTTTGGCCGGAAATATCGACCAGGGAGCTAACGTGCTCATAAAAGAAATAAAGAATCTGAAATTATATGTAGAACCCATTCCTCACCGTTAAAAAAAATTTATGGAACAGTTTCCTGTAGTATTCGCAGTAATTATTTTTTTCGTAGTTATGATCCTGAGCAGTTCTATTCGCATATTACGTGAATATGAAAGAGGTGTAATTTTCCGGCTGGGGCGGTTAATTGGAGGGGATGGCTTAAAAGGTCCGGGGCTTATCCTGCTGATTCCAATCGTTGATAAAATGGTTAAGGTAAGTTTACGCACCGTAGTGCTGGATGTGCCGCCACAGGATATTATTACACAGGATAATGTTTCCATAAAAGTAAATGCAGTAGTGTACTTCCGGGTGATAGAGCCGCAGAAAGCGATCGTGCAAGTGGAAAATTTCCTGGCAGCCACCTCCCAGATTTCACAAACTACCTTGCGGAGTGTGTTGGGGCAATCAGAGTTGGATGATCTTTTATCGCAACGTGAAAAAATAAATCATAGGCTGCAACAGATTATTGATGCACAAACAGAACCATGGGGAATCAAGGTTTCTAATGTGGAGGTGAAACAAATTGACTTACCCCAGGAAATGCAGCGGGCGATGGCTAAGCAAGCGGAAGCGGAACGCGAACGGAGGTCTAAAGTAATTGCTGCCGAAGGAGAATTCCAGGCGTCACAACGTTTGGCTGATGCGGCGAAAATTCTGGCTGGAGAACCCAGTGCGTTAACGCTGCGTTACCTGCAAACGCTTCGGGAGATTGCTACTGAAAATAACTCCACAACTATTTTCCCTATTCCTATTGACCTGCTGAGACCTTTTTTGAAGAATGTCGGAGATAAAGAAACTTAAAATACCAATTAAGAATAATTTTTTTTATACCATGTCCCCGTCATCATTTCTTGAAAGAATGCCTGCTATACTTACAGAAGATGAAAGTTATCGCGCATTATTATTTTTTTCAATTACTGTTTGAATAAACGCTTCTATAGTAGTGGGTTTTAATCCAAATTGCGTAATACTGTTTTTAATATTCATTGTTCCATCTGAATTTTCTGTGACTACACTCAATTTCATTATTCGTACAATGCCCGGATGAAAAGGCTGAAACAAAACCGAAAGCAATTTCAGAATGCCAACAGGAACGTGTCCGACTTTTGGTTTTATGTTTAGTGCCTTACCAAACAATTCCGCAATTTCGTTTCTGGATATATTTTGCGGGCCTGCCACAGGTACAATTTTATTGAAATAATTATCATTCAGGGTTATTTTATCAATTGCCAAAACCACATCTTTTACGGCGATAAAGTTGGTTGGATTATTTCCGCTTCCCAGGATGAATGTTTTTCCCTTTCCAACAATATTTTTCCCAAGCAGATTATAAACATGCCATTCCATAAATGCCGGCAGTTTTAAAATGGAATAACAAAGCCCGCTCTTTATTAAGTATTGCTCTATTAAATATTTGATTCTAAAAAAGTCAATGGGGTGAATAGGAGATGCCGTATTGATAGAAGTATAGATAAAATGTTTCACGCCTGCTTTCTTTGCCTCATCAATTACCAGCTTATGCCCTGCTTCATCTACCGCTTGCGATTTATTTTTTCCCCTCCCCATCATGCCATGTGCGGTAGTTAGTACAATGTCTACCTCTTTGAAAATACCATTAAGTGTTTGGGGGTTTGATAAATCACCCACTATTATAAAAGCTCCTTTTGCTTCTAATTCCCCGGCTTTTTTACTTTCTCTTACGAAAGCTGTTACCCGGTATCCTTTTTCAAGAAAGAATCTCGACGCAGCGCCACCCAGTACGCCGGTTGCTCCAATAATTAGCAGGTGAGGCATAGTTAAATCTTTCAGGCAATTAAGTTAGTATTATTATATCATTCTAAATTATATCGCAGCAAATCAATGAACTTATTTGTTCTATGAATTTACTTTCGGTCATAACGATTTGTATTAGCGACCAGCGTGAAAAAAAATCTCCCGGTCAAAAACCGGGAGATAACATTACAAAGGTATGCGCAATAATCAGGTCAGAACCTGATTCCTACTCCACCGCTAAGATTAAGTACAGATATTTTTTGTTGAACAGTTTCAGTTACCATCACCGTACCTTCATTATTACTGAGGGGACTTTCTACTTTGAATTTCGGCCTCATGTACAGGTAATCAACGTTAGTAAAGATGAATGCGTTGCTGCCAACATTGATAGGCAAATCTAACCTGGTCTGAAAAACAATCTTGGTAGACCAGTCTTTGCTGATCAGGACTTCGTTCAAAAGCGTAACCTTAGGAGTATTGGCATTGGCATTGCCTCCCATAACCTTCAGGTCTCCCGTAAGTATAGAATTGAAATTGTACGTAACCATCGGGCCAACAGGTAAGACATACCATTCCCAGTGGTCGAGTTTAAACCCCGCTCCGGTTACACCCAATTCTTTTTCTACGGCCTCGTTGTTCAGCCTATTATTATTATAAAAAGCTGATACGGTTAACCCATAATTCGGGTGTATTTGGTAACCATAAATAAGAAATAGATTATAGCCGGTTTAAGCGAATCCACCTTCCCTGTTAGCAAAGACATCTGTGCCACACATAAGGTTATTACTGCCAAAATCACCCATTGGAAAAGAAGGCCCGGCAGGGAAAGCAAGAAAAGATTTTTTTCCATCTTCACTCAACTCTCCTGGGCCTGGAGAGCCCCGCTAACCAGCAGGACAATCATTGACAAGAAAATATTCTTCATAACACAATTTTTAAATGATCATTGTCACATGTATCCTTATCACCGCAACAAGAAAGGTGCATAGCTTTTATTATAAAATGATGAAGTGTTCAATGATATATGATTGAAATCACTGATTTTGGTGCAGCAGAAGTACTTCAATTTTTATCTCGGCCCCCTTTCAAATGGAGATAATTTTGTCATTTATTAAAGGGATAGTGTTCGTGTTTGATGCCATCGGCGGACTGCGCTGTTTTTGTACAGATATATTTTATAACCCTGGATTATTAAAGATAAATGGGTCTTTTACTTCCAATGAAAGCAGCATTCCCAGTAATGACTTAATCGTACGTTCCTTCTGTTTAATTTATGAAAGCACCTAACTGTTAATGAAAAAAGGCGACCTCTAATTAAGAAGTGCCGCCTTTCTGGAAATACTTTCAAAAAAATCAGCATTCCGTAACTAGATCATCAATACTTATTTACAATATTATAAAATAAAATAGTGGGAGGGCTTTCTACTCCGGCTGCTGCCATTTTATCTTTCAGGTCCTTAGAACGTAGAAATGCTTTTGCCTTTTTTATATCTGTAACTGCTTCAACAATGCCTACCATATGATTATCTCCAATATTATATCCAAGCCCTCTGTCTATCATACCAGCATCTATCCTTACCTGTTTATGACTGTCAAATTCCTTTTTCCAGGCATCAAAATCCTTTACTTTATGGTTCATCATCACCCGGGCAGTTTGGGGAATGGTAGACGTATCATTCATTTGTACATCTAAAAAGGTAAATGTTGGCATTCCCAATACCCCTGCTTTCTTCATCCTTTCTTTCAACTCAGGCGATGCCACTAATTCTTTGGCTTTATCTACATCAGCCATTTTTAAAAAAATTACTACTATGTTTGGATTATCTGTACCCCGGCCTAAAATATAATTGGTTAATCCATGCGCATGGCGGATAGAATCATGTGAATCATACGCTACTTTCCATTTAGTAAAATTTGCCACCTTGTGCTGGATGATTAAAATATTACCCAGCTTGGGAGCCGGTGCAGGGGTGGGAACTGTTTCTGCCGGCTTTGCAGTAGTCGGTTCCATAGCTGGTTCATCCGCTTTTTTTTCATTTCCCGAATTACAGGAGAATAGAAAGAGAGCCAAAAATGTGGCAATTACTTTTGTAGCCAAAAAAATTCTTTGTTTCATTTTGATGAGTTTGAATAGTATAAAATATATTTCAACAGAGGACAAATAAAGATAGCATGAGGCAATATGGCTTCATGAATGTAGAATTAATAAGTCGGAATGCAATAAATACCCAATGAGGATATCTGTCCTCCCTTTATAATTATCCCACTATCTCCCTTTGAACTCCCTCAATTTCCATCACCAGGTTTTCTCCATACGCGGTGCCTGGCGTTTGATAACCGGTAGTAAAATCTCCCTTCAATACTTTTTTTACGATCAGTAATGCGCTTAACGTGGTTAGGGTATATCCTTCCGGACCACTTAACCTCACCGTGGCAGTTTGTCCGGCAGCATTTTTTGCCTGACCCCAAACCAAACTGATCGCTTTTTTTCGTTGTTCATCCGAGGGGCCCGCGGGCCGCTGCTTGATTTTCTTTTTAATATAATTACGTACCATATTAGTACGGAGCAACCAGTTGAACAGCGGTTGAAGCTTCAGCATTTTATAAGTCTTAGGAGCCATCCCCGTATACGTTTCAATATCCGGAATACCAGTAGTAAAATGCGCTGTTGATATATCTCCCCATGGAATGCTCATTACAAATAATTTCTTTATGCCTCCCCCGGATCCGGTGAAAAAATCAACCCACATTCCTTTTTGGCCGAGTGGGGTTCGCACAATCTTTCCTTCTTTCCGCGCTGCACCGCCTTCTCCTAATTTTGTAGCCATGGTAATTGCAGTTCCGTGGGATAATCCACCCCCTAATGTGGCGAAGGCTAATTGTAAGGCAACTGCATCGGGTAATAATTTTTTTAACTGCAGGGCCACGCAATCAGTCGGCACTACATCAAACCCAACACCCGGCAACAACATAATACCCGCTTTTTTGGCGGCGGAATCATATCTTTTTATCAATTCAAATACCGAAATATCTCCGTTTATATCCAGGTAATGGGT
>JANMBO010000039.1:0-94714 GCA_031360425.1 Chitinophagaceae bacterium | reverse complement strand
CCCCCACCCCCACCCCCACCCCCTGAATCAAACAAATAATTGGAATTGTATGGTGAAAGAAATGATTTTGAAGCAGGAGGGTTAAATTGTCACTTGACTTTGAAGTTGTGTTCTAATTATGAGTAATCTGACAAACCCTGACAATCGTAATACCTGGTGAAAGTGAAATGAGCTTTGTCAGGGTTATTCCATTAATACATCTGATTTCGCCAATAAAAAATCCTCAGGATTAAGAATGATTACATAATGTCGAAACAATTTACCTCCAATGCAAAAAAAAATGCTTTTCCTGGTAAGTTGTACTATTTTGTTCGCAGGACCTTTCCGTGGCCAATGTCCCCCTAGTGGTCTTATGAGGAATCGTATAATTTACCTCAAGGATTCTTTAAAACCTCCGCTCCAAGAACAACTTAAAGAATTACAAGGATACGTAGATAAGATGAGAGACTGCCCATACAAAAATGACTCCACACATGTATTTTTACTAGGAAGAATTGGGGATATATATTTCAAACAAACAGATTATTTAAAGGCAGTACAATATCGCCATCAGGCCATCGAAATCATCACTGCCAATGCCGGCAAAAAATCCGTGAACCTAAATTCTTTGCCTGGACGCTATTACTATCTATCTGTAGCCTATGATTCGCTGAACAATTTTACTGAGAAAATGAAAGCTCTCGACAGTTGTTCTACTATTGCTATGAGATTAAAATTTGTGGATAGAGCCTGTCTGATTGCATTGTATAAGCGGGTTGAATATTATTTTGACATAGGAGATTACAGCCGGTGTATAGATTATGCAATGAAATGCGAAATGCTGGGTCAGGAATATGCCGACAAAAATGTTGGTGTTGAAAAATATACTGGTGAGAAATATGCTTCAAGCAGTTTGGGATGGCATGTAAATGCCCTGCTAAAGTTAAAAAAGTTTGAACTGGCTGAAGAACTTCTTAAGAATAAAATTGATGTATACAAAAAGGCCGGCCTTCGAAACTACCTGGGATTAGTATACGGCCAATTGGCACAGGTGCAAGAATATAAGAAGAATTACGATAAAGCTATTTCTTATTATCAACAGTCACTTAAATATTATCAGGAGGATAGAGATTTTTTTAATTGTAAACAGACGTTGAAGGATATAGGCTATAACATCTATTTCAAACATTTAAATGATAGTGAAAAAGCATTAGCTTATTATAGAAAAGCGCTTAAATATAATAATGGAGATATATTCAGTAAAACAGAAGACGAATTTGAATCATTAAACATATATGATAATATTGGGACGGTATATGTTCAGAAAAGTTTGTATGATTCCGCTTTTAAGTATTTTCAGCTTGCCTTTGACCAAATTAAACCCGGCAGTACGGAGGAGGATATCTTACATAGCACTCCGCAGGAGATGATGCAATTCAAAAGAAATTATTATCTCACCGGTCTTTTGATAAATAAGGGAGATGCTTTTCGTAAGCAATATGATGAGAAATCCCAAAAAAACGCCATTAGGAAAGCTATAAGTATCTATAAAGTGGCCGACCAATTGCTGAATCGGATTAAAGCAGAGCAAATGGATCTAGAATCCAAACTTTTCTGGCGGAGTGACAGCCGGCGGTTATATGAAAATGCCATTGAAGCCTGCTATCTGGAAGGAAATAATACTGATGCCTTTTACTTTTTTGAAAGAAGCAGGGCCGTGTTATTAAATGACCAACTCAATGAAAAACGATTCATGGGAGAACAGGATATCATGCAACAAACTCAAATAAAAAAGAAAATACTTCAACTGCAAAGAGAATCTGACACGACAAATAAATCTTCGGGCCGGTTTTCTGAACTACAAAACGAATTGTTTGATCATAAACAGAGGTTCGACATTTTGAATCAGATTATAAAATCGAAGAATCCCTTGTATTACCAGAGTTTCCTGGATTCAACTGTTATTGCAATATCGGATGTAAGGAAAAATATATTGGACGATCACCAAGCACTTGTGGAGTTATTTAATGGGGACAGTGCAGTATATGCGCTAATAATTACAGCTCAAAATATCAATTTTAAAAAAATTGACAAAATCATTTTCAAAAATTTGTCTGACTCTTTTACCTTTTATATTTCCAGTTTTGATTTAATAAACAGGAATTATGATGCATTTATAAAAGTTTCTAACCAGTTATATCAACTCATTTTTCAGAATGTCTCTTTACCTCCCGGCCGTATAATCGTTTCCCCAGATGGACAATATTTTCCTATTGAAGCATTGGTAACTAGCAGGACAAATCAGCAAATTACCTGGTTTTTGAATGATTATGCCGTGAGCTATACCTATTCGGCCCGCTTTCTGATGAATGATTTTAACTCTGAATCTACAACCACAGGCAAGAACTTTATGGGTATTGCTCCCGTTGATTATCCTTCTGCTTTTTCACTGGCTGCCTTGCCAGGGAGTGATCGTTCACTATATAAAATTGCTAAATATTTTGATAATTCCATTACCAAAGTGGCATCTCAAGCTTCACGAAATAATTTTATGGGACAGTTTTCCCAATGCAGAGTAATCCAACTGTACACCCATGCGGCGGTTAGCAGTATCAATAATGAACCAGTTATCTATTTTTCAGATTCAGCACTGTATCTCTCTGATCTTATCAGCGAATTTGAACCGATAACCCGGCTAGTAGTATTATCAGCCTGTGAAACGGCAAGGGGAAAAATTTACCAGGGCGAGGGCGTATTCAGCTTTAACCGCGGCTTTGCTGCCTTAGGTATTCCTGCTGCTATTACCAATCTATGGTCAGTGGATAGTAAGTCCACCTATGAACTCACCGAACTTTTTTATAAATACCTGGCTGATGGATTTCCGACTGACGTAGCCTTACAAAAGGCCAAATTACATTTCATTCAAAACGGTGACAAAGAAAAATCATTACCTTTTTATTGGGCAGCCCCGATACTTGTCGGTAAAGCCGAAGTGATTCAACTCAGTCATTCTTTTCCCTGGACCTGGATATTGACTGGTGGAATTGGTCTTTCAGTAATAGGTATATCGTATATTTTAAGGCGTAGAAGGAAGCTTCGCTCTCTTTATCAATAATAAAATCAAGGTGTACAAATTATGGGGGCAATAATCATATGCGAAAAGGGCAATCTTTCTTGATTGGAAAAAAAATTAATCCAATTCAATTTTGCTACCAGTTCATTTATCAATTTCCTCCCATTCACTCACAAAAAAAATATCCTTTACCAATTCTCCTTCCGCTATTATTTTTTTGCCTACCAGACTTTCTAGGTCGGAATTTTTGAACGGGCTCTGCCCGGGTTGGCGCAATACATAACTTTGCCTTCCTATTTTTATACAAACGGCATCATATTCAGTTTTGCTCTTTTTACCCACCGTTTTTTTGAATACCTCTCCTTCAATTTTCATACTCTTTGTTTATTTGCTAACTACCAATTTTTGTTCTACGATCTGGGCATTCAATTCGCGTAAAATAAGTACCCGTTTCTTTTTAATAATCAACCCATCTTTTCGGATTCTTTTAGTGGTACTGTATACCGAATATTTCAGGTCGATATTATTTAATGACGCATTAGCCCGGACAGATTTGTTTCCCCGCCGCACCACATCGGGTAATTGAATGGCGAATGTTTTACCCCGGTCCTTTGCATTCAATTTATTCATTCGGAGTATACTTTCAATTTCAATTTTGAGTGTTTTGTTTTGAGTGGATTTAACCTGTTTTAACGAACTGACGGTATTTTTTAATTCACCTGCCTTAATTTCCAATTCGGCCCTTCTGCCCTTACGATTTGGAGTAAAATATGCACTGTTACCTTTTTGATTTGATTTCGATTTGGGTGTTGCTTCGGGTATCCTGTAAAAATGCAGGGATGGATCTCCCGCCAGGTTGAATTGCGCCAGGGTTTTATAATCGATCGGATCAGGTTGATTGTTCTTGGAAAAATATTCCTGCCGGGTTTCCAAAAAGGCCCTTCCTAGCGATGATCCGTTTAATAAATGACGCAAAAAATATTTGGCAATAAGATCTGCATTGTACAAAAACTTCTCGCCGTTAATGGCTCCATAGGCCGAGCAACTGCTGCCTACATAACCTATAGCGCCATTCAATAAATAACTATTGCAGATGCTCATGGGCAGGTCCAATTTCGGTTTTGGTTCATATAACTGTCCGCCAAAGCAACATTCTATAACCGCCACCGTACCTTTGTGCAATTTTTTATGTGCATCCTGGCTATTGATGGAGGCCGGTTCTACTTCCTGCGTTTTGCCATCCTGTCCCCAGAACCTTGCATCAATTTCACCCCCATGACAGTTTATTAAATGAACCAACGGAGACAGGTCAGCTTTTTTCCATTGTCCCTCCTTACGTGGGGGAGACACAAATGAGGAATGCGAATATCCCAATGCTTCCAGAATAATTTTATCGGTGATTTTATTCCAGGTGGCTGTAGTCAGAGAAAACAGATTTTTAGGGAAGGCCGACAATGGTTTCCATTGGATAGCCGTATCAACGACCGTTGAAATATAGGCCAGGTCTGGTTTTCCGGGTATGTCAGGTAATCGGCCCACCACCCGGGAAGGATTAATATAATTCTGAACCCGCTTGTTCTTATTATATGAGGCTTCGCAGGCATAAGGAAGGTCGCTGTCAATCATTTTTTCATCATCATCATCTTCGCTGTCGCGGTTACTCATGGTAGCAATATAATTATCATTTACCAGCGACTGGAAGGGGATAATATCCTGCGACCCGAAGATCAATATATAATCAGGCGTAAAAAAATGAACTAAATCATCCACCGCATTTTTATGCTGGTTTTCATTAGTAGGTTTAGTTACGGCTTTGGCTTTGCAGGCTTTCATCATGCTGGCATCATCCAAAAAAATGTATTTGCTGCTTAGGCCCTTGCTCTTATCAGAATCAACTATCATTTTCAGAAGAGCCACTACTTTTGAAAAATCGGCGGAATATTTTTTTTGCAGGGCGGTTTTATTGGTAATAATCAGTTTGTCAACAGTCATAAGATAGGTTTTGGTATAAATAATACCCTTAAGTTACGGCAATAAAATTATAAGCCAATACTACAAAACGGGAAGATAAACGGAAATAAAAAACCATACCTTTTGAGATGGCTTTCTTAAAAAAAATAAGCAGCTTATCCCAGTTCCGGATACAACGGAAATTGTTTCATGAATTCTCCTACCTCTTTTTTTACGGATGCAATAAGATTTTCGTCGTCGGCATGCATCAATACCTTATCAATCATGGCTACTGCGGTTTCCATATGCGACTCCTTCATTCCTCTCGTCGTAAGCGCCGGAACACCTACCCGAATTCCACTGGTGACGAAGGGAGATTTATCATCAAACGGAACGGCATTCTTATTCAGTGTGATATGTGCTTTGTCAAGAGTTTCCTGCGCTTTTTTACCGGTAATATTTTTATTCCGGAGATCAATCAGCATTAAATGATTATCGGTTCCATTGCTGATCAGGTTATAACCCCGGCTAACAAATGCTTTGGCCATAGCCTGCGCGTTGTTAATAATTTGCTTGCCATATGATTTAAAATCTTCTGATAATATCTCCCCAAAAGCAATGGCTTTTGAGGCAATTACATGTTCTAACGGACCACCCTGTGTGCCGGGGAAAACGGCGAGGTCAAGCAATTGACTCATTGTTCTTGCATTGCCTTTGGGATCTTTGATACCCCAGGGATTTTCAAAATCGTGCCGAAGCATTATAATTCCACCACGCGGTCCGCGTAATGTTTTATGCGTAGTGGAAGTTATGATATGACATTGATCGAAGGGGTCGTTTAATAATCCGGAGGCAATTAAACCGGCAGGATGCGCGATATCAGCCAATACAACTGCACCAATTTTATCAGCAACGGCGCGAATACGGGCATAATCCCAATCGCGGCTATACGCCGAGGCCCCGCAAATGATCATCTTTGGCTTTTCTTCCAGCGCCTTTTTTTCTAATTGATCGTAATCTACTATTCCATCTTTGGTAACCCCATAATGGAGAGCCTGGTAAGTTTTACCGCTGAAGTTGGCCGGGCTGCCATGTGTTAAGTGACCACCCATGCTAAGATCAAGCCCCAGTATTTTTTCACCGGGTTTCATTACCGCCAGGAAAACAGCACCATTGGCCTGGGCACCACTGTGAGGTTGTACATTGGCCCAACTGGCATTGAATACTTTTTTGAGACGCTCAATGGCAAGCGTTTCAATTTCATCTACTACTTCGCAACCTCCATAATAACGTTTACCCGGATAGCCCTCGGCATATTTATTAGTGGGTACTGTTCCCATAGCCTGGATTACCTGCAGCGAGGCAAAATTCTCCGATGCGATCAGTTCGATGCCAAAGCGCTGACGTTCCAATTCTTTTTTTATAAGATCGAAAACTATTGTGTCTTTTTGCATAAAGGCTAAACCCTTGACGGGGATTTTATGGCTGAATAGATTTGATGGGTACCAGTGAGTGACTTGCCTACCGGACAGGCAGCACAACAAAAGTTGATCTGGGAACTATCGCCGGAACACTCAATAATTGCGCAAAATTAAGCCTGTAACCAACAGGATGGACGATTTGTGCCTAAAGTTTTTCTTTGCTGCAAAAAGTACTATTTTCGTTCGCTTTAATTCCGGTAACCAAAGCAAATACCTGAACTGAAAAGTAATAGCAATTTTTAAAACTATTATTAGCCGGTGAGGTTAAGTAGTTTACATTAAAAGCGTCCGCCCCAGGCGGAACCAGGCATGAAAGCAATAATTCCCGTTGCAGGCGCAGGCACTAAGTTGCGTCCGCATACATATACACAACCCAAGGCACTGATACCCCTGGCTGGTAAAACCATCCTGAGCATAATTGTGGACCAGCTCAGGGAAGCAGGAATAAACGAATTTGTTTTTATCATTGGGTATCTCGGTGAGAAGATCAAAGATTACATGGAGGAGAAGTATCCCGGACTGCAGGTCCATTTCGTTCAGCAGACCGACCGGCATGGTATAGGTCATGCCATACAACTTACCCGGGAAATTGTAGGAGAAGACGAAATTTTTATCGTGTTGGGAGATACCATTTGTGAGTATGATGTAAAAGCGGTTCTGGAAATGCCCTATTCAGGATTGGGAGTGAAAAAAGTAGATGATCCGCGCAATTTTGGAGTGGCAGAAATTGGGGAAGATGGTTTTATTGGCAAAGTAGTGGAGAAGCCCCAGATCCCTAAAAGCAATATGGCCCTGGTGGGCATTTACCGGATTAAAGAAACGGCTTCCTTATTTGACTGTATTGAAAATAATATCCGTAACCAGGTTATGACTTACGGAGAATTCAGCATTACCGATGCCATTGAGTGTATGATTCAGAACGGTGCCCAATTCCAGTCCTTTAAAGTGGAAAACTGGTTCGACTGCGGTAAGAAGGAAACCCTTCTGGAATCAAACGCCACCCTAATGAAAAAATTCGGGGGCGTGATAGCGGAAGGACCTGCTTTTGATAATACCATCATTGTTCACCCCGTAAGCATTGCACCCGGGTGTGATATTAAAAATAGCATCATTGGGCCTAATGTTACCATTGGTGAGCGGACAACAATAAGTTACTCGATTGTAAAAGATTCTATTATAGGCTCATTCGCTCACTTATATGATATTGTTCTAACCCATTCACTTATAGGCAACGATACAGAAGTAAAGGGTGAAAGCCGGAGCCTGAACATTGGGGATAATACCGAAATATATCTCGGGGAATCATAAGTAAGGAAATAATACGTTTACCGGGCTATTTTTGAGGCAAAGACTTAATTCGTAACTTTTCCAACTCAATGCAACAATTGGTATTACTTGTTTGTCCTTATGAAACAAATGCGCATTGCGGTGAGGCCTGTCATTAATCAACCAGGAAAATATTAGGGTATGAGATTCACCAAAAAAATATTGCTATTGGCCCTCATTTCTGTTCCCGCTTTATCGGCTCAGGCAAATGAAAGGGGAAATGATAAGAAAGGCGACCCTTCCATAAACGGGTATGTGTCTGATGCGGAAAGTAAGAAGCCTGTTCAGGGTGTTACTGTTTCCATTTCCGGAAAGGGCCAGGATAAGAAAGAACTTATTACGGATGCATCGGGTAATTTTAAAACAAGCCAGTTGGTACCCGGCGAAGTAACTATTTTGCTGGAAAAGAAAGGCTACCGGACCTATAGAAAGGAAGGGGTGGTTATTAAAGAAGGAATAACCCTCCGGTTAAATATGGATATTGAAGAAGATGATGATGCAGGTGTATTTCATCCTTTGCTGCGGATGATGGATGGAGAATAATTATTACTTACTTCATTATAAAATATGCGACTGGCGATGCCGGTCGCTTTTTTATAATAGATGCGGGATGCTGGCTAAGACCCGGGTGATGGAAAATCGCCACT
This sequence comes from Chitinophagaceae bacterium, assembly GCA_031360425.1. Classification (GTDB taxonomy): domain Bacteria; phylum Bacteroidota; class Bacteroidia; order Chitinophagales; family Chitinophagaceae; genus Endoryza. The sequence continues at coordinate 86,258 of JANMBO010000039.1, read as the reverse complement.
TTATCTGATTGATTTCTTCCTTTACCCAGTTTCAACATCCATGATCAGTGAATAATTCCCGATATTCCTTAACACACCCTGTATTACTTATAATTACCCCGGATGAAATCAATTTACTCAATAGAAACTCCAATAGAGATTTGTTTATCTCAATTAAGATGTTTAGGTGGGCTTTTATTTACTTAGATTTTATCATTTGGAATATTCATTATTCAGCAATTCTATATTTAGAGACTTAGAAGTGTAGTAATTCTGGATTTACTTCTGACGGCCAACCGGCCATGAGGGAACAGGGTGAACTATTTCATCGTATTTAACCAACAAAAAATGGAGACCACATCTCTCGCTTGATATTCATTTCCTGCCTCATCAAAAAAAAACAGGGCTGAGAACAGCCCCGTGTTACTAACAGACATGAGAAAACTATCTTATTTATCGATATCGATGTTAAAGTCATCGCCTTCTTTGGTAAGGGTGGTTTTATCTTTCTTAAAATACTTTTTGTATTTATTCATTGTTTCCTGGGATTGTTTCTTTCCATTAATCATCAAAACGCCATTATCATATTCAATCTTATAATCCTCTTTAGTAGAAAGAAGCCCTTCTTTTTCCATACTATAAATCATTTCCTGGTAACCTTGTAATTCCTCTTTGGCTTTTTCAATTTCCTCACCGGCCTTTTTCAATTCTTTGGACATATTTACTTTTTCAAGGTCCAAATCGACTTTCGCTTTTTCCATTTCCCGGCGGGCATTTTCCAGTTCTTTTTTAATTTCTTCAGAGTTTACCTTCTTTAATTCCTGCTCAATTTCTTTGCGCCACTCTTTATTTTTTGATTGTTGTTCTATCTCGATTTTCGCCTGTTGAAGTTCCAGCCTTGCCTTATCCAGTTCTTCTTTAACGTTGGTTTCTTTAAGTGCCTTTTCGATGTCCCGTTCTATTTTTTCAAAGTCAATTTTACGCAATGATGCTTCGATTTCTTTCTCAATACGGACAAAGTCTACTTCTTTCAGCGCTTTTTCCACATCCAACTTTATTTTTTCCAGGTCAACATGTTTAAGCGATTCTTCTATGTCTTTTTTTATTTTATCCCAATCTTTTTCCTTCAATTCGTCAAGTTGTTTTTTGGCGCGGTCCAATTCGCGCATTTGTTTATCAAGGTCGCGATCATTTTCTTCCCGCGTTACTTTAGCTCTTTTTTTCGGAATGGTGTCTTGAGTATTGGGAGTTTGCGGAGCGGGGTTTTGAGGGTGGCCGGCCCAGGCAGCCAGTACAATCAGTAAGGCAATGGCGATTACCGGAATTCCCACTTTCAAGAAAGCTGATTTAAATTTCATGGCGAATGGTTTGGTTTATTTAAATACGATGGTCTTCGTATAAAAATACGACGGACTTCGTAAAATGTTGCACCGTTCATCCGATTTGGAAAAATTTAACAGATGAAAAAAACCGAATAAGATAAGAAAATTAATAATATAAAGCTGCCTTTGGGGTTTATCCGGGGGACCATATGAATTCATTATAGCAGTATTCTTTTTGCCGGGCAGCCTCCTGAGTGCTGGTAAGAGTGGCAATATTGGCTCTCTATTTTTAGGCCCAGGTAACATCTGCCGGATCGAGGCTGGCAATGAATTCATCGGACCTGCTCATACCAATTTTCACCATTTCTTTCATTTCAGCGGGATCGAATGTAAGACCTCCCGGTCCGCCCCCCAATGGAATGCTGGGTCGAATGATATATATAGATAACGGCACTTTTTCCTCAAAAGGGTTTTCTCTTCCCCGGATTCGAAAATAATTATCAATATCATCTTTACTCACTCCCGCTCTCCGCATTTTCTTTTTTACCGCATCAATGTAAATCAAGGCATCGTTGTATTGTTCTGGAATCAGCAGATCGTTCTTGCCTACATCCTGCATGAAAATATCAATGGTTTGTTGAAGTATAGGGAAGATGGTTTTAAATTCTGTTTCTACCACATTACTATTACCTGTTGATAACAGTACAGTGAATATTTCAGTGGCTCCCTGATCCACGGCCATTTCGATACCCACATATTGAAGCACGCCACCATCGGCGAATTGATAATTCGGATGGGCTTCACCGGGAACCTTTAAATTTACTTTTACCGGGGGCATAAATACGGGTTGACTGGCAGAAGCCAATACCGCTTTTCGAAAATGATCGGCACTGGTTAGTGCCTGGAGGTCATAGTTTTTAGATGTAACAGCATTGGAATCATTGGTAAATACCACCAGGCGGCTGGTATTTAAACAGGTAGCAGCGAAATAGACTTTCTTACCGGAGTTCTGTAAAGCCTGGTATCTTTCATCTGTATAATACTTATTTATCAGGTTCCACAAAGGAGTGGAATCAAAAACTGAATGTTCATTGAGACGATCTCCCAGGTTAAACTTTCGCACAATATCCGATGTCTTGAAAGTAGTATATAACTCTTCTACCAGGGCCAATTCGTTCAGCGCAACCAATGGAACAATCAGAGAGCCCGTACTGGTACCCACATAAATATCATAATCAAGATTGGGGTATACTATTGCTAATTTTTTAATGGCTCCCACCGCAAAGGCGCCTTTTGAACCGCCACCGCTTACTACCAATGCTCTTGTCATGGGGTATTATTTTAATTATTAAAAGGTTCGGTAATTTTTTCTTTTTTGCTGATGCGCAGGCCGAGTGCAAACTGGAACCACCAGGTATTTAATTTATAATCGCGGTGCACCGTGGGACCGAGTGTTAATTTATTAAGTACGTCGAGGTGAATGCCTCCTCCCAGCATTTGTTGTTTCTTAGTGCCCCACAGGTGATCCAGTGTTAGATGAATATTGGCAGCACTTCCAAAAGCACCCGCGTTAAATGTTTTTAATTTTAATGAAAGGGTGGGACCTGCTGCCGCCTGCCATTGCTGGCCTGCATAAAACACTCCCGCGATAACACCCGTCCGTAATTTTTGTGGTACTATGGTAAATTGAGGAATAAGTTGAAATCCACCAACAAACAGGTCAGCTCCAGCATGAAAGGTGGTGATCATTCCATTGTGCAGTTTAGCATGCATGATAAACCCCTTCGGAAATTCAGGATCATCCTGTGAGAAACTATTATTGCCAAGAAGTAATAGGAAGGGAAGCAGCAGCCATGCTTTGTTTCTCATAAGTAGGTTATTTGTATAAAGTTAAGACGATCGTTCTTTTCCGGCAATACCCTAAACAGGTTATACTGATTGGGAGTTTTAAGTTGTCAGTAGGAGTTGTTGGAATACTTTACCTAAAATTAAGGATAAATAAAGGAGTTGCTATTTTAACCCTTGGGCGAATTGACTCGTTGAGAAATAGACAATACTAATAGGTGGTTCGCGGCGGAGCAAACAAAGAAAAAACGTAAGGAGAAGAATCTTTATGGTGCCAGGTGAAATAACTTATTATTGTTTGGAAGAATTATATGATTGCGGTTGCCGATGTCCAGATAAAAAGCCTGGTTTATTTTAATTAATTTTTACGAAACGCCCATTTCCACATTTCTTTCCAGGTAACTTTCTTTCCATATAGTAAAATGCCGGTCCGGTATATTTTCGCCGCCACCCAGGTTGTTCCTATGAAACCAGCAATTAGTAAAATGGCACTTGATAATAGTTGCCATAAAGGAACACCTTCCGGAACGCCATGAGCAATTCTCGCCATCATTACTATAGGAGAAGTAAGCGGGAACAAACTGCCAAATACAGCAAGGCTGCTGTTGGGGTCGTTTACCGCTTTCATCATAATTACGATGCCAAATACAATAGGCATGGTAATAGGTAAGATCAGGCTTTGAGCGTCTTGCGGATCTTCGTTTACCGCACTGCCCACCGCAGCGAACAGGGAGGAGTATAACAAATAACCTCCCAGGAAATAGAAAATAAAAGATCCGAGTATCAGGGGCCAGTTAACCTGGCTTATATTCTTCATAATTTCAGCTACGGCCTGATTATTATTTGCCATTTGTACTCCCTGCATACCAGGCTGCATTGGCTGGGATTGCATTTGTTCAGCCATACCCGGGAAGATTAGGGGCAATAAAACCTGCAATCCTATTATCAGCAACACCCAAATAATAAATTGTAATAAGCCCACAGCTCCAATGCCCGTTATTTTGCCCATCATTAATTGGAATGGCTTGGCGCTGCTTACGATTACTTCGGCAATACGGCTTACTTTTTCTTCCATTACTCCCCGCATTACCATGGTGCCATAAATAAATAATACTATATAAATTAGAAAGCCTGATATGAATCCCACGGCATAACTAAGTCCTGCTTTTGATTGTGTTTCGGCATTTCCATCCAGTCCCCGGTAATTGATTTCCGTTTCACTGCGCAAGCTGTCCAGTTTATCCTTTGGAATGTTTTGCAGCAAAAAGCGTTTTTCTTCCAATACTTTATTGATTTTACGCTGGATATTTTCACGCGTCATTAACCCCACAGTTTTGTTGGACCGGAACTCCAGCGAATGATTGACCAGTAAATTATAATCGGAAGGAATTATCAGGTATCCATCAATTTGCTTTGCTTCTGTTTTGCGATTGAGCGAGGGAGTATCTTCTTTTACAAATTGAAAAACCATTTCACTGTTTTTTGATGGGAGAGTACCGCCGAATACATTCGCATTATCTACAATAGCTACCTTGTAACCATCGGTTGCATTAACACTGAAATAGATAATAAGCGCGTAAAAGCCAAAGATGAGCACCGGTAATAATATGGTAGTGAGTAAAAATGTTTTCTTTTTTACCCGGGTAAAAAATTCGCGTTGTGCAATGATCCAGGTCTTATTCATACTTTTCGTTTAGGCAGTTATTTTTTCGAATTGCCGGGCCAGTGGAGTTCCTTCCACCAGCTTTATAAAAATATCATTGAGCGTCGGTAAAATTTCCTGGAAGGAGGTGATACTCTGTTGCTGGTGCAGGAAGGCTTGTAACACATCATTGGGTTTATAACCTTCTTTTATTTTAACCACCAGGCTCTTGTCACGCTGTCCCACTACATCATAAATGTCAGTATGGTCTATAGAAGCAGGCAGGTTCTCAAATCCGATGCTGAACAGGTTTTCCTTAAACTGTTGTTGCACCCCTTTTACGGTTCCGTCTAAAATCTTCTGGCCCTTATTCATTAATATTATATGATCGCATATTTCTTCTACCTGCTCCATCCGGTGGGTACTGAAAATTATACTTGACCCGTTTTGGGCCAGGTTAAATATTTCGTCTTTTATCAGGTTGGCATTTACAGGGTCCAGGCCACTGAAGGGTTCATCGAGTATGATCAATTTAGGCTGATGTAATACGGTAATAACAAATTGAAGTTTCTGGCTCATTCCCTTGCTGAGATCTTCCACTTTCTTGTTCCACCAGCTTTGCATCTCAAATTTGATAAACCATTGCTTCACTTTTTCTGTGGCGTCGGATTTAGTTAGTCCTTTTAGTTGAGAAAGATAAACTGCCTGTTCTCCGATTTTCATCTTTTTATATAACCCTCTTTCTTCGGGCATATATCCAATCTGAATTACGTCGTTAACCGGATCGAATTTTTTGCCATTGAAGAGTATTTGACCCTGATCGGGGTAAAAAATACCAGTGATCATGCGGATAAGTGTAGTTTTTCCTGCGCCATTAGGACCCAGAAGACCAAATATGCTGCCCCGTGCCAGGGAAAAACTTACATCGTCTACCGCTTTTTGCGTGGCATAGTATTTCCTGAGGTTACTAACTTCCAGTACATTCATGAATCACTTATTTATTTGTCAAATGTAAATTATTGTTTGCACGGCTGAATACTTCCGCACTATTAAAATTAAAAGCATTTCGCCTGTTTCTACTTACCGCATTCTTTATTCTATTTAACCCAGCTTATCGCTCATGTTCAGCGTACCACTTCAGCATTTCCTGCCAAATCGCCTGCGGTGGGGGCTTGTCTTTTAATAACTGATAATAACTCATTCTTTTTATTTCCAGGCAATACCATACCAGTAACCATTTTTTAAATTATAATAAAGGGGTTCCCGTTCTATATTCAAAATGGATCCAACCTTCATTAATATTAGTATTCCATTGCCCGCTTTTATTACAGGATAAGAGTTTTTTTTGTGAACGGTGGTATTTATAACATCATAGTTGCTTTTTTTACCGCAATTTCGCAACAAATTTTCTTACGCATGCGATCAATGGCCCGCACCTTGCTTCTATCGTTTTTTATTGTTTTGATAAGCAGCTGGGGATTTTTAGTTCACCGAACGGTTCACCAACTGGCTGTTTACGAGTTGCCCAAAAGTATGCAGCCTTTCTTTTATAAAAATATGGAATACCTGGTTAAACATTCGGTAAGGCCTGACCTCCGGCGCAATGAAGACGCCACCGAAGCAACCAAACATTTTATCGACCTGGAAATATTCGGGGATTCGGCCGCCTGGAAAATGCCGCTTCAATGGGAACAAGCGGTGACCCTGTATACCCGCGACACGCTGGTAAAATATGGTTATGTTCCATATTATATTATGGTGATGAAGGATAACTTGGTGAGGGCATTTGCCAATAAGAACGCGGATAGTATACTATTTTATGCTGCGGACCTCGCTCATTATATAGGTGATGCGCATGTTCCATTGCATACTTCGATAAATTATGATGGACAACTTACCAATCAAAAAGGATTGCATGCTTTGTGGGAAACAGTGGTTCCGGAATTAGAACTGAGTTCTTTTAATTTGAGCAGTACACACCACGCCACCTATCTTTCCAAACCAGCGGAGGCTACCTGGAATGCTGTTCGAAGTGGGTTTGTTTTATTACCCGGCGTATTTGAACAGGAAAAACAGGCATCCGCTTTATTTACTGATTCCACCAAATTCAGAATGCAAATAAGAAACGGCCGTGAAGTAAAATATTATACTTCCGCTTTTGCAAAAGAATACAGTCGCCGGCTGGGCAATACGATCAATACTCAACTAACCCGGTCAGCCGAATTAGTTGCTGATTTCTGGTATACCTGCTGGGTTGATGGTGGAAGACCTGAATTGAATTCATTGCTTAAGAATCGGATTACGCGCAGTGATAAAAAGCAATGCAAAAAAGAATTTCGCGCATTCCGGCGTAATCAATTGATTGAAAAAAACTGGTTGATTGCTAAAAAGAATTCGGGGAACCCAGATTGATTATTTAATCAACTGAACAATAGCTTTCGCTACTTTTTCTCCATCCATCGCGGCGCTTACAATACCTCCGGCATAACCCGCTCCTTCACCGCAGGGAAAAAAGAGATTGATCTGCGGATGCTGTAATGAATCAATATTACGCGGAATACGAACCGGCGATGAGGTGCGCGATTCAGCAGCTACTACCACAGCATCATTGGTATAATAGCCATGCATTTTCTTGCCGAACTCTTTTAACGCTTTTGCTAACGACTGGTAAATAAAACCAGGTAAAACTTCATTAAGCGGTGCGCTGTGAATACCTGGCAGGTAAGAACAATCAGGTAAGGAAGGAGAAAGTTTCTTTTCTGTAAAGTCAACCATTCGCTGCGCGGGGGCTACTAATTGGCCTCCCCCATATTGAAATGCTTTTTGTTCTACCGATTGTTGAAAATGGAGCGCGGCCAGCGGTCCGAATTTTTTATAAAGAGAAGACACATCTTTTTCTTCTACGGAAACAACCATTCCTGAATTAGCAAAGTGGTTGTTCCTTTTAGAAGGGGACCAGCCATTCACTACTATTTCTCCCGGGGAAGTAGCAGCCGGAGCAATAATACCTCCTGGACACATGCAGAAACTGAATACCCCTTTACCTGCAATCTGTTGAACCAAACTGTAGGAGGCAGGAGGAAGAAATTCGCCCCGTTCGGGACAATGGTACTGAATACTGTCTATCAATTGTTGAGGATGTTCGACGCGCACACCCAAGGCAAACGGCTTACTTTCAATCAATATTTTTTTATGATGCAGTAATAGAAAGATATCTTTTGCTGAATGACCGGTGGCAAGGATAACTGCATCGCTTGTAAAACTATTGTTATCAGCAGTTTTAACACCACAGATTGTATAACCGGTAATTAGCAAGTCAGTAACTTTTTTTTCGAAATGGTATTCACCTCCGCATTCCAGGATCTGTTCCCGTATGGCAGTTATGATATGGGGTAGTTTGTTAGTGCCAATATGGGGGTGTGCCTCGTATAATATATTTTCATCGGCGCCAAACTGAACCAGGATGTTTAATATACGGTTCACATCACCGCGCTTGGAGCTGCGGGTATATAATTTACCATCACTGTACGTACCGGCTCCTCCTTCCCCAAAACAATAATTACTTTCGGGATTGATAATACCATGTTTATTGGTAAGGGCCAAATCCCTTCTCCGGGATCGTACATCTTTTCCTCTTTCCAGTATAATGGGTTTGATATCCGACTCAATAAGTTTAAGAGCAGCAAATAAACCGGCCGGACCCGCCCCTATAATAATGACCTGCTTTCGGGCTTTCGAAACATCGGGGAATGTTATTTTTTCCGGATGAAAAGGAAAGAAAGGCTCATCAATAAAAGCTAGCAGCGTGAGCAGTATCCAAACCTGTTTACTGCGTGCATCGAGCGATCGTTTAATAAGGTGAAAACCGCTAACCCGATCTGCCGAAACTCCGCAATGGCTGGCTATACAATTCTTAACGATCTTTTCGTCGGCCGCTTCGGATGGCAGGAGTTTTATGGTGAGTTGTTGCTGCATGATGTCAGGTATTTTACCTGAAAATCGTCTCATAAAAAAAGGAGTTCAATGAACTCCCTAACAATAGGATCAAAATTTTACTTAGTTACCAAATATATAACCAAGACCAGCGGAGATTAACGTAGGGCGGGTAGTAATTCCTCCATCAAATTCAGATTTGATCACTTTCATCAGCCCCCGGTATATTCTTAAATCAAAGGTCATCCCGTTTTTTGCAGGAACGTGGGCTACTCCAAATGCTATTCCAAAATCGGTTTTGTTAAACTTATAAGCTACGCCGGTTTCTTTTCCGTTGTCATCTTTAACATTGGCAGCTCCTAAAAACCCCAATTGCGGTCCCGCATATAAAGCGACTCTGCCATTACCTGTGTGATAGCGAAAAAGAATAGGCAACTGGATATATTCTAATTTAAGGTTACTTCCGTAGTAATTTTCTCTGGCTTCCTGGTGAGAATAATTCAATTCAGGCTGAATGGAGAGGTGTTTATTTATAAACATTTCAAAGGTTGCTCCAGCCGTATAGCCTACTCTCGCATTAGAATAGTCCTGTGTTTTATCATTACTTGAATGAAGAATAAATAAATTGGCTCCGGCTCGTACCCCAAACCGGGGCGATTGAGCAGCAACGAATTGACTAATGGATAAAAAGAGAAGTGCAATAAATAATTTTCTCATAACAGTAGTTTTGCTTTACAAAGAAAATTCTTGCCCGTTAAAGTAGCAAAAATATTTTAGTGAAAGATAATTCGCACATACCGGCTTTGGCCGGCTTTTATCAGTTGGTTTATTACGGTAATATAGTGTATGTTCCTGAATAAGGCTTAAATGGTAATCATGGGGGCGTAATACGGGCGGAGGGTAATTATTATTGATCCATGTCAGTTTCTTAATAGTAAGAAATTAGTATTAAAACGGCTGGAAAATAATTTAGTTCTTTTTTCAGTAGCAATTCGCAAATCAGCCATTTTTATTTTGGTAAGGGAGGCAAAAAAAACAAATAAGAAATACTGGCCGATATAAATTAGTTGTATCTTCAAACGAAGCATCCTTTTCCAGGCAACACCAGAAAAAGATTTTGAACTGCTTCACCCGCCGGAGCATTTTCTTCGCACCAGGTGTTAAAACCAATCATCTCTTGAAACTCCCCTGCTGCAATCTGGAATCAAGGAACAATTAGGGAAAATCTTATGGGCATTGATATATATCATCATTCAGGCGTTGAATAGTCTGTATATTGTTTTGGCGACCTAAACAAATTTTTTGAAAAGAAATATTGGGTGAAAACACGTAATAGCAGGCAAATCAATTCCAATAATTCAGGAAAAAAAACGGATGGTGGGTACTTTAAGAAACAAGAGAATAAAAAATTTTTTTTTCAGTAAAAAATTTTGATATTCGTTCCCCTGCGATACTTTTTGATTTACGGCAACAGCGGAAAGTTGATAAAAAGATAGCAAGAGAAGGGCGTTAACAATCTTAACTCAGCATATAAACTGCTTATTGAATAATGGCGAAGTCTATTGATAAAGTATGGAGCAATTGTTTGGAAATAATCAAAGACATTGTAGAATGGCAGCACTTTAAAACATGGTTTGAACCCATCAAACCGGTTGAGTTAAAAACAAATATTCTTATCATCCAGGTTCCCAGCCAATTTTTTTATGAATACCTCGAAGAGCATTATGTAAATTTACTGGCAAAGACTTTACGCAGAGTATTAGGAAAAGAAGCAAGATTGGAATACCGGATTATGGTAGACAGCGGTAATCATCAGAATAAGCCGGTTACGATGGATGTTCCTGCCTATGGTTATAAAACTTTTTCAAACAACGAAATGGACTTCCCTTTAATAATAAATAATCCGGTTAAGAATCCCTTTGTGATTCCTGGTCTGAAGAAAATGCAGATCGATCCGCAATTAAATCCAATTTACACATTCGATCATTTTATTGAAGGAGATTGTAACCGGGTAGCCCGGCGCGCCGGAAAAACTGTGGCGGAAAAACCCGGTACCAGTTCATTCAATCCGCTGGTAATTTATGGTGGAGTTGGTTTAGGTAAAACTCACCTCGCCCAGGCCATCGGCAATGAAACAAAGCGCATACATAATAATAAGGTAGTATTATACGTAAGCTCGGAGAAATTCATCAACCAGTTCCAGGACCATGGCCGCAACAATGCCATCAACGACTTCATTCACTTTTATCAATTGATTGATGTGCTGATTGTGGATGATGTTCAGTTTTTTAACCGGGCCGAAAAATCGCAGGATGCCCTGTTTGCCATATTTAATCACCTTCACCAGAGCGGTAAGCAATTAATATTGACTTCAGATAAGTCTCCCAAAGATCTCGAAGGCGTGCAGGAACGGCTGCTAAGTCGTTTTCGCTGGGGGCTGAGTGCCGACCTGCAATTGCCCGACTACGAAACGCGCATTGAAATATTAGAAAGAAAAATGAAGAACGACGGCCTCGAGATGCCGAAGGAAGTAGTAAAGTACCTTGCGTATAATATCAGCAGTAACGTACGAGAATTAGAAGGGGCTTTAATCTCATTATTGGCACAATCTTCGCTAAATAAGCGTGAAATCGATCTTGATTTGGCAAAAAGAGTACTCCGGAATTTTGTGAAAACCAGCAGCAAAGAAATTACAATTGATACGATACAAAAGATGGTATGCGAATACTTCGACGTACCATATGATAAACTTTTGCAAAAAACCCGCAAGCGCGAGATTGTCCAGGCGCGCCAAATTACCATGTATTTGGCCAAAGCCTTCACTAAAAACTCGCTCAAAACAATCGGCGAACATTTTGGTGGCAGAGATCATACTACCGTAATTCACTCATGTCAAACTGTTAAAGACCTGATGGATACTGATAGTACTTTCCGGGAAAGTGTAATGGAGTTACAGCAGAAAGTGCAATTGGCAGCTATGTAAATTTAAGATAGCACAAGAGCCGTCATCCAACAAATTAATACGGGAAACCAAATCCTACCAAAGTAGGGGGATTTGGTTTTTTCTTTTTTGGAAATAACCCAAGCTTTTTGGGATTTGATGATGCTTCTCGTTATTTTTGCCACCCTTTTACTGAAAAGCCGGTGAGGTGGATGAGTGGCTTAAATCAGTAGTTTGCTAAACTGCCGTACGGGTAACTCTGTACCGAGGGTTCGAATCCCTCCCTCACCGCCGCATGGACAGCTCCTCAAAAAAGCTGTCCGTTTTGTTTTATTCAATTCAGTTATATCCACCCGTTGCAAAGCACCATTGCTAAAGCCATTGTACCCAGTATTTATTTGGGTAGTTGACGCGCTCTTGATTTTTTATTAACATTGCAATTAAACCTCTAATCGACACAGTATGTACCACCGGAACCTTTTTATTGTATTAGTTCTCTTTTGCCTGAAAAGTTTCGCTCAAAAACCCAGCGTTCAATGGGGAGAAGAATTCAAATTGCGGAGAGGTAGTACCGATCTGGAAGTGATTCATGCAGACAATAGCGGCGTGTACCTGGAGGAAGGACATATGGCTTTGAAATCCTATTTCGTTATTGGCGCCACCGCCCGGTCATCCGCAACACTGGTAAAGCTGGACAAAAACCTGAGCGAACTTTACCGGAACGACTTCAATAAGGAATTGAAGGGAAAAGAATTTGTGCAGTTTTTTGCCCTGCAGCATAAACTGTTTCTTTTTGCTTCCGACTACAACCGGAAGGAGAAAACGTTGAATATATTTGGCGTGGAAATCGACAAAATTTCCGGCGAAATTTCCGGCGGTTGGATCCTGCTTACCGCCCTGCAGAAAGAACAACAAAGAGACGATATCAATTTTAAGCTGATTGTAAATGCGGACAGCACAAAAATGATTTTGGTCAGCAGTACCATTGGTAAGGAAAGAAACGAGTACCAGGTCCAGGAATTTAATGAGGCACTTACTCCTGTTTCAAAACCGGTAAGAATCAGTAACGAATTTGATCCAAAGACCTACCAGTTGGAAGATGTTTTGTATACAATCAACAAAAAGGTGATTTTAGTGGGAAGATTGTATGAATACCAGGAAGGTAAAAAGAAGAAAGATAAATTTTTAGACTTTGCCAACTACAACATACGCTTATACAACGAACAGGGCAAACAACAAACCGATATCAATACCAGCATTAATGGAAAATGGCTTACCAGTACAGAACTTGTTCTGGAAAAAAATAAGGATCTGATATTGGTTGCCTTTTATAACAACAACAAGAAAGGAAGAACGATCGACGGAATGCTGGTACAGCGGATTAATCCGGTTACGGGGGAGGTGATTGCTACCAGTGAAAAGCAGATAAACAATTCGTTACTGTCTGCTGAATTCAATGATGCAGCAGGTGAAGCGGATGATGAAAAAGAAACAAAAGCAGAAAGAAAGGAACGGGAAGCCCTGGACAAGATCAAAGATGAAGGAGAAGCCTTTTCAAAATATATGCAGTTCAGGAATGTGTTCTATACTGCGGATAATGGACTCGTCATCCTGGCCGAAAAATATCACCATTATACTTATTCCACGCAAAGCTATTCGCCAGGCATTAACGGGTCGTCTGGAAGATGGAGCACGAACACCTATTCGGTATACGAATGCGGTGATTTGCTTAGCTGTAAGATTGATGCATCAGGTAATATTGGCTGGATGCAGGTGTTCCCTAAGGCCCAGCGGGAGGTGATCCAGGTGGGTTCCAGTAGCGGCTTCGTGAGCAGTGGCTTTTTTGATGTTGCCAACAGGCCTTTTTATGCGGGCTTCGGAGCAATGCAAGCCTCCAACGCTGTTTATATATTTTTCAATGATAATCCTAAAAATGCGGTCGTAACCCAACCGGGTCAAAAGCTGAAAACAGCCAACCGTTTCGGCAGGTCCGACTGTTATATATTAACAGTAGATGAGGCAACCGGAAAATGTATCCGAAAAATGCTTTTTTCAAACTCGGATATTCCCACTTCCATGCCGCGTTTGGGATCCGTGGTGGATGCGAGTATGTATATGGTTGGCAAAGAAGATCGATTGTTTGGCAAATCGAAAATTGCCGTGGGAAAAATTACATTGAAATAAGAAAAGTGTTTATAAAATCCGAGAGAGCAAACTCTGGTCCCCGGAATGGACTACATCGAGTGTCTCCGGATCAGTACGAAAGGGGTTTTGACTTTTTTCAGTGCTGTTTGATAGGGTAAGCCGGGCGGCGGTTTCGCCCATTTTAGTATGATCTGTCGATATCACCGAAATACCATCAAGAAGAATTTCTTTAAGCAGCGTTTCGTTGTAAGAGATGATTTCAACTTCTTTACCCGCCTTCAGGTTTTTAACTGTCAAAACTTTACAAGATTAACCAGGTCGGTTTTCTCGATAACAATGAATACTTGTTTTTTTGTAAATACGCTATTGCTATCTATTTCATGAATCATTTCGAATGGGAAATTGTATTGCATACAAAAGTTCTGAAACCCTTTTTTTATTTACGGTATATAAGAAATGAGTTTAGGATGTACCAGGTAAAGTTTATCGTATTTCTTTAGCAGATCGAGCCCTTGTTCCCAGTCTTCGGCAATACCATTTTCAAAATCCCGGTAAACGGCCCACATTTAAGATCGATGGAGGAAATCTTTTTATAGAGGATAATCGGCTGTTCCGGCGGCATACAGCGGATCACTCAGATGGCTTCTTCCATGAGGTCGTAAAAATGAGGCATCAAAACAAAATAGTTGTAGTCGCTCAGGTGACCCTCTACCAGGCTTTTGAAAAGCAGGGTATTGAAGTGACGGATCTGATCAACAATTGTGCGATTGCCTGGTGTTTGAATAAACGAGTGGTAGAGCTGTTTTTTATAATTACTTATTTTATTAAAAAGCAACAATACCCATGTCTATACATTCAGGTTTGATTGTTTAATATAGTAGACCTTACCTATTACGGAGGTGATGCTGCCCTGGTTACAAAGAATAGTGTAGGTTTTTTCTACCGTATCACGGGAAAGAAAAAACTCATCGCTCCGTCCATTAATAGAATAAAGTTTTTGCCCCTTTTTGAGTTTACTGCACTGGAACGCGTCTGTGATAGCATCTACGACCTGCAGAAATTTAGGTGTTTTATTAGCTGTATTTATTGCATATACCGGTATCATAATAATTGTAAAATACTATTTCGGGGCATAAGCAACTAATCGGACTCAGAGGGCCTCCAAAGGCGCAAAAAGGATTTTGCCTGCTTCAAAGGGTTTAATTTGCTCCGTAAGTCACTAAACAGTACATTTGCAACCCGGTATTTAATCAGTATATGCAATGGTCCAACCGCGGCGAGTATCTGTTAAGTACAGAGTTAGAAGTATTACTGGCTGACCAAGATTCATGAGAATCGGGAAGTAGCGCAGGCCGGTAGCGCACCTGGTTTGGGACCAGGGGGTCGCAGGTTCGAATCCTGTCTTCCCGACAAATAGGCTCACAATATTGTGGGCTTATTTTATTTTAGTGATGACATATTATGTCTATATATTATACACTTCAAAGTTTGATAAATATTATGTAGGCCAGACCAACGACATAGCAGATCGGCTAAGCAGGCATAATGGGGGATCAGAAAGAGCCACTAAGTCATATGTACCGTGGCAAATGAAATGGCATATAACTAAACCAAGCAGGGCAGAAGCGATGGCCCTGGAGAAGAAGTTAAAAAATCTTTCGAAAGAAAGACTAAGAGATTTTATTACAAAATATAGCAGGGAGTAGCAGGTGCTGACGAGGCGAGGCCTGTCAGCATGCTAACCGAAGCGTCAGCATTCGAATCCTGTCTTCCCGACACGAGAAGCAACTTCACAAAAGAAGTTGCTTTTTTATTTCTATTTGTTCAATAGAAAAAAGTTCTGCAACCGGGCGGTGCATTCCGATTTGTGAGGTGCCGGACTCGCGCAGGTGCTGACGAGGCGAAGCCTCTCAGTATTCGAATCCTGTCCTTTCGACCAACAGGCTCACATTAATTTGGTCTTATTTTGTTTGTAATGGCCTATCATGTCTGTATAATATATACTTCAAAGTTTACCAAGCATTAGGTTGGCCTGTGAAATAATATGGCGAGACGGAAACCTTTTAGAAAATCAGGTGATTCTGTGATAATGAATTGATGGGTAACTTGTTGTTTTCAGGAGTATTATTTGGTGCTTATTATTTATTGAATTATTAGACTTTGTTTTAAAGTCACACATTATTTGATGTTTAATCTTTAAGGAATTCAAAAGTTTTATTTCAACCTTAAGAACCTGCTGATTTTTGAACCTGCTAGTTCTTTCCTGCAGTCTTGCCAGCAGCATTATAATATTATTTATCATTCTACCTCCGCTAGATAAATAGTCAATTCCTTTTCGTATACTTATAAGTGGAGAGTAACTACTCTGTTTAAGTTTTGTTTTTATTAGCTCAATTCCCCGATGTCAGAAAATGGTAATTTGTACTAACCACATTAGGGTATTGGTTCGTGTAATCTTATTACTTAAATTTAATGACGCGGCAGAAGTAGGGAAAGATCTGAAATAATGGGAATCCCTGAATTCCAGTTTTCTTCTGAAGTAAAGAATTAAACACTTAACGAACCAAAAATTTAGTCTTCTCCGTAGTGCGATTTTTGAGTGTCGTTATCTTACTGTTCTATTTTTCTTAATTATCTTAATAAAAACCTGCTTATGAGAAAGACCATTCCTCCGCTTAGTAAACTAAGAGTTTACGGCCAGAAAGCCACTGATGAACAGCTCACCAGAGAACAACCCGGCAATTATTTCCAATTGAAGGAGGTTTATACACTCAGCACCCAGCGCAGCAGTGCGGAGGAGCAAATTATATCCCTAACAGGAAATGAATCCATTGAAATGGTATTTGAAGATGATACCATTTGGTTTGGCGATCGAGCAACTATACTGGAAGTATTTCCTGAACTGGATACGAAAGGCCGTGCCGTATCAGATATACCCGAATTACCCCTTTATCTTGAAGCGGCCGAGGATTCAAGAGGTTTATTTGGAAAAATCGCTATAAAGATTCTGAGAATATTTGCCAAGAAAGCACTGACAAGAGGAGTAGCAAAAATTGCAGAAGATTTCGAAAAGAAATTGCTCGAGGGCCGCAGTGGTTTATATGCGTTGGATGCTTCTTTCAACTTTAGTCCTGATAAAAAGATTGATATTAAAACATCAACTGTACTTTTATTACATGGAACGGCCGCCTCCACCGAGAAATCATTTAAGGATTTAAAGGACAGCAGCCTTTGGAAAGAAATGTGTGATAGATTTCCTGATAATCTATTTTGCTTTGAACATGAAACGCTTACGAAAGGGCCCTTTCAAAATACTCTTGAACTCCTCCAGCAGATTCCGGATGGAACAAAACTTCAAATAATCTCCACCTCAAGAGGTGGACTCGTAGGAGAACTGCTCATCAGATTTTCAGAGAACCCCGAAGGATTCCCGGAGGCGGTGAAAGAGTTGTTTTCTAAACAAGGGAGAAAAACTGATGTGGAAATGATGACAGCCATTAGTATTGTGATGGCAAAGAAAAAAATAGTAATAGAACGTTTCATCCGCATAGCCTGCCCGGCGAGAGGAACTACCTTGCTTTCAAAAAGAGTAGATATATTCCTGAACGTACTTCTTAACTTATTAACCGTTGTTTCAGGTGCTGCCGCCCCATTAATGGAAGTAATTAAAGCTTTAATTGGTGCTGTGCTTGATGGTAAGAACAGCCCGGACATCTTACCCGGCCTTGAAGTCCAGAATCCGGAATCACTATTTATGAAAGCCCTTAATTCACCCAATTGTAAAGGTGGGAATGTGGAGGGTTTTAATAACCCCTTGCTGGTTGTTGCAGGAAATGGGAAAGCAAGTCTAAGCTTGAAAGGCCTTGCGGTATTGCTCCTAAAACTTGTTTACAAAGGGGCTGATAATGATATGGTGGTCGATACTGAATCGATGTACCAGGGCGCCAGGAGAAAAGATCCTGTCCAATTTTTCCTTGACGAAGGAGCTGAAGTAAACCACTTCAGCTATTTCAAAAACAAAAAAACGAACGATGCTATCAGGGCGGCATTATTTACACCAGGCTCCAAAATTCCCACTTTTAAGGAAAGACCAGCCATAAATATTCAGGAAGCAGAGCGGGGAATATTTGGCCTGGAAGGAGGAAGCTTATACCCCGAAAAAGTAAGTGGTGTTAAGCCAATCATTATTCTGTTACCTGGTATTATGGGTTCCGTTCTTGAACAGAATAAAGAGCACATATGGATTAATTACCTGCGTTTTGTTGGAGGCGGGTTGAGACGGATTCATATCAATTCTAAAAATGTTGAAGCAACAGCATTAATTAAAACAGCTTATAATAAGCTTTTCAAATTCTTATCGGCAGATTATGATGTGGTAGTCTTTCCCTTCGACTGGCGCCTTTCCGTTAGCGAAGCAGGGTCCAGGCTGAATGATAAAATAAATGAATTAACCAAACACAAGAAGCCTATCAGGATTATTGCCCATTCAATGGGGGGTATCGTGGTAAGAGACTTAATGATCAACCACTCCGATACCTGGAAGATGCTAAACAGCCAGGATAATTTTACTTTCCTCATGCTGGGTACTCCGTGGATGGGCTCTTACCGTATACCTTATGTACTCGCGGGGTTAGACTCCATGATTAAACAGATTAATAATATTGACTTCAGCCATAGCAAAGATGAATTGGTGGATATGTTCTCCAAGTATCCCGGTTTATTAAACCTGTTGCCCGTACGGAAAAACGATATTGATTTTTCCCGCAGGTCGGAATGGGAATCGTTACAACAGGCATCGGGCCTGAATTGGTTGTTACCCGATGAGGTATTGCTGAAAGGATTTAAACAATTTAAATCGCAGGTAAATGATTCCATCGATGGATTTGATTATTCCAAGATTGTATATGTAGCGGGCAAGGATAAGATAACGCAATCGGGGTACACGATTGAGAACGGAGAACTTAAATTTTTGAACACGGAAGAGGGTGATCAGAGTGTTACCTGGGAATCGGGCATTCCGGCAAAACTCAATCGCGAAAAATCTCTTTATTATGTAAACGCCTCGCATGGGTCATTAGTAAATAGGGAAATGTTATTCAAGGGGATTAAAGAAATTATGGATGCTGGCAAAACAGAAGATGTTGAGTTTAAGAAGCAACCGGTTCCGGTAGAAGAAAGAAAAAGATCTTTTGCAGATACAGAGCAATTTGAGTTTGAATCAAACGATAAATCAATTGAATCCTCACTCCTTGGATTTGAAAGGGAAACGATTACTGCTGAACCGCCGGCTTCGATATTAAAAATAAGTGTAAGCTCGGGAGACCTGATGCATAGCAGCTACCCCGTATTGATAGGTCATTTTGCGAAGGACGGGATATTGTATGCTGAATCCGTTGCAGACAGGTACCTGGAAAGTGCCATGACGCTAAAACATTCATTAAGCATTTACCCGGATAAGATTGGGACAAGTGATGTATTCCTGTCAAAAAAACAAAATCATTTCAAAGGTTGCATAATTGCCGGATTAGGACAGGCAGAATATCTAAATGCGAATCAGCTACTGCTTACTATTGAAAAATCGGTGGTTAATTATTTACTTACCTACTGTAAGGATGAAGTGGAAAGAAGTATAAAGAATAATAAGCAGGCTTCTAAAAACCAAAGAAAAAAAATTGGTCTTTCCAGCTTATTGATAGGGGCGGGTTATGGCGGCCTTTCCCTGGAAAGCTCCTGCCGGGCAATTATGCAAGGAATCTCGAATGCAAATACGAAAGTAACAGCACTAACAGGGATTGATGATTTATATGTGGACCACCTGGAGTTTGTCGAATTATTTGAAGATAAAGCCATTCAATGTTTCTTAAGTATTAATAAGCTAATGTATGGAAATAATGATAGCCTGAATATTGCATGGAAAGAGCAAAAAATAAAACAACTGCTCGGGTTTAGAAAACGTTTATTGGGAGATCCTTCGTCTGATTGGTGGCAAAGACTCAGTGTTCTATGTAAAAACCGGGATAAAAAAGAGGAACGCAAAGTATTGTCTTATTACTCATCTACCAATACCGCCAGAGAGGAACAACAGGATTTATATAATAACCTGGAACTGATTGAATCCATGCTGGAAGATATTTCCATTAAGAGAGATTGGTCTTTTGAGAAGGCAAGAGCCATCTTTGAATTGTTGATCCCAAATGATTTCAAAGAGAATATCAGGAGGAATGCACCTGTTTTATGGGTACTGGATGAATTTACCGCTTCCTTCCCCTGGGAATTATTGCAAACAGGGTCTGTAAATGATAAACCTTTGTGTATTGGCGCCGGGATGATAAGGCAGCTGGCCATTACTGAGTATGATACCGTCAGCAGCCCGGTAAAAACAAACAATGTATTGATTGTGGGTGATCCGAATTTAAATGGGTTCACAAAGGCCAAGCAGTTAGAGGGTGCGAAAAAGGAAGGGGAATCTGTATATCAAAAACTTCAACAGTACGATTTAACTATTGAATCTCCGCTGATCCAAAGGGATAGTGATGAAATCATCACCGCGCTGTTTAAGCAGGACTACAAAATTGTTCACCTGGCAGGGCATGGTATATTTAATCCCTATAATCCTTACGAGTCGGGAATGGTAATCGGTAAGAAAAAAAATAAGGATGAACCATTGCTATTGACGCCTTTCGAATTTGCGAAATTACCCAGCCCGCCGGAATTTATGTTTATCAACTGTTGCCATCTTGGTAGAATTAATCCTTTTGCGGAAGAACTATCTGCTAACAGATTCAAGTTGGCTGCCAACATCGGTACGCAATTAATTAAAAATGGGGTGAAGGCAGTAATTGTTGCCGGATGGGAAGTTCATGACAGTGCTTCTCTCGAATTTGCCAACTTGTTTTACGAGCGCATGTTTGAATTTAATGACTCTTTTGGAGACGCTGTAAAAGCGGCCAGGGAGAGAATCTACAATCGATACCGGTATTCTAATACATGGGGCGCTTTTCAATGTTATGGTGATCCGCATTATAAATTTGACATAACCAAAAGCAAGAAAGAAAATAAGGACAGCAAGCCGCGGGTAGAAAAACTTGCCCAGCAAATTGAAAATGAGCTGGATGCTATTATCAGTAAATCCGAAATCACTTTTTATGATCAGGCTGCATTATACAAAGATTTACTGTCTGTTTCGGGCGATATTAAGAATTGTAAATACGTTACTCCTGAAATTATTGAAAAGGAAGCAACAGCTTATGTGGAATTCAGCGAATATAAGATTGCTATGAATATTTTTAATAAGCTTTTTGCATTGGATAAGGCAAATTATGATGTTAAATCACTGGAGAGGTATCAGAATATATATTCTAAACAAATGTTGAAAGAATTCCTTTCTAAAGAAAAATCTCCAAAGGAATGTATAAAAGGAATTGATAAGTCTGTCAATAACCTTAATAAGCTGGTTCAAATAGCGGAAACGCCCAGGCGCTTTATTCTGATAGGCAGCGCCTACAAACGAAAAGCTTTTATCATTAAGGATAAAAAGGAAAGAATTAAGGAATTGGAAAAGGCTGCTTATTATTACCAGAGAGCATGGAAGCTGGGAGGAGAAACCGGTTTGTACGCCTACTCAAATTGGGTAACATTAGAGGCAGTTATTTTCCATATGCATGGAAAGAAGTGGGTAAAGAAAACGACTTCAAAAAAATATGAGGTTCCAACGCTAAATACGGTAAAGAAAACAATGTTGGATCTGATACAAAATGAATCAAGCCAAGATCCCGATTATTGGGACATGACAGATACAGCCAATGCTGAATTATGTTTACTGATTTTAACTGGTGATTCAGATACCGAAGCAGTAAGCAACAGCTTTTCCGAGGTATGGCGTAAGGCAGGTTCTCAAAATAAAAGGAATATACAATTGGAATCATTGGATTTACTTATCGAGTTTTTTAATGTCCCGGATGCTAAGAAAATTCAGAATAAAATAAAAATGGTAAGGGAACGAATACAGGTGGCTATGTAGAATGGTAGTATGGATGGAGTTTCGATTCGAGTGCCGAATACATTTTTGCTCGCTAAAAATAAATCGATTTGATAGGAAAATGCATCAAATCCCAAATGACCAACTTCAGGAGATTGCCTTTTGACTTATATGGTGAGTGCCCAATTCATCTCAATTCTTAGTTTTTGATTCGAAATTATTATTGCTAAGCAGGTAATTCCTATCTTTCGATACGAAAAGGCAGGATTTCTGCGACTGATAGAAATACGCTCAGCTAAAGTGTGCAATAAGATTTGAATCTGTATTGGCCAGGGTAGGCTATGTTAAAGGACTATTTTAAAACTAAACTATTTGCCACATGTATTGCTTTCCACGCTCAGTAAGATTATTGTTCTTATTTGTTATTACTCTTTGGTTTGGAACTTCCTGCAATAATGAGAAAAAGTCAGAACCAGCTTCAATCGTATCTAAAGATCCGAAAATTGAAAAGCTGAAACTGCCTTCCGGTTTTCATGCAGATCATCTGTACAGTCCCTCCGAAAACGGAAAGGGTTCCTGGATATCTATGACTTTTGATGATAAGGGTCGCATGATCGCCTCTGACCAGTATGGTGCTTTGTACCGGTTAAAGGTTCCTCCCATTGGAGATACCAGCAAACTAATAGTAGAAAGACTGGATGTTTATAGTGGCAATCAATCTGCCGTAGATACCACTAAACATAAAGTGACTATGGGGTATGCCCAGGGTTTATTATGGGCTTTCAACAGCCTTTATGTTATGGTGAACCATGGAATTGATTCAGCCTTTGAAAAAGGAAGTGGTTTGTACCGGCTTCAGGATACCAATGGAGATGATCAATATGATAAGATAACCTTGCTAAAAGCACTGAAAGGAGAAGGGGAACACGGTCCGCATAGCGTGGTACTTTCCCCGGATAAAAAATCCATTTACGTAATTGCGGGAAACTTTACTGATATCCCCCAAATGAATTCCTACCGAAATTTTCCTGATGGTAAATTAGACAACCTTTTTCCACTGATTAAGGACCCTAACGGACACGATAATACTGTTAATTGGCATGGAGGTTGGATTGCTCACATTGATTCTACCGGAACCAATTGGGAATTGATCAGTTCAGGTTTCCGCAATCCATTCGACCTTGCCTTTAATGCTGCTGGTGATATGTTTACTTATGACTCTGATATGGAATGGGATTTTGGAACACCCTGGTATCGTCCCACCCGGGTTTGTCACGTAACCAGCGGTAGCGAATTTGGGTGGCGGCCCGGAACGGATAAATGGTCTCCTGATTACCCGGATAATTTACCGGCAGCGATTAATGTGGGACAAGGCTCCCCTACCAATTTTATCTATGCGGGCAATGCCCGCTTTCCGGAAAAATACCGCAAAGCGTTTCTTGCCTTTGACTGGAGCTTTGGGATTATCTATGCTATATATAATGAAACCGATGGAGCTTCTTATAAAACTTCGGGGGAAGAATTTATTTCAGGTTCTCCACTACCATTAACAGATGGGGTAATTGGCCCTGATGGTGCCTTGTATTTTCTGACAGGGGGGCGCGAATTAGAGTCTGATCTTTATCGTGTTTATTATGGTAACAATACAGAGAATACGGAAAAATTATCTGCTCCCGAATTAACAGAAGATCAAAAAACCCGCAGAAAGCTCGAGGAGTTTCATGGCGCACCCAAGGCAGGCGCAGTTGATTATGCCTGGCCCTACTTAAAAAGTAATGATAGGTTTATTCGATATGCGGCAAGAATTGCGATAGAGAATCAGCCACTTAATCAATGGCAGGATAAAGCGTTGAATGAAAAAGATCCTCTTATTGTTACACAAACTGCTATTGCATTGGCACGAAAGGGGAATGCAAGTCTCAAAAACCAGTTGCTTAAATCGCTTACTGGGGTAGATTATGCAAAGCTCTCTGAGCAGCAGCAAATGGATCTGCTTCGTGCATTTGAATTGGTTCTTTCCCGGCTAGGACTACCGGATACGGAGGTTAAGTCGTCAGTCATTGCTTATCTTAACCCACAATATCCCTCCAAAGCAAATAACCGTAATCGTGAGTTAAGTAAACTATTGGTTTACCTGGATGCTCCGCAAGCAGTAGAAAAAACAATGGCTTTATTGATCAATGCGAAGGATGATGACATAAATCAAAACTCGATCTCACAGTCATCTGACCTGATCCTTCGTAATCCTCAATACGGGATGGATATTGCAGGGATGCTTTCTAAAATTCCGCCCTCACAGCAAACCTGGTATGCTAACGTATTAAGTCAGGCGAAAAATGGATGGACCCGGGAACTGCAGGAACAATATTTCAAATGGTTTTATAAAGCATTTAGCTTTAAGGGCGGACATAGTTTTGTGGGCTTTATTGACTATGCCCGAAAAAAGGCACTCGGGAATGTACCTAAAGATCGCCTCGCATATTTCAATAAAATTTCAGGTGATTCGATTGTTAGCCTTTCCGGAACCGACCTGGCTATTGGGGCAATACAACCCAAAGGACCTGGGAGAAATTGGAAATTAAATGATGCGTTGGCGGTGATAGATAGCGGCTTGGCTAACCGCAATTATGAAATGGGTAAGGCAATGTTTGCTGCTTCTTTTTGCTTATCCTGCCACCAGGTAAAAGGGGAAGGCGGCATGGCGGGCCCGGATCTTACCCAACTGGGAACAAGGTTTTCAAATAAAGATATACTGGAAGCTATTATTGAACCAAGCAAAACAATTTCGGATCAATATGGTGCCACTGTTTTTTACCTGAAAGAAGGAGGTTCCATATTAGGAAGAATAATCAACCAGGATGATGATAAGTATTATATATCACAGAATCCCTTTGCCCCTCAATTGGTAAAAGAAGTTTTCAAAAAGAATGTGACCCACAGCAGGGTTTCTGAAATTTCACCCATGCTTCCCGGAATGATTAATAATTTAAATAGCGAAGAACTGAAAGACCTTATTGCCTTTCTGAAATCAGGTGGAAATAAAGATAACCCGGTTTACGCGGGTAAAAAATAATAGTAGTGCCTAAAGTATATCACTGCTTATTAACAGGAACAGTGAACATAGTCCAACATTTAATAGTAAACCAACGGATATGACAACGGGAGTATGGAGTGACAAAGTATCCAATGTTGCCCAGGTAGGAGGTATAGAGACTTCAGTGCTCGATAATGGCCCGGGCAAAGGATTGCGTATTGCCTGGATAAACACCGGAACAGGACTTCGTTATAAAGTGGTTATCGATCGTGCCATGGATATCGCAGAGGCTTTTTATAATCAACATAGCCTGGCCTGGTTAAGTCACCCGGGCTTTACACCTCCACAACCCTTTGTACAAAGAGGGCTCGATTGGTTGAGGACTTTTGGTGGTGGGTTACTGACTACCTGCGGGCTTACGCATGTAGGAAGCCCTGAAAAGGATGAATATGGTGAAAGAGGATTACATGGATTGATCAGCAATATACCGGCAGAAATAGAATCGGTTATTCAGCCAGACCCGGCAATGGGGAAGTTGGATATGAGTATTACGGGCACTCTTAAAGAATCGCAGCTATTTGGCCCAAGTCTTGAAATGAAAAGGACCATATCAGGAACATTGGGTAAGGCATCTATCCATATTCGTGATGAAGTAATTAACCGTGGTAATACAGCCGTGCCGCATATGATACTATACCATTGTAATTTTGGGTGGCCCCTGGCAGATGAAGGTTCTACTCTTCTTTGGCAGGGTGATTGGTCACCTCGTTATCGCAATAACAACAATAAGATCTTTCTTTCAACCAATAACTTTCGTAACTGTCCGGCACCTATGGATGAACACAATGGCCCAGGAGAGGAAGTTGGAATTATTAATGTAGCCTCCGATACACATGGCATAAGCAGCTGCGGAATTCATAATGCAAAATTGGGGTTGGCCGTTGCCTTACGGTTTCCCAAAAAACAATTGCCTTGGTTAACCAACTGGCAACATTGGGCGAAGGGGGAATACGTAACGGGGCTGGAACCCGGAACCAACCCTCCGATTGGTCAGAAAATGGCAAGAGAACAACAATCATTGATCTTTATGGAGCCTGGAGAAAGCAGAATCTATAATTTGGAGATAGAAGTATTAGCTGATGAAGTGAGTATTCAAAAATTAGTAGAAGAACTATCATAACCAATTTACCAATCCAAATACAATGGCAATATGGGAAAAAGAATCATTGCTGAAAAAGCATTAGAACAGGGAAAGGGAATATTGCGCCTGGCGCCTACCTGGGTGCCCAGGTCATTTTGTGTGCCTGGCCGAAGGATCAAATTACATCCAGATGATTATTACGTGTTAGGAGGTATACGCGGTGGTATAGACGAAAGATGGTTATCATCCACCACTCCTGCGAAGAATGGCCCGCTCACAGGAGTTAATGAAGGATTAAGCGCAGTGATTTTTAACAACGGAACTACGGAGGAACAATTTTTATTGAAAGATGCCATTGATGAACTAAAAGGCTTATTAATTGGAGATCGTTTATGGAAGGAATATGAAAGCTGGCCGATGTATTCAAAGTTTTTTGATAATATGGGCCCTCTTCCGCATCATGTTCACCACAATGATGAAAAGGCCGCCTTGATTGGCCAGAAAGGTAAACCCGAGGCTTACTATTTCCCTCCGCAATTAAATAATCATGGCGGCGATTTTCCCTATACTTTTATTGGGATTGCCCCGGGAACTACAAAAGATCAAATACGTGAATGCCTGGTAAATTTTACGAAAGGAGATAATAAAATAACCAATTATTCACAAGCCTACCGGCTGGAGCCTGGCACTGGTTGGGATGTACCACCGGGTCTGCTTCATGCGCCGGGAAGTATCTGCACATATGAACCGCAAAAAGCATCTGATGTGTTCGCCATGTACCAGTCCTTGGTAAATGAAGCCATCGTTCCGGAAGAATTATTATGGAACGGTACCCCTCCCGAAAGCAAGGGCGATTTTGATGCATTGATGGACGTATTGGATTGGGATCTGAATATAGATCCCAATACCATGGCTAACCGTTTTATGATGCCAAAGCCTGTCAGGCCGATAAATGAAATGAAAGCGGAGGGTTATATAGAGAATTGGATCTGCTATAAATCGAATGCATTCGGCGCTAAAGAACTCACTGTTTTTCCCGGGCAAACAGTGACAATAAAAGACAATGCTGCCTATGGAATAATTGTAACGCAGGGTCATGGTACATTGGGAGTATGGAATATTGAAACTCCTGCTCTGATACGGTATGGACAGTTGACAAATGACGAATTTTTTATCAGTGAAGACGCGGCAAAACAGGGAGTAAAAATTGTAAATCCTTCACTTACGGATCCGATTGTAATATTAAAACATTTTGGTCCCGGAAACCCGGATATGAAAGTAGAATCATTAAGGTAACTATACATCAATTGTAATTTTCATTGTATCAAAGATTCAATCGAACCAAATGTCACAGAATAATTATCCCAAACTGCACAACGCTACCTGGCCGGGCATTGTGGGCAAGGGGCCCGATTCGGAGCCACCCATTTCTTTGGATACCTTACTGAAACTCACCGCAGCCGCCGAAGTAAACGGCGTTAAGTTTGACGGCATCGATATCGGTTTGCTGGAACCCCATATTAATATCGATGAAACAGATGACGGAATAAAAAAACTCGCCGATAAAGTGTTATCTCTTAACCTGAATATTGGAAGCCTGGTGGCACCGATCTGGGGAGGCCCTGCTATGGGCACCAAAGAAGATCGGACTGTATTTGTGGAGATGGTTCGCAAATCATGTCGCTTTGGCAAGAAGTTGCGCGAATATGGTGTTCGACCCTATGGCATTATCCGTATTGATTCCGCGAGTAAACCCGAAGCCTGGGCATTGGATCCTGTAAAAAATACAAAATTAATAGCCGAAACATTTCGGTTAGCCTGCGACGTGGCTGCGGATTATGGTGAAAAGCTGGCTGCCGAAGGGGAAATTTGCTGGGGGGGTATGCATAGCTGGAAAGCCATGATTGATACGCTCGAGACAGTTGACCGTCCGAATATCGGATTCCAGGCTGATATGGCTCATACCCTTCTATACTTATTGGGTTACAATAGCCCGGAAGACAGAATATTACCGGCCGATTTTGAATGGAGTGATCACAAAACCTTAAACGAAGGGCTCCAAAAATTAACACGGGTCCTTCGGCCATGGACAATAGATTTCCATGTGGCACAGAATGACGGTACTGTATTCGGTTCGGGATCGCATGATAAAACGGGACGCCATTGCCTTGCCACTGATCCGAATGGTAAATTGGATATTTCCCATCATGCAGGGTATTGGCTGCGCGATGAAAAGGGGGCAATCACCAAAGCATTTAAACACATTTGCTGGGACGGGTGTATGTTTCCCAATAAAGTGCTTACACAACAAAAAACATGGAATGATATACTGTCCGTACTGATAAAAGTTCGCGAGGCACATGGATGGCTCGAAGAAAAATAAAAAACTGTCTTCAATTATTTTGTAAGAATTAATTCTGCTGAATATGTCAAAACATAAAGAACTCCGTATTGGCTTAATTGGTGGCGGCTTCATGGGAAGAACTCATTCTAACGGGTACAGGCGGGTGGCTAATTTTTTTCCCGCATTGGCATATACCCCGGTGCTGAAAGCGGTTTGTTTTAGAAATGAAAATAAACTAAAGGCATTTGCGGAGCAATGGGGTTATGAAAGTATTGAAACGGATTGGAAGGCACTGGTTAAACGGAATGATATTGACGCGATCGATATTTGTACCCCTAATGATACCCACGCGGATATTGCGATAGCTGCTTCGGAAGCAGGGAAAATGATACTCTGTGAAAAACCGCTTGCCCGTAATTTAATTGAATCGCAGGCGATGGTGGATGCGATTGAAAAAGCGAAAGTGAAAAACACTGTTTGGTATAACTACCGGCGTATACCGGCTGTTACCTTGGCCAGGCAAATTGTTGACTCCGGCAAATTGGGAAAGATCTTTCATTACCGCGCTAATTTTTTGCAGGATTGGACCATCAATGCAAATCTTCCGCAAGGTGGCGAAGGATTATGGCGCATGGACTCCGCGGTGGCTGGATCTGGAGTGATTGGGGATTTGTTATCTCATTGCATTGATACAGCCATGTGGTTGAATGGAGGTATTAAAGATGTATCTGCCATGACGGAAACTTTTGTAAAAGAAAGAATGCACCAGCTTACCGGGAAAATGCAGGAGGTACTTATCGATGATGCCTGTTCTTTTCTTTGTCATTTTACTAATGGTTCATTGGGATTATTTGAATCTACACGCTATGCCCGGGGCCATAAAGCAATGTATACTTTTGAAATCAATGGTGCCAATGCCTCCATTCGCTGGGATTTACATGACCTGAACCGGCTTGAATTTTTTGATAATGCAGATGATTCAAAAGTGAGGGGTTGGAGATCCATTCATGTTACGGATGGTGACCATCCGTATATGGATAAATGGTGGGTACCCGGGCTTAGTATTGGTTATGAACATTCCTTTGTCCACCAGGTGGCTGATTTCTTAAAAAGCATTGAAACAGGGGAGCCTTGTTCACCCACTTTTAGGGAAGCACTAGATACGCAAATGGTTTGCCAGGCCGTGATTGATTCAGCGGCTTCGCGAACCTGGAAAGAAACAAAGGTATTGTGAAGCTATTCCGCCAATAAGCTGCTGATCATAAAAAATATAAACATGGTACAGAAAAAGAGTTCCTACTTCGTTCTTGCTTTTTTGATAGTAAGCAATAGTATTATGCTGAATGCGCAAAAAAAATCAACCGGGTTTGTCCGAATATTTGATGGCAAAACTATGAAAGGTTGGGATGCCGATACAACATTTTGGCGGGTAGAAAACGGAAGTTTTATTGGAGAGGTAACTCCTGCCAAAGCTATCAAAACAAATACCTTCCTGATCTGGCGCAGAAGCCTGCCCGCCAACTTTGAATTCAAAGCACAATACCGGATCAGCCCCGGGGGAAACAGCGGCGTTAATTACCGAAGCGAAGAACTGAAAGATATCCGGTTTGCTTTGAAAGGTTACCAGGCAGATATTGATGGCGCCAATACCTATACCGGCCAGAATTATGAAGAACGCGGTCGTGGATTTTTGGCTATGCGCGGACAGAAAGCTTTATTAAAGCAGAATCAGAAACCATTGATCACGGGTTCCGTGGGAGATTCGGATTCTTTAAAGGCCCTTATTAAAAAAGGCGACTGGAACGATATACATATCATTGTAAAAGGTAACCGAATGCAGCATTTTATCAATGGTGTTTTAATGAGCGAGACTATTGATGAAGATGCCAGCACCCGCAAATGGAAAGGGTTAATCGGGCTGCAGGTTCACGTGATGGAATCTATGAAAGTAGAATACCGGAATATATTTTTAAAGGAGATTAAATAGAAGGAGAAGTTGACAACTAAAAAATGTAAAAATAATATTGTATACTTTTTATTGTTAAATAGGTACTTGCTTCCCCATATTCCCTGATTAAATTTTTTATGGTAACTAATTTGAGTGAACCTAATACTGCCAAATGAAATACGTAAAAATCAAAGTTTCTCAATCATTCATTTTTCCGCTTTTACGAATGCTGGTATTTTTCCTATTCACAGGTTCAGGCCTATACCCTCAAATCCCGATAAAAAAATCATCATCCGGTCGGTTTAATAAATATATCATTAAAAGTCGCTTTGTATCGGAAGGTGTTGCAGTAGGTGATGTGAATAAGGATGGAAAGATCGATATCCTGGCCGGCAATTATTGGTTCGAGGCGCCGGCCTGGAAAGAGCACCTGCTTCATGCCGATACACTTAATCCTATACCTGGATATTGCACTAGTTTTTTAAATTTTTCACTGGACGTAAATGGAGATGGTTGGATTGATCTCATACAGTTTGATCAGCCGGGTGGCGTTTGCGCCTGGTATGAAAACCCAAAGAATTTCAATAAGCTTTGGCAAGCTCATATGATCCTCGGAACTGCCGGTATTGAAACGCCGGTACTTGCTGACGTAGATAAGGATGGAAAAATGGATATCATCTGTAATGATATTGTTGCAAAAAAAGTTGTATGGCTAAAATCGCCTGTAGTCAAGGGGGATACTTCATGGCAGAGATACATTATCAGCAATGATAGCGTAATTGCCACCCACCGGTATACTCATGGTCTTGGTTGGGGTGACATTAATAAAGATGGCAGGAATGATGTAATCATTAAAACGGGTTGGTGGGAATCGCCGGTTAATGTAAAAGTCCCGGATTGGATATTTCATCCAGCCAATTTTGGGGAAGATTGCGCCAATATGTTTGCCTTGGATGTTGATGAAGACGGAGACCAGGATATTATAAGTTCTTCCGCACATGGGTACGGTATATGGTGGCATGAACAAGGAAAGGATGAAAACGGAAAGGTTAACTGGACCACCCATTTAATAAGCAAATTATTTTCACAGTCGCATGCCCTTGTGATGAAAGATATCAATGGAGACGGACGACCCGACCTTATTTCGGGTAAGCGGTACCATGCACATTTAGCTGGTGATCCAGGCACCGACGAACCCTCTGTTTTATACTGGTATGAATATATCCCTGGAAAAAATCCGCAATGGATCCCTCACCTCGTTGATGATAATTCGGGCATTGGTAATTGTTTAGTGGTTATGGATATCAATAAGGATAGATTGCCCGATATTATCGTTTCCAATAAGAAGGGAGTGTATTTTTTTGAACAGCTGAAATGAATACGCAGGGTTGCTTAGTATTAAAATTGTATGCTTAAGTACCTTGGCATACAGGTACATCTTTGCTAAACCAAAACTAAGTTTCGGCTTACCGTTACTTGCTCAAAATCTTTACTGTTTGACAAAAGAATCAGGCATGGTAAATGTTTCCCTGTTCTTTCATTAATTAATGCTGTTGAAGGAGGAATTCTTAACTTTAAAAGTCCTTTCACATAAACAATTATTTTAGTATGCAGGCTATTTTAGGCGTTATCTTCCATTTCATCGGCGGCTTTGCTTCAGGCAGTTTTTATATGCCCTATAAAAAAGTTCGTCAATGGCATTGGGAGAGTTATTGGATCGTGGGAGGGTTGTTTTCCTGGCTCATCGTTCCCCCGCTGGCTGCCGCTCTTACCGTACCCGGTTTCTGGGATATAATAAAAGCCACTCGCGGTAGTGTTATTAAATATACTTTATTGTTTGGGGTGTTGTGGGGCTTTGGCGGATTAACCTATGGCCTCGGTGTTCGCTACCTGGGTATGTCGCTCGGTAATTCCGTCGTGTTAGGTTTTTGTTCCGCCTTCGGCGCGTTGGTTCCTTCCATCTATTATAATTTTTACCCGGCAACAGGAAAAACAACACTGAATGATTTACTGACCACCAGTTGGGGCCGCGTCGTTTTTGCAGGAGTTATTATTTGCTTACTCGGTATCTATATCTGTGGTAAGGCGGGTATGATGAAAGAAAAAGAATTGACAGAAGCGGAGAAAAAGAAAAGCGTTTCCGAGTTCAACCTGGTAAAAGGATTAACAGTAGCGATCTTTTCAGGAATCATGAGCGCCTGTTTTAATTTTGGGATAGAAGCCGGAAAACCCATGGCAGAAGCCGCAGTGGCCGCAGGCATGAATCCGCTTTACCAGAACAATGTTACCTATGTCGTTTTACTATGGGGTGGACTGGCCACAAACTTCCTATGGTGTATGATCTTAAATGCACGCAATAAATCTTTTGGCGATTATACGAATAGCGCGTCTCCTTTGTCAAAAAACTATTTGTTGTCCGCCCTGGCAGGTACCGCCTGGTTCCTCCAATTCTTTTTTTATGGAATGGGTGAAAGTAAATTAGGCAATGGCGCCAGCAGTTGGATACTGCACATGGCATTTATTATATTAGTGGCTAACGGATGGGGCATTGTGCTAAAAGAATGGAGCGCCGTAAGTAAAAAAACAAAAACCAACTTTACGGTAGGTTTGATAACGATTCTTGTATCAGTATTACTGGTGGGATATGGAAACTCGTTGAAGTAGTATGGGCCAGGCTATGGTACTACTATGATGCGACTGTTGCGTTGCACACTTGTACGATATCAATTTTATTCAGCAGAAATAGCTCAACATTAAATGGAAACGCAAATAAATTCGAAACCTCAGTTCGCTCCTTTATCAGTGGAAGGCGGTAATGCAGCAAAGAGTAAAACTTTCAAACACGTCAGTTATTTATGGGACGACGCCAAAGCCGCTTCCCTGGCGGGTGATGAGGTAGCTTTGTTAGTATATCGCTCCAATTTGCTGGGGGCCGACTTGCGGTTAACCAACTACGGGGGTGGTAATACTTCCTGTAAAGCCATTGCCATAGATCCCCTCACAGGAAAAGAAACAGAAGTGATGTGGGTGAAAGGGAGTGGCGGCGACCTCGGAACCATGAAAAGAAATGGACTGGCTGCCTTATATGTAGATCGGTTAAGAAATTTAAAGAATGTGTACAAGGGTTTAACTCACGAAGATGAAATGGTTGAACTCTTCAATTATTGTATTTATGACCTGACTTCCAAAGCGCCTTCTATCGACACTCCGTTACATGGCGTTCTTCCCTTCAAACATATTGATCACCTGCATCCCGATGCAGCTATTGCGATTGCCGCGTCAAAAGACGGCAAGCGCATTACGCAAGAATTATTTAAGGGAACCATTGGATGGGTTGACTGGCAACGACCCGGTTTTGATTTGGGTTTGCAATTGAAACAATGCCTGGATAATTACCCAGGTATCCGTGGTATCATGCTCGGCTCACATGGATTGTTTACCTGGGGTGATACAGCGTATGAAAGTTATTTAAACACGCTGGATATTATTGAACAATGTGCTGCCTTTCTTGAAGTAAATTATGGAAAGAAAGGACCGGTATTCGGCGGAGAAAAAATAAAATCACTTTCAAAAGAAAATAGAACTGCAAAAGCAGCTGATTTATCGCCCATATTGAGAGGATTCTGTTCAAATAGTGATGTGAGTCTGAACCCCCCTTCGGGGCGCAGAGGGGCGATGCTTGGACATTTTACTGACGATGATCGGGTTTTGGAATTTATCAATTCAAACGACCTCGGCCGGTTGGCGCCAATGGGTACCAGTTGTCCAGATCATTTCTTACGTACTAAAATTTCACCGTTGGTACTGGGCCTAGAGCCGACAGAAGATCTGAATAATGTAACAGCAATTAAAGAAAAAATTGCCCCGCAGTTTGTGGAGTATAGAAAAATGTATGCCGCTTATTATGAAAGTTGCAAACATCCTGACAGCCCGGCCATGCGCGATGCCAACCCGGTAGTAATTATTTACCCGGGTGTAGGCATGTTTACTTTTGCTAAAGACAAACAAACCGCAAGAGTAGCTTCTGAATTTTATATTAACGCCATTAATGTAATGAAAGGGGCCGAAGCAATTTCAGT
Organism: Chitinophagaceae bacterium; assembly: GCA_031360425.1. Lineage (GTDB taxonomy): Bacteria > Bacteroidota > Bacteroidia > Chitinophagales > Chitinophagaceae > Endoryza. The sequence goes on along the minus strand of JANMBO010000039.1, from coordinate 51,927 downwards.
GTATACATCATTACCCAGGCAGGAAGCATTTAATATTGAATACTGGTTATTGGAAGAAGCCAAACTGCAACGCATGCCGAAACCAAAACCACTATCCGGTAAAATTGCATTGATTACCGGAAGCGCCGGAGGTATTGGCAAAGCCATTGCCAAAAAAATGGCTGAGGAAGGTGCCTGCATTATTCTAAATGATAATGATAGCGTTCGTTTGGAATCAGCAAAGGAAGAGTTTCAAAAACTATTTAATAAAGATGTTTTTACAACGGCGATTTTGGATGTAACGAAATCTGATTCTATTATTAATGCATTTAGTACAGCAGCCCTTTTTTTTGGAGGTATTGATATTGTAGTCAATAATGCCGGTATCTCGATTTCAAAACCAATGGAAGAACATTCCGAAAAAGACTGGGATGTCTTATACGATATTTTAGTAAAAGGGCAGTTCTTCGTAACACAGGCATCTCTTACCTTATTTCGGAAACAAGACTTCGGTGGTGACATCATTAATATTGTCAGTAAGAATGCGCTGGTGTCGGGCCCTAACAATGCCGGGTATGGTTCCGCTAAAGCCGCTCAATTACATTTAAGTCGTTTAAATGCGGCTGAATTGGGAAAAGATAAAATACGCGTTAACGTGGTGAATCCCGATGCCGTAATTGCGGATAGTAAAATATGGGCGGGGTCCTGGGCCGAAGGAAGAGCAAAAGCGTATGGAGTCACCGTGGAAGAGTTGCCAGCTTACTATGCAAAACGAACCTTGCTCAATGAAATTATTTTGCCCGAAGATATCGCGAATGCCTGCTTTGCTTTTGTGGGTGGATTGCTGAATAAGTCGACCGGTAATGTGTTAAACGTTGATGGGGGTGTTGCGATGGGGTTTGTGAGATGAGAGGGAATAGAGAATAGAGAATAAAGAATACAGAATAAAGAATAGAGAACATAGAATACAAGGAATAGAATGTAGAATAATAATGGTTACTTATTTGCTTCTTTATGGCACAATTTTACTGAACCTGTTTTCGGAAACGGGACAAACCTACTATATCAGTTCTACAGGGAATGATAATAATAGTGGTACGTCTTCCCAATCAGCCTGGCGCTCATTGGAAAAAATAAATAAGCTAACACTCCGAAAAGGAGATAAGGTTTTATTGGAAGGAGGTAAAATATATGCCGGAAACATTCGGTTGGATGAAAAGGATGGAGGCGATTCGATAGGTAAAGTTATTATCAGTTCCTATGGAAAAGGGAAACCAATTATTGACGCGGGAAAAGGAACAGGAATATTTGTATATAATACCGCCGGCATCAGTATCAGTAATATAATTGTTAAAGGAAGTGGAGTTAGCGATAATAATGGCTGTGGAATTCATTGCTATGCCGATGCAATTTCGGAGAAACTTAGCGGTATTACAATTAATAACTGCGAAACAACCGGATTTAGAGGATATGGAATACTTATTCAGTCGGACAAAGACACGACCTGCGGGTTCCGTAATGTTCGAATTATAAATAGTATAGCGACTGAAAATGGAGAAGCTGGTATTGGTTCACTGGCCGCTTACCCCGCTGTTTCTCACCAAAATTTTTATATTTCGAATTGCAAGGCATTTAATAACCGCGGAATTCTTACGAAAACAGATAATCATTCAGGCAATGGTATTGTATTATACGGCGTAAAATTTTTTTTGATTGATTCCTGTGAAGCCTATGAAAATGGAGCGGATTGCCGATCTGTATCCGGCGGTCCGGTAGGGATATGGGTTTGGCATTGTCAATCTGGGATCATTCAAAATTCCCATGCACAGCATAATCATGCCGGTACCTGCCTCCATGATGGAGGAGGCTTTGATATTGATGGCGGCTCATCGGGCTGTATAATCCGAAATTGTATTTCTAATGATAATGAAGGAGCCGGTTACCTGGTTTGCGAATTTGGTTCTCCATTGCCGTTTACTAATAACATCGTGGAAAATAATAGCAGCCGGAATGATGGTTTGAAGAATGGGTATGGAGCAATAACCCTTAGTGGCGCGGGTAAAGAATATCCGGTAACAAATACCGCGATCAGGAATAACAAAATAGTAGTGGAAAACAGGAACGTAGTGGATGGAATCCCTTCGGCCATTTTTTTCAATAATTCGGATTGCAGGAATATCTATTTTGAGAATAATAGTTTTGAAATTGGAGCAGGAGCCCTTGTGTTGCGCACCGATTCTTTGTTTGACCAACAACAGGTGGTCTTCAAAAAGAATCAGTTTGTCACCAAAGAAAACCGTTTTACCGTAATTTGTACGAAATGCGGAACCACCAATGAAAATTTCTGGAAGGAACGATTGTCAAAAAAATAATTAGTATTCATGAAACGGATAGCTTTTAAAATGAAATTGCATAAGGGCCAGGAGGCAGAGTATAGAAAAAGACATGAAGCGATATGGCCCGACCTGGTTACCTTATTGAAGAGAAGCGGCATAAAAGACTATTCCATTTTCCTGGATGATGAAACGCACTCTTTGTTTGGGATATTGAAAATAGAAAATGAATCGGCATTGAATGAATGGCCCCAACAGGCTGTTATGCAACGCTGGTGGAGTTATATGAAAGATATCATGGAAACTAACCATGATAATTCGCCGGTAAGCATTTCCCTGAAAGAAGTTTTTTATTTGCCTTAATTTGATTGTATGCGTATTGAAAAAAAACAAATTGATCAACACAACTCAGAATTTCTTACTGCCCATAAACGACGATTTGAATTTGCGAAAGCAGAGATAAGCGACATTTCTTCTCTTCTTGAAAAGTTAAAAGCATTCCAGGTGGCTATTCCAAGTTGGGCACTGGGTACTGGCGGCACCCGCTTTGGACGGTTCAGTGGAGGCGGTGAACCGCGCAATTTGGAAGAGAAAATAGAGGATGTTGGATTGTTGCATGCACTGAATCAATCGGGTGCTGCTATTTCTTTGCATATTCCCTGGGATATTCCAAAGGATCCAGCGGCCATACGAGCATTGGCTGCACTGCACGGATTAGCATTCGATGCCATGAACTCGAATACTTTCCAGGATCAACCCGGCCAGGCACTTAGCTATAAGTTTGGTTCAATGCAGCACGTAAATAAAAGCATTCGACAGCAGGCCATCGCGCACAATAAAGAAGTAATACAATACGGAGTGGAACTGGATTCAAAATCATTGACCGTATGGCTTAGTGATGGATCTTGTTTTCCGGGCCAATTGAATTTCCGTAAAGCTTTTCAAAATACGCTGGAGAGTTTGCAGGAAGTATATGCTGCCTTACCAGCCGATTGGAAAATGTTTGTAGAGTACAAAGCCTGTGAACCTAATTTCTATTCTACAACCGTCGGCGATTGGGGGCAATCCTACCTGTACAGCAGCAAACTCGGTCCCAAAGCTTTTACATTAGTGGACTTGGGTCATCATTTACCCAATGCAAATATTGAACAGATTGTATCGCTGTTATTGATGGAGGGGAAATTAGGCGGATTTCATTTCAACGATTCAAAATACGGAGATGATGATTTAACCGTGGGTAGTATAAAACCGTACCAGCTCTTTTTAATATTTAATGAACTGGTAGAAGGTATGGATGCCCGCAAGATGAATCATGCCAGAGACCTCGGCTGGATGATCGACGCCTCCCATAATGTAAAAGATCCATTGGAAGATTTATTGCAATCCGTTGAAGCTATTATGATTTCGTATGCGCAGGCATTGCTGGTAGATCGAACAGCGTTAAATGCTGCCCAGCTACAAAACGATACGGTGAAAAGCCAGGAATTAATACAGGCTGCTTTTCGTGCGGATGTAAGATCCATAGTAGCAGAAGCACGGTTGCAGTCAGGAGGGGTATTAGATCCACTGCATTTATTTCGTTCCTTAAAAGTAAGAGATCAATTAATAAAAGAGAGAGGGAGAAGTGTGGCAACGGGGTTGTGAGAGAGTCGGGAGTTGCAGACGGTAAAGCTATTTATACTATTATGATCTCAACAAACGTCATAGCCGTTTTTGATATTGGTAAAACAAATAAGAAACTATTTCTTTTTGATGAAGAATACCGGGTTGTGTATGAAAAGTCGGAACAACTCCCCGAAACAACCGATGAAGACGGCGATGCTTGTGAAGATATTGATGCACTGCAGGCTTTTGTATTAAATTCTTTGATGGAAGTAGTAAGATTGAAAGCGTACACGGTTAAAGCGGTAAATTTTTCTACTTATGGTGCCAGTTTTGTTTATGTAAATGAAGAGGGCAAACCATTAACGCCCTTATATAATTATCTAAAAAAATACCCGGAATCATTAAAGGAAAAATTTTACAAAAAATATGGCGGTGAAGAGGACTTTTCCCTGGTAACGGCTTCACCCTTATTAGGAAGTTTGAATTCCGGTTTACAATTGTATCGTTTTAAGAAGGAGCAACCGGAATTATTCGCTCAAATGAAGTATCCATTGCATCTCCCCCAATATATAAGCTCGTTGGTTTCTCATCAATTTTGCTGCGAGCGCACGAGTATCGGTTGTCATACGGGTATGTGGAATTTTAAAGATCAAGCCTATCATTCCTGGATCACTGAAGAAGACCTGGTTGAAAAATTACCTCCGCTTCTTCCGGCTGATACCACTTTTAAAACGATATGGAACAATCAACCCATTATTTCCGGTATCGGATTGCATGATAGTTCATCATCCTTGATTCCCTACCTGGCTCATTTCAATGACCCATTTATATTAATCTCCACCGGTACCTGGTGTATCAGTTTAAATCCATTCAATGATTTACCCCTTACCTCCGGTGAATTAAAGAAAGATTGTTTATGCTATCTTACTTACAAAGGTCAACCGGTCAAAGCCTCCAGGTTGTTTGCAGGCAATGAACATGAGCAACAGGTAACTCGGTTAGCTGAACATTTTAATAAACCGCTTAATTATTATAAGGAAGTACCTTTTAACCAGGTAGCCGATACTCTTTCCTCACCAGGTAGTTCGGCGACCGTGGCATTTGGAGACCTGGATCTGTTAAATTTCCCTGATTATTCAACTGCTTATCTTACCTTAATGAGTAGTATAGTAAAGCAGCAGATCGTTTCAACTAAGCTGGTATTGCAAGGCGTGGAGATAAAAAGATTGTTTGTAGATGGAGGTTTTAGCAATAATTCTTACTATATGAACCTGCTGGCACTGGCATTACCGGGTATAGAAGTTTATGCTGCATCCATGGCACAGGCATCTGCTTTGGGCGCTGCGCTTGCTATTCACAACGCCTGGAACACTAAACCTATTCCTAAAGATATTATTGAACTAAAATATTATTCGGGTCGAAAAGAAACACTTAATTTTTAAAAGCAACAATCACTCTCATGAAAAAACTTACCCTGATTATTATAATAACAACCTGCAGCATAATATCAAATGCCCAGGTTATTGTAAAGAACCTGCTTACAGAAAATTTAGTTAATCCAATCGGGCTCGGAGAAAAGCAACCCCGCTTCACCTGGCAGTTGACCAGTGATAAAAGAGATGTATTGCAAAAGGCATACGAAATCAGGGTCAACACGGGCAAATTACTGGTATGGAACAGTAATAAAGTAATGTCGGACCAATCGGTACAAGTACCTTATGGCGGAAGCGCCTTGCAATCTGGCAAAAAATATAACTGGCAGGTACGGGTCTGGGATAATAATGATAAACCATCAGCCTGGAGCGAAGCTGCTACTTATCAAATGACCCTGTTAGATAAAAGTGACTGGAAAGCGAAATGGATCAGCGCCGGCTACCGTGAAGATTCGGTCAATCGCCCGGCTGTTTATTTCCGAAAAGTATTTTTGGTTGATAAAAAAGTACTTAGTGCTACCGCCTACATTACTTCGCATGGAATGTATGAAGCGCAGATCAATGGCAAAAAGGTAGGCGATGCATATTTAACACCTGGCTGGACGAGTTATAATAAGCGACTGCAATACCAGGTGTATGATGTAACTCAATTATTAGCATCCGGCCAAAATGTAATAGGTGCAGCCATTGGTAATGGATGGTATCGGGGATTTTTAGCATGGGGCGGAAACAAAGATATTTATGGTAAATCATTGGCTCTCCTGCTCCAGGTAAATATTATCTATTCCGACGGAACATCTGAATCCATAATAACCAATGAAACATGGAAATCATCTCCGGGAAGTATTCGTTTCGCAGAAATATACCACGGAGAAACCATCGATGCGCAGGAAGAGAAAACCGGATGGGCCAATAATAACTATAATGAATCGGGTTGGGCAGCGGTGAAAGTAGAAAATCATTCGTTCGATAATTTAATTGCCACCTACAACGAACCCGTTAAAAAGCATGAAACGTTTAAGCCAGTAAAAATATTCAGGACACCTAAAGGAGAACAGGTAATGGATTTCGGACAGAACCTGGTTGGTTGGGTAGTGGTTAAGACTGCAGGCTCAGCCGGAAATATAATAAGAATCCATCACGCAGAGGTTTTGGATAAAGAGGGTAATTTCTATATTGATAATATGCGGGAGGCGAAAGTAACAGCTACTTATGTAGAGGATGGTAAAGGAGAAAAAACATTTGAACCTCATTTTACTTTTTATGGATTCCGATATATAAAAGTAGAGGGTTACTCCGGCGAGCTCAGGCCGGAAAACTTCACCGCAGTTACGTTGTATTCGGATATGAAGCCAACCGGGGAGTTTACTTCATCACACCCCCTCATCAACCAGTTGCAGCATAATATTCAATGGGGACAAAGAGGTAATTTTTTGGATGTACCCACGGATTGTCCTCAACGGGATGAGCGACTGGGCTGGACAGGAGATGCACAGGCTTTTTCCAGAACGGCTAGTTTTAATTTTGGGGTAAATAATTTCTTTTCTAAATGGTTGAAAGATGTGGCAGCGGATCAATTGCCTAATGGAAGCATTCCCTTTGTTGTTCCCAATGTATTAGGGCCCGGTGCATCCGGTTCTGCCGGCTGGGCTGATGTAGCTACTATAATCCCGTGGAATATGTACCTCGCCTATGGCGATAAGAAAATTCTGGAAAATCAATACGAATCCATGAAAGGATGGGTGGGTTTTATGGAGAAGAATAGCAATGCTTATTTATGGAACAAGGGCTTTCATTTTGGTGACTGGCTCTTCTACCGTCCCTTCGATGATAATGATGGAAGATCAGCGGTTACCGATAAATACCTCATTGCACAATGTTTCTTTGCGCATTCAACCGACCTGCTTGTTAAGACTGCAAGGGTACTCGGTAAAACGGATGATGTGGCAAAATACAGTACCTTATTGAAGAACATAAAAGAAGCCTTTGTAAAGGAATACGTGACTCCAAACGGCCGTCTTGTTTCCAGCACTCAAACGGCGTACGTATTGGCGCTCAATTTTGATATGCTGCCGGAATCGTTGCGAACACAGGCTGCGGAGAAATTGGCAGAAAATGTAAAAAATTATGGCAACCATTTAACTACTGGTTTTTTAGGAACACCCTATTTGTGCCATGTACTTGGCCGGTATGGATATAATGACGTTGCATATTCATTATTGATGCAGGAAACCTATCCTTCCTGGTTGTACCCGGTGAAAATGGGAGCTACCACTATCTGGGAGCGGTGGGATGGTATTAAACCCGACAGCACATTTCAAACACCGGGAATGAATTCGTTCAATCATTATGCGTATGGAGCAATCGGCGACTGGATGTATAGAGTAGTGGCCGGTATTGATACTTATGAAGATGGGGTGGGATACAAGCATATAAAGATTAAACCTCTTATTGGTGGTGGTTTGAAGAATGCCAGCGCTAGCTTACAAACCTATTATGGAAAAGTGAGCAGCGGATGGAAGCTCGAGGGAGATAAGCTTATTATGGAAATTGAAATTCCGGCTAATACCACAGCAACTATTTATATCCCTGCTTCCGGTAAAGAGGCTATTACTGAAAAAGGGAATAGTTTACTGGCCGGATTAAAAATAATAGATGATGAAAAAGGTTATGTTGGCCTGCAGCTTGGTTCGGGCAGGTACGTATATGAAGTGCAGAAATAAAGGGCGGCTTGCCATTTTGTATATTCGTTTATTGAATTATTTATTAAATATTCTATTATGAAAGTAAAAAGCTTTTTTGTTGTCGCCCTTATCGTTTTTATGCAGGCGGTTTTTGCCCAGCAAGTTTATAATCTTTATCCGGGAAAGGCACCCGCCACCCAAAACTGGACTTGGTCGGAAAAGGAAATGTTCTCAACCATTTGGAATACCCAGGTTGTATATAATGTTGTACAGCCAACAATAACCGCATATTTACCGGAGAAGTCGATAGCTACCGGTGTTTCGGTGGTCATAGCACCCGGCGGTGGTTTTTTTGCTTTGTCCATCAACAGCGAAGGCGTGGACGTTGCCAAATGGCTGAATACAAAAGGCATTGCCGCTTTTGTCTTGAAGTATCGGCTGATACATAGCGTAAGCGACGATCCGGCGAAAGAATTCACCGAGGCAATGGCCAATCCAAAAAAATATAAAGAAGCTGCTGACGTGGTGGTACCGATGGCTATTGCAGACGGACTCCAGGCCATGAAATACGTTCGGGATCATGCAGCCGAATTTGGTATCGATTCCAAAAAAATCGGGTTTATGGGTTTTTCAGCAGGAGGTTCAGTAACCATGGGAGTAACTTTGAACTACAATAAAGAGTCTCGCCCTGATTTCAGCGCACCGGTCTATGCTTATATTAGCGAAGAAATGAGTAAGGCTAAAATACCAGACGACGCCCCTCCTTTATTCATTTGTGCCGCTTCCGACGATCAGTTGAAACTGGGTCCGCACAGTTCTAATCTTTATAACAGTTGGATAGCCGCAGGCAAAACGGCCGAACTGCACATGTACGTAAAGGGCGGTCATGGATATGGCATGCGCAAACAAAATCTTCCCACCGATCATTGGATCGAGCGGTTTTATGAATGGTTAGAAGTAGAGGGTATCATTAAAAAGAATGCAGATAAATAAAATAATGGCTTTTTGATCAAAGTCATTTCCCATGAAGGACTGAGGGGGAACCGGCTCCTCCTGGGGGAACATTACATTGATTGATGGGAATGGCAATGTAATAAAGGGGGATGTAGTATAGGAATTACAAAAACAAATTTTAATGCCGCAGCAAAAATCTGTTGGGCGAATAGTAAATTAAATTTCACTATTGTCTGGGGAAAATCAATTAACTCTAAATAAATCTTATTATGCAAAAGTTTGCATGCATTTAGTAATAGAAATTATTTGGGGAATTTTTTTTCAAATTAATAGTTGTGTATAAATCTTGCCAATGGCTTTTTTAGAATAAAAGAAAGTTGAATTTAATTTTGCTGACTACCATCCTGGGTTGAGCGCCTCATCCGGTTCGGTCCCGACGCATTCGGGATGCGTAAGCAAGAAGCAGGTGCAGCGCGATGCCCTCGGTGATCCCGCATTATTGCGGGAGCCTTGAGGGGTAAAGAGAAATTGAATTTAAAGAATTTAACCATTAAATATATTCATCATGGCGACACTAACTCCTTCAACTAATAAAATAGCCATCGTTACAGGCGCTTCCGGTAACATGGGACAGGCCGTTGTTAAAAAATTTATTGATGAAGGATATATAGTTATTGGTACCGTGATTCCTAATGATCCGGTACCAATGAATTTTCCGGACAGCCAGTTTGAAAAAGTAGTGGTAGATCTGATGAATGAAAACGATGCGCAACATTTTATCGATACCATTGTTTCCAAATATAAATCAATTGATGCCGCCGTACTAACGGTAGGCGGTTTTGCGATGGGCAGCATAGCCGATACAAAAACACCGGACATTGCCAAACAATACAAACTGAATTTTGAAACGGCCTATAATGTAGCACAACCTGTGTTTGTGCAAATGATGAAACAGAAAAGCGGCCGGATATTTTTGATTGGTTCACGGCCGGGTATAGATGCAAAGAATGGAAAGGGGATGGTAGCTTATGGATTGGCCAAGTCACTTATTTTCCGGCTGGCCGATCTAATGAATGAAGAAGCGAAAGGATCCAATGTGGTGACCAGCGTAGTGGTACCCAGTACCATCGATACTCCACAAAACCGGAAAGCCATGCCGGACGCGGTATTTGACAATTGGGTAACAGCAGAAGCGATTGCGGATGTTATCTATTTTCATTGCACGAAAGAAGCAGGGTCTTTACGGGAGCCCATTATTAAAGTGTATAATAACGCTTAATTAGATCTTCAAATAACTTCTATAAAGGGCCTTTTAGTTGCCAGTTTGATTTTCGATTGGCGTGGAATGATTTGGGGATGCAGAAAAATAACAAGCAAAATTAAAACCGGTATGCCACCATACACCACCGTATCTCCCCAGATGGCGGAAAATATATTGATTCGAGCTTCAGAAGGATGGCTACTTATATACCGCACAGGTACCGTTTCTCCTTCTTTGAAGAGTAAGTTGTCATTGCCATTGAACCAGATGGAATCATTACCCGCCATAAATAGAATAACTGAATAACGGTGCATTAATTGGCCCGTAATACTTTTTCCATTAAAACTCATGGTGCCGTTGGTTTTTGTTGAACGGGCCAGCCATATTACTTTATATAAAAGAAAGGGCGTGGCAATAAGAGTAAGGAGGATAATAAAAAAGGATGTTTTACGGAGAAGCATTGATGTAAAGGTTTGGTTAATGACTGTGAGTTCCTGATATATCCTGGGTTTAGATAAGAATAGTAAGTGCCTGTAAAAATAATTGTTAATTGACAGAATCATTAACTGTAGCTGGCTGTTTGCATCGGCTATCCAGTTAGTGCTCATTTTTCTTTTTTTCCAGTTCTTCCCTGATGCGTTTATTCAGGTCAATGCTGGCATTTTTTAAAATATAAATGTTAGTATTTTTCTCCCTGGCAAAAGGATTGTTGATTTGATCAAATTGCATCACTGTGGTAAAGAGCTGCTTTTCTTTTTCCCTGTTTTTATCTGTATCGCCTTCTTCTTTAACTAACACAACATGCAGTAACTGCCTGGAAAGCGGGAACCAATTTATATAATCCGCATTAAAGGAAACAGCTTGAATATTTTTATTTTTTGAGTAATAATTTATCGCTCCGGCTTGTCCATAATTGTCACATAGTACAAGGGTATGGTCCTTATCTGCAATACTTGCGTACGCACTATCCACTTTTTGTGCTAATTCTTTCCACCCCAGCATATCAGCAAAATCCTGTGGTAATGAATGGTCCTTGCCATCTTCCCAGCGAAGTAAATTTAAATCTTTATATCGTTGAGCGTTTTGCTGAATATAGTCCGGACTATTATTTGGAAAGGCAATTCTGAACAAAGGAATAAAAATTAGAATGGGCAAGGCAATAGCAACAGGCCGCAGGTAAATTGTCCATCGCTCTTTTAATAGCTGTTCTATATATACAGATCCAAAGGCTAATAAAAAAGGGTATAGCCCGATGGCATAATAGCCCTTTGCCCTGAAATATGCCAAAAGAGACAGGGTGAATAGGAAGGACCAAAAAAATAGCCGGTACTTTTTGAACGGAAGGTAAATGATGAAGGAAATTAACGCAGCGGCCACAACAAGAATAGAACCGAAAAAAAATATAATCTGTTCTTTTAAGAAATCTGTCCTGCTGCCATTTACCAATTGCGTTTTTGTCAGTTCTTCCAAATGATGAAAGACCGGAAAGTTATTCTTGTATTGCCAGATTAAATTGGGCGAAATAATCAATAATCCGAGAGCTACCGCAAAGAAGATGTGTTTTTTGAAGAAAATAATTCTTTGAGCCGTCAATAGAATGGCTGGCAGTAAACAAAGGAATAAAAATACAATAGAATACTTATTCAAAAACCCCAATGCGAAAGTGACGGCTGCTATATATAACCATTTGTAATTTCCAGAATTTATGTATTTTATTAAAGTGAAATAAACTAATGTCCATAGAAGAATATCAAGCGAATTGGGCTGATATAAAATATTTATTCGTAAAATGGCAGACAATAAAATAGAAAGGGTACCTAAACACAAAGCGAATAAACCCCCGTTAAGTTCTTCGATAATTTTCCAGACTACCAGCAAGGTGAGGGCACCAAAAAGAGCCGGAAAAAATTTTATCCAAAATACCCCATTCCCTAAGAGAAGAATAATATATGAAATCCAGGATGTAACGGGCGGAACAGAAAAATACCCCCAGGCCAGGTGTCGTCCCTGGTCAAGATGCAGGTATTCGTCCCGGTGTAATTCATAATCGGGACTAATAAGTGAATATTGAATTATGAACTTGGCTAGTATAAATCCGAATAGAATTAATGTTTTATTTTTCATTATGCGTTGTTGAGCAAAATGGATGGTTGCAGGTGAATCTTATGCCCTATTGGGTTCATAGCAATTAACCACAATACCGCAGGCAAATGCTAAAGATTTTAAAAGGTTGAAGGGTTGTTTATTGGTCAATCTTTTAAAGATAGTCATTCCATCTCCTATGGCAGTTGGGTTGATGAATAAATGGTATTCGTCTATCAGCCCGGCTTTTATCAAGGATGAGACAAAACTTCCGCCGCCATAAACGATAATGTCTTTCCCATTCTGATTTTTTAGTTCTGTTATTACTTCAACCAAATCGCCTGCTGTTACCCTTGTATTATGCCAGGAAGAAGGTCCAGGGCTTTTTGAAAATACCAGTTTATGAGTATCATTCATTGTTAATCCAAAATTATATTGCGGATCGTCCGGATTTTCAGCTACAGTGGCCCAATAAGGAATAAACCCTTCCGCCAGTTTTCTTCCCATAATAATACAATCAACGGTACCGGTTATTTCTTTAACATAGCTTTTCAATTCCTCATCCCAATTCCAAACCATCCAATCCATTTCGCCATTTGGGCCTGCAATAAATCCGTCAATAGAAACCTGTACCTGCAATTTTAGCTTCCGCATACTTTATACTATTTAGATTGCTATTTACGAGACAACATATGTACTATCCAATATTGGTATAAATAATAATTCCTCTAATAAGCTACTCCGGGTGTTTTGTGCAAATAGCGGTCGTTGCTTAACTGGCTTAGCATAAAATGAGCAACATCGGCCCTGGATATCATTTTGGTGAGTAGGTAATTTCCCACCTGGACACCCTGTTTGTATGTGCCCCTTTTTTTCCCGTTGGTAAGCTGTCCTGGCCGGACGATGGTCCAGTTTAACTTACTACTTTTAATTATTTTTTCCTGTTTTGCTTTATCCCTAAAGTAAAAAAATACGATCACTGGAATTACAAATAATGTATAATACAAGCCCAGCTTAAACCGGCTATCACCAATGCCTAGGGAAGTTATGCAAATGAACCGTTTGACCGCGTGCTTTTCCATCGCTGCAATAATATTCCGGGTTCCTTCTGAAAGAATAGTTGTTTTAATAAAGAACCGTTTGTGTCCGAGGGCGGATAATACGGCTTCCTGTCCTTCCACCACTTCCTGTACCTTGTCAAAATCAAGAACGTTTCCCTTTATCATCTTTAGATTAGGATGAACTATTTTTAGTTTTTCTGGATGACGAATGAGGGCTGTTACCTGCTGGCCTTCTTCTAGCGCTTGTTTAATAAGCTCCCGTCCGGTTCTTCCTGTTCCGCCGATAATTAATAGTCTCATATTTAAATAAGAGTTTTCAAGATGAAAGTACAACAGGCTCTGCTGGCTTTGCAGCAAATAATCCTCATCTATTTTTTCAAAAACGGTGACCCGTTAATTTCTACAGGATATGCATTGTGGATCCAATATCCAGTCTATTAACCGGGGTGGGAATTACCGAATTTAATTATTTTTCTTTGGGGTACCCTATTAAGTAAGTGACATTTAACCCATAGCTGGCTCTTAGTTTACCAGCTTTCCACCTGTAATTCGTAGTTTCCACTTCTTCCGCCATTTTCAAAAGTTCTGAGCAATCATATAATCTCGTTATGGAAACAATTCCATCCCAAATGGTACAAATAGGAATGATGGGAATAAGATAGGTAAAAAGTAATCTCGAAATACGAAAAGGTTTAAAGAAAGGAGTGAATAAGAAGAATGCCAGGGGATGAAAAAGCAAAATTAATAAAGCGGTAAGAAGGCTTTTATTCCCACCATCAAAAATGGCCATTCCGGCGTTGTTTTCCACGGCATTCGTGAGAATTGATTTGGCCGACCGTTCATCAAAATGATGAAAGCCTGAAAAAATAGTTCTAATTCCTGTTAGCTCCAAAGGCACATTGGCTGCATCAATGGAGCGTTCAGAGAATGAAATTTGGTTATTTGTTTTATTGGCGAGAAAATGAAACGCATTTAGATTAGGAAATTTATCCGTGAGCATAATTTTAATTTCTCCATGATTTGACTGGTTCAGGTTGTCCATTATTTGTTCAATTGCGCCTCCCGCTCCTGAGCACAGATCAATGATTTGATTAGATTGGGTACTGGTTAATGTTTCAATAATCAATGGAGTTATTGGTTTATAGAAACGAATGGCAGTTAACACGTAGCGCAGATAATCCGTCATACTCTCCCGGATGATATGGGGAAACCATGGCAGATCTTCAAATTCAAAAAAATAATTTCTGTGTTTCACTACGTAATAATCTTTGAAATACTTGTGGTAAGTGGTAATTTGTCAAAAGAGTCCTAAGGAAATGCAACCAATTTTTTTTTTTGAGGTGGTTATGAATTAACAAGGATATCAGAAAAAGAAAAATGGCCGGTGCTGTGTTCAATTAATTACCGCATGTTTTCTTCTGTTGTCTATTTCTTAAACACGCTCCTGCTCTCGTTTTCTACATTCTTTACGCAATCATTAACCAACTATAAAATAAACACCCACTGTCAGGAAAGACTTACTTGATCTATTACCTGCCAGCGGTGGCATGTAAGAGTTCGAGGCCCGTGGAGGTACGGAGTTTAAATCCTGTCCATTCTTTGTCGTTAGATTTTTCCTGTACCATTAAATATTTTTCATAATCTTTTTTCTTAAGGTAAATACCTATAAAAGCGGTTACAAAATGCTGGTTGATGTTATTGATGCGCCTTTCATTCCATGAAGGTTCTGCATAACGGTAATACTCATCAAAAGGCAAGCCTGGTTTTAATGATTGTGGCGGTGGGGGGTTAGGCGCTACGTTATGCCGGGCATTGTTATACGTTAGCAGGTAACGATCCGAATTAACGGCACCTGTAAAAATTGCTTTTATTCCTTTTTCGTATCCTGAAATATCATCCTGGTTTCCTGCCACAAAAAATATTGGCACTTTTAATCCCTGCAATCCCTCTGCATCCCATACCCCGCGCTGCATACCCCACGGCGCAAATGCCACAACAGCTTTTATCCGCTGATCGTATGATGCCTTAAACGCCTCGTTATTGGCTGTGCGTACTTCAATCGCCGTGCTGCCGCGTGCTATAGTGGAAAAGAATTTAACCAACTGTTCGCTGTAACCGGCTCCTGAAGCATTTAATACACCATAGCCGCCCATTGAATAACCTATAAGAGCTGTATTATTTGCATCAACCAGTCCCGACAAAAAGTTATTACTACCTGCTTTGCTCAAAGCATCCATTTGATTAAGTACAAATAAAATATCTTTGGCCCGATTCAGCAAAGTACTTTCAAAACCGGCTGCATCCCGAAAGGTGGATTCTTTATGATCGATCGCCACCACTACGTATCCTTTGGAAGCTAAATTTTCTGTAAGGTAGGTTAACAAAAACCTTGAACCCAGGTATCCATGAGAGACAATTACTAACGGGTATCCGCCAGGTAATGCTACCGGATTTGCATTGCGCAATGCTCTTCCGTCAAACTGAAAAGGAATCAGGGGCCGTTTGGGATCATTAAAAGAACCCATTACTTCATCATAAGTAACTAATTCCTTAACCCCTTCTGGCACAACGGCCGGGTACCAAACTTCTACTAAAAGGTTACGGTCGTACAAGGAATCAACACCTGCTTTTGATTTTAATATATTTACCTGGTCTTTGTGAATAACTTCAAGAGTTCTGACCCCCACTTTATAATCTCCTCTGGGAGCTAAAGCAGGCGCGTCGGGCAATGCATCACCAATAATAAAAGTTTCACCAGGCGAAGTTGCTATTTTAGCAGCGGGGGAACAAGCGTGGAAAACAATAAAGCTGGATATTGCCAGGTAAAAGCAGGAAAAATTAGATTTCATTGCAGATTATTATTATTAATTGTAAAAGGTAAAGATTTTTTCCCTGGTTAGTTCAACAACTTAATGAAAAATGGGAGTGAGCAATAAGCACTGCCAGGATATAAATTAACCATTTTGCTTCTGGTATTGGTTTACGGTTAGTTACTCAGGGGCGGCTTATTTCCGGCGTCCTCAAAAGCTAAATGTCCTTTTCAGATTGTGTTCGTTTTGAGTATTGTTATTTTTCGAAATATACTAACCCGTAAAACATTACGCATAAACCCTGTTCTGGTCGAAACGATTATGAACATTTTTATTACGAGTGTTCAGGTGAATTTCTTCACTTAATTTTATTCGCATGGCACGGTGCTCATCGATTTTCCAAATGGGGATGGTTGCCATTAACTGGTACCGGAACCGAATGTTCCCGAAATAATATCCATGTTCCAGCTCTGTTTTGGCCAGGTTGGTAAAGTGAAAATATCTTGATTCGGTTCGGAACCGATGCTCCAGTGCCAGGAAAGGTAATTTCTGTTTATACACAAATTCTACATGCGGCTGTAATTCAGGAATGGTCAGCGCAACTCTAGTCTCCGGATCGTTTGGTTTGGATAAAAAAAGACTCATGCCTAAAGAGTTTTCCCAGTCTTTCCCAAACACCCGATAAATATGGCTGCGAAACGCTATTTGATGCTGTGCGTACTCATCAATGAAATGCCGCTCAGGAAACTCGGTCTGCCAATACCATTTTTCATTTATTGCAGCGGTAAAATAATAGCCATACCATACCGCTCGCTGACAGGTAATGTTCTTTTGACCATACCCGGAATAGTAGATAGAAATAGGAGAATAAGGAACAGCTTTTTCATTTGGTTATACTTAATAAAGAAAGCAGGGCAAATATAGTAAATAGTCTATAAAACAAGTAGACTAATTGTATTAAATTTACCGTTATTCTTTTAGTAGTAGTCTGAAGGGTAAGTTGTTAGGGATTAGTGCAATCATTCTTTGAAAGAAAGCAAGGGTTATTCGACAGGTATAAGAATGTTTGATGGAGTATATTAAAGAATTTGTGTTAATATGGATTTTAAAATAGAGTTATCTTTTTTTGATAATGGGAGAACCCAACTATCGGTTCCCTTATACCCGTAAAAAAATCTTCTTTTTATACATAAAATATAGGAAAACCCATTGCACCAGAACATAACACAAAGCCATTACCACCACATTAAAAGGATTACCCATTAACTGCCCCAGCCATTTGAAAAATCCATTGGTAGTATAGCCCCAATCAATAAACTTGCCCGACATATAAATTAATATAGAGTTCATGCCGATCACTTTAAAAAAGAAGGCCCATTTTTTAAATCCCCGAATATCTATGATATAATAAAAAACGGACAGCAACAGCAGGCTATAGCCGCCCACATTTAATACGAAAGAACTTGACCACAGATTTTTATTAATAGGAAAATCAAGATCCCACAAGTGAGCCAGGCCAATAAATAATAACCCGGTAGCGGCCATATATATTGCTTTCCTGGTAGGGGTCATGGAATTTTTCTTCAGAAAATTGCCTGTCAATATGCCCAGCAACCCCGTGCTTATTGCAGGAATAGTGCTCATTAATCCTTCCGGATCATGAACACCCAGATACAATTTGCCCGGCATCACAAGGCGGTCTACATAAGAAGCAAAATTTCCTTCCATGGTAAGGTCGCCAGGTGCAAAACCCGGAGCGGCGGTGAATTTCAATAATAACCAGTATCCGATCAGTAAACTGCAAAACCAGATTATTTGCACTCTTTCCTTGCTATAGATATAAATAATATTGGCAAACATATACGCAAGTCCGATGCGGCCCAGCACACTGCCAAATCGTATTTCTGCAAAAGGTCTAAGTTGAAGACCATTGTTGGAAATAACGCCCAAAAGTACCAACAGCATACCTCGTTTTACTACGCGCCAAACAAGCTGGGGTCTTGTTGATCCTTTTTCCCGCTCACGACCTACCGAATAAGGGGTAGCCACTCCGGCAATAAAAAGAAAAAGAGGAAAAATAAGATCATAAAAGTGAAACCCATTCCAATCAGGATGAGTTAATTCATTCGCGATAGTGCCCCAGAAAGGCGATCCGGTAGCTTTAAAAAGCGCATGGAAAACTTCTTCGGCGCCCATGATCCAAAACATATCAAACCCACGCAGTGCATCAAGAGAAAAAAGCCGTTCAGAGACAGGAGTGGTTGCCTGGTTCATAAATTGTAAGATTCAGTCTTTAAATTGAGAATGCTATGGAATTAACAAAGAGGGAAAAGGTTTATTGACTTATCAAAGGACGATTATTAAAGTTAAATGAATTCTATTATTGTGGAAATATTTATTTAGAATTAATTAGCAGGAGCTGAACCAGATTGTTCCTCCCTTCCTGCTTTTTGATATTGAGATTTTATTTTGGTTTTATAGTATGATACGATCACAGGCCAGTACCAGCATCATCTATCTATTATTGATTTTGTAACAATGTCTCCGAATGTTTTCGGCGTTTCAATAACAGATAGTTTGTGAGCAGCGCACTTGCCATGGGGAAAATCAATAAAATAAGAAATAAGGGATAGGATACGGTTACTTCAGGTATTGGTTTCACCTGGATTAATAATTGATTCCCAATAACTGTCTCTGAAAAAATGACTGACCGGGTTATATTCCAGCCCAAATGGATGGCGCAGGGAATATAGAGCGAAAATGATTTTGCGTAACCGTAGGCGTATAACAATCCCATTATTCCTGTGATTGTAAAAATTATAGCCATCTGGATTATATTTCCAAACGCTTCTTGAGAAAACCAGTGATAAATTCCAAAGCCGATGGCAGAAATAAGGATAGCTTTTGTGGCGCCTAATTTTTTAATAAGTATATAAAGAAGCACTCCGCGAAAAATCAGTTCTTCAAAGAGTACTGATTTAATATTCCACCAGGTACCAGAAAGGAGCAGGTTGAAGGAGAGAGATGGGTTAACGATCCACTGTTGCTTGCCAAAATACATTTTGAGAAAAAAATCACTGGCGCAGCAAATAGCGGTAAGAAGAAAAAAAATCATAAAATCTACCAACCTCTTTCGGGTGGGAAACAACCCGAGTACACTTAGATTGCCTTTTTCAAACAGCCATACTATTAACCAGGAAATTGCCAGCTGTACTAGTATTCCTATCATTTCATGAGGTTTATTTCGAAATCTTATGCTGTTGGATATGGCAAAAGTGATGGATGAATTTATGGCTCCCGGATAATAAGAAGGGTCGTTGAGAAATTATGCTTAAAAATTAGTCCGTTTCAATAGGCCCCAACGCTAAGGACGAGAAGATTAAAAGGAAAATTCATACTGATCGCAGGTGTTGTTGTCTAATACTAATTAGCTGCTTCAATGTCGGACCAGTTTTCTCCCCGTTTTATTCTGAAAATTTGAGTATCCGTCACTTTAAATATTTTTACCAGTTGATGCATTGGCTTGCCCTGCGATAGTAATTTTTTGAGTAACATTACTTTTGTTACACTCAACTTGATACGAACAGAATTGTAGTTTCCACTTTGTCGCATTCTTAATTTTTCTTTGATCACATAAGGACTGCTTCGTTGATGTCCATAGTTTTCTTCCGGCGTCATCCATTTTAAATTGACGGATCTGTTATTTAGCTTGTCATAATCGAGGTGTGCAACAATCGTTTGTTTATCGCGTGGTTTTGTGAGAAAATAATCGGCAACCAACCGGTGAATGAGTGAATGATAATGAATGGTTCGGGATTTTAGGTCTTCCTTTAATTCTTTATGCAGATTCATTTTGAATGCCGTGAGTAAATTTTCGGTTTCGGCGATGGGGTGGTTTCCATCGCTTTTATCCTTTAATAATTTTAATTTGGCAGCCAGGATATTTACTTGTTCCTGTAAGAATTCAAAACGGGCTTGTGTTTTCTCATCCCTTGGGCTATAAAATTTCAGCCGGATAATACGATAGCCGTTAACCATGGAACCGTTTATAATGTTACCGTCCGAAACTTTATTGAATGTCCTCAGTCGCCCAAAGTTTGAAACTTCAATTCGGCAATCGTTCGTAAAGGGAAAGTCGAATCGTATGGCCTTCCACTGTTCCCCAGGATAATTTTGTTTCATGTAACTCCTCAAATATTTTTTATTGAAATATTCCTAAACCTGTACAAGCCTTTTCCTAAAATTAATAAAGTATCTTCAAAAGTCTCTTTTATACCTCCCCAATTACCTATCCGATTTTTATCAGCTACGTATTAATTGTCTTACTCGTTATGTGTGCGGAGGGATTTACCTTTTGGTTTCGACCAAAAAAAATGAAATAACCCGTCAACCAAAGTCTCATTCGGCATTAAAGTATATACAAGAAGCCCATGCAGGACAACTCCTTAATAAACCCGTTTGGGTTCCAGCACGGTATAGTGGCTGCAAACATTCAATATTTTATTTGTTTTGTACTAATTCTATATTATAGTTTAGTTGGGTTTGTGTATGAAATTCCCCCTACCAGCACTAAATAGGTATAATTGATTTAATGATGATTCGTTTCAAAATGACAGAATGGTTTTCTCTAAAGGCATTAACAAGATATACCGGAAGCAGAAAATTTACATCTTCACTTTTACCTCGCTTACAATTAGTGCCTGCACGCCTCCTTTCTCCGCCACCGTGCCGGTTATTGTTACCTTTTCGCCCGCGTGCTTTTTGGCATCTTCATAAGCTTCTGATTTTTTGCCATCTTCAATTAATAGGTAAACTTTATCCTCATCAGTAAGAATACCCATTGGAGCACCACGTTTAACACAGGAGGCCGCACAGTCTTTATGACCATCACCGTGTGCACCGGAACTCATATAACATTTCATATCCAGAATTTCCCCGGTCACAGTTTTGATTTCATCCTTTTTGGAGATGAATGATTCCAAAGAAAAAAAGAGAATACCCAGCAGGGCAAAGCCGGCAATTTGTTTGAAAAAATTCTTTTGCATAAAACAAAATTTATAGGTGAAGAAAGCAGAAGGATACAGAGGGTTGATAAAATATGGAAATATGAATTTAGTAAATTTTTAGTTGCCGGGTATTTTAAAATTTGACGAGGGGAAACGCGGATAGATAGTACGGCCGGGCAATCATAAAGAAGGCTCTGGAATGAAGACCGGAAATAGAAATTCCGGGTATTAACCGGAAATAGTCTCGACGCATAAAACCTTTGTAATTCCTGCTTGTAATGGGGATAGATGGATAGATATGGAATCAGGAATTTCATAACGATGCGGGATTGTCGTTGTGGGTAAAATGGTTGAGAGCCAGTATATATATTGGTAATGCTTTTTTTAGAGTTATTTTGCTCTCATCTTATTGCCCTTTGGATCATGTGTCAATTCCGCAAGCCCCAACGCTTCCATTAATGGGGGAATATACATTCCGAACCGTCCACGAAGGCCTTTCTTTAATCCATACCAACCGCCCACCTGATTTTTGTCAGAGCGACCCCATGCTTCCACTGTTCCTTCTTTTGCTGGCTTTTGTTCATCAGCACTCCCTAATTCCATCCAGTCCCCATGTTTTTTTAGCATCGCATAGAGGTCTGAAAGGCAACGATAGTCATAAAGCAAAACTGTTTTCCCCACGGTACATACCAACACTTCTTTGCCATCCTTTTCGTCTGTATGCATGCTGTATTCTGATGTTAATGGCGGCGTTTTTAATTTCAATGGTTTTTCCTTTGTTCCAATTTTAAATTTCATTTTCTACTTTATTTACTAGTTAAAAATATTCTTTGATGAACCAACCAAAGTCAGGGTTTCCTGTTTGGGTGGAACTTCCGGAATACTTGATTTTAAATGTTCCTGAAAATTTTTGAAAGAGGAAAGTTCAAAAAGAACTTTCTGGTCCTCTTCCGATTGGAAAAAAGCGGTATGAGTAAAGGTTTTGCGGTCTGAACCGAGACAGGCGGAATAATTGATACCCGGATGATTTAATAGCTGCAGATCATTCATTACGGTCTTTATATTGGCCATATTTATCTCGGCAAATTCTGGCTGGGTGGTATAAGTTACTTGTACGATTTTCATTTTAGTGTTATTTGGTATTCATTATACTTTCCGCTTCTTTTTTCAGATCGGCGGCAAATTGTTCAAATGATTTGTCAAAAGAAGGAATCATCTTCGCAAACAAAGGGAAAATAGGGCCCCCTATTTTTTCTGTCATGGAAAGCAGGACGGATCCATTACTGCTTTTAGCAAGTGTATAAACCCTGTTACCCATACCATCACCCCAAACGAGTTTGTTCTCAGGTTGATATTCTTTCACCCTCAGCTTAAATGTTCTCTTCGGGTCGAGAGTTGATTTTAGATTGAATTTTCCCCCTAGTGTGATATCTCCATCAATTGAAATGACGGTGGAGTTCCACCTGGGATAATCCGACGCATTGGTCAATAATGTCCAGATAATGGAGGGGTCGGATTTAATTTCAATACTAATACTGGTTTCCCTACTGAAGGTTTTTTTTAATGAAAAAGCTTTACCGTTTGAAGCCCCCGGAGATGTTGTTGCCATATGTAATTAAGTTGCAGTTAATTCTTATTTACACTTTTGACGTTTTTGAAAAGCAAAATGATAAGCTAAACCTGATTTTTTTCTAAATATTCTTCCAGGGTCTTTCTGTTATGCTCTAAATGATGCAGTTGCAGCGCGGCGGCGTTTGATTGAAAAGGATCTATCCCTTTTATCACTTTCATCCGTAAGTCAAATAAGTGTTCTTTGTCTGAATTTTCCGATTCTCTTGCCATTTCAATTTTTATCACTTCTTCCTGGAATTTTTGTTTTGGGTTAAATAACCCATTCAATTCGGAGCATTGATGGCAAATGCCCTTCTTATTTATTAACGCACACCTTCCTTCAAAAATAGTTATCATTTTTGACCGGCCTGTATGTAAATAATATTTCACCATTGCTTCGGTGCTGTCAAGAATTTGTGCGATTTCGTTGACGGTGAATTCATATACTTCTTTCAACAACAGGCTGATTTGTTGTTCCAGGGGTAATGATTTGGCGATACAGGTAAAACAGAATGCAATGTGTTCTTTTATTTCAAATTGTCCCTGGGGGGAAGTTGCCCTGATGTGCATGGCTTCCCGGAAGAACTGCGGATCATTCAAAGCGGCTTCTTTTGAAATGTCGTTGACATTTTCCACCCAACGCTTTCTAGCTCTCAGATTGTCTTTTGCAAGATTGGAGGCAATGGCAAAAATCCAGGTTTTTAACGATGACTCTCCTTTGAATGTCCCGATTTTTTCCGTTGCTTTAATGAATGTATCATGTATAATATCTTCAGTATCTTCCACACTCGCCGTGATTCGGAGAATATAAGACTTCAGAGGTCCCCTCGCCTGTTCAAATTCTTTTAAAAGTTGTTCTGTTGTCATTGGAATGATTCATTTACGAATTATTTACCAAATGGATCATTTATGGCTCGTATTATCAATACTATTTCTTTTTAGTTGGTAAACTTCTTGAATTTTCCTTTATTCTGAATTCCCTTTTTGGTTAATAAGCGAACAGGTATTGGATTCTTCAACGGAATGTAAGTGCGCCTTTCCTTGGATTGAAACTGACGGAAGTCTACCCATTTCCTTTTCCCTTCCTTCTTTCTAAAAATTTTTTCCTGATCACCGATTGTACCGGTACATTACTGATTTTGCTTTCCAGCCAGCTTATCACGTCGAGATATACAAATGCGCGGGTTTCAAAATGGTTTCGCTCTAGCTTTTTTAGTTTTTCTAATAGCTTTTCAAATTCAGGTTGCAGCCCCTTGGTAGTAACGCGGAACGACTGGCGAAGGAATTTAAAAATTTCTTCTTCTACCAAACTCAGGCTTTCCATTTTGCCCATAAAGCGATACACCGATTTTATTAAAAATTCCAGCAAATCGTAATTGCCCAGTTCATAATGAGCAATTAAATGCAGCAACCGCGAATAACACTGCAGATCGGTGCGCAGGTCCATCCTCCAGTTAATAATCTTATTCAGGTAGTCGATAGTAGTTTCATAATCGCCGCTTCCAAAATACAAAGATGCAAATTTGTAATAGAATACCAGTACCCGGTGCCGGTCGAGGTACAATTCGTATTCTTTTAATTTATCTTCTATATGCGGTACCAGTTTGGTTCCCTCGCTAAACGTGCCTTCGGTGAAATGTTTATTAAGTAAGGAAATGCTGAGGTATACAAATACGAGTATTTTGTTGTTATCATTCTGACTAACGGCCCGGGAATGAGAAAACTTTTCGAAATGCTCCAGCACTTCGTTGAACTTCTTATAATTCTGCAGATCAAAATGAGCGCCTAATAAGTTATGCATTCCTTTTATGTAGTGGCCTGTTTCCACTTCAATCATAAATTTATCCTGTTCAAAAAGATCCACCCATTTTTGCGTATAGCGGTAATAGGTTAAAAAATCCTGTTTAATAAAGGCCAGCCAGCAATAACTCTGGTACAGGTAGAGCTGTTCGTAGAACCCATTAACCTGCCTGGCCTTATCCGGAAAATGTTTTTCAAAAAAAGCATTGACAGCCTTAATATCATTTTCATTTCGGGCATGCCCATTTTTTATATACCAACTGTATAATTCAAGAGCGAGGGTAGATAGCTGGGTGATCAGGGTAAGTCTGAGCAATACCTCCTCCGATTCAGTAGCTAATTGCCGGGCCCGGTCCTGCATACTGCGGGTAATATATAATGTCTCTATCTTCTTCTCGAAAAACAAAACCTGTTGCTGATAGGTAAACTGGTTATGTTGCCGGGCCAGCTCTTTTAGCTTGTCTAATACTTTGAGACTTTGCAGGTACAGTCCTTTATTATAAAGTATACGGGCAAAGTCCATTTGCTCGTGTAGCTGGATATCGATATTGTTTTCGTTTTTGATAAGGCGCAGACTTGATAGCAACTGACGATATAAATGGGCCTTCATATTCGAAAGCTGTTGCTTACGGATGGCCTTGTTTTTTTTAAGTAACAGGTCCTCATCGTATTCCTCCATTTTGTCGAGCGCATCAAATAATTGAACGCTTTTAAGGTCTTCTCCACCCGAATGGCGCTTGACATATAGCTTAAAGTTCCGTTTTTCGGACTTTTCCAGCGATTTAATAAGCAAGAATAGAGGGTCTGTAGAGCGGTTGGGCATCGTATTCAAATATGGTTAAAATCCTTATCCAGCGCGCATTCCGGCTATCCTTTACCCGGTTAAACACTGTAAAATACCAGCTTTTTTGATTTTACCGGCCCCTTATATAGAAATACCTTCGGAGGAGCAGGTTGTTTTATTAGACTATAGCAAGCAACACAAAAGTAAGACAGCCTGCTTTTTTATTTTCATCTGGTTCAAATTTGCCTAATGTCAGACAACAAGATATATATTTTTGATACCACTTTGCGCGACGGCGAACAGGTTCCGGGATGCAAGCTTAATACCAAAGAAAAGGTAGAACTGGCCCTTCAATTAGAAGATCTTGGTGTAGACATAATTGAAGCAGGCTTTCCTATCTCCAGTCCCGGCGATTTTGAAAGTGTAGAGCAGATCGCCAAAACACTGAAAAGAGCCACCGTTTGCGGCCTAAGCCGGGCAGTTCAAAAAGATATTGACACAGCCGGTGCCGCATTGAAGCATGCAAAAAATCCACGGATTCATACCGGTATTGGGACTTCGGATTATCATATCAAATCTAAATTCAACTCTACCCGGGAAGAAATATTGGAGCGTGCCATCCAGTGCGTTAAATGGGCGCGTAAGTATACCGATAATATAGAGTTTTATGCGGAAGACGCGGGCCGCACCGATAATGAGTATTTGGCCAGGGTAGTGGAAGCAGTTATTGCAGCGGGTGCCACAACTGTAAATATTCCTGATACTACTGGCTATTGCCTGCCGTACCAGTATGGGGAAAAAATGAGTTATCTCATAAATAACGTTCCCAATATTGATAAAGCCGTGCTGAGTTGTCATTGTCATAACGATTTAGGATTGGCAACGGCTAACTCTATAGCTGGAATCATCAGCGGGGCGAGGCAGATTGAATGCACCATTAATGGATTGGGAGAAAGAGCGGGTAATACTTCATTGGAAGAAGTGGTAATGGTGATCAAAAAACACAAACATTTGGGCTTTCATACCGGCGTCAAATCAGAATTGCTCAATCCGATGAGTCGACTCGTAAGCGATGTTATGCGGATGCCTGTTCAGCCAAATAAAGCTATTGTAGGCAGTAATGCGTTTTCCCATTCATCAGGTATTCACCAGGATGGATTTTTAAAAGATGCGCTGACCTATGAAATTATTAATCCGGAGGAAGTGGGAGCAGGCGGTTCAAAAATCGTACTAACGGCGCGCAGTGGCCGTAGTGCCTTGGCGCACCGGTTTCAAAAACTGGGTTACCAGTTCAATCGTAACGATGTAGATGTACTTTATGAAAGGTTTTTACAGGTGGCCGATCAGAAAAAGGAAGTGCAGGATGAAGACCTGGTGCAGATTGCCACCGCCTATCAGCCGGAAGCAATAGTAGCTTCATAAGGGAAATTTTCTCATGAGCGTAGTTTTTGTTTAGGCGTGGCGCTTCTGCGCCACGCATTTTTAGCCCCTGGCACCGAAAAGGGGACTTGGTAGACAGAGTAAGTAATAGGAACTTGCTTTAGTTTTTAGATTCAATGAGTATGAGCCAAACGACTGTATTACTATTCAACACCTGTTGCGTCGCACTGTTGTACTTAAGAATAACCAGGAGCACGTTACGGCAAGTTGATTCATAATGCCAAACTAATATTCAAAAAAGAAAAGAATAGATAATAATGACTGATACCAACAATAGCGGAGATTTTGCCAGCCCACCTTTAGGGGACGGGGGCCGGACTGATACCAACAATAGCGGAGATTTTGCCAGCCCACCTTTAGGGGATGGGGGCCGGACTGATACCAACAATAGCGGAGATTTTGCCAGCCCTCCGCCAACAGGCGGAGACGGTGGTCGGACGCTCTTCGAAAAAATCTGGCACAGGCACATCGTTAAAACCATTGACGGCGGGCCATCGGTGTTGTATATCGACAAACATTTTATACACGAGGTAACCAGCCCGCAGGCATTTACCGGGCTAAACAATCGGGGCATTAAAGTATATAGACCGGCACAAACCATTGCCACGGCCGACCATAATGTACCTACGCTAAATCAGCACTTACCAATCAAGGAAGAACTGAGCCGCCTGCAGGTGGAGACCCTTACAAAAAATTGCGCCGAGCATAATGTAGAGTTATATGGCCTTGGACACCCGTTCCAGGGTATTGTACATGTTATTGGACCCGAGTTAGGAATTACGCAACCGGGAATGACGATTGTATGTGGAGATAGCCATACTTCTACTCACGGCGCATTTGGTTGCATAGCCTTTGGTATAGGTACCAGTGAAGTAGAAATGGTATTAGCTACTCAGTGTTTGTTACAAAGCAAACCCAAACTGATGCGGATCAATGTGGATGGCAAATTGAACAAGGGAGTAGTATCCAAGGATATTGTTCTGTATATATTATCACTCATTTCTGCAAGTGGTGCCACCGGCTACGCGGTGGAGTTTGCCGGGTCGGCCATCAGAAATTTATCTATGGAAGCCCGCATGACCATTTGTAATATGAGTATTGAAATGGGTGCCCGTTGCGGATTGATTGCCCCGGATGAAACTACTTTCAATTATATGAAAGGAAGACTGTTCGCTCCGGGTAACAGCCAATGGGACCATAAATTAGCCCAATGGAAGGAACTGCCTAGCGATGCAGAGGCAAAATTTGATAAAGAAATTTTCATCAAAGCAGCAGATATTGAACCCTGGATTACTTATGGTACTAACCCGGGAATGGGTATTGGTATCAGTGGCCATATTCCAAACTTGCAGGAAATAAATGAGCAGGATAAACCTTCTTTCGAAAAATCACTCAAGTATATGGGGCTGCAAGCAGGGAAGAGTATAAAAGGACAGAAAGTAGATTATGTATTTATAGGCAGTTGCACCAATTCGCGCATCGAAGATCTGCGTATGGTGGCGGATTTTGTAAAAGGAAAAAAGAAAGCAGAAGGGGTAGAAGTGTGGATTGTTCCGGGAAGTCAGCAGGTTGAAAAGCAGGCAAGAAAAGAAGGGATCCATAAAGTATTTGAAGAAGCTGGGTTTGTTTTGCGCCAACCAGGATGTTCCGCCTGCTTAGGTATGAATGAAGATAAAATTCCAGCGGGAAAATATTGTATCTCTACTTCCAATAGAAATTTTGAAGGAAGACAAGGACCCAATGCCCGGACTTTTTTAGCTTCTCCGTTAACTGCAGCCGCTGCAGCGATAACCGGAGTGGTAACTGACGTGAGAGAATTTTTGGAAAAACCGGTTTTGGAAAATGCGTAAACCTATTCAATAAATGAGCAAAGCCATCAACATAATCATCAGCACCGCTGTTCCGGTGAACATGGAAAACATCGATACGGACCAGATCATTCCGGCGAGGTTTTTAAAAGTCACCAGCCGCGAAGGGTTTGGAAAGAATTTATTCCGCGATTGGCGCTACCAGAACGACGATGAATCGCAACCCAAAACCGAATTTATTTTAAACAATCCGGCATTCAGCGGAAAAATATTAGTGGCCGCCAAAAATTTTGGTTGTGGTTCTTCCCGTGAGCATGCGGCATGGGCCATTAAAGATGCGGGATTTGATGTGGTAGTAAGCAGTTTCTTTGCGGATATATTTAAAAATAATGCGCAAAATAACTTTCTTGTACCTGTTCAGGTGACCGAAGCCTTTTTACAGAAGCTATTTGGCACCATCGAAAAAGATAATAAAGCGGAATTAGAAGTAAGTGTCGCGGACCAAACGATAACTATAAAAGCAACCGGCGAACAAGAAAAATTTGATATTAATTCATATAAAAAAACCTGCTTGATAAACGGGTACGATGATATTGATTATTTGTTGAGCAATAAGAAGGATATTGAAGAATACGAAGCGAGCAGGCCTTAAGCCATGAGGCATAAGCCTTGATCCGGGAGCTACCGACTATTAGCTACAGGCTAAGGGCTTCTGTCTATCAACTGAATCCCGTATCCAGCATTTTAAAACCAGGAATTTCTATAAGAATACGAAGGATGAAAAAGAAAATAACGATAATTGAAGGTGACGGCATTGGACCCGAGGTAACACGCCAGGCCATTCGTGTATTGGATGCAATTGCACAACAACATGGGCATGAGTTTGAGTATGCGTATCACCTTATGGGAGCAGATGCTATTGATAAAACCGGTGATCCCCTGCCCGATGAAACAATTGAAGCCTGCTTAAACAGCGATGCCATTTTGTTCGGTGCCATTGGACATCCTAAATACGATAATGATCCATCCGCGAAAGTCCGGCCTGAGCAGGGATTGCTTAAACTCAGGAAGAGCCTGCAATTGTTTGCCAACATCCGTCCTGTAAACACGTACCCTTCTTTGCAGCATTTGTCGCCCCTCAAGAGTGAAAAACTTGAAGGGGTCGACTTCGTCATATTCCGTGAGCTCACAGGTGGAATTTATTTTGGAAAAAAGGAATTGAGTGAAGATGGTAACCGGGCGTCGGATGAATGTATGTACAGCCGGGAAGAGATTGAGCGGGTTGCACATCTAGCTTTTCAATTTGCACAAAAAAGAAAAAAGAAATTATTACTGGTAGATAAAGCAAATGTTCTCGAAACATCGCGCTTGTGGCGTAAAGTGGTCCAGGAGTTGGCCATGCAGTATAAAGAGATTACAGTGGAATACATGTTTGTAGATAATGCGGCGATGCAGATCATTCTCAATCCGAAGCAATTTGATGTAATACTTACCGAAAATATGTTTGGTGATATTATCAGCGATGAAGCCAGTGTATTGAGTGGTTCACTCGGGCTGCTGCCATCCGCTTCTATTGGCAAAGGGGCCGCCATGTTCGAGCCTATTCATGGATCCTATCCGCAGGCAGCCGGAAAAGATATTGCTAATCCGATTGGATCTATACTTTCAGCAGCTATGTTACTCGATCATTTTGGATTGAAGGAGGAAGCACAGCAGGTACGCAACGCAGTAAACTGGACCTTGCAGAACAGTTTTGTAACGAAAGATATTGATCCGGTTAATTTTTATTTCACCAGTACCATTGGCGAGTTAATCAGTGATTATGTTTCCGGTAAAATTCCGGGGGCGATTAATAAGGAGAACATTGAGCTGAGGAAGTCGACTATAATATAGACCGGAAGACGGAAAGTGCGGAAGCCAACCTAAGCTCCTTCACCAAGCTTCAGGGTAGAAAGATCGGCTCCAGGATAGAATGACATGAAGAAATTTTTAAAATAATGAATAATTCTTCCGGACTTCCGGTCTATCGGACTTTCGGACTTAATAAAATTATGGCAACCTATTATAACGAAAACACGATACTCTTCTTAAATGGGGAGTTTGTAAAAGCGGCAGAAGCCAAAATGGACTTTTATAGCCAGAGTTTGCATTATGGATATAGCGTATTTGATGGAATCCGTTCGTATAAGACAGTAAGTGGGGAGACGAGAATTTTTAAAGCTGTTGAACATTACGATCGGTTGAAGCAGTCGGCCCTGGCAATGAATTTACCTTACCATTGGACCCGGGAAGAATTAATTGAAGCTACCTATGAAGTATTGAAGAAAAACAACCTGCAAGATGCGTATATCCGGCCGGTAGTATATGCGCCGGCGAATATGAGTTTTTCTCCTAACCAGGAGTCATTCATTTTTATTGAAGTTTGGGAGATGCAGCCATTTTTAGGCGATAAGTTGTTACGGATTATGACAAGTTCTTTTCAGCGGCCAAATCCAAAAGGATTTAAAATTCATGCCAAGGCAGCCGGTCATTATGTAAATTCTATTTTGGCCAGCCAGGAAGCAAAAGCAAATGGGTACGACGAAGCGTTGCTGAACGATATGAACGAATTTGTAGCTGAGGGGCCTGGTGCGAATGTGTTTTATGAAAAGGATGGAAAATTATATACGCCCATGCTCGGAAATATTTTACCCGGAATAACCCGGGCAACGGTGTTTGAGATTTGTAATGAATTAGGAATCGAAGTAAAGGAAAAATTGATTACTACCCGGGAATTGAAACAGGCAGATGCCGTTTTCTTTTGTGGTACAGCCGCTGAAGTAATTGGGTGGGAAAGCCTCGATGATGAACCATTTGCGAAAGAGTGGAAGGATACCATAAGCCGTACTATTCAACTGGCGTATAAGAACCGGGTGATTGAAAAATCAATCGGGGAGTTGTTACCACTGCGGCGCGGAGAGCTTGTTTAAAATGTAAAATATAGAATCTAAAATATAAAAGGTAAAAATGGTTTATTAATAGTTGGCGCGTTTTTTTATACCAGAGATGCAGCGAAGCAGGGTTTTATTTTGCGCCTTCGGGACGTTTCATGGGTTGCAGACTTGAAAGGTTGAGTTGGCTCGTTGATTATTGAAGATTTTTTTTACGGCAGTGGCGCAGAGACGCAGTGGTTTATTTGGTGCCTTCGTGGCAGTTCATGCGTATCAAAGAATTAAAAATGGGAGAATTAAATAAGTATTCAAAAACATTAACCCAGGATGTAACGCAGCCGGCGGCCCAGGCGATGTATTATGCTATTGGGTTTAAAGAAGAAGATTTCCATAAAGCGCAGGTAGGAATTGCCAGTATGGGTTGGGATGGAAACCCCTGTAATATGCACCTGAACGATTTGGCCACCAGCGTAAAGAAGAGCGTAGATAGTACTGATGGTTTACTCGGATTACGTTTTTACACTATTGGAGTAAGTGATGGAATAAGTATGGGAACTGATGGTATGCGGTATAGTTTGGTGAGCCGTGATTTAATTGCAGATAGTATTGAAACCAATGCGGGCGCTCAATATTATGATGGGTTAATAACGATACCGGGTTGTGATAAAAATATGCCGGGTTCAATAATGGCGATGGGCAGGTTGAATCGTCCTTCGATTATGTTATATGGCGGAACTATTGCACCGGGTCATTATAAAGGAGAAGATTTGAATATCGTGAGTGCCTTTGAAGCATTGGGACAAAAGATAGCCGGTAATTTAAGCGATGCCGATTTCAAAGGGATTGTGCAGCATTCTTGTCCGGGCGCGGGTGCCTGTGGTGGTATGTACACAGCCAACACGATGGCCAGTGCTATTGAAGCGTTGGGTTTGAGTTTGCCAAATTCATCCAGCAACCCGGCATTGAGTACAGATAAACAGGAAGAATGTGCGAAAGTGGGAGCGGCAATAAAGGTATTACTTGAGAAAGATATTAAACCCCGCGACATTATGACCCGTAAAGCATTTGAAAACGCGATTACGGTTATTATGGTACTCGGTGGATCTACGAATGCCGTGTTGCATTTGATTGCGATGGCCAAAAGTGTAGACGTGAAGTTGACGCAGGATGATTTTCAAACCATCAGCAATAAGATCCCGGTGCTGGCAGATTTCAAACCGAGTGGAAAGTATCTGATGGAAGATTTACATAAGCATGGAGGTGTTCCGGCGGTAATGAAGTATTTATTAAGTAAAGGATTGTTGCATGGGGATTGCTTAACAGTAACAGGAAAAACGGTAGCAGAGAATTTGAAAGAGGCTCCGGATCTTGATTTCTCGAAACAAAAGATCATTTTGCCACTGGAACATCCGTTGAAAGCAACCGGGCACTTACAAATACTATACGGTAACCTGGCTGTAAAGGGAAGTGTGGCGAAGATCAGTGGTAAAGAAGGAGAGCGCTTTGAAGGAACGGCGAGGGTATTTGATGGAGAAAAAGATTTGATTACCGGAATTCAAAGCGGTAAGGTGCATGCGGGAGATGTGGTGGTAATAAGATATATCGGTCCGAGAGGAGCGCCGGGTATGCCCGAAATGCTGAAGCCAACGGGAGCAATAATTGGTGCGGGCCTGGGAAAGAGTGTTGCTTTAATTACTGATGGCCGTTTCAGTGGAGGTACGCATGGCTTTGTGGTAGGCCATATTACGCCAGAAGCGTTTGATGGGGGATTGATTGCTTTGGTAAAAGACAATGATATTATTGAAATTGATTCTGTAAAAAATACGATTATTTTAAAAGTAAATGAGGAAGAAATTACCCGGCGAAAAGCGGAATGGAAGCAGCCACCGCTGAAAGCAACAAGAGGGATTTTATATAAGTATGCTAAGTATGTAAAAGATGCGAGTGAAGGTTGTGTGACGGATGAGTAAGAGAAATATAAAATGTAAAATATAAAATGTGAAAGGCAGGCCGCCTGTCAAATGAAAAATGGGGATGTTTGAGTGGCAATGTTAGATAATAATGAATTGAAAATATTTTTTATGAGTAGTTTAATTGAAACGAAAAAAGGGAAAGCTGATGATAAGGAAACTCCGAAACAAACTTCGGGTGATACCAAACCACCATTAGAGCCTGTTACTCCTGGGCATGATTTGGAGAGGGCTACCGTCAGTGGTTCTATCCAGTTATTAGAGGCAATGATCGCTGAAAAAGTGGATATCATTTTTGGGTATCCCGGCGGTGCAATCATGCCTATTTATGATGCTTTGTATGATTACAACGACCGGTTACAGCATATTCTTGTTCGGCATGAGCAGGGTGCAATTCATGCGGCACAGGGTTATGCGCGAGTATCAGGTAAAGTGGGGGTGGTGTTTGCGACAAGCGGGCCTGGTGCCACCAACCTGGTAACGGGTTTGGCAGATGCTATGATAGATTCTACTCCGCTGGTTTGTATTACCGGCCAGGTGTTTGCTCATTTATTGGGTACCGATGCGTTCCAGGAAACTGATGTTATTAATATAACCACGCCAATCACCAAATGGAATTACCAGGTAACCGATGCTACGGAAATTCCGGAAGTGTTAGCGAAAGCCTTTTACATAGCAAAGAGCGGCCGTCCCGGACCGGTAGTAATTGATATCACAAAGAACGCCCAATTGCAGCAGGTGCCTGCAACAAAATATAAATTCTGCAATCATATTCGCAGCTATCGTCCCAAACCTATTGTACGCAAAGAATATGTTGAAAAAGCGGCTAAACTGATTAACGAGGCAGAAAGACCATTTGTAATTTTTGGACAGGGAGTCATTCTTGGCAACGCGGAGAATGAGTTTAAGAAATTTATTGAAAAAGCGGGAATACCAGCTGCCTGGACAATTCTCGGCATGAGTGCCATTGCTACTGATCATCCACTGGGGGTGGGTATGCTGGGTATGCATGGAAATTATGGTCCTAATCTATTGACTAATGAATGTGATGTATTGATAGCCGTTGGTATGCGTTTCGATGATCGGGTAACGGGAAGATTGGACAAATATGCCAAGCAGGCTAAAATTATTCACCTGGATATCGATCCGGCTGAAATAGATAAAAATGTAAAGGCTACTGTTCCGGTATGGGGTGATTGTAAAGAAACGTTACCGATGCTTACTGAGCTGGTGGAACAAAAAGTATATCCGCAATGGTTACAAAAATTTAAAGATTGCCAGGAGAAAGAAGAGGAAAAAGTAATAAGGGAAGAGTTGAATCCAACCAACGATACGCTCACCATGGGTGAAGTAATCAGCCTGGTAAACGACCTTACCAAAGGACAAGCCATTATTGTAACTGATGTCGGTCAGCACCAGATGGTGGCCTGCCGCTATGCGATCATGAATAAGACCAGGAGCAATATTACTTCGGGTGGATTAGGAACCATGGGTTTTGCTTTACCCGCGGCCATAGGCGCTAAGTTTGGTGCACCGGAGAGAGAAGTCATAGCGGTAATTGGTGACGGAGGTATTCAAATGACCATCCAGGAACTGGGAACCATCATGCAATTTAAACCGCATGTAAAAATCCTGATTCTTAATAATTGTTTTTTAGGAATGGTGCGCCAGTGGCAGCAATTGTTTCACGAAAAAAGATATTCGTTTGTAGATATTACCAGTCCCGATTTTGTTCAGGTAGCTAAAGGATACGGGATTTCCGGAAACAGCATTAAGAAAAGAGAAGATCTGAAAGCGGGGCTGAAAGAAATGATTGATCATGACGGTGCTTATTTATTGGAAGTAATGGTAGGAAAAGAGAACAATGTATTTCCCATGGTACCGCAGGGAAGAGGAGTGGCGGAAGTGGTGTTGTGCCGGGAGGAAGTCTGAAAGAAGGCCACTAAATCCCCCGAAAGGGAACTTTTTAAAACCTTTGATTAAGTATAAAATTCCCTTAGATATTGAGAATTCAGAAATAAAGAAAATTATATATAAAAATGTATTATGATAAATTCAATAGGAAATGATCGTTTCCAACTCTCCCCTACCGGGGGAGGCGGTGGGGGCCGGCAAGAATATACCATCACCGTTTACACCGAAAACCAAATCGGGTTGCTGAACCGGATTGCCATCATCTTTTCGAGAAGAAAGATCAATATTGAAAGTTTGAATACCTCGCCTTCGGAAGTTGACAGTGTACATCGTTTTACAATTGTAATTAACGAAACGGAAGAAGTGGTTCGGAAACTTTGCCGCCAGATTGAAAAGCAGGTAGAAGTATTGAAAGCCTATTATAATACCCAGGATGAAATAATTTGGCAGGAACTGGCTTTATACAAAGTGCCGACCGATATTATCGCTGAAGAAGTAAAAGTGGAGAGGCTGTTAAGGGAGCATGGAGCAAAAGCGGTAGTAATTCGTAAAGACTATACAGTTTTTGAAGTAGCGGGTCACCGTGAGGAAACGGATAAACTGATAAAGGTACTGGAACCGTATGGGCTGATTGAATTTGTTCGCAGCGCACGGGTGGCTATAATAAAGGCCAGCGATGGATTCCATGAAAAGCTGAAGGATTTCGATTATCGGGAACCCGGAGAGGAGGCAATAGAGAATGAATTTTTGAATGATAATGAGAAAGTTTTTTCGATGTAGAGGAGAAGTCCGGAAGTCCGTATGTTGGAAAATCCGGAAGAATTTTTTCTTATCGTGGATGATTCTTCCGGATTTCCGGGCTTTCCGACTTGCGAACTAATAATGAACCATTTCAAAATTTTAAACACTACAATATGGCAAAACTAAATTTTGGCGGAACAGAAGAAAACGTGGTAACCCGTGAAGAGTTCCCACTCGCCAAAGCGCAAGATGTTCTTAAAAATGAAGTTGTCGCAGTTATTGGATATGGTGTTCAAGGCCCGGGCCAGGCACTCAACCAGCGCGATAACGGCATCAACGTAATTGTTGGGCAACGTAAGAATTCAAAATCCTGGGATAAAGCGATTCGGGATGGATTTGTTCCGGGCGAAACCCTGTTCGATATTGAAGAAGCATTGCAGCGCGGTACAATTATATGTTACCTCCTCAGTGATGCGGCACAAATTCAATTGTGGCCAACCGTAAAAAAGTATTTAACTCCAGGTAAGGCATTATATTTTTCCCATGGCTTTGGAATCACCTTCAAAGAGCAGACAGGTATAATTCCTCCGCCAGAGGTAGATGTTTTCTTGGTAGCACCAAAAGGCTCCGGAACCTCCTTACGGAGAATGTTCTTACAAGGTCGGGGATTGAACAGTTCTTATGCCATTTTCCAGGATGCTACCGGCAAGGCAAAAGATAGAGTTATAGCCCTTGGTATTGCGGTGGGTAGCGGCTATTTGTTTGAAACAGATTTCAAGAAAGAGGTGTACTCCGATTTAACCGGGGAACGCGGAACTCTTATGGGGGCAATCCAGGGAATCTTTGCTGCGCAGTACCAGGTTCTGCGCGATAAAGGACACAGTCCCTCTGAAGCTTTCAATGAAACAGTTGAAGAATTAACGCAATCATTAATGCCATTAGTAGCTGAAAATGGTATGGATTGGATGTATGCCAACTGTTCCACTACTGCACAAAGAGGGGCCTTGGATTGGTGGAAAAAATTTCGAGATGCTACCGCTCCGGTATTTAAAGAATTGTATGAAAGCGTGGCCGCCGGGAAAGAATCTCAACGTTCAATTGATAGTAACAGTCAACCAGATTACCGGGAGAAATTAGAATTGGAATTGAAAGAATTGAGAGAAAGTGAAATGTGGCAGGCAGGTAAAGCGGTTCGTTCGTTGCGCCCCGAAAACCAAACTGCGAAAGGGGAGAAAAAACCTGCAGAACCGGTTGCGTAAATCAATTAATCACTGACACAATGTGCGGCAAGATATTCTATGTGCACTTTGTGTAGTAACGGTATGAAACCATCATAAATTTCGTGCAAAGAAGCGAGTGCGCAAATGAATTTGATTTGCGTGCAGCAAGCAAGGTTTTATTATAGCCGAAGCGTCTTTTGTGTGAAATAATTTTTAGTAAATGAATACATCAACTAAAACGCCTACGAACTTCTCACCGCCTTTTAGGGCAGAGGGGCTGGAATTTCAAAAAGCGGCAATGCGTTTGAAAAAAGTGGTGACCAAAACACCCCTGCAATTGAGTGCCAGCTTGTCGAAGAAATATCAGTGTAATGTATACCTCAAGCGCGAAGACCTGCAGGTAGTGAGGAGTTATAAACTTCGGGGGGCGTACAATATGATGAGCAGCTTATCGCCCGAGCAATTAGCCAAAGGGGTAGTATGTGCCAGTGCAGGAAATCACGCGCAGGGTTTTGCTTTCAGTTGCAGAAAATTGAAAGTAAAGGGAGTGGTGTTTATGCCCATCATCACGCCCAATCAAAAAGTAAAGCAAACAAAAATGCATGGGGATGATGCAATTGAAGTCAGATTAGTGGGGGATACATTTGATGATTGTGCGGTGGCCGCAAAAAAATATACCGAAGAAAATGGGATGACATTCATTCCCCCGTTCGATGATTTGCGGATCATTGAAGGGCAGGGAACAGTAGGGGTTGAAATACTGGAAGACATGGCCTATATCGATTATTTGTTTATTCCGGTTGGTGGCGGAGGATTAAGTGCGGGAGTAGGGGCTTATTTTAAAATGTACTCGCCTAAAACAAAAATTGTAGGACTTGAACCCGAAGGAGCCCCCTCTATGTATGAGGCTTTGAGGGCAGGCCATCCTGTTACCTTAGATGAAATCGACAGTTTCGTGGATGGCGCTGCCGTGAAAAGGGTCGGAGAGGTTACTTTTTCAATTTGCAAAGAAGTATTAGATGATATGCGGCTGGTGCCGGAAGGAAAGATTTGTTCTACCATTTTGAAACTGTACAATGAAGATGCGATTGTGGTGGAACCTGCCGGCGCATTATCGATCGCTGCCCTGGATGATTTCGCTGCTGAAATAAAAGGAAAGACGATTGTTTGTATAGTAAGTGGAAGCAACAACGATATAGACCGCATGCCGGAAATTAAGGAGCGCAGTCTCCAATACGAAGGATTAAAACATTATTTCCTGGTACGCTTTCCTCAGCGACCGGGTGCACTCAGACAGTTTGTTAATGATGTCTTGGGACCAAACGATGATATAACCCGCTTTGAATACATGCAAAAGACCAATAAAGAAAGTGGTCCGGCATTGATCGGTATTGAACTAAAGAACCGGGAGGATTATGATTCCCTGCTTACAAATCTGAATAAATACAATATCAATTACACGGAGTTGAATAAGAATGATAATTTGTTTGGATACGTAGTGTAGGAGTTTGTATTCACCATGTTAATTCAGGCTAAATAAACAACAGGAAAAATATTGAAGGAGGTTGTGAAGGTTGTAGCATTTTTTTCTTATTTCCTCATTCGTACACCTAGCCTTTATCTATTACAGATTTTCTTCTTCAATAATACGGCCAGTAATCGATTCGCTTCGGCCGTAGGATGGCCGTCTCCATTTATGAAGTAAGCGGGGTTATTTATATCAAATGCTTCAGAAGCTTTTATAACAGTTACTCCTTCATTTCTGAGGTTATCTATTTTTTGTTCTATAAGATCACGGTTCAAAACCTTTGCATCATCGGCTTCCTTCCATTTGTACTTATCCCAATAAATAAAAACAAGTTTGTCATTCTTTGCTACAATGGACCGCTGCATGGAACTAATCATGTGAAAGACCCGATCGTAATCGCCTGGCTGTAATTCTTTGGCCGCTTTTCCGGCCACGATTGAAGTTTCTATGTCAGTTATAAAAGTTAATGAATTGAACAGGGAAAGATAGCGGGTTAGTTTATGGGTTTTGGCATAGCCCGAATTATCTGATGCTATTCCTTTTAACACCAAAGAATCGTTAACTAGTTCGAAATAGGGGTCGTTGATATTCCATGGATAAATGCATTTGGCCCGCAGGATATGAT
The DNA here is from genome assembly GCA_031360425.1 of Chitinophagaceae bacterium. GTDB lineage: Bacteria > Bacteroidota > Bacteroidia > Chitinophagales > Chitinophagaceae > Endoryza. The sequence continues at coordinate 12,348 of JANMBO010000039.1, read as the reverse complement.
CAGGAATAAATGAATAGATAAAGGTGCGCTGTTTTTGATCGCGGTAATTCCGGTATTTATTCAGGTAGATATTATAAGCCTGGTGGGTTCCAAATCCAGAAAACCCATAATTAGCGGAGGAAGTATTGCACAATTCACCTGTTTTAGATGCAAAAGTTTCATTGTCGTGAATGCCTTCTCCATAGGTAATACTGCAACCCAGGAATACGAGCTCCGCGGAATCGTTCCCGTCTTTGTTCTTGAAAGCGACCCGGTGATTCATCTGTATCGAATTCTTTCCGCTATCTGCAATCAACGTATAAGCGGTATTATAGATAGTATCCCCGTTACGGGCAATTTTCGTAACCTGCATTTCTCCCGGTTCTGCAATCATGAAACCAGTTAATGCATGTTTGGAATAGGACCCGAAATTCTTGTTGCTTTTAATGGTAAAAGCGTTCTTCTTTAACAGGAACCGGTAGGCTGTTTCAATAAGAGTGAGTGTAATGAATATAGAAAAAATTACAATAAAAAAATTATGCCAGCCCTTGCTTTTTTTTATCAATCGGGTTAACAGCCAAAGCACCAGCAATACACCCCATAAAAAGAAAAATTTAATATCCATTACCAGGTTTGAAGTTGTAAGATTAATTAAAATTGGTTACAAATACAAACACGAATGGGCGCACGAATGAACGCGAAAGGGTACTAATGGAATCGTGGAGCCAAAACAATTGCATGGCAGGTTTGGCCTAACACTTGTCAGGATTTCTTATTTAGTTTGTCCAACTGTTGTATTAATGCTCTCATGTCCTTTGGTAGTGGAACTTCGAGTGAAATTGATTTGCCGTTGGGTAAGGGTACTATTAGTTTGGAAGCATGCAACCCAAGCCTGTTGAGGATGGGCCTTTCTTCTTCTTCGCTTTTCGAAAGCTTATAATTTTTCTTAATTAAAGATAGCCGAATGGGTGTTGGATCACCGTACAATTCATCACACACAATCGGGTGGCCTTCATTTTGCATGTGAACGCGGATCTGGTGCGTGCGGCCGGTTAGGATATTGAACTGCAATAAGGAGAACTTTTTCCATTCATTTATTACTTCGTACTCTGTTATAGAGAGTTTCCCTTTGGGATGTACCTTCATCATTCCTCTCTTGGTGGAATGCTCCTTTATCGGAACTTCAATTCTTTTTTTCTTTTCAGGCAAATTGCCTGTTACTATACCCAGGTAATATTTCTCTACCAAACGGGCTTCAAATGCTTCAGACAAAAATTTATGAGCGCCTTCATTTTTGGCAAATAGTATTACCCCGCTGGTTTCTTTATCGAGCCGATGTACCGTAAATATTTTTCCATATTTCTCCTGCAGCCAGGTCTTCAATGAAGTTTCTTTTCCTTCCCGGTCGGGAATGCTGAGTAAACCGGCTGGTTTGTTGACCGCTGCGACCTCATCATTTTCAAAAATTATTTCAGGAACTTTGTTGATCACCATAAGCGTTATGAAATTATTTCCGCATATAAGAAGCATTAAGAAATTTCAGTAAACGCACTTCTTTCTCACTTAAGAAACGCCATTTACCCCGGTCTACATTTTTTTTGGTTAGATTGGCATACATTACCCGGTCGAGGTTACGTACATCGTACCCGAGGTGTTCGAATATCCGGCGTACAATCCGGTTGCGCCCGCTGTGTATTTCAATTCCAATAATATGTTTGTTCTTTGGATCGGGATAGGCCAATGCATCAGGTTGTACATATCCATCTTCCAGCGTTACTCCGGCGGCGATGGCATCAAAATCTTTTTTAGATACCTGGCGGTCCAGTGTTACTTCATAAATCTTTTTTATTTCATAACTGGGATGCGATAATTTCTGGGCGAGTTCCCCGTCATTGGTTAACAATAATACACCCGTGGTGTTCCGGTCGAGTCGGCCAATCGGGTATACTCTTTCGGTAGTAGCGCTCTTGACAATATCCATCACTGTTTTTCTCCCTTGCGGATCATCCGTGGTCGTTATAAAATCTTTGGGTTTATTGAGCAGGATGTACACCAGGTTTTTTTGGGGAGTAATTTTTTTCCCATTCACTGTTACTTCATCCTGGCGGGTTACTTTAAAACCGGGTTCAATTATTTTTTTTCCATTAACGGACACTTTACCGGCTTTCACTACATCAGCAGCATCTCTTCTGGAACAAACGCCGGCATGGGCCAGGTATTTGTTCAAAGGCATTAGGTCGGAGGGTGGTTTAGTGCTTGCTGTTTGGGGTTTACTGTCAGTTTGTGGTTTGAGGTTTGTTGTTTGCGGTTTGTAGTTTGTGGTTTGTGGTTCTTTACCGGCGTCTTTCTTTTGCAATAAAGGTTTCTCCGCTTGGGTAATTGGACTTACTACCGTATCCTTATTTTTTCCTCGAGCTATTGGCTCATTACTCCCGGCTCCCGGCTCCCGGCTTCCGACTCTTACCGTCCGGTTCCCGGTTACCTGCTTCTGACTCCTGATCTCCGACTTCTCTATTCTGTATTCTTTCTTTTGACTCCTGACTCCTGACTCCGGGCTCCCGACTCCAACAGGTCCTCCTCTTCTCTCCGCTTTCTTCTTCTCAAAATAGGCTTTGGTTTCCAGGCGAATTTTTTTCTTTTCCTGGCGTATGCGTTCTTTTTTCTTTGCTCCACTTTCCTTTTTCTCAATAAATTTTTGAAATCCTTTGTTTGCCATGAGTAGTGTTTTACTGTTTTACAACAGGATTTAATGTGCGAATGTGCAAATTTGCGAATGTGCAAATATGCAAATGCTTTAAGGTCAATTATTCAGTATTGATAGGAACTTCTGATATTTTCAGTCGGTTGAATCAATCTTCGGAATAACTATTACGTCCACCTTCTTCAATTTTCTAATTTGCACATTTTCCAATTTTCTAATTGTCCTTATTCGCCAATTGCCCGCAAGCCGCATCAATATCTTTGCCCCGGCTCCGCCGTAAGCGCGCATTTACCCGGTGTTTGTCGAGGTAACTCATAAATTCATTGACCACTTCTTCATCGGGTTTGGCGAAACTCGCTTTATCAATGGGGTTGTATTCAATAATATTTACCAGGTCGGCCGGAACCTGCCGGAAAATCTTTATCAAATCATCGGCGTCTTTCAAGCTATCGTTAAAATTTTTAAAAAGAATATACTCAAAAGTGATCTCGTTACCGGTTTGCTTATAAAAATAATTTAATGCATCTGTCAATGCCTTGATATTATTCGTATCGTTAATAGGCATGATCTCATGGCGCTTCAAATCATTGGCCGCATGCAAGGATAAGGCAAGTTTGAACTTTACCTGGTCATCCCCTAACTGCCGGATTTGTTTGGCGACTCCTGCAGTGGAAACGGTAATTCTGCGGGGGCTCATGCCTAATCCATTTGGTGAACTGATACGATCAATCGCTTTCAATACATTCTTATAATTGAGCAGGGGTTCACCCATACCCATAAAAACAATATTACTTAGTTTTTTATCATACACCTGTTCGCATTGCTGGTTGATGAGTACCACTTCGTCATAAATCTCGTCAAAGGTTAGATTGCGCTCTCTATCCATATACCCGGTGGCGCAAAACTTACAACTGAGAGAACAACCGATTTGGGAAGAAACACAGGCGGTTTGCCGTTTTTCAGTTGGAATCAAAACCCCCTCCACCAAATGTCCGTCGTATGTTTTAAAACGGGATTTGACGGTTCCATCGGAACTGTATTGGGTCGCATCTACCGTAAGAGCGGGCAGGCTAAAATTCTCTCCTAACTTTTGTCGTAATTCTTTACTCAGGTTGGTCATATCAGCAAAACTATGCGCATGCTTTTGCCACAGCCATTCGTATACCTGGTTGGCCCGAAATTTCTTTTCGTCAAGGGATTCGAAAAATTTCACCAATTCTTCCTTCGACAAGTCCCTGATATTGTTTCCCTTCTCTTTTACCATGCCGTAAAGATAATCATTGGCCGCCGCATGAAGTGATTTGCTTGATTTGGCAGATATTTGGGTTTGTTTCGTGGATTTTGTTCTTGAATAGATCGTATTCAAGAGCACGGAGTAGTAATTCTAAAGCCTGGTAAATAATATGAAAACAGCCTATATCATAGACAGTGTTAGAACCCCTATTGGTAAGTATGGAGGAGCGTTAAGCAGTATTCGTCCTGACGATTTGTTGGCTCATGTGATTAAAGCACTCTTGCAGCGTAACCCGGGCATTGATATAAATGCCATTGAAGATATCATTGCCGGTGATGCCAACCAGGCGGGAGAGGATAACAGGAATGTAGCCCGTATGGCGGCTTTACTCGCCGGCTTACCTGTTACTGTTGCCGGCAATACGGTGAACCGGCTATGCGCATCAGGCCTTCAGGCTATCATGGATGCAGCTAGGGGTGTAATGTGCAATGAAGGAGAACTTTATATAGCCGGTGGTGTGGAAAGTATGACGCGGGCACCGTTTGTACTTGCCAAAACTTCAACGGCCTGGAATAGAAATCCAGAATTATATGATTCAACAATCGGCTGGCGCTTTACCAACAAGCGGCTTGCCGAATTGTATCATCCTTTTTCAATGGGCGAGACAGCTGAGAACGTGGCCAAACAATGGAACATCAGCCGGCATGCCCAGGATGAATTTGCCTTGCAGAGCCAGGAAAAGTATTTTGTTGCTCTCGATAAACTAAGATGGAAGGAGGAAATAACCGGCATCGAGGTTCCTGGTGATGGGGGAGAAATAATAATTTTTGATCGCGATGAACATCCACGGCGAACATCTATGGATCGGTTGGCTATGTTAAAGCCTGTCTTTTCCAAAGAAGGCACCGTTACAGCGGGCAATTCATCTGGTATTAATGATGGAGCAGCAGCTATGTTATTGGCAAACGAAGAAGCTGTTACGAAATACAACCTGCGCCCAATGGCCCGCATTGTTTCGATGGCAGTAGCAGGAGTGGATCCTTCCATTATGGGAATGGGCCCGGTGCCAGCCACCCGAAAAGCGTTGCAGCGTGCAGGGTTACCCGTTAATAATCTTGATCTGATTGAACTTAATGAGGCGTTTGCTTCACAAGCCATCGCCTGTATTCATGACCTTGGTCTTGATCTTGAAAAGGTAAATGTGAACGGAGGAGCTATTGCCATGGGTCACCCGCTTGGTTGCAGCGGGGTGAGAATCTCCACCACCTTATTACATGAAATGAAAAGAAGGGGTGTGAAATATGGATTGGCAACGATGTGTGTAGGAGTAGGGCAGGGGGCCGCGGTGATTTATGAGAATGTTTAACGCGAATTTCAACACGAATTAAAATTAATTAACGCGAATGAACATAAATTGGAATACGAATGCCTGGGTAAATCATTATTGGTTTAATTCAGTTATTCACCTGGTTTTTAGAGTCTACACCCCAAACTGTTTCAAATGGTGATCCAGGTGTTTATAAGAAAGTTTACTCCATTGCCGCCTGCTTAGATTATGAAATATAGGATGTACGGGAAACTTATGAGTATCGGGAGTGGTTTCCATTTTTTTTACCAGTTTTATCAGCTGCTGCTTGCCAGACTCAAAGTCAAGTCTTGTCTTAAGTTTTTTATTTACGTTGAGTTCGGCCGGAGCAGCGGCTAATTTTGGAAAGGGCAGAAGTTCAATATACAGAAGCCGGGCAATGGCGCCGCGTAAGGGGCTCACTCTAACTTTGGTAGGTAATTCCCCTAAACCCATTTGTATACCTGCTGCACAATGTACCAGCATTTCTTCAATAGTCATTATTCCCCAGTTTCCCTTCCTATCGGGTTGCAATTGATTGATGCGAAGAATCAGTTCCTGGACGGTTTTGGATGCGAGTAATGGCATATATTAATTTGTCTTTATTAATACGGACAAAATAGAAAAATAGTTTTTACAATAATTTATTTTCCAGAAGTAACTCTATGATTTTTTTCTTCACTAGGCGGAGATCCTGGCTGCCGTTGGCGAGAATAGTAAAGAAAATTTTCTTCTCGGGTAAAAACCAATATTCGGCGCGGAAACCACCCTGGTCTCCTGAATGACCAATAGTAACTTGTGACGCATCTTTTAGAATGAACCAGGAGTAACCAATAAAGGGAGTTGAATTGTTTTTCCAATTATCAGGATTAAAAACGGTGCGGGAAAGATCGGTGTATTGCCGGGAGATAAATGAATTTTTTTCAATGGCTTCCTCGTATTTCAACAATTCTTCCACCGAACTCCAAACGCCTCCATTACCTGCCGCGCAAAAGGTGGGGTATTCTCCAAAATCATATTCCTGCCATAGATCCTTTACTTTTTGATAGCCATGCGCTACTCCCAGTTGCGGGTATTCTATATCAGTAATCACACTGGTTCGCATACCAGCTTTATTAAAAATTAGTCTTTCAATATAAGCCTGCCATTTCATTCCCGTTACATTTTCAATAATCAGGGCGAGTCCATTAAAAGCCGGGTTAGAGTATTCAAATCGTTCACCGGGTTGAAATAATAAAGACTCATTTTGCAAAAGGGGCGCGAAATTTTGCGCGTCATTAGCGGTTAAAAAAAAGATACTGTCACTTTCCACCGGCCGGTTGTCAGGCAACCCGGAGGTATGACTGAGTAAATGCTTGATGCGAATATCTTTTACAAGTGATTTGTTTTTGAAGTGGGGAAAATATTTCAGTATGGGATCTTCTATTGAAAGCTTTCCCAACTCCTGCAATTTTAATATACCAAAGGCAACAAAGGTTTTAGAGACGGAACCCAGGTTGAATATCGTTTTAGGAGTAACAGGCGTCAGCTTCTTCATATCAGCTAAGCCATACCCTTTTGAGAAAATAGTATAATCATTGGGTTTGGCTACCAGTACCGCCATGCCGGGTTCATTAGGAGCAACGGCTTTAGATAAATACTCGTGTAACTGAAGTGAAAAATTCTCTTCAGCGGTTTGGGCTTTCAGTGAAAAGCTCGCACTTAAAAGAGCGGAAAGGAGCCAAAACCGAAACATAGGCTTTCTGTATCTGTTTATTAAAATTAGAATGTTTTTAGTGCTAAAAAAAATGCAACACAACAATAAAGAAACAGAGAGCGGCTTCCTGTTGGATGATGGATTCGGATGACAGGCCATAAGTGCCGGGAAATACTAAAAAAACTTTTTTTGCGGTTGATGGCCATTTTCTAATAAAGTTTATATAACAACTTCTTCACCATACTATAATTAGTAAATACGGAAAGCAAGGTAAGCGCCATGGCGGCTACCAGTATCCACCAATGTACAAAGGAGGAAAGTTCGGGACGATTATTAAGGACCAACCGGTGAAAAATAAATTGCAGGAGTTGGGTAACCATTAAGGCGATTAATACAATTAAAATATAAACCGGAATAAATAGGCCCGACACTTTTTTGCTTAGCCAACCAGGTGAATATCCGAGGGTAAGTAAGAGTTGAAGGCTGACTTTGCTGCGGGCAATCATCAATTGAAGGTAAAAGGAAAATAACAATAGCGCCATTATTACTACCAGCAAGCCGAAAATACCGAGTCCGCTGAATATTCCCTGCAGTATTACTTTAACCCGGCCAAACTTGGTTTTATCTTTATTTACCTGGAAGTTTTTCTGTTGCAGGTAATTTAGAAAATCCGGATTGTTGGCATCCTTTGTTTTGATATACAAACGAGAGGCTCTCACTTCTTTTACATTGCTGAATTGCGCGTTGGCCCAGGCCAGGAAATTTTGCGGAACGAGAATTGAATTGATGCGATCACTGAAGGCAACGATGCGTCCCCGAAAAACCTGCTTGCTTCCATCGGGGGAATAGCAAATAACCAATACACCCAATTGCAAAGCGGTTTTTTCTGAAAGCTGCGGTAGTCCATACCCCGGAGCAAATACATTATATATCTCTAAAAAATCGGAGGCAATAATGATGGGAACATCCTGCTGTCCTTCCTGCCAGGTAAAGGTGGGTGGCACCGTATCAATAAAACGATTATCGAGGGCTTCCAGGAAGAAATCACTTACAAAAGGGATAAGACTTCCCCCGCTGATCTGAAGACGAAAGTTATTAGCGAGCAGGGGAGAAACATCTTCTATAAATGGCCTGGATTTTAATTCCTTAATGTCTTCAAAGCTGAAAAGATTTTTTTCCAGCTGTCCCATAGTTTCATTGGTGATTTCTTTTCTTACCGAAATAAAATCATACCCGTTTTTGCGGGGTGCTTCCTGACCAAGCAATCGCTGGATATTAATATACATCTGTATGGAAAGGAGTAATAACAAAACTCCAATACCAAGACCGGCATAGGAAAAAAAACGAGATGACCGGCTGGAGCCGGTTTGCAGGAGCGGTTTAATATGTTTGAATGAAAGTCTCATGTGGTGAATAGTGAATAGTCAATAGTGAAATAACAATACCAGCAATCACTGTCATTCTGATTTCCTCTTTCGCTAGTTTAGACCATGTATAAAACCATCTTATATTACCTATATTTATTAATTTTTTTGGTTCTTTTATTCTACATGCTCTATTCTGTATTCTAAATATTACTTGCTGTATTCTCCATTCAACAATCACAAATGAAACAACTGCTGAAAGGGAAAATAATCGATTCGCTCCAGGTCCGCAAAGATTATAGCCGCTTGCCGTTTGTTAGCTTCTGTTATCATCAGTTGCATGGCAATTTCAGAATTGGCATTGTCTAAATGACTGAATGGTTCATCCAGCAGCAGAAAATCGAACGGTTGCATTAGCGCCCGAACAATAGATATGCGCTGTTGTTCGCCATACGAACAGGTACCGCAAAGCGAATGCAGTTTAGAACCAATCCCTAATTGTTCTGCCATTTCATTAATTTTTTCGGCCGGATAATAAGGATTCAATTGCCGCTTGATGTCTATATTTTGAAAAACAGTCTGGTCCGGAAAAAGCCGGAGATCCTGGAACACCATACTGAAATTATTTTTCCGCAGCAGGGAAATTTCTTCTGGCGGAAGATGGCGTATGTTTTTAGTATCGTACATAATGGAACCGCTGTAATCGTTCCTCATTCCATATAAAAAATGCATGAGCGAGGTTTTGCCACTGCCGGAAGGAGCCACAATTTTTATGAACTGTCCTTTTTCAAATTGCAATTCCTTTCCCCATATCTCAGACGTTTGGAAGCGTTCTGTTTCGAAATAAGATGGTAATATACTTTGGATCTGCAATGACATATTACACGTAATTTAAAAGCCACAGACCTTCTTTCCTGTTGATCTGTGGCTTTTATGGGGGTTATAATTTTTTACTTAGCTGGGTTTACCGGCGCAACAGTTGTGCTGTCCGCGAGAGACGGATTCTCCTCCATGGATATCTTGTTACTTCTTTTTGTTTTATAGATTCCAGACATTTTATCAATATACTGGTTCAGCAGTTTCAGGCTATTGGTTCCTTTGTCTACCATATTGATCTCCGCATAAGAAGTAAAGGCACCGTCTTTAAAATCGCCTCCCGTTACGATTACATCCTGCCACATTTTGAGGGATATATCCATGGCCTCTTTATCGCCATTATCTTTAATGCTGCTTTGGGTACTCGTCATTATTTCTTGCATATCTACGTACATACCGAACGACTGATCCGTTAACTTGCTGGTGAAAGGCTGTTTAGTTCCTTTGCCACTTAAAAACTTTGAAACATAATCGGCTGAATTGCCCGCCACGAACCAGTTTTTATCAATCTTGTAATTTATTTCAGGTAACATATTTTTTTCTTCCCCCATTTCGCCGGACAAAGTGGTAATCAGTTTATCAAAGGCAGCTTTGTCATTTACAGATGTGGCGAATAAAACTTTTACGTCGGGTTTGGTTTTTGTATATTTTGTAGGTTCCTCTCCATCATTTCCCGGCAGAGATACCACTTGCTGATTTATTGCCAGGTCCGAAACAGCCACTATCAAATCTCCTTTATTCGCTTTTACAAATTCATCAATACTATATCCGGCTTTTTCGAGAAATCCATTGGCCATACCATCCATCCCGGTTAATTTAATCAACTCCTTCAATCCTTCGGGTGAATAATTCATCGCCAGTACTCCCACTACATTCTGCGAAGGAATACGGTCGATTACTTCCGCGCTGATTTTTTTAGGAGGAAATTTTTTATAAAGGGCTGCCAGCTGATCATTCAAATACTGTTTCCCTTTCATGGTTATTTTGCCATTATCAAAGCTTATGGTATTGGCAGAAATATTTCCTTTAAATAGATCCGCTACTTTTAACATACCCAGCATATCACCACTGAGTGCTGATAAATACTGTTCGTTATTGACCCAGATATGGATATCACCCGCCTCTTTCAGTAAGGCACTAAAACGTTCATCACTGCCCAGGCTGCTTTTGCCGCTGATTCCGTAGGTAGAAACAGCAAATTGCTGAAGGCTGTCCATAGGAAATTTATAGGGGGCTGTATAATTTCCTCCTCTAAGGCTTTTCATACCATCGGGAAAAGGTACATCTATTACATAGGCGAAGCGATTTCCTTTCCAGCTAGCTAACCCGTGGTTCTTTATTTTCATAATACTCACATCGCCTTCTTTACTAACAGTACTGCCCTCGCTTACTTTTTTATTAAATGCTTCAAAGGCAGCTGCATCTTTAACAACTCCTTCAAATACCAAAATGCCGCCCCGGCCCTGTTGTTTTACGAACAACATCATATCCGCTTTGGTATCCATGCCTGAGTTATCCGGATCATCCATCAGTTTATGAAGTAACGAATCGGGCGCATCAGTATGAGCTTTTTTAAACCAGTTGGTCGCTTTAATTTCCTGCCAGCTAAGTTTGCCGGAAAGAGAACTATTATTAATATGCATTACAAATGCCGCGTCTTTTGGTACCGGTACATTGCTGCTACCCGATCTACAGGATTGGAATAAAAAGGCGCCACTAATGGCCACCAGCAGAATAAAGGATAAACGTTTCATATTTAGGTTTATAATTTGCGAGGTCAAATAAAAGAAATATTACCGAGATTAACTACCGGTATTATTTGTTGCTCTCCTTTTCTCAAATCTTTCACAATACAGGTACTTGCTTCCAGTTCTGTGCGGCCAATTATAACCACAAAGGGGATGTTCTTCTTTTCGGCATATTTGAATTGTTTATCAAATTTTACTGATTCGTGAAAAAGTTCGCAGCGAATTCCCTTGCTGCGCAATTGCTGCATGGCGGAGAATGCCCTATTGGATTCTTCGGTTCCGGTATTAAAAAATAATACCTGGGTACTTACCTGTAGTTCCTCGGGGAACAATTTCAATTCATCCAGCACATCATAGATGCGGTCCACGCCAAAAGAAATGCCTACTCCCGGAATATCTGGCACTCCGAATAAACCCGTTAAATCATCATAGCGGCCACCACCTCCAATGCTCCCCATTTTAACTTCCGCAGGTGCTTTAGCTTCGAAGATGATTCCTGTGTAGTAATTGAGTCCACGGGCAAGGGTGAAGTCGATGATGATTTTCAAATCGGGGGAAAGAAGTACCGAATGGGTAATATAATGGAGTTCCTCCATGCCCTCCCTCCCTGTTTCTGAGGAGCCAAGCAGCTTATTTATCTTTTCCAGTTTTTCTGTATTGGTTCCCGCAATGGATAAATATTTTTCAATCCTGCTGATCTGCTCAGTATTCAATCCCCGCTGAGACAATTCCTCCTTTACTTTATCCAACCCAATTTTATCCAGCTTATCGATAGCGACTGTTATCTCAGTCATCTTATCAACTCCTCCACATGTTTCTGCCAGGGCCGCTAAAATCTTACGGGAATTAATCCGCAATTCGTATCCGTCAATCTTAAGCCGGGTAAACACGTCATGATAAATATTTGCCAGTTCTAACTCATTTAATAATGCAGTACTGCCTACTACATCTGCATCACATTGATAAAACTCCCGGTACCTTCCTTTCTGCGGGCGATCGGCCCTCCACACGGGCTGAACCTGGTAACGCTTAAAAGGAAAGCTGAGTTGATTATAATTCATGGCCACATAGCGCGCAAAAGGAATGGTAAGATCATATTTCAATGCGCGTTCGGTGAGGTTGGCATCATTCTTTCCCGCTAATGCTTTTTCAAAACCCGCTTTTGATTTTTCTATATTTTTCGGATCGTTCAATCCGTTATTGAGAATCTTAAAGATCAGTTTATCGCCTTCCTCTCCGTATTTCCCCATCAGGGTGTCTAAATTTTCCATTGCCGGTGTTTCCAGTGGCTGAAAACCGTAGCATTCAAAAATCTCTTTGATCGTATTAATGATATAGTTTCTTTTACGAACCACATCGGGGCCAAAATCGCGGGTGCCCTGGGGGAGAGATACGTTTATTTTTG
>JANMBO010000031.1:0-23105 GCA_031360425.1 Chitinophagaceae bacterium | reverse complement strand
TTCTTTGCGTTGCCTTCCTCTGCGCTCTTTGCGTTTAAAAAAAATTACCTGCAAAGGATGCATAAAATTTTTTATTCAATTCCCTGTTTAATTATTCAGACAATGAAGTACGGAGAGATATTATCTGATTATACCCTTTGTGTATTCTTTGCGCTGTCTTCCTCTGCGTTCTTTGCGTTAAAAAAAATTAACCACAAAGGACACTAAGTTATTCGCAAAGGACGCAAAAGAGTATTAATTCAATTCGTGTCTTGATTGTGCTGGAAATGAAGTACGGTGAGATATTACCTGATTATACCCTTTGTGTATTCTTTGCGTTGTCTTCCTCTGCGCTCTTTGCGTTAAAAAAAAAGATTAACCACAAAGGACACTAAGTTATTCGCAAAGGGGTATCTGATTATACCCTTTGTGTATTCTTTGCGTTGTCTTCCTCTGCGCTCTTTGCGTTAAAAAAAATTACCGGCAAAGGACCCAAAGTTTCATGCAAAGGAGTAGTCTTTTATTAAGGATTCTTATTTCTGCCCATTCTTATTACAATAATCACCCCAGCGATTATTAACGCACCGAAGAAGAAAATTCAGTACATAAAGAATATTGCATGTACGGGCCAGGATAAAAAGAGAAAATAAAACCTGAAGTAATCTCTCTTTCATTCTTAAAGGTTGGTTTTTCTTCTCCTGGATATTACTTTTTCGATCTCTACTGCAAAAAATACCAGCAAAGAAGCAGCTCCAACAACAATAGATTCCTTCAGGGTTAAAGATTCGGTTTTAAAAATGGAGTGTAAAAATGGAGTGTAGGTTAAAACAAACTGGAGAAGTAACGCTAATATCACAGCACCAATAAGCGGCCTGTTAGAAAATATTCCAATTCGAAACAATGATTGGTGCTCTGAACGTATTGCCAGCACATGCCCCATCTGGCTCAGGCATAAAACATTAAAAACAATGGTTTGCCAGTGTAAACCATTCCGAATGGCCCAACCCTGCGCTGACAATGCAATACCAGCCATTAATATTCCCACCCAAATCATGTGCATCCCCCTGCCATTGTCAAAAACGCTTTGCTTCGGCGGCCGGGGTGGACGGTTCATAATATCTTTTTCCGCTTTTTCAAATGATAAGGAAATAGCCGGCAATCCATCCGAGATTAAGTTTATCCATAAAATATGTATGGGCAACAAGGCAACGGGCATTCCAATGATCGGACCTAATAGCAAAGTCCATAACTCCCCGGAGTTTGTTGTCATCAGGTATTTTATAAATTTGAGGATGTTATCATATATCCTTCTTCCTTCCCGTACTGCTTTTACAATGGTGGAGAAATTATCATCCAGCAAAATCATGTGAGCTGCTTCTTTAGAAACATCCGTACCCGTGATGCCCATGGCAATACCAATATTCGCACGCTTTAAGGAAGGCGCATCGTTTACTCCATCTCCCGTCATAGCCACATAATGACCTTTCTGCTGCAGCATTCTTACTATCTGTAGTTTTTGCTCAGGCGAAACACGAGCATATACTTTTATCTTTTCCACTTTAGATAAGAAGCTATCATTATCGAATGCCGCCAATTCCTGACCGGTGATGATTAAATCCTTTTCGCTGCTTAAGATTCCAATTCGTTGTGCAATTGTTTTGGCAGTTAACGGATGGTCACCGGTTATCATTACCGGTACAATGCCTGCTGTTTTACATTGCGCCACGGCATCAAACACTTCGTCCCGCGGAGGGTCAATAATTCCGGTTAATCCTAAAAACGTTAATCCCGATTCATGTATTTCACTATCGGGAGTTTCAGGTAATGCATCCCAATAACGATAAGCAAATCCCAGCACCCGGTGACCCTTAGCCGCCAAATCATCCACCTGTTTTTGCAGGGCAGGCAAGTCAACGTTTACACATTGTTCCAGCAATATATCCGGGGCACCCTTGGTAAATGAAATTATTTTATTATCATAGCGGTGAAAAGTTGTCATTAGTTTTCGTTCGGCATCAAAGGCAATTTCTGCCAGCCGAGGCCATGAACCAGCCTTAATGGAATGTTCCCTGGCAAGCTCCATCAGGGCAATTTCGGTACTGTCGCCTTTTATGTTTTTATCATCATCTTCTGCCGCATCATTATTCAGCGCGAAAGCCTGCAGTAGCATCATAATTTCTTCCTGAAGTTTGTTAGTAGACAAGCCCTCTCGATCATATAATTGCCCATTCACAAACACTTCTTCTACGTGCATTTTGTTTTTGGTAAGGGTGCCAGTTTTATCGGTGCAGATATAGGTAACGGAACCCAAGGTTTCTACCGCGGGTAACTTTCTGATAAGACTGTTAAAGCGAATCAATCGCTTTGCGGCCAATGCCAGCGAGATAGTAATTACAGCCGGCAGTGCCTCCGGTATAGCTGCCACGGCCAGGGAAATACTGGTGAGTACCATTTTCACTACCTCTTCACCCCGCAACCATCCCGCAACAAAAAACAATATGCATAAAAACAGCACGAGAATAGATAATCTTTTTCCAAAAGAAGCCATTCGTTGTTGCAGGGGAGTGAGTGTTTCATCCTCCTGTAACAGTTTAGCGATACGGCCCAATTCTGTTTGCATGCCGGTAGCTATTACTATTCCGGTACCACGGCCGTAGGTTACAAACGTACCTTTGAAAGCCATATTCCTTTTATCTCCAAGGGGCAAATCATCCACTTCCAAAGATTGGGTGATCTTATCTATGGCATGTGATTCACCGGTAAGAGCAGCCTCCTCAATTTTTAAATTAACTGATTCAATAATGCGGACATCAGCAGGCACCGCGTTACCGGCTTCTAATAATACCACATCACCCGGTACCAATGTGGTAGCAGGCAACCAGGAGCTGGTACCATCGCGAAGTACCCGGGCTAGTGTTACGGCCATTTGTTTTAATGCCTGCATGGCTTTTTCTGCCCGGTATTCCTGAAAGAACCCAATTATAGCATTAAGCAGAACAATAACCAGGATAACGATGGTATCGGTAAGATCGCCAATAATGCCTGATATAATGGCGGCGGCCAGTAAAATTAAAATCATTACATCTTTAAACTGCGACAGCAGCATTACGGCAATACTCTTTTTTTTCCCTTCCTCTAATTCATTGGGGCCATATTTCAATAGTTTTTCCTCTGCATCAGGCGTGCTTAATCCCTCCTGTTTTGTATCCAGTAGTTCAAACGCTTCTTCTTTGTTTAGCCTGTGCCAGTTCATTCCACTTACATTATTTTTTCACGAACAAATAAATCATGAGTACGGGGTCTTATGAATAATCATTTACAGTCTGAATAAATTATTTAAACGCTTTGCCGGCCCCTTCTTCGTTGGAAAGGGTAGGGGTAAAGCAGGTTTCCGCTTCCTGATAGCAAATTTAGTCGAACAACCATAATACCAAATCAACAATGATTGCTAGGATAGAGCATATGGCAATATTCTTTTTTTACTAAATGAATTTGTCTGAAGTGGAAGTAATAACAGCGCTTTATCTTATGGCAAATTCATTTTCGTCCACGACGGAGGGGAACGAATCGTACGGGCACGAAACCAAAAACAGAAAATCAGAGCGAAAATTTATTCCAGGAATAAAGAGAATGAAAATTATTAACCAAGGAAATATTTTCAGAATGATTTTATTTATCCGAATTATGATGCTTGACTTTGTTTTTTTCTCCAGGCCTGCCATGCGCCTGTTGACCATAATGCTAACCCAATAAGAACGGGCTGAAATGGAAGCCTGAGCCATCGGGCTAAATCTGTATTAAGCCCAAAAGCATCCCGGTGATCAATCAATTGGGCAATATTGCCGGGGAAGACGAGTAAAAAAAACAATGCCACTATCCATCCTACAGTTGTTCGTTGTTTACCCAGTAAAATCAATGATAGGCCCAGGATAATTTCAACAATCCCGGAAAGGATCACTACTAAATCCGCCTCCAGCGGTAACCAGGTGGGCACTTGGGCCAGGAATTCTTTTCTTTGCCAGGTTAAATGCCCCATACCAGCCATTAATAACAAGGCGCCCAGCATATAACGAACCACATTTTGTGCCCTACTCATCTTAACCATATTGTTTTCTTTTTTATGAATTGAATGGGATTGAATTTTTTAACCTGTATTAATATGAACCTGACTCATCGGTTTCCCTGTAATGGCAGTAATGGCCAAGCTGGGATTAACCCATTACCAATAATAACATAATTGTAATCCTAATTTTCATTAATCGAATATTTATATTTTACCAAGAAGGTGGGGAGGCGCAGAGAAGCAGGAAAGGAAAGCAGGGTAGGGCAATTCTACATTCGTCATACCATGCCAGTAGGATCAAGTTCTGGTTTCTTCCATTCCATATTCATTCACCTGTTTCAAAAAGCAAAATAATGCACGACAGGATATTCTCTTCATTCATATATACATAATACCCGGTTATTTGCCGGCCTTTGATGCTTTTAGATTCTCGATCAGGATTTTGATACCTTCTTCTGGAGCTATTGCCTTCATACCAAACCGTTTTTCAAATTTGCTGCTGTCAAAAACATAATCCTGTTCGTATTGGTACAGCATCTCCGGAAATTCTTTCATTATCGGAATAAACAAGCCAAGGATATGCTGTAACCATTCAGGAACTGCCTGAATCTTTGCTTCTACCTTCAGCTCCTTTGCAATTAGTTGAATCCATTGCAGGTTGGTAAATTTTTCTTTAGTAGTTGGCACATGCCACACCTGGTTATACGCATCGGGGGTATTTCCCAGTATCGCCGTGGCCTTTGCGGCATCGGGGGTATACGTGTAGGTGTGAATCTTATTTATATCACCAAATGCCTGCGCTTTTTTCCCTTTCAGGAGATTATCGGCCACCATAATAGTCAACGCGCTGCTTTTATTGTCGGGTCCGTAAAAATCAGCCGCTCGCGCTATAAGTGCGGTAAGGCTATTCTTCTCCACCTCGTGCATGATCATTTCATGAAGTTGCCTTCTTAGTTCTCCTTTCTTACTGGAAGGTTGAATGGGTGAGTCCTCCGTCATATGCGGGATGGCAGATTTTGCATACACGTACACATTATCAAAAAACACCAGTTTAGCATTATGCGCTTTGCATGCGTTAATTACTTCTTGCAAAAATGGAGGCCAGGTTCGCTGCCAGACTTTTAATTTGTATTCAAAACCAATTGTCACGTACACCACTTCACTTCCGGAAATTGCCCTGTTAATTTGACTCAGGTCATTCACATCCACCGGGAAAAGCTCATCGGTTTCGTTTATCTTTTTGGGTGTTCGGCTGACTAACCGGATCTGCTGAGCATAACTCTTTAATTCTTTAGCTAAGGGAATACCGATAGCTCCCCCTGATCCTATTATTGTTTGCATATTAATTATTTATAATCCGGTCGATGTCTGCCAACTCTTGCGCAAAGGGACTCTGCTGTTACCAATTTTTTTTCGCGTAGACCCCCAGACGCAGCGTATAAGCCTTACTTACATAGCTTGAAAGATCAAATCCTTTTTTAGACAGGATTGAAGTTACTGCCTACGCTATCGAGATGTATTTATCAATACATTTATTTTGGAAATCAGGTCCGCCATTTCGAATGGCTTTGCTAAGAAACTATTGGCCCCAGCCTGCAGGCAAATTTTTTCACATTCGGGCAGGGCCGTAACCATGATTATAGGGACACCTGCGGTGGCCGGATTGCTTTTTAACCGCATACAAACATCCGTACCTTTTACGCCCGCTATAAGCATATCCAGAATAATTATATTAATCGAGTGCCGGATAATGATATCTTCCAACTGCTCCGCTCTTTCAGATACGATTACCCAGAAGCCTTTGTGTTCCAGCATCAGCTTAAACATAAAACCAATTTCCTGATCGTCATCCACCACTAAAATGTTACCCCCTTTAATCATTCTTATATTTTAAGTTATGTTGCTATTGGTAACAGGAAAGTAAAAACAGACCCTTTCCCCAATTCACTTTCTACTGCTATTGTACCCTGGTGCCTTTCAATGATTTCTTTTGCTATAAACAACCCGATGCCAAAACCGGAAAAGGCATCTTCACTCTTTTCGTTAACCCGGTAAAACCGATTAAATATTTTTTCCTGGTCCTGTTTATCTATTCCAATCCCAAAATCTTTGACACTTACGGCAACCTGATTATTTTTGGTTTCGTTAATATCTACTTTCACCAGTTTATTACTGGGAGAATATTTAATGGCATTATTAATAAAATTAATTAACACCTGTTGTATCCGGTCTCTGTCTCCGATCACTTTACCCTCAAAATTTATTGATAAATCAATGCTATGGCTGGCGCTCGTATGTAGTACATCCTGCACCGTTTCGGTAACCAAATCGTTCAAACTGAAGATTTCTTTTTTTAACTCCAGTTTACTTTCTTCAATCCGGGAAAGGTCCAGCATTTCCGTAATCAGGCGGGTAAGCCGCAATATTTGTTTATCAATTCTTTCCAGGGAGGACTGTAGGGGAATGGTTGATAAATCTAAATCCTTTCCTGGTTTCAGCATGCTTAATAACAACTGTACATATCCTTTGATGGAAGTAACCGGAGTTTTCAATTCATGACTCACCATTTTTATAAATTCTCCTTTGCGTTGTTCTTCTTCTTTTATCTTTTGTATTTCGGTGGTAGCACCCACCCAGCCTTTGACTTTCCCGTTTTCATCCCGTAATGCTGCTGAGCGGGACAGGTGCCAGCCGTATTCTCCCTTTTTATTTAACAGGCGGAATTCCATTTCGAAATCATTGCCTGTTGCAACCGCATGAGTCCATAACCTGGTTAATTCTTCCATATCATCCGGGTGAATAACTTTACTCCATCCCCAGTCCTTTAATTGGTCAAAACTAAGGCCGGTATAGTCCAGCCAGCTTCGATTATAATATATAGCGTTACCAGCAGCATCAGCCCTGGATACCTTTTCCGGCATTAATTCAGATAGCTGCCTGAAATTTTGTTCACTTTGCTGCAAAGCGACGGCTGCTTTTTTAATTTCTGTTATATCCCTGAACGTCCACGACCAGGCGTAATAACTTCCATCCTGCGCGACAACTGGATACCCGTGCCGTTCTACAATCTTTCCATTTTTATATTGCAGTTCATCAATACTTATTTCATTGGGATGGCTATACAGCCAGTTTATTCTATCTATAAATTGCTCGGGATTTACCAACTGTTTCATAGCAAACTCCAGGGCCGCTTTATCATCTTTAGCATCCACAATATGCTTCGGCATATTCCAGATTTCCACAAAGCGATGGTTATAAGAAATAATTCCTCCTTTTGTATCTACCAATAGAATACCATCATTGCTGGATTCGTTAAAAGCTTCCAGTAAGGCTTTCCGGTATTCCAGTAAGGAGAGTGACGACTTTTGTTCCTGTATATTTATGCCCGTACCAATAAAGCCATTGAACATATTACCTTCAAACCGGGGCACTGCCTTTATAAAATGCCATTCGTACAACCCGGTGGCCACATTTTTAATTCGGCATTCAATACTAAATGCCTTTTGACTGGAAACGGCTTCCCCAAAGATTTTATACACTAACTGAATGTCTTCCGGATGTACCACCTTTTCCCAGGTATGCCCGGTAAATTCCTTGGGATCGCTAATTCCTATAAACTTAAGCAATTCATCATTACTATAAACGATATTTATTTTTTCATCTGCCATCCATACCCATAATGGCGCGTTATTGGCCAGGTTGCGAAAACGTTCTTCACTTTCCTGTATTTTTTTATTAGCCATCACTTGCTCTGTCACTTCTTTTTGCACCGACACAAAATGAGTTAGGTTACTGTTTTCATCCAGCAGGGGTATAATTTCAATTTGTACAATAAATTCTTCTCCGTTCTTTTTATAATTGATCACCTCCACTTTTACCGGTACTTTAGTAATTAAAGCATTCTGTATTTTATCCAGCTCTTTACGGTCGGTATGGGGCCCATGGAACATTCGGGGCGACTGGCCTATAATTTCTTTTTCTGAATACCCGGTTTGCTGGCATAATGCATTGTTTACATACAGGATTCGAGGGCCTGGTAAATCGATGGGTTCCACTTCGGTAATCAGCACCCCATCATTGGAATTTATCACTACTTTTTCATATAACCGCAGCTTGTCAACGGTGGTATTTAATGTTTCAATCAGCTCCTTTTGCTCTGTTATTTCGGTGTTGGTTCCAAACCAACGGATCACTCTTCCAGCATCATCTCTAATGGGAATAGCCCGCGATAAAAACCAACGGTAGTTTCCATCTTTGTCTTTGAGCATTACCGTATCTTCCCATATTTCCCCGATGGCCCAGGATTGCTTCATCTTCTTTACTACCCTTTCTAAATTTTCGGGGTAGTGTAATTTCTTCCAACCATCCCCCTCCATTTCTTCCAGCGTAGTGCCAGCATAATCATACCAGCGTTGATTGTACCAATATCGATGACCCTTATCATCCGCCATCCAGGCCAATTGCGAAATATTATCAGCCAGTGTTCTGAATCGTTCTTCACTCTTTTGTATAGCTTCCTGTGCATTTTTACTTTCTGTTACATCACGGGAAGTAGCTAACAGGCTGATTATTTTTCCATATGAATCTATTACCGGAGTAACTAAAACATCCCACCATTTGAGGTTGCCTTTAACGGTGCTGGCCAAAGCTTCGAAATGGGTGGTCTTTCCCTCCAATGCCTTTTCAATCGAATTCTTTACGATGGGCTGGATTTCCTCTACCCACATAGTCAGCCAATTTTTATTAAGAAAATATTCTTTATTGTCTCCTTCCAGGATACATACTCCATTTAAGTTAATAAATGTTATTGTTCCATCCAGGTCCAGCACTTTTACACAATCGGGACTACTTTCAAGAATGGTTCGGTTAAAAACTTCTTTCTCTTCAATTTTGTTTCGCAATAGTACCTCGTCCGTGACATCTTCCAGGGTGCCATTTAACCGATAAGCAACTCCCTCTTTATTAAACCAGGCTTTTCCTTTTGCCAGTACAATCGTTTCTTTCTTGGTGATGGGATGAATAATGCTGTATTGTTCCCGGTAATTTCCTCCGGAAGAATAATCCAACGATTTTTGAATTGAAGCGGCCACCCTATCCCTGTCTTTCCCGGCAATTACATTCATGGCATGATGCAGTTCAATTTCTGTTTGGGGTGGTAAACCAAACCACTCTTTCAATCTATCATTAGCGGTAAACTTGTTTGTAACAGGATTAAACTCCCAGGTGCCTAATTGTGCCGCTTCAATGGCAAATTCTAATTGATCTTTGCTTTCTTTCAGTTCTGATTCCGCTTTCTTTTTATTTGTGGTTTCAACGACGGTAACTAATATGCCGGCCACTTCTCCATTTTCGAGCCTGATAGGGCTATAAGAAAAATCAAAATAACATATTTCGTCAAACCCATGCCTGTTTAACGTCAATTCAAAATCAGGGAACCCTACGGCTTTTCCTTTCATTACTCCTCCAAACATGGGTTCTATCGTCTCCCATATCTCTGCAAAGGTTAAGCTGGTGCTGATACCCAGTGCCTGTGGGTGTTTTGTTGTACCCAGAATAGGACGAAAGCCATCATTATATATCTGGATATATTCTTTGCCCCAGGCGATGTACATACTAAAAGGGTTATCCAGCATTACGGAAACCATTGTTCGCAGGCTTTGGGGCCAATCTCCCGGATCTCCTAACGCTGTTTGACTCCAGTCCTTTGACCGGATCAATTCTCCCATATGACCACCGCCCTGCAGAAAGGAGTATTTTTTAGTGGCTGTTTTAGCGCTGGCCATCCGATCAATTAATTGTGATTAAGAGTAGTAATGATAGGGTGAAAATAACTTTTTTACGCGTTTTGCACTAACAATGTTTTAGATTATTTGAAAAAAAGTAAAACATTTTTCCCAAAGAGTCCTGATCGCATTTATTCATCTTACGTTGGGCATAATTATATCAATCGTTTCAATGAAAGGGGGGAGAAACCCATTACCACTAGCGATAATCATTTATCAAATGAGTGCATTAGAATTTCATCTGCATAAACCGGGTCTGGCCAGTGGAGATGAAATTTGCCGGGCCCCAAACCAACACCCTTACCATTACCTGCCTTTAATCGCCCGGTTGATCAGGTCAACGGTAAAATTCAATTCGGTATCCTTGCCTTCCAGCATATCTTTCAGCGTTGGCGTAATAATATGTGTTGGCATTATACCTTTTCCGGTATTTTTTAGCTTATCGGTAATTATAAATTGTTTGGTTGGAATCTGAATTTTAATTTTTGTGTTGGGTAAGCTGATGTCTTTAATGAATCCCGCAATCACATGGGGATTACCCCCTGTTTCCTGTCCAATGAAAATAGCTCTGCCATTGTTTTGTAAACAAGAGGAAACGATACCTGAATTAGAAAAACTCCCGCCATTAATTAAAACATAAACAGGACCTTTAAAACTATTTGATTTTGGATCGTGCATCCCTAAAGCGGGGCCGCTGCAATGCTGTAGTTCATAATTTTTAACACAAAAATAATCCTGAACTACTGAAAAGGGTTTGTCGAATAAATAGGAGAGTAAGAACACCCCATTTTCAATATCCCCTCCCTGGTTATTTCTTAAATCAATGATTAGATTTTCTGTTTCACTGTTATCTATTTCCTCAAAACAGGCAGCAATTACCCTATTAAATTTTTGTTTAAACTCTTTTCGTAAAACACTGTTGTGAAAGTCTTTTATGGTAAGAATAGCACAATGGTTATCTTTTTTAATTTGCAGCTTGATCCCATCATTGGGCAAGTTGGAAAATGTTTTGCCAGGGTAAAATTTTTGGCGGTAATAATAAATACTGTCTTTGGGTAAGGCCATGATGGAAGTGGTGCTTTTGTGTCCGTTTATTTTATAAGTTATTTCATTGGTTTCCGCGTGTCCAAAAATGTAACTGTAGTATTCCCTGAAATAATTACTCAAAATCCAGGCTGGGTAAGTGAGGTTGTTTCCATCTCTTATTTGCCTATCCGTTAATTGTCTCATGATCTCCTTTGAATCAATGCTATTGATACTGATAATTTCGGAACCCTCGGCGATGGAAGGGTCATTCGTATAAACCATATCCACATACAACTGGTTATTAACAATACCAAAATGATAAGGAAGAAATACACTGTTTTTATTATGATAGACGGTAGTTGCTGCACCAGGCAATATAATAGTATGCCCGTCTTTGATAATGGAACTGATTATGGTTATATGTTTATAGAACGCTAATTCAGTAAGGGGTTTAGAAAGGCTGTTTTCTAAACTATCAAACAGTTCGTCTATTTGTGCCTTTTTTGTGTATAGGTAAAGGCCGGGATGATAAGTTTCAAGTTTGTTTTTCAGATACCTTAAATCCGATTTCAATTCAGCCGTCGAAAGCAATTTTTCCTCCTGGTTGCCTGCTTGCCCGGATGCGGAATTTATTAAAACGAAAAAGGTCAGTAAAATAATGGCAATTTTATTGAACATAAAAGTTAGTATGAAGTCGTTTATAATGGCATTACGATTCAAAGCTAACCAAAGAACAGGTAATGCGATTTCGCCACCTTCATCCTGAACCGGCGGCGCGAAGCAAAGGAATGCTTGACCTGCCATCCCGCATGCAGATCAGTCAGTCGGTCAAAGCCTTTGGCGACAGCATGCAGGACGGTATAAATAAAAGGAGTTGTTTTGTACAAGGGGCAAACCATTTATTAGTCGAAATAACTAATCAAAATGGTGATTCAGAAACAGTAAATGATTCGCATGAATAATCTTGTTAAATTTATAGCTTATTTTTCCTTGAGCTCTTCAGCAATCATCGTATCTTAATGTTGTATTATTTTACCACTGCCTGTAGTGAAAAGAACATATTGCTCGTCGCTCTTTTTAGAACTTAATTGTGCCTAATGATCAGAACGCATTTTAATGTACTTATTGGAGGAATACAAACAACTCAAGCCTGCCGCCAAAAATGGCGGTCTGCAGCCATCGCATTAATATTTTTTTTCTTAACCTCCCTCGGCAATTCTTTAATGGCACAAGCCAAAATGCCTCTCCCTGCTAATGATTTCTGGCTGTGGTCTTTCCTGGGCAGGCTGCACCCAATGATCGTTCACTTTCCAATCAGTCTCTTATTGGTGGCGCTGCTGATGGAGATTTTAGCATGGAGTCGAAAATCAACCAATTTTCAATCTGCTATAAAAGTATTAGTTTTTGTTGGCACTGTGTCGGCCATTGCCGCCGTTATATTCGGTTTGCTCTTATCCAATACAGATGACTATGAAATAAGTGATACGCTTGCAGTTCATCAGTGGACGGGCATTGCCACCATGGTACTGAGCAGTATAACCGCTTTTGCTTATTGGAAGGTTTCTGTTCCTATTCGAAAAATATTGCTCACATTAACAGTTGCGGGAGTTACCCTGGCGGGGTATTATGGTGCTGAATTGACACATGGGGAAGATTATCTTTCGGGCGTATTGCCATCTCGATCCTCGACAGTGGGAGTGGATAGTATGTTTATACTGGCCAGTAATAAAGGGGGACTTAGTGAGGAACAGGTGCAGGAGCTGAACCTTCAGGTGCGTACCATCTTCGCGCATAACTGTACCAGTTGTCATGGCGAAGTAAAAAGAAAAGGAGCATTGCGTTTAGATAAACGGGAATTTATACTGGAGGGTGGGGAAGATGGACCGGTGATTATATCCGGTAAGCCCGAGGAAAGTGATTTGATAAGAAGGATTAAACTGCCGCGCAGCCATAAAGAAGCGATGCCGGCCAAAGGTAAAAGTCTTACCAAAGTAGAAATAGCGGTGCTTGAGTTTTGGATTAAACAAGGTACTCCATGGCCCAAAGGCAAATTAAAGAGCCTGTACCGCGTAGCTGCATTGGCACCAAGATTACCAGGAATACCAGCGGCCAGCGGCGACCTGGTAAACCCGGTTGACCGTTTTGTAAATGTATACTTTCAAAAAAATAAAGTGAAGTGGGATAACGTGATTGATGATCGCACCTATATGCGGAGAGTATACCTCGATGTTACAGGATTATTACCACCAGCAGATAGCCTGGATGCGTTTATAAATAATGCGGCTTCAGATAAACGGGAGGCATTGGTTCGGGTGCTGCTCAGCCGCCGTGATGACTATGCCCAGCACTGGCTCAGTTTCTGGAATGATGCGTTGCGGAATGATTATTCCGGTACCGGTTATATAACAGGCGGGCGATTCGGGATTACCAAATGGCTTTATAATTCCCTGCGGGATAACAAACCGTATGATGTTTTTGTAAAAGAACTGATTAGTCCCGGAAAAGAATCGGAAGGTTTTATAAAGGGAATTCAATGGCGCGGAACAATTAATGCCAGCCAGCGAACCGAAATGCAGGCCGCCCAAAATGTATCACAGGTTTTCCTGGGCCTCAATTTAAAATGCGCTTCCTGTCATGATAGTTTTATCAGCGACTGGAAGCTGGATGACTCGTACGCATTTGCGAATATATTTTCAGATTCGTCATTAGAGATTAACCGTTGCGATAAACCCACGGGAAGAATGGCCGGCAGGCGGATACTTTTTAAAGAACTGGGTCAACTGGATTCCAATGCCAACACTAAAAACAGGCTGAAGCAATTAGCGGATATTTTAGTACAACCAAAAAATGGAAGATTGTTCCGTACGCTGGTCAACCGGATTTGGGCCCAGCTTATGGGACGCGGAATTATAGAGCCAGTTGATGTAATGGATAACCAGCCCTGGAGCCAGGACCTGCTTGACTGGCTGGCATCTGATTTTACCGAGAATGGTTATGACATTAAAAAACTATTGTACACAATTCTTACTTCCAAAACTTATCAATTACCATCTGTAGGGGTAAAGGATGCGGGGTTGATTGCGGCGCAGGATTTCATATTTAAAGGAATGTTACGCCGACGGTTAACTGCTGAAGAATTTGCCGATGCGGTAAGTGTTGCGGTAGAACCTGTTTATCCTGACAGTGTAGTCGTGTATAACCTGTTACCGGACGATGTTAAAAATGTAATTTCTTTCGCCCGTGCGGCCCTGGTTAAAAATGATCCTTTCCTAACCGCTTTGGGCCGGCCCAACAGGGAAACTGTTTCAACAAGCCGAGTATCGCAGGCAAACCTCTTACAAGCGCTGGAACTTACCAATGGGGTACAATTTAATAATGTATTAAAAATCGGAGCGCGTAAATGGAAGGAAAAATATCCTGATACCCGGCTGATGATAACGGAAATTTACCGGAAAGCATTGGGACGTTTACCCTTGGCGGATGAGCAGATTATAGGAATGAAAACATTGGGCAGCAACCCCACTCTGGCGGCTGTTCAAGACTTTATCTGGGCCATTACCCTGCATCCTGAATTTCAGTTGATATATTAACAATGCATTGGAACAAGGATTTTAAAGAATAGGGTTTGTAAATAGTTTTGTTATATGTGTTGAAGGGCACAGGTTATTTCTATAAGAATTTGCTTTTACAATCATAAAATAAATAATACATGCAATCGAATTGGAACCGCAGGGATTTTTTAAAAAGGTCAAGTGCGGCAACACTTGCCGCCCTGGCAGCCGGTGCGCCATTTACCAGTATACTGAGCGGTTGCAATAACAAAAAGAAAATTATCAATAATTCCACTGCTGATACGGTGATATTGTTATGGATGGCGGGCGGCATGGCACATACAGAAACCTTCGATCCTAAAAAATTCACTCCTTTTACCAAAGGGATGAAGGGCAATAGCGTATTAAGTACTTTCCCATCCCTTCCCACTGCACTGGATGGCATACAGTTTTCAGAAGGATTGCAATCAATAGGCAGCGTAATGGATAAAGGCGCATTGATCCGTTCTTATGTTGCCGGCGATATGGGGCATATCCTGCATTCAAGGCATCAATACCATTGGCATACCTGCTACGAACCGCCTCAAACGGTAGCCGCACCGCATATCGGATCATGGATTGCCAATCAATTGGGTCCTAAAAATCCGGTTATACCAGCCTTCGTTGATATCGGACAGCGCTTTACAGTAGGGGAAGCCGAAGAGTTAAAAGCTTTTCATACCGCGGGATTCTTAGGAAATGAGTTTGGTCCATTTTTAATACCCGATCCGGGCCAGGGATTAGATAGTGTTCGTCCACCGGTTGGTATGGATGCAAAACGTTTTGAGTTGCGCAATAAACTCTATAATGATTTAATCAGCAAAAGTCCGGTGGGTGAATTCGGAAGTGATTACCAGAAAGAATCACTTAAACGTTCCATGGAGCAGGCATATATGCTACTTAATTCGCCGGAAGCAAAAGCATTTGATCTAAGCCAGGAACCAAAGGAAGTGTATGATATTTATAATACGGGACGCTTTGGCCTGGGATGTCTCCTTGCGCGCCGGCTAACGGAGCAGGGTGCACGATTTATAAGTGTGACCACAGAATACGAACCATTTTTAGGTTTTGATACACATGAAAATGGGCATACCCGCATGGTGGGCATGAAAAAAATGATTGATGGCCCGGTAGCCCAATTAATCAAGGACCTTAATAAAACTGGCCACCTTGATCGTACCCTGGTGATACTTGCCAGTGAGTTTAGCCGAGATATGATGGTAGAAGGCAGACCCGATTTAAAAGTGCAGGAGCAGGTAAATCAGCCCGATATTTTATCCGAACTTAAATTTTATGGTATGCACCGACATTTTACGGATGGCTGTTCTATATTAATGTTTGGGGGCGGAATTAAAAAAGGATTTGTATATGGCAAAACGGCGGATGAGCGTCCCTGTAAGTCAATTGAAAACCCGGTGAGGATTGATCAGATTCACCAAACCATTTATCATGCTCTAGGAATTCCGGAAGATACGCAATATGAGGTGGAGAAAAGACCTTTTTATACCACACCGGATGGTAAGGGAAAACCAATCCTCGAATTATTGGGTTGACCTTCTTCTGTAAAATATGAATACCGCAAGCCACAAGATTAAAAAAGTTTATACCCCTAATAACATCCTGCAAATTCTAAAATCCAGTAAATCCCCCTCCTGGTGCAAGTAATATTTAGTTTGACCAGGGTTTATGAATATTAGAGGCCAGGCGAAAGCATTTTTTGCTAAGTTAAAGATGATAATATACACCTTCTGTTGAAACAAAACAGCTTCCCGCAAAAGCAGGACAAGTAGTGCCTGGGTTTGGCCACCATCCTATATAAATAAATTAATTCAGCCGTATGTAAAATAAATGCTGTTTTAACACTAAGCCGGCACAAGCTGATTTGCATATACAACCTCTTTAAAAAATATATCCAGACAAGCAAATACGCTTGCGCCAGGAACCTGAATATCTAAAAGCCTATCTCGCGTTTTTGGATACTTGCCAGTTGGGGCAGGACCAGGTTATTTTCAATAAAAGCAACCAGAAGTAGATTCAATTAAATTATTTCCGTTTAATTCTTATCGTCCCCTGTTATCCGCCATTTACATATTGGAAATCACCAGATATACAGTTGCAGTATTCAGCCCTTCGAAGAACTGATAATTTCATTTCCATGGGTCAGGAGTAATGCGTTCGACCTGTTAAGAAAATATTGTTTCGTTCAATACATTGTGGGATAGTTTATAAAGGTAAATAGGTCGGAGCCTTCATCAATCAACCGCACTGATTACCAGGAAATAGACATTAATTGAAATGACAAAATTGAAGCAAACTAATTCATCATGAAGTATTTTATTTTTATTGCCGCTTTCATACTGTTCACTGCCATGGGCAGCGTTGCCCAGTCCGTGGGAATTGGAACGTCGGTCCCCGATGGGTCTGCAATTCTTGACTTGAATAGTTCAACCAAAGGTTTGCTGATCCCTCGCTTAACTACGCGTGACAGAGGATCCCTGGTACCAGCTGCTTTGGGATTGATGGTTTTTGATACAGATACCAGGTCTTTTTGGTACAATGACCAGGGATGGCATGAAATTAATTTATGGATGGATGATTACGGAGGGAATATTTATAACCGTAACTCCGGGAAAATCGGGCTTGGAGTAATCAATCCTAAAGTAGAATTACACCTGGCTGAAAACAGGGAGGTACTTTTTGGAGCCGATACGGCGGGTGCAGGCTCCCGGTTTAACTGGTCACCTTCGAAATCGGCCTTTCGGGCGGGCAATATCAGCCTCTCAAATAATACATTTTGGAATGCCGATTCAATAGGGAACTACTCCGTTGCCTTTGGGTTGGATACAAAAGCTACCAAAGACTATAGTTTTGCCGCGGGTAATTATGCCCTGGCTACCGGCAATGCTTCGGTTGCCATGGGCTACGGTGTAATAGCCAGTGGGGACAATTCTATTGCATTGGGATCAAATAATTTTGGAACACTAACCGCTTCCGGAAGGAATTCAGTGGCGATAGGATCCAGTACAGAGGCGACGGGCAACTACTCGGTTGCGTTAGGCAATCGCGTGCATAGCCTGCATACCGGCTCTTTTGTTTTCGGAAGCAATCCTTACCTGGGAACGTATGAATCAAATAGTAATTATCAATTCGTCTGCGGTTTCCATGGGGGATATAAATTTTATACCGGGCAACAGGCAATCAACCAGATATTGTATACCTACGGGGCTGAACTATTACCCAACGCTTCATCCTGGTCTACCATCTCTGATATCAACAAAAAAGAGAAAATGTTGCCGGTCAATCCGGAAGCCATACTTAACAAGATTAAGGATTTTTCATTGACCACCTGGAATTACAAAGGGTTGGATGAAAAGACGGAACGGCATTATGGGCCCATGGCCCAGAACTTTTATGCCGCCTTCGGATCCGATGCATTAGGAACCATTGGAAATGACACTACGATCAATGAACATGATTTCAGTAGTATAAATTTTATTGCTATTCAGGCCCTCGAAAAAAGAACTCAAAAAATTGAATTATTGGAAAAAGAAAATTCTGCGTTAAAGACCCAGCTCAAGGAGCTCTTGAAGTCCCTGGCTGTTTTGCAGGAAGCCGTGGGTAAGTTACAGGAAAGAGAAAAGTCTAGATAGTCTTCCCTGCGTATATGGATTACAGATCTTCCGCAGACACGTACATGACGAAAATTAGATTCCCGGTAATTTTCTGAACCGTGATTTGTGAGATTTAATTGATTAGGGTGATCAAAGCAAAAGTCCCACTTCTCCAATCAATCCAATAAATCCATGTTAACACAATTAGTAATCTGAATACCGTAGTTTACATTCATGCATTTCAAAATTTGCCAATACTTCCCTTACCACTATTTAGCTTCATTTTTCCTCCGCTAACAATTGTTATCTTTGTTTCGTCCTCCGAAGCTTTAGTGAAGGTGGGCTTTGTCCTCCATAGCTCTAGCGAAGGAGGATTATAATTAAATTCTAATTAGTTCAGGCTGTTATTTTAAATACTCAATCTATATGAAAGAAGTCGTTATCATCTCCGCAGTTCGTACACCCATCGGCTCTTTTGGCGGTTCGTTAAAAGATTTATCAGCTACCAAATTAGGCGCCGCCGCTATTAAAGGGGCCATCGCCAAAGCGGGAATTACACCCGAACAGGTGCAGGATGTATTAATGGGTTGCGTGATGCAGGCTAACCTCGGACAGGCCCCCGCGCGACAAGCATCCAAATATGCCGGCTTACCCAATGAAGTAAACTGCACCACGGTAAATAAGGTATGCGCCAGCGGTATGAAAGCCATTGCCCTGGCAGCTCAAAGTATTATGCTGGGCGATGCCGATATTGTAGTAGCCGGTGGTATGGAGAGTATGAGCAATGTTCCTTTTTATACAGAGAATATGCGCTGGGGTAATAAATACGGTAATGTGCAGTTGATTGATGGCTTAGCGAAAGATGGATTAACCGATGTATACGATGGTAAAGCAATGGGTAACGCCGCCGAACTCTGCGCCAAAGAGTGTGGTATCAGTCGCGCCGACCAGGACGCTTTCGCCATTGAAAGTTATAAACGCAGCCAATCGGCCTCAGAAAAAGGGTTGTTCGCCAACGAAATTGTTCCAGTAGAAATTCCACAACGTAAAGGCGATCCGGTTGTTTTCGGCAAAGACGAAGAACCGTATAATGTTAAGTTTGATAAGATACCTTCTTTAAACCCGGCATTTCAAAAAGACGGCACCGTAACGGCGGCCAATGCCAGCACCATGAATGACGGCGCTGCCGCATTGGTAATAATGAGCGCTGATAAAGCAAAAGAGCTCGGATTAAAACCCATTGCAAAAATTGTTTCTTATGCCGACGCAGAACAGGCGCCCGAATGGTTCACCACCACGCCTTCCTTAGCTGTCCCCAAAGCCGTGGCCAAAGCCGGATTGAAAATGGAAGATATCAGTTACTGGGAACTCAACGAAGCATTTGCCGTAGTCGGAATAGAAAATACCAAACGAATGAAACTCGACCCATCTAAAGTTAACGTGCATGGAGGAGCGGTATCAATCGGTCATCCGCTGGGTGCCAGTGGCGCGAGAATTATTGTCACCCTAATAAATGTATTGAAAGCGAATAAAGCGAGGTATGGAGCGGCAGGAATCTGTAACGGTGGAGGAGGAGCGAGTGCGATGGTAATTGAAAATTTGTAGTTTATGGTTTGTGGTTGTTGAAAGGCTTTATTATTATTGATTAATCATCATTATTGTTCACCTAAAAAATGATGAATTCGAGGTGAAGCGTAAAGTGTTTGGGTCTTAATGCCTTCCCATTAAGAAGAGGGAATAGCTCAGGAGAAGTGGCGATAAAACAATTACTATAACTAAGTCGGACGCCGTTTACCTCCTCTTCCTATTAAGAAGTTTATATTTACCTGATGAATTCAATTATCATTCGCTATGCAATTGCAACCGACGCAGGACTGATTGCAGATCTGAGCCGCCAAACTTTCTATGATACATTTGCCGCGGTGAATACCAAGGAGGATATGGTTCTGTTCATGAACAAACAATTCACCCGGAAAGCATTGATAAAAGAAGTGGAAGAAGGAGATGGAATATTCCTGCTGGCATTCGAAGGTGAAGAGGCTGTTGGTTATGCGCGGCTGCGTGAAGGAGAACAGCATTCTGAATTTAATAATGAATCCTCCATTGAAATCGCCCGCCTGTACGCTCTTCAAAGTTATATTGGGAAAGGAGTAGGGAAGGAGTTGATGCAGGAATGCATCCGCATTGCGCGGGATATGAACCGAAGTATTATCTGGCTGGGAGTATGGGAAAAAAATGGTCTGGCCATCCGCTTTTATAACAAATGGGGGTTTGAAAAATTCGCGGAGCATGATTTTATTTTGGGTACGGATGTACAGAGAGATTGTCTGATGAGTAAAAAAATTAAATTAAACAATCAAAATAAATAATCGATGGTTATTTTAACTATTAATTGATTTATAGTGAAAAGATTAATCATATTACTCTCTTCAGTACTTATTGCTGAAACGATTTATTCGCAGGATAAACCCGCGTACGTTCTGTATAACAAAGAAGGAATGAAAGTAAAATACAGCAAGATGCTGCATGCTCTTTCCAACTCGGATATCGTACTCTTTGGCGAATCGCATAACAATCCGATTGCTCACTGGCTGCAACTGGAAATAACCACCGATATGAAGCAGTGGCGGGAATTGGTGCTCGGGGCAGAAATGTTTGAAGCCGATAACCAGGAAGCACTCACGATGTATCTGCAAGGAAAAATTTCTGCCGCGGGCTTTGATTCTTCCGCAAGGCTTTGGAAAAACTATTATACCGATTATGCCCCACTCGTAAATTTTGCTAAAGCTAATAATATTGTTTTTGCGGCTACAAATATCCCTCGCCGGTATGCTGCCCTGGTAAGCAAGCAGGGTTTTGAAGTATTGGATTCGTTATCAGCCACGGAAAAGAGCTGGATAGCGCCACTACCCATCGCATATGATCCAGAATTGCCGGGTTATAAAATGATGATTGAAATGATGAAAGATCATGGGGGCCCCAACATGCCCAGGGCTCAAGCCATCAAAGACGCCACGATGGCGCACTTTATTTTACAATATTATAAACCTGGTAGTTTGTTTATTCATTTCAATGGATCCTTTCATTCCGAAAATTATGATGGTATTGTATGGTACCTGAAAAACAAAAGACCGGATTTGAGATACACTACAATTACCGTAGTATCACAAAAAGATATAAGCCGTCTGCTCGATGAAAACAAAAACAAGGCGGATTTTATTATTTGCGTGGATGAAGATATGACCGCCACTTATTAATAGCGCAGGAACCTTCACCGTGGTTGCTGTTCCCGTGATTGCTGTCCCGTGGTTGGTGTCTCCGTGGTTGGTGTCTTCACCAACCACCATCATGCAGATGGATGTAATTATGATATATAAGACTTCCGGATCGCGCGGATAATATTAATAGCATGGACCCTTGAGTTTTCAATAAACAGGCGATGGGTATTCATGCCTCCGCAAATAACACCGGCCAGGTAAATGCCGGGCACATTCGTTTCATGTGTTTTTTCATCATACACTGGCTTACGCACTTTGTCGTTGGATAATTGAATCCCCATTTTCTTCAGGAAAGATAAATTCGGCTGGTAACCCGTCATGGCAATCACCCAATCGTTGGGTAAAGTAACCGGACCCTCGGGTGTTTGAATAACCAGGCTGTCTTTTTTTATTTGTTTTACCATGCTGTTAAAATACGCTTTGATGGATCCTTCTTTGATCCTGTTTTCGATATCCGGGCGAACCCAGTATTTTACGCGCTTGCCGATTTCGGGTCCACGGATCACCATTGTAACTTCCGCCCCTTTGCGCCAGGTTTCCAGTGCCGCGTCCACCGCGGAATTACTGGCACCCACAACCGCTACTTTCTGAAAGGCATAATAATGCGGATCGTTATAAAAGTGTTTCACTTTGGGCAAATCTTCTCCGGGAACATTTAATAAATAGGGGATATCATAAAAACCGGTAGCGATGATAATGTTATTGCAGGTGTAGGAGGATTTGGAGGTGGTGACTTTGAATAAAGATACGGGATGAGTGATGTTGGATGCGGGATATGTGATGCGGGTCTTTCTCATCGTAGCCTGGCGAAGGTGAGATACTAACTGTTTTTTTAAGAGGGCCTTTGCATTTTTAACCTGCTCTGTTTTATTACGTTTATCCAGTAACCCGTATCCGGCATCTTGTATTTTCTTCACTTCTTCAAACAAATGAATATTCAGCGCATTAGCAACAGTTACTCTTCTATAATACTCCAGGGCTTCGGCCCTTGTGGGTTTTGCATTGTTTGATACAAAAGGAATTTTGCCGATTTCCAGTCGCTCCGAGGTGGAGAAGAAGGTCATATTGGTAGGATAATTATATAATGAGTTCACCAATGTCCCTTTCTCCAGTATCAAATAAGAGAGCTTTGCTTTTTTTGCTTCCAATGCGCAGGCGAGACCAATGGGTCCGCCGCCTATGATGATAATTGAATAGTGTTTCGGTTTTGTGGCCATAAATGTTGAAAAAGTGAATAGTGAATAGTCAATGATAAATAACCAATGGAGAATTGGGAATTAGTAGTGCCCGCGAATATCGAATGTTATCCGAACTCTATCATTCCATTTCTCTTTTCCAGCTTTCAGAATTCAGAATCCCGTGTTCTGTCTCCGCCTTCCGACTTCAGGCTCTCGCCTCCCGACTTCCCGCTCCCGCATCTTCTTTTCAATACAAGTAAAGATACAAGAGACCTTAATTACAATATCAAGGATAAGACACCGGTTCCAGTTCCAGCAAATGATGCAGGTGATGTAAAAGATGTTTATTATAATCAGCCGCCAGCCATTCAATACTATGTATGTCCTGCGTTTTTACCAGTCGCTTCGCAGCTTCCGCGGAAATGTTTTTAAGGATCATTAGAATCTGTTTATTCATCAGCGCCCAAAGATTGATCAGGTCCTTTTCATTATTCCGCTGGTAATGGCTGATGGTCACCCATTGATCCTGGTTATATTCAATATGGGGCTGCTCCTCGTATTGTCCCACTATAAATCGCCGGATATTATTTTGGGCCG
>JANMBO010000071.1:0-122774 GCA_031360425.1 Chitinophagaceae bacterium | reverse complement strand
TTTTTTCTTCATTTTTATTATTGCTAATCTTTGAGACCTCGGCCCAAAAAAAAGTAACGGGTAATCCGGCTGATAAAATTAAAACATTGGCATTAAGTGATATTCAGCAGCATTATGATGAATATAAAAAGGTGGCTTTACAAATATGGGATTATGCCGAACTGGGCTATAAAGAACAAAAGAGTTCGGCCTTATTGCAGCAAACATTAAAAGATAATGGGTTTACCGTAGAAGCAGGAGTAGCCGAAATTCCTACTGCATTTGTTGCAACCTATGGAAGCGGCCGACCTGTAATAGGTATATTGGCTGAATATGATGCGTTACCCGGTTTGTCACAGGAGGCAGTGCCCGAAAAGAAAGAGATTGCCGGAAGAAATGCAGGTCATGGATGCGGACATCATTTATTCGGAACGGCGTCAGTAGCGGCCGGCATTGAAATAAAGAAACTTATTGAGGAAAATTTTTTTACCGGAACTATAAAAGTATTTGGATGCCCGGCGGAAGAGGGCGGAAGCGGCAAAGTATATATGGTTCGTGCCGGTTTGTTTAATGATGTTGATGTGGCTATTCACTGGCACCCCGGCGATGGAAACAGTGTAACTATGACAAGCGCCTTAGCCAACTCATCGGCAAAATTCCGCTTTAAAGGATTATCGGCCCATGCGTCCGGGGCGCCCGATAAGGGCCGCTCGGCATTGGATGCAGTAGAGGCCATGGATAATATGGTAAATATGATGCGGGAACATGTACCTCAGGAAACGCGCATTCATTATGTAATTACCAACGGGGGTAAAGCACCTAACGTGGTTCCGGATTTCGCGGAGGTATATTATTATGTTCGCCATCCTAAGCGCGACCAGGTAAAATCAATTTTTGAACGGGTGATAAAAGCTGCTAACGGAGCTGCGATGGGAACGGAAACAACCATGGAATATGAAATTATTGGCGGCACGCATGATTTGTTATTGAATAAAACACTGGCTGAGGCAATGCATAAAAACCTGGTGAAAACCGGCGGCGTTCAATATACTGCGGAGGAAAACGAATTCGCAAAAAAGATACAAGCCACCTTAAATTATAAGATACCTGCTATCAGCACAGCCGACAGCGTACAACCGTTGAAGATAGAAACGGATGCCGGCGGAGGCTCAACGGATGTAGGAGATGTAAGCTATACGGTACCAACGGTAGGCATGCGGGGAGCTACCTGGGTACCGGGTACCCCGGCGCATAGTTGGCAGGCGGTAGCTTGTGGCGGAACGGAGATCGGGACCAAAGGAATGATGGTCGCGGCTAAAACGATGGCGTTAACCGCTATAGATCTTTTTACCAATCCTGCATTGATTACTAAAGCCAAAGAGGAATTTATAAAAGCGAAGGGTG
The DNA here is from genome assembly GCA_031360425.1 of Chitinophagaceae bacterium. Taxonomy (GTDB): domain Bacteria; phylum Bacteroidota; class Bacteroidia; order Chitinophagales; family Chitinophagaceae; genus Endoryza. The sequence goes on along the minus strand of JANMBO010000071.1, from coordinate 121,391 downwards.
ATTATAAATATGAAGCATTGTTGGGAAATAGAAAGCCAGCTTTGAATTATAGAGATTAGATTGAACTAATCACATACTCAATTAATATAAAAACGCTGCAATTAATTTGCTCAAAACGTTCCTACGGAACGAGAATCCGTTTTTTATATGGTTCTACCCAGGATATGTCCTTATGGGACGAAGAACATATGAATTGAATCATATTCACATTTGGATTTCAAGAAATTACAGGCTTCTGAATATATAATTCGACCCGTAGGGACGCTTGGTGGGTAGAACGATTATATTTATAATTGTTCGTTCCGTAGGAACGTTTCGTGTAATTGAAGGGATAAAAGTTTAAGATTGTTTGTAATTTCTTAGTATGCAAGCCTTGCTTGCCTGTTCCATATAAATCTCGTCTAACAAGTTTGTCGGCAATATTCCATATCCTTTTATATCAAATATTCTAACCTCCCCGGTTACTCTCCTCACCAACCGGAATAATGACCTCCCCTGTTGCTCTCCTCACCAACCGAAATAATCCTTTTCATGACAGACTTGGGTAAAGAAGTTTTTTCGGGAATCCTTCTTTGGAGATTCAAACTACCGCAATCTTTATCGTCAAATATTCTCCGGCCGCATCTGCGGAAATAATAGTACATCCTGAATACTCGGTTGGTTGGTCATTAACATGCACAAGCGATCGATACCAATACCGATGCCCGAAGTAGGCGGCATACCATATTCTAAGGCACGCAGGAAATCGTAATCAACAAACATCGCTTCTTCATCACCTCTCTCCATCAGCGCCAGTTGTTCTTCAAAACGTTCACGCTGATCAATAGGGTCATTTAACTCCGAATAGGCATTGGCAATTTCTTTTCCATTCACCATCAATTCGAATCGTTCCACCAATCCTTCTTTGCTGCGGTGCTTTTTGGTGAGCGGGCTCATCTCTACCGGGTAATCAATAATAAAAGTAGGCTGTGTATATACCTGTTCACTAGTGGCACTGAAAATTTCATCAATCAATTTGCCTTTGCCAATATTATTTTGAACACCGATATTTAATTGCTTGCATACTTCCCTTAATCCCGCTTCGTCTTTTCCGTTAATATCAATACCTGTATTCTCTTTGATCGCTTCGTGAATAGAAACCCGTTTGAACGGCGTTTTGAAATCGATTTCCTTTTCCCCCACCATTACTTTGGTAGTACCATGTAAAGCGAGCGTAATTTTCTCGATCAACTGCTCCGTTATTTCCATCATCCAGAAATAATCTTTATAGGCTGTATACCATTCCAGCACGGTAAATTCCGGGTTATGGGTACGGTCCATTCCTTCATTGCGAAAGTTTCTGCTGAACTCGTATACCCAATCAAAACCACCCACAATTAATCTTTTTAGATACAGTTCGTTGGCAATGCGTAAATAGAAGGGAACATCGAGGGCATTATGATGAGTGATGAAAGGGCGGGCTGCTGCACCACCCGGTATCGATTGTAATACCGGCGTATCCACTTCCAGTGCTCCCCGGCTATTTAAAAAATCACGGATGGTATTAATGAGCAAGGTGCGTTTTACAAACACCTCTTTTACCTGCGGGTTAATGATGAGGTCTACATATCGCTGGCGATACTTGAACTCGGGATCAGTAACCGCATCATAGGTTTCTCCTTCTTTTTCTTTTACTACCGGTAATGGCTTTAATGATTTGGTAAGGAAGGTAAATTCAGAAACGTGTACGGAAGTCTCCCCTGTCTTCGTGGTGAATACATACCCCTTGATGCCTATAATATCCCCGATATCGGTAAGATGTTTCCAAACTTTATCGTAAAGAGATTTATCGTCTCCGGGGCAAATCTCATCACGCTTCAGGTAAAACTGAATTTTGCCACTGCTATCCTGCAATACCGCAAAAGAAGCTTTGCCCATATCGCGGATGCTCATAATTCGGCCAGCCAGGCAAACAGCAGCGAAATCGGCTTTATTCTCTTCTCCTTTATAATGCTGTTTAATATTAGCCGCTGTATTATTAACGGGGTATAATGGGGCAGGGTAAGGATTGATACCCAAAGAATGTAGTTCTTTCAGCTTTTCCCTTCGTATAAGTTCCTGTTCTGATAAAGTAGCAACGCTCATATCTAAATATTAAAGAGATGCAAAAATAGCCTATTTGGCTGTTTTTTGTTGAATCTGGTATAAACATTGCCTGATAAGGAGAGTCAAAAGATTTTTACACAACGCTAAATTAAAAGGATATGAAAAAATGGTTACTTATTAGTGCGGCAGCATTCTTCTTTACGAGTTGTGATACGCTTTCTAAAATTCCTGGATACGGCAGTCCGGTTACTGAATCAGAAGCAAGCCAGGGAATCCAGGAAGCGCTATCGCAGGGTATTAGCACGGCAATATTCAATCTTAATAAATCGGATGGTTTTTTTGGGAATACTTTTTATAAAATTTTTTTACCGCCCGATGCTCAGAAAGTAGAAAGCGCTTTACGAAAAGTTGGATTAGGCAACCAGGTAGATAAAGCTATCCTGCAAATCAACCGGGCTGCGGAAGATGCGGTGGTGTATGCAAAACCCATTTTCGCTGACGCGATAAAAGGTATGACTATCGCTGACGCGATTTCTATTGTTAAGGGTGATAATAATGCAGCTACCAATTATTTTAAGGATAAAACATTTACAAAATTAGTTGATGCTTTTAAACCATCTATTCAACGGTCGCTTGATAAATTAGAAGCGACCCGTTATTACTCCGATATAATAAACCTGTACAACAAGCTTCCAACAACGGGTACCAAAGTAAATCCAGATTTAACGGCCTATGTAGTAGAAAAAGCCACGATAGCTTTGTTCGACCAGGTAGCTAAAGAAGAGGCGAATATAAGAGCCAACCCGGTTGCCAGAACAACAGCAATATTAAAGAAGGTATTTGGCAGCAGGCTTTAAGAGCGTGAGAATTTAGTTTATTTATTGTTGCAATGCAAGCTGAGAAGAAAGGGAGTCGCTATCTATCAATTAGCTGGTTCTTTATTTCTATTGGCAGGAAAAGTTTTGCCAGACTTTTTCATTCTTTTGTTTTTCTCTTATATAAATCTGGATGCTCATTAGAGATAAAAGACTATACCAATTGCTCAGACAATGGCCAAGGTTAGAACTAATGCCTCCGTCCTACTGCAGGCCAGCACTGGAATCTGGTTAGGCAGGCGGGGTACACCAATCACAACAACGATCGTTAACACAGTTTTATCTCTAGCATACAGATCTTTTATCTATATGAATGTTTATTGTAGTTGTATTCACAGTTTTTAGATATTTTTCAATTCCCAACTTTCGATTCTTTGTTATGCGCTGAGCAATTTTGTTTAAAGAGATACTAAAACACCAAAAGTATGAACCCTGAATGTTTTAGCATCTCTTGAAACGGAGGTATGAATTTTATTATGATCCCGGTGGAGGCAAATGAAAATTATTTCCTTCCTTTAAACATATATCCCACACGAATTCCAAAATAGTGGCTTTTGACAGATCCATTACCCGAACTGCCTGGCATCAGGTTACTAAATCCCTGGTTGAAATTAGCAGAGATCAGTAAACCATTGTTGAGCTGGTAACCGGTCATCACATTAGCTCCGAAATCAAAACCTTTTATATCATCGTTGTCACTGTTGCCAAATTTTATTTTTTCTTCGGCTTTTTCGCCATTAAATTCGGTTTTTGATTTTCCGGATACACCAAAAGAGAAACTGGGGCCTGCGCCAATGAAAAAGCCGTTACTATTGTAAAGGAAATTAATGGGTACTTCCAGCCAGTTTGTATTAGTAGAAATTTTTATGGTTGACCCTCCCTCAGATCGCGTAAACTTTGTTCCTTTCTGTACGAGTTGTAATCCTGATTGAACAATAAAATGCTTACCGGCCGATACATTGGCAATCAATCCTCCCGTAAAACCAACTTTTGAATTCAGGCTAGCGGAAACGCCTCCTTCTTTACTTTTAAAGTTGGAAATAGCGGTGCCAGCTGTAATACCAAAGGTTGTTTTTTGCGCAGAAGCGGCAAACAAAAAAAGAATGCAGGTGCTGGTGATAAATGTCTTTTTCATATAATTTTTTTTAATAGTTCTATTACCTACTCGTATCGCTTTTCGGTGTGGGCGCCGTACTCTCTTTGGTTCTCAGGATTTTCCGGATTCCTCCTGCTTTGTGCTGCTAAACTACAGGCACCCGGCAGGAGGGCGAAACGGCAATTCACTATTGCCCGTTATTGTTTGGCAATTATTAGGGAAGGAACGCAAATACAAATCGATTGCTAGTAAGAATTCGTAAAACTGATTATTATTATCCTTATACAAATGGTTTTTGCTAAAATGAAAAAACATATTCCTGATTAAGCCGAAAAATAGGGGTAAAGTGGAAGGGCATATAATATTAACGGCCAATGGCTTTATTGGCTCAATTATAATCCGAGAGAGATTTTATTTTACATTTTTTTTTGGAGCAGCTAATTCAACGCTAACAACACCTGCCATGCTTCTTTCACTTTTCCTTCATCCAATAATTTTTTAGCGTGATGATGTAATTCGTTTTCCAATTCTTCTGGGTTAACGCTATAATATAATACAATTTGATTAAGATGGCTATCATCAAAGGAAGGATCTATGATAGGATATTCATGCACATTGGCTAATTGTCCCAGGTTATTGCCGGTGAGTATTTTGCTGTTTCTGACTGATATAGGCAAGGCATCAATCCCAATTCCTAATTGAGTATTGGGTTTTTCGACCTGGAATAAGTTTTGTTCATTCACAACACAATACCAATCGCCTCCCAACCTGGCAATATGATGCAATTTGCGCTGGTCCATTTTTTTATTAGCATCTAATAAAGAATCATCAATATGCATTCTAATTACTTCGCAGATTACTAAATTGCCGGCTCCGTCTTCTGTTCCCAGGGATTTTACCTCTGTTACTTTGCATTCCATCTTCACTTTGCTTTCTTTAACCATGGGCGGTTTTACGAGGGTAGCGGGTTGTTCAGTAAATCCTGCCTTGATAAATTCATTGACCTCTTTCGGATATTCGCAACTGCTGAGCGAAACCTGCTGCACCATATCATAGTCTACGATATTAATTACCACCTCGGGCACCTCCCATACATTCTGTAAGGTATGCTTGGTCGTATTGTTTCTTACCTTTCTCGAAGGAGAAAAAATTACAATGGGAGGGTTGGTTGAAAAGAGATTAAAAAAACTAAAGGGGCTCAGATTTACCTTTCCGGCTTTATCGATAGTGCTGGCAAAGCAAACTGGGCGTGGTGCAATGCAATGCTGCAGGTAGTATTGTTTTTCGATAGTAGAAAGTAGTTGTAAATCTAAAATCATTGTGATTGATTTAACCGCAGAGGCGGGAGACGCAGAGGGAACAAAATATTTTTAAAAATCATTTACTAACCTCCTGAAGCCCTCTTTTAATAAAACAATATTAAAGTTAACAAGGTATCCAAGTTTTTTATTGGAAAGTTTTAAATAACTAATCACCTGTGCTTCATATACCGGATGCATTACATCCACGGCCTTTGCTTCAAGGATAATTTCATTTTCAATCAACATATCCATCTCATAATATTTTTCTGTATCATACCATTTATAATATAACGGCACTGGATTTTTTAACAGCTTTAATCCCTGTTATTTCAAATTCATTAAGCTGGGAATAAACATATACGGATTCTAATAACCCAGGACCGAGTTCTTTATGTACTGAAATGCAGGCGTCCAGCACAAGCTTTCCTAATTCATTATATTGTTCCCTTGTCATTTCTCTGTGCCTCTCCGCCTCTGCGGTTCTATTTTCAGATTTTGAGATAACCAACCACTTCCTGCAAGTATCAAGTTCCTATCCTTTCTGAGAATAGGAAAAATCTTTATTTTTTACTGTATTATACTAAGAATTTACAAAACCTCTGCGCAAATCTCTGCATCTCCTATTCTCTGCGGTTAAATGAATTTATTTCTTCAATTTCAAAATACTCCAGTCAGTATCCTCCTCCACAATAGTATTACTCAATCTTCCCAATCCTTCAATTTCCATTTCTACGATATCTCCGGGTTGCAGCCATTGCTCCACATAATGGGGATCATTTAATTTTCCTGTTCCATTCAGCTCGAGAAAACAACCAGTACCAACTGTTCCACTTCCAATAACATCGCCACCATATAAATTTACTCCATAGGAGGCCCGTTCAATGATCTCTGCAAAAGTCCAGTCCATCTCTCCCACACTCCCTTCACTTACCTGCTCCCCGTTTACCCAGCATTTCATCGGTAAGTTCCAGGCTTTGCCGGTATGATTTTCTTTGGCAGGTATTTCACACTGTTGCAATTCATCCAACGTAACCAACCAGGGACCTATAACCGTACTGAAATCTTTTCCTTTTGCCGGACCTAAGTTCAATAACATCTCTTCCGTTTGAAGGGTTCTCGCACTTATATCATTCATGATCATTAGTCCGCCTATATACTGGTCCGCTTCTTCCGCAGGAATATTTCTTCCATGTTTGCAAATTACAATTGCCACTTCTAATTCAAAATCCAGCTTGTTTAAATGATCGGGCATACAATGGATGTCACCCGGGCCCTGGATACTGTGGTGATTGGTAAAATAGAAGATAGGAAATTGATCAAACTCCGGGATCATTTCTGCTTTTCGGTTTCGCCGGGCGGCTGCCACATGCTGGCGGAATGCATATCCATCACGGCAGCTCGAAGGGAAAGGAATGGGAGCCATAATACTTGCCTCTTCGTAAGCTATGGCTTTAGCACTTGAAATTTTCCCTTCCCGAACTAATATTTCGCCTCCTTGAGCCATCGGTAAAAAGTCATCCCAGTAATTAATAAACATACTCATATTGGGAGGGAGCTCCGGATGTAACGTCTCCATATCATAGAGGAGGCCATCAATAAGGGCAGCCAACCGATCGTGGCCTTTCTGCATGTACGAAACGAATTTCATGATATAAAATTAAGTGCCGCAAATTTCTGTAATAAATATTGAATTGGCTCTGTTACTTTTGTTTAATGATACAGTCTGTAACAGATTTTCAACACCCTTTCTTTATTGGTATTGCCGGTACGGGCATGAGCGCGATTGCACAATACCTGCAGGGTAGTGGCAAAAAAGTAAGCGGGAGCGACCGGTATTTTACTCCCGGTCAACAGAATGAAACTAAACAGAAACTGGAAGAAGAGGGTATTGCTTGTTTTTTACAGAATGGTGATGGCATCACTGCGTCAACCGACCTGGTAGTTGTTTCTACTGCGGTAGAAGATACGGTGGAGGAAGTACAGAAAGCAAAACGTCTGAATATACCTATAATAAGGCGGTCGGAGTTACTGGCGATTATAGCAGCCAGTAAAAAAACAATTGCGGTAGGGGGTACCTCCGGTAAATCTACCACTTCGGCTATGTTGTTTGATATACTGGAATATGCGGGTATGCAGCCCAGTATTATTAGTGGCGCCGGGTTGGTGAGTATTATTAAAGAAGGGAAAATGGGTAATGCAAAAGTGGGAAAAGGCGAATGGCTGGTGATTGAAGCGGATGAAAGCGATGGCTCCATTGTACAATATCATCCCGAAATAGGATTACTGCTGAATGTAGATAAAGATCATAAGGAGATGCAAGAATTGATGGAGGTATTTTCCACTTTTAAAAAGAATTCAAAAAAATTTATCGTTAATCAATCGCATCCGCTGGCAAAACAATTATCGCAGGATAGTCTATTTGATTTTTCAACAAATGCTAATTCAATCGGCAGATACATCGCAAAAGATTTTTTGCAGAATGGTTTTGCTATTCAATTTACTATTGACCAAACAATATTTACCATTAATACAGTAGGCAGGCACAATATGGAAAATGCACTGGCAGCCATAACGGTCGCCAATCAATTGGGAGTTGATTTGCCGACATGTGCCGCATCCCTGAAAAAATATGAAGGTATTTACCGAAGGCACCAGGTATTGGGCAATTGTAATGGTATATGGGTTATTGATGATTACGCCCATAATCCGGCTAAATGCGCGGCTTCTATCAGGGCTTGCCAACCTCTTGCTCCCAAAGTAATAGCCTGGTTTCAGCCGCATGGGTATGGGCCCACCCGTTTCCTTCGGAATGATTTTGTAGAGGAAATTGCCCGGGCGCTACGGCCCCAGGATGAAATATGGATGAGCGAAATTTTTTATGCCGGGGGCACGGCTGTTAAAGACATTTCAGCCGCCGACCTCATTAATGATATTAAGGGATTAAACAAACAAGCCTTTTTTGTGGAAGATCGCAACGCTTTTTTACAATATGTTAAGCCTCATTTTACTAACAACTGTATACTATTATTAATGGGCGCCCGGGACCCCAGCCTGGAGGATTTTGCCCGACATGTTTATAATCAATTAAAAGGGCAGGTTTTTATTTAAAAAACTGCCTTATTTTTGACAAGTAAAAATTCAGTGTATGAAGGTTAAAAAGATTCATAATAAAGGACAGGCCCGCTTATTTGATAATCCTTTCCTGGAGTTGCTTACCAAGAGCCATCCCCTGGTAATCTGGGGGATGTATATCCCCATTCTCAGTTTTATAATATATGTGGCTGCAACAACTTACCAGTATAGCACGCTTCGTATAGTGCTTACCTTCCTGGGCGGCATGGCTTTCTGGACCTTTTTTGAGTATATGGCTCATCGCTATATTTTTCATTGGGTAAGCGAAAATCCGCGGATTCAAAAATTTGCATACGTTTTACATGGAAATCATCACGTTTTTCCCCGCGATAAGCAGCGCCTGTTTATGCCCCCGGTACCCAGTTTATTAATTTCCTCCCTTATCTTAGGTATCATGTACCTTTTTGCCGGAAGTTATGCGTTCATGTTTTTTCCGGGCTTTATTATAGGTTATCTGACATACGGAACCATTCACTATGCTATCCATGCCTGGAACCCACCATTTAAATGGATGAAACCATTATGGAGAAACCATCACCTGCATCATTATAAAGATGATCACCACGGATTTGGAGTAAGTTCCACTTTTTGGGATCATGTATTTGGTACCATGTTCGATTTGAAAAAGGAGAAAGAGGATAAAGAAAAGGTAAATGAACTGAGGTTTGAAAATACTAAATCAAAACCAGAAACGGTAGAATCCTGAGCATTCTGTAATTACCACTTTTCCTCATCACTTATATTATTATCCCGCTGGCTAAATTGCTGGCGGGATTTTATTTTTTGAAGCTGCCGTTCAATAATAAGATCGGCTATTATATTGCCCGCATCGTTTGAAGGATTTTCATTTAATATTTTTCTGAGTTTTGTTTCATTAATATCCAGGCGATAAAGTAGCATTACCAGTTTATCGAAATCCGAAAGAATCATTTCGTTTATGGCACCAGAAAGTTGCCGCCGAATCTCACTGTTCCATGTGGTGGTAGTAAGGGAAGAAACCAGGCTTTCAATGTCATCTGTGGGATAATTCATTGTGTAAAGGTACAGTACTCAAATAATAGTCCGGCCTCCCGCATTCAACACTTGCTTTTAGTACTTCTCCATCACCCCCAAACCAAAAAGAGCAAAATCATATTTCACCGGATCTTGTGGATCAAGGGTACGCAGGTAGGCGGTAAGTTCGTTTGCCGACTGCCAGTCAACTGCTTTACGCTTCAATAAAGAGAACCGATGGGCAACTCTCGCAACATGTACATCGATAGGGCAAATCAGTTGTGATGGATGGATAGCTTGCCAAATTCCAAAATCAACTCCTTTATCATCATGCCGAACCATCCAGCGTAAAAACATATTCAGTCTTTTACAACTGGAGTTTTTTTGTGGGCACGCAATATGCTTACGTGTACGGGCTGGCACATATTCAAGCGAAAAGAAATAAGTATAAAAACCATTGAGTGCATTTTCCGTATCCTTATCGGAAGCATCCATCCATTGGGTGAAAGCTGTTTCCAGGGAGGGATGAGTAGTAAAGTGGAATTTCAGAAATTCAATAAAATAAAGGACATCGGTATCGTTAAAAGTGCGGTGTTTAAAGGAAAGTATTTTGTTGAGATCTTTTTCTGTATGATGTAAAATAAAATCATACGGAGCATTATCCATCCGCTGCATCAGTTCCTTACTTTTATTAATGATGGTGGTTCGGTTGCCCCACGCAAAAAGAGCGGCAAAAATTCCGGCAATTTCTATGTCTTTTTTTTGGGTGAATTGGTGCGGAACAGAAATGGGATCGTCTTTAATAAACGAAAGTTGATTATAAAGATCAACCTTTGAATCAAAAAATGTTTTAAGATCTTTATTCATAACCCCCGTTCCTCCGGTACAATGATAAGGATCACCCGATAGCTTTCTTTAAATCGTCAATTAAATCTTCCGCGTCTTCAATGCCTACGCTCAGTCGAATCAACGAATCGCTCAGTCCGTTTTTTATTCGTTCCTCCCGGGGGATGGAAGCATGGGTCATAGAAGCCGGGTGATTAATGAGGCTTTCTACACCACCCAGGCTCTCTGCCAGTGAAAATAAATGGGTGGATGATAATACGCGTTTGGCTTCTTCGATACTGGTATCTTTTAATTCGAAACTGATCATACCGCCAAAATCGAGCATTTGTTTTTTGGCAACCGCATAACCGGGATGATCTTCGAAGCCTGGCCAATATACTTTGCCTACTTTAGGATGATTGCGTAACCAATGCGCGATGATCTTGCCGTTCTCGCAATGTTGTTTCATACGTACATGCAGGGTTTTGATTCCCCGCAACACCAGGAAGCAATCCATGGGTCCCGGAACCGCTCCGCAACTTTTTTGAATAAAGTATAATTTTTCCCGAAGATCCATATCATTCATTACAAGACATCCTTGTATTACATCACTATGTCCGCCGAGATATTTAGTTACGCTATGCATTACAATATCTGCTCCTAAATCAAGTGGATTCTGCAGGTAGGGGGAAGCAAAGGTATTATCAACAGCTAATAAAATATTCTTTCCATTAGTAAGGGCCGCTACGGCGGCGATATCGGTAATATTCATCAGGGGGTTGGTAGGAGTTTCCAGCCAAACCAGTTTTGTTTTTAGGGTGATAGCCGTTTTAATATTATTCGGATTGGTGGTATCCACGTAAATGAATTTGATACCGAATTTTTCAAAAACCTTGGTAAATAAACGGTACGTACCTCCATACATATCGTTTCCGCAGATTACTTCATCGCCGGGTTCTAATAATTTAACTACGGCATCAGTGGCTGCGACGCCGCTGCTGAACGCCAATCCGCATTTACCATTCTCAATAATGGCCAATGCGACTTCCAGCGCTTTGCGGGTTGGATTCTGGCTTCGGGCATATTCGTATCCTTTGTTTTTGCCCGGTGCCTCCTGTACATAGGTAGAGGTTTGATAGATGGGAGTCATAATAGCCCCGGTGGAGGGATCCGGCTCAGCGCCTGCGTGAATAAATTTGGTGGCTGGTTTCATATACTGCTGATACAATTTTTGTGAGTGCAAAGATGCAGAAATATCGGGGGATTTATAAAAAGGGATTCCACTACGGCGGGTTGTATTCCGTATTTGTACTTTAACATACGATTAACCGTGTCTGGAAAATAATAGTGCAACAATCGTAAGGTCCTTTCCTGTACTGAATCTCATGATGATTATTGAATAATTGTTTATTACTATATGTGCGAAAAATTTCGTAGATCAGAAAAAAATATTTCCACCAGTACCAATTTGCTTGACTTATATAGGGTGAGTAAGTAGCTTCAATATCACAACACCGTTATTCTTCACCTTAAATTTTTAGCTATGAAAAAGATTGTTTTATTAGTCAGCACTTGTTTGATCACGGCGGCCGTGTTCGCCTTCGACCCCAACACCAAAGTACTGAAAGCTTTTTCTGAAACATTTGCTGCTGCGCAAAATATAAAATGGCAGGAGTTTGCTGACCATTATTCTGTGAGTTTCCTGTATTCGGGCATTCAATCAAAATTAAATTATGATTTGGAAGGGAACATCCTCGGTTCCACCCGTTACTATGATCCGGTGGCCCTGCCCATGAATATTTTTACTAAATTAAAACGCGAGAACCCTGCCAAAGCACTTTTTGGAGTAACCGAAATTACAGTAGGGGATGAAATGGTATATTTTGTAAAAATGCAGGATGCCAAACACTGGATAACATTAAAAGTAGATCCATCGGGCAATAGCCAGGTGTATGAAAAATACCGAAAGGGTTAAGTCTTTATAAATAAAGCAACCCTGCAGTCAGGTAACGCCAGTCGTTATACTCAGCCGCATACGCACTATGTGGCTGAATTTTTTTAGTAAGTTCCGATGCATTCAATACACGCTGATTTACTAACTGCTCTTTCGCTGTTCTGATGAGGTCCTGTATAGCTGAATGCTCCATCCATTGTTGCTGCGGAGGTTCAAATCCGGTTTTATCCGTTCTCCAAACAATTTCATTGGGAAGAATTGACTGCATGGCTTTCCGAAGAATCCATTTTGTATATCCACTATTTATTTTAAAAGTGGCCGGTAAAGAAAAAACAAACTGTACCAGGTCGTGTTGCAAAAAAGGCAAACGCACTTCCCGGCTGTGCGCCATTGAATTTTTATCGGCGTATCGTAACAATTCCTCCAATCCCAGTTGACTGGTGTTGTAATAAAGCGAATCATTAAGGGAGCGGATAACCGGTTTGTAACAAGCCTCTTTATTAAAAAATGCGGTTTTAAATTCTTTGCTGATTGAATGATTATTAAGTACTGCACGAAGGGCCTTTTTTTCTAACTTCCGCCTGGCCATACCCGGTAATAACGCTGCGAGGTAATTTTTGGCTGTCCATTCAAAAGACATTGAATGCCTGGCAAGCCATTTTTTTTCTTGCCGGAAGAGCCTGAATTTTCGATCGGATAATTGTTCCTGCAAAAACCAATGAATATATTTTGCATATCCGGCTAATATCTCATCGGCTCCTTGTCCGTCTAATAATACTTTTACGTTGTGTTGTTTGGCCAATTCAAATACTTTGTATTGTGCGTATACACTGGCTGAGCTAATTGGTTCTTCGTGATGCTGTATCAATTTTGCTAGTTCATCTGCCAGGTTCATAGCGGACGGCATAGTGAAATACTGTTTAAGCCCAAATTGTGCTGCTACCACTTTAGCATATCGGGTTTCATCTTTCCCGTAATTTGGAAACCCCGCGGTGAATGTTTGTTGCTGGTAATAGGGGTTAACAGATAATTGTTGATGAATGGCAGCTACCACTGAGGAACTGTCGAGCCCACCGCTCAAACTGGTGCCAATGGAAACATCCGCCCGTAAACGCCTGTTTACGGATTGAAGAAATAATTGTTTGAATTGATATATAGCCTCCTCTTCCCGCAACGGCACCATAATATCTTTATTCAAGTTCCAGTAACGGGTGATTTCAATATTTTTTTTTTCTGTATAAGGGCTGAATTGAAGATAATGGCCCGCTGGCAATTTGAATAATCCGGAATAAAATGTTTTACTGCTGTCTGTAGGATGCGTAGTGTATCCCAACGTGAGATAATTCAAAAGCATATTTTCATCGATACTTCTAGGCAAGCCGGCCGCCCACAGTGCTTTTAATTCTGACGCAAAGAATAGTTGCTGATTCTTTTTATTAAATGAGTAATAAAATGGTTTTTCTCCAAACCGATCCCTGGCGGCAAATATTTTTTTTTCCTGTTCATCCCAAATAGCGAAGGCAAACATTCCATCAAAAAGCTGCAGGCAGTTTTCTTTGTAGTGATCATAGGCGGCAAGAATTACCTCTGTATCACTTTTTGTCGAAAATTGATATCCTTTCTGCTGAAGGGTTTCTTTCAGTTCAGTATAATTATATATTTCACCGTTATGAACGATGTGGTAACGGTTTGCATAGGACATAGGCTGACCGGCATCCTTGCTTAAATCTATGATGGATAGTCGACGGTGACCTAACTGGACCGTAGCATTTTCATTATTCCAAAATGATTCCCCATCAGGTCCCCGGTGGGCCAGGGCCCTGGTCATTTTTTGAACAGCTAGCGCGCTATCCTGATTGGGACCAGGAGATATTATACCTGCAATACCACACATTTTGTAAATATCGGTTTAGTTTGCAATCGTTTAAAATTAAAAACCCCGCACTGGCGGGGGAAATGAAGAAGGTTGCAAAAAAGTATTTACCAGGTAAACGGAAGTTTGGCGATTATATCGTCCCAAGCCATAATCAGGTTAGCCCCACCGTTCACTTTTTCGAAAACTATAGAAAAGGCTTCGGTTGGTTCGGTAACTTTTTCTATTCGTACATCAATACGTAATACATCTTTTTTGGGATCGTATTGGAAAGCGCCCCATATATCAGTTTCTTTATTGAAGATCAGAGTCCATTTATCCTGGAAAGGAATTGCATATAAAGTGTATTTCCCCTTCTTTAATTTATTGCCACCTATCCGAGAATCTTTATATAATTCTATTTCGGTTGCCTCGTTGGCTCCCAGTCGCCACACTTTACCATATTCCACCAATTCGCCGAAAACGGCACGCCCATTTTTTTGGGGGCGACTATAAATCACCCTGGCTAACAAGGGCTCGGTAGCTTTGTTTTGGATTTTTAAGATCGGGTAATTGACCGGGTAATAGCTCATGTCCATCGGCGATTTGTCGATAGTGGGGAAACGAAGCTGCGCATAGGTACAATCAGAGAGGAAAAGACCTATTGACAGGAAGACAACCAGTTTATTCATTCGAGTATTATTTAAAGCAAAAATAATTGAATTCTTATATACGCTTGACAGGGTGGCTGGTTTGATTTAACAAATTATAAGTAAATATTAATCAGTTAACTGGATTTCCTGTAACCGGTTAACGGTATAATTCTTTAATTCCGGAAAAAAGGATTGATAACAAGCACGCAAACTATCATAATTTTCTTCAAATAAGTGAAAGGCGGTTTCGCTTTCTGTAAGATAGGCAGCTCTTCTTACTAAACCGCCAAAGCTTTTTTCCATTCCCGACCGGAGCCGGTAATTATACAACCAGTTATGTTCTCTCATATGGGGATACATATATTTAAAAGCTTCCGGAAAATATTGCCCATAACTATTTAATGTAATATAAACCCACCTGGAAAAATCATAGAGGCTGCTTTCCGTAAAGGCTGTTGGGTCGGTAGCAAGAAAATGATCAAATGCAACATCGGTAAATGCTCCGCTGTATAACCGGTAAGGCTTTCTGAAAATTTCTTTTGCCTGGCGGGTAGATTCATGCTGGTCCGTAAATTGATCTATATCCCGATGCAGTTGAATACCCCGCTGAATTTCTGCCGGGTAATCGAATTTTTTTTTACCCTTAACAAAATCACTAAAAATATTTCCTGCCAGGATACCCGGTTGACCAAAAGATAAGTAAGCATGTGCCAGGTAATTCATTAAACAAACTTATTGCAAAGTTTCTTATAGTAAAGGTATTGTTCGTTAACGAACAGTTACTGTTCGTTTTTTGAACAATCAAAATCCTTCATTCCAATTTAACCATCACTTAACAGTGGTTGATGAAACAATTAGCAAATTGCTGAAACCTTTGCCAGCGTTGATTTTGGTCGATTACACCAGAGTGGATGTGGTAACAAAAGAACGGTTAGTTTAACCTGGCTTAACATTGGCATCCACTAATCATTATTTGCTTGCGGGGATTTGTAACAAAAATATCTTTGTGTCGTCAAACTGAATGATAGATGAAAGTGACACGGAATGTTAGCGAAGAGTGCAGGAATGGATTGGTGGGTATATTGTACAGTTTATCCGGAAAAAACCACCATTCACCGGTTAGTTCTTGACTTATAAGTTATCGCCTGGTTACTTTTGTCAGCGCAATCAAATATCATTAGTCATTAAACCTTATAATATCAAAAGTCATGAAAAAGATCATTTTTGCAATTTTAATTGCATCAGTAGTAAGCGGTACCGCCGTTGCGAATGAAAAATCAACAGTTAATTCCAAAGTAACGCGATCATTCCAAAAAGAATTTTCCGGCGCACAGTCGGTAACCTGGGAAACGCTGGATTCTAAAGGTATTTATCACGCCTCCTTTATTTATAACAACATCCCGCTGAACGCCTATTTTGACGGGGAAGGCACCTTGCTGGCAACCGGTCGTTTTATTAAACAGGAAAACCTTCCGATGTTGGTTTCAAAGGGTATCAATGAAAAATATGGACAATATAGGGTGCTCGAAACGATTGAGTTTATCGCAGATTCTGAAACCAGTTATATTGTTAAGATTGAAAATGAAAAGCTTAAACTGTATATACAGGCAAGGGGCGATGGAAGTACCAGTATAATAAAAAAAGAAAAGAAAAATAACATAACGAAACTGTAACATTATTCAACAGTCATCGTCTTATAAACCATAACACAATCATTAAAAATCTTAACTATAAAATTTTAAAAGATGAAAAAGAGTATTTTAAGCCTGGCATTGATGCTGATGATAGGATTAAGCAGCACCTTTGCTAACACAAAAGAAGGCATTAACCAAAGAGTTATCAATTCCTTCAAAAAAGATTTTGCCAGCGCAAAAGATGTAAAATGGGAAAGCAGTAGGGAATATGTAAAAGCTACTTTCGCCATTGATGGACAAGTGATGTTCGCTTATTATTCAGAAGCTGGTGATATGCTGGCGATGACCCGCAACATTTTGTCCGGCCAGCTACCCATCATTTTGCTCAATGATCTTAAGAAAAATTACAGCAATTACTGGATAACCGACTTGTTTGAAATGGCGGCTGGAAATGAAACAGCTTATTATGTTACGCTGGAAAGCACGGGTAATGTCATTGTACTTAAGTCTGCCGATTCCAGTAACTGGGAACAGTTTAAGAAAGAGAAAAAGCAATCCGAGGAATAATTATTTTCTTTAGTTGGTTTTAGTTGGAAAAAAAGTCTTCCCGTCGTTGATGGGAGGGCTTTTTTTTGGGGTCTATAGTTTGTGATTTGTAGTTTTTCCGCTCTAGAAATATACTATTAATAGCAAGATGTAACCTTTTATAATGAATTTTTGAAGTCATTGAACTATAAACCATAAACTACAAACCATAAACTACAAACCATAAACTGTTCGCCGAATGTCTTCTAAACTTTCCCTTCCTGCAACTTACCTAAAAGGATTATTTTTGTTCTCCTGCCGCAATGTCTCACCTTATTGTGATCAGAAGGCGGACTAAGAAAACTCTTGTACAATGAATAAAGGTCCAGTTTCGCAGTTTATTCAACATCATTATCGCCACTTCAATGCAGCCGCGCTGGTAGATGCTGCCAAAGGATATGAGAAGCATTTACTCGAAGGGGGCAAAATGATGATTACCCTGGCCGGTGCGATGAGTACCGGCGAGTTGGGAGTATCGTTGGCGGAAATGATCCGGCAGGGCAAAGTTGATATTATAAGCTGTACCGGCGCCAATCTTGAAGAGGATGTAATGAACCTGGTGGCCCATAGTCATTACAAGAGAATACCCGAGTACCGCGACCTTACCCCTCAACAGGAATGGGAATTATTGGAGAACCATTACAACCGTGTAACGGATACCTGTATTCCTGAAGAAGAAGCATTTCGCCGTTTGCAAAAACACCTGGTGAAACAATGGAAAGACGCCGAAATAGCTGGTGAACGATATTTTCCACACGAATTTTTGTATAAGACAGTGCTAAGTGGTGACCTGAAGCAGTACTATGAAATTGATCCTAAGGATAGCTGGATCGTTGCAGCCGCAGAAAAAAATATACCTATTGTAGTACCAGGTTGGGAGGATAGCACCACCGGAAACATTTTTGCCAGTTATGTAATAAAAAATGAAATGAAAGCTGGTACGGTAAAAAATGGCATTGAATATATGGTATGGCTGGCAGACTGGTACCGCGATAATTCAGCGGGCAAAGGAGTGGGCTTTTTTCAGATCGGCGGGGGCATTGCAGGAGATTTTCCCATATGTGTAGTTCCGATGATGTATCAGGACCTGGAATGGCATGATGTTCCTTTCTGGAGTTATTTCTGCCAGATCAGTGATTCTACCACTTCTTATGGATCCTACTCCGGAGCCGTACCCAATGAAAAAATTACCTGGGGTAAACTGGATATTAATACACCGAAATTTATTGTGGAAAGTGATGCTACTATTGTTGCTCCGCTCATTTTTGCATGGATATTAGGCTGGTAAATTCATAACAAATGAATAATAAAATGGAAGAACTTTATTTGGAAGCTGAAGCAGATATCAGGAATAGCAGCTACGTAGAAGCTTTTCGTAAATATGAAACTATTTTATATGAAGAGCCAGGCAATGGACCTACGTTGAATTCACTTGGCTGGTTATATAAGACCCAAATCGAGGATTATAAAAAGGCAGAGAAATTTTACCAGGCATGCATCAACAGCAATCCTAATTATCCCCATGCCTACATTAATTACGCCGTGTTGCTTACCGATATGGAGCGGTATGATGAATTGACAACGCATTTGGGTAAGTGCTTAACCGTTTCTACTATCGAGAAATCTATGATTTATTTACGCTTTGGTATTATGGAAGAGTTGAAATTGAATTTTAAGGACGCCATCACCTATTATGAAAAGGCCATCCTTATGAGCCTGAGTGATGAAAAAATAAAGGAGTGCCAGGATCATGTAACCCGATGTAAAACAAAAATTGAATTGGGGAAACAACACAGTTCCTGGTTCGGTAAAATAAAACTGTAAGTAATAGTTTTATTATTGAGAAAAACCCCGCCTCTTTTTGAAGGGCGGGGTTCTTTTTTAATGTTTTCTATCTCTCACATCTTCTCTGCGATCGCGACGATTTTCTTTCCGGTCTCTTACATTTTCTTTTCTGTCTTTGTGATCTTCTCTGCGATCACGTACATCTTCTTTCTTGTCTCTGCGATCTTCTTTGTGATCCCGCACATCTTCGCGCTTATCGCGTTTATCTTCTATTTTATCACGTTTTCCTCCATCGTGCCTGGCATCACGTACATCTTCGCGCTTATCACGCACATCTTCTCTTTTATCTTTTACATCTTCGCGTTTATCACGACGATCTTCTTTGCGGTCGCGAACGTTTTCCCGACGGTCTGCGCGGTTTTCTTTCCTGTCCAGATGATCTTCCTTTCGGTCAATTTTATCTTCCACTTTATCCCTTTTTTCTTTTGCAGGAGTTGTTTGTGCAAGGGCTGCAATAGAAACCAGCGAAAGGGCAGCGCTGAATAAAGAGACTTTTACTAAATGATCGATTTTCATAAAAACGAGTTTTTGTTTTTTTAATGAGTACAGAACGATAGTAAAGACCGCTTTAATGTGTACTGGTTTAATGAAAAGAAAAATATTAACGGGAATAAGGAAAATTACGTAGCTATCCTCGGGAAAATACTAAGTGTAGTATCAATGCTTACCGGTTTTTGGTTGATGGCTAACTTGCATTTAATTGGCTTAGCATATACAAAGAACCTTCAAGAGGAGAGAAGCGTATGCTATTAGCCGCAACTTATCTTATTTACCCGGGTTTGGTGCCGGCCGCCTTCAAAAGGGGTTTCTATAAAAACTTCGATCATTTGCTTGGCTAATTCTAATGCCACAAAACGGGCAGGTATACAAATAACATTGGCGTCATTATGCTGTCGTATCAAGCGGGCCACTTCGTTTTGCCAACTCAGGCCTGCCCGTATACCCTGGTGTTTATTGGCTGTCATACACACTCCGTTTGCACTTCCGCAGAGTAAAATTCCAAATGCTGCTTCTTCCTTTTCTACTGCTTCTGCAACAGGATGAGCATAATCAGGGTAATCAACTGATTTGTTTTCATGAAGACCCTTATCAATTACCTGCAGTCCCTTCTGCTGTAGCCAACTTATTAATTCCGCTTTATATTCAAAGCCCGCATGATCGGCACCAATAGCAACCGGTTTAGAAAGATTAAAAGCAGCAGGCATAATTACATTTATTTGTTCCTTGGGCAAATTTAGGAAGATAAGCAGTTATTAATCCCATTCTTTTTCCCGTTTGAGCATTTGTTTGTATGCACGAACAGAAATAATAATGCCCAATTCATATAGGAGAAAGAGAGGTATGAATACGATCATCTGGCTCATCCAGTCAGGCGAAGGTGTTATGATAGCTGCAACCACCAGTATGGCCACAACCGCATATTTACGGTAAGTCTTTAGAAATTTTGGAGTAATGAGGCCAATTTTGGTAAGTACAAAGGAAACAACAGGTAACTGGAAAGCGATTCCGGTTCCAAGAATAATATTGGTCAAATTTTCGACATAATCAGACAACGTTGGTTTTGTTTCGATAAGTACCTCCGAACTCAACCTGAAATTGGCGAGAAAACTGAAAGTGAAGGGAGCCAATATAAAATAGCCAAAAGCGGCACCAGAAAAGAAAAACAAGGACACCCAAAAAATGGCCCCCCGGGCTGATTTCAGTTCCTTAGAACTTAGTGCAGGCTTGATAAACTTCCAGATTTCCCAAAAGATGTACGGGAATGCGGCAACAAAACCGCCTACAAAAGCTACCGTAATAAGCGACATAAATTGAGTACCGAAAGTCATCGCTGACAGGGGTACATTCGGCGGAGGCATGCACAACGAGTCTCCCATATGGGCCCAATGACTGAAATCGCATAAGGCTGTGTAAGTGAAAAATTTCTTGTTCATCGGTCCGAACACTATGTAATTGAATACAAAATCCTGGAAGACGAATATAAGTATAGCCATTACCAAAACAGCCAGCACAGATCGTACAATATGCCACCGTAATTCTTCCAGGTGGTCAATAAAGCTCATCTCTGTTTTTTCACCGCTTCGCTTATTAAAGAATGGAAGTGCCATGATTTATTTAAAGTGGGGCAAAATTAAGGGTATTCGGTTAGGAGATAAAATGAATAGTCCTAATACCAGTTTTAATGAGCGATGTCAAAGTATTTTTAATTTTACCATTTCAATTCGGGTATCGCTAACGTTCATTATTTCAAACTCATAATCACCAATTATAATACGTTCCTTTAACCGGGGAATTGTTTCGTGTTGGTGGATTATAAGTCCCGATAAGGTTTCGGATTCATTTTCTGGAAATTCCAGGTTATATTTTTCTTTTAGGTAGTCGAGTTCCAGTCGGCCGGAGAAGATATATTCTGTTTCTGATATTTTTTTCTCTTCAAATTCTTCTACATCATATTCGTCGCGGATTTCACCAAATATCTCTTCGAGCAGGTCTTCCATTGTAACAATACCGGCCGTTCCGCCAAATTCATCAACAACCCAGGCTATGCTCTTTCTTTCTTTCGAAAACTTACTGATTAAATCGGTAGCGCTCATACTTTCCGGTATAGCTGGAATGGGTAAAAGGATATCTTTTAAAACGGCGGGTTTTTTAAACAAGTCAAGTTGGTGAATATACCCAACAATATGATCTATATTTCCATCAAACACTACCAGCTTGCTGAGCTTGGTGTCCACCATTTTTTTACGCACTTCCTGTATGGTGGTGCCCACGTCAATGGCTTCAATTTCTTTGCGGGGAACCAAACACTCTCGGATACGCACCTTTGGCAGCAAGAGTGCAGCTTCGAATAATTCGGTATTTAAATTCTGATTCTCGTTATTAAGCTCCCCGCTCTGCTGGAAAAAATTCTCGAATTCGGCGCGTGAAAAAGTTTCACTCTTTTTATCGACCCGAACATTAAAAATTATATCGAGAATCCAGGTAGAGAAGCTAACAAACAAATGCGCTACCGGAGAGAATAATTTTTCGCTCGCTCCTAAAAGACCAGTTCTTGCCGACAAGGACAGTAGTGTATCAGCTTTAGCCCGAAAAAAAGCCTTTGGAATAAATCCACCTAGTAAGACAACAACCAGTACTGATAATATTATTTCCAGTGAAATGCGAACAGGAACTTTTGCGGAGGAAATAATAGCCCAGGAATCAATCAATATTTTCCAGAAAGTACTTATCAGCAAAACAAATACTACCAGGAAGAAATTATAACCGATAATTATGATACTGATAAACCGGGATGGGTTTTCGAAAAAGTGCGATAACAAAATAGCACTGCCCGTACCTTGTTTCTTCTTTAATTCAATATTCAGCCGGTTGGCAGAAGCAAAAGCCACTTCCACCCCCGAGTAAAAAGCCATCATTAAAATGGCGACTATAATTCCAATAATAACAATGGTACTCATAACCTCCTACGAATGTACAAAAGAAAGGAGGATTGTCAATGGCCAGCCTCTCCACCAAGTTTTCCTGCGCAATTACCAGCTATCCTATATACTCCCTAACAGTCTTTTCCGCCATTTTACAAGCATTTTCCAGGTTATCGTTAACGATGATTTTATCAAAATGATGTTTGAATGAAATCTCATAAGAAGCCTTATTTACCCGGTCCTGCAGGGTTTCTGCCGTTTCAGTACCACGACTCTGCAGCCGACGCTTTAATTCTTCCACGGAAGGGGGCTCTATAAAAATGGACAAAGAACTTTTGGGGTATTGCTGCTGTACATGAATGGCTCCTTTTACATCAATATCAAGCACCGGAATTTGTTGATTGTTCCATATCCTTATTAATTCACTTTTCAGGGTGCCATAATATTTTCCCTCGTATACCATTTCCCATTCTACAAATTCATCCTGCTGAATTTTTTGCTGAAATTCAAAAGGTTTTATAAAATAGTAATCCTTTCCATGGGTTTCATGACCGCGTTGTTCGCGGGTAGCGGCGGAAATAGAAAATGCAAGTAGTGGAAATGTATGCAGTAAATGCCTGGTGATAGAAGTTTTACCGGCGCCTGAAGGGGCCGTAATAATAAGGATCTTGTTTTCAGTAACCATGCGCAAAGAAAAGAAGTTTATAATATAATTTGAATAGGAAAGAGAGTTATTGGAAATAGGCCGCAGGTATCAAGCTTCCTTCTGTGCCTGCTTCTGTGCCTGGTAGCCTGGATCCATTTCACAATCCTACCCTTCCAATTTGTCCGTTTAGCCTGGAACTCTCTTTATATCTGCTCCCAGTTTTCTGAGCCGATCATCAATATACTGGTATCCCCGATCGATCTGCTCAATATTTTGTATGATGCTTTTTCCTTCTGCACTTAAGGCCGCTATCAGCAGAGAAACTCCGGCTCTTATATCCGGGCTGCTCATAGAAATACCCCGCAATTGCTGTTCTCTTTCTAACCCAATTACTACTGCGCGGTGAGGATCGCACAATATTATTTGCGCGCCCATATCAATAAGTTTATCTACAAAAAATAAACGGCTTTCGAACATTTTCTGATGTATAAGTACACTCCCCCTCGCCTGTATGGCTGTTACCAATACTATGCTGAGCAAATCGGGCGTGAAGCCAGGCCAGGGATGATCGTAGACAGTTAATACTCCACCATCCAAATAGCGGTGTATTTCATAAAGTTCCTGCTCCGGTATATGAATATCATCGCCCGTAAAATTCATTTTAATGCCCAGCTGTTTGAATTTTTCAGGTATAATACCTAATTCATCAATCGCAGCATTTTTAATTGTAATATCACCCTGCGTCATGGCTGCCATTCCAATAAAAGAACCAATCTCAATCATATCCGGCAACATACGATGGGTGGTACCCCCCAGGTACCCAACGCCCTCAATAATAAGCCGGTTACTTCCAACCCCAGCAATCTTTCCCCCCATGCGGTTGATCATTTTACATAATTGCTGAATATACGGTTCGCAGGCTGCATTATAAATGGTGGTGGTTCCTTTTGCCATTACTGCTGCCATAATTATATTGGCGGTACCCGTTACCGATGGTTCATCCAGCAGCATGCTGGTGCCATGCAGATCCGGCGCTTCCAGGTGAAAAAAACCATCTTCTTCGTGGTAGGTAAAGGAGGCCCCCAGTTTTTCAAACCCGATAATATGTGTATCTAATCTCCTGCGCCCAATTTTATCGCCACCCGGTTTAGGAATAAATGCTTTTCGGAAGCGGGCCAGCAAAGGACCAGCCAGCATAACGGAACCCCGCAACCGTCCACTTTTCTTGCGGTATGGTTCACTGTGTAGGTATTCAATGTTTACATTCCCGGCACTAAAAACACAGGTATCCCGCTGCAGGCGTTCTACCGAAACATTCATGTCACCCAATAATTCAATCAATAGGTTTACATCCAGTATATCGGGTATATTCGAAACGGTAACTTTTTCCGGAGTGAGCAGCACCGCGCTGATAATTTGCAGGGCTTCGTTCTTAGCGCCCTGGGGCGTGATCTCACCTCTTAATTTATTGCCCCCGGTTACTTCAAAGGAATGCATGCTGTAAAGTTGATTGGTTGATTAAGATTGCAAGTTAAAAACAAAAAAGTTGAGAGTTAACATCTCTCAACTTTTCAACCGGTCAGCTTTTCAACCAGTCAATTTTATCAGTATCTTTTTTTCTTAAACTTTCCTCCACCTCCTATACGATCATTCCGGTCATTCCGGTCATTCCGGTCATTACGGCCACCGCCTCCACCTCCCCGCTGTTGATGCCCATACTTTGGATTCCGTTTATTTCGGTAATCGTTTCCATAACCGCCCCGATCCCTATCACGGCCGTCATTCGGGCGAGGAGTTCTCACAAACGGTGTATTGGTAAAGGCCAACTGTCCCGCAGTAATAGAATTCAATTCACTTTGAATTGCGTCATCATGAACCGTTTCTTTATGCCAGTTGCTATAAGCTAATTTCATATAATAGGCAACTGCATTGGCAAATCCCTGGCGCTTTTCAGGATTCTCTTCTTTTAATGCTTTATTAATTACCAACTCCATGTTCTTCCCAAGATGTGAATAGCGCGGATACCTTTTAGGATAAGCGAGGGGTTTTGGTTTTTCACTTAACGTTTCACGGGTGGGTATGGGGTAGGGAGATTCCACATCTAATTTGAAATCAGAAATAAGAAACAGGTGATCCCATAGTTTATGCCGGAAATCCTCTACATTTTTCAAATGCGGATTTAAAAAGCCCATCAATTCAATTACCGCAAAGGCATTTCGCTGACGAATTTCTTTATCTTCTATGGTCAAAAGGTATTCAATCATTTTTTGAATATGCCTGCCATACTCCTTCATCGCCAGGTGGTTTCTTATAGTGTTATATTCCATTATTGATTTATTAATCCGGACAAAAGTAATAAAGTAATAGCATAATGGAAAAAAGGCCCCTCCATGGGGCCTTTAACTATTCATATTACGATTAGTTCTCTGATCAATTACTTTGAATAATAAGTTTACCCGAATAGGTTTTATTGCTGTTGATTTCTTTAGCCCGTAGGTAGTATACCCCCGCTGCCGGAGTAGCAGATAGCGAGAAACTTAAGGTGTTGCTTTTTTGTAAAGTCACCATTCGGCTATGTACTGTTTGGCCAGCCAGGTTAATAATATCTACCGCATAAGTACCGTTCATTGGCTCATCGAACTGCATTTGCACTTTTGTTCTGGTTGGGTTTGGGTAGATGGTGAACCCTGCTTTAGAAGCATCAAACGCTATCGAGCGTACCGGAGTATAGGTAACTTTTCCCGACGTAGTTGTTTGTTTTATCCGAAACAGCATATTGCCTTTACCCGGCTGCATCAAATGATAAGGTACCTCGTATTTGGACGCCGTACTACCTGGTGCTGTGTTGGCCTGAACTTCTGCCACACTTTCAAAGATGGTATTGTTTCTACTCACCTCGATCTCGTATTTATTTCCTTTTGATTCATTAACAGTCGTCCAGCTTAATTCCACCTCTTCATTGCTTTTCTTGGCTGCGGTAAAGTCTTTGATATCGGTTCCCAGCAGGCCTGTTGGGCAGAAACTGTAGGTAAGACCAACTGTTACAATATCCTGAGAACTTACAGAGAAGATATAGTTAATACTTCCTGATACGGTTGTTTTACCTGTTACTTTATAATTGAAGGGAACTGTACCATAACCCAAAAATGGAACAAGACCGGTACTGAGATTTCGATTGAGGTACTTATTTTTCAAAACGCTGTCGGGGCCTATTCCAACAAAATCGGGCCCGCTGAAATAATTACCATCCGTAGAAGCCAGGTTATAAGGACCATAGTTCTTGGTAAAACTGCTGGTAATGTCCGGTGTAAGTCCGGGGCCCTGGATCCGATCGGTTCGGCTATAGTTAATGCGATAACTTACCGGGTATATTTCATCATTCTCCAGGCGCATTCTCACCACGCCGGTTATATATGAAAATACGTTTACACAAATCAGTTCCCCCATAGTTGGGTCAAACTGGCTAATGTCGAAGTTAGTAGAGTCGTCGATTGGCCTGATACTGCGCGTTTGCTGGTAAGTAACTGTTTGAGGAACATTACCGTTTAAGCACAAACATTGACCATTTAATGGGGAGGGTAAGTAAAATAGCAGAGTGGTAAATGCTAATAATAAAAGCACTTTAGAGTAGTGTTGTTTCATAGGAACTGATTTTACTTAGAAATCGGATTACTTAACAAAAGTATACAATGATAAAAGCCTTACCAAAGTGTTAATACCCTATTTAACCTGTACGTATTTTCCGAAGCAAATTGCACAAAGATGCAAATCGGCCGAAGCAAGCTTTGAGAAACAACAGACTAATGCAAAACGAAATGTGGGTATAAGTGCAATCCCTGGTTATAAACGCCTTAATCGTTGTATTTTTGCTGTCAATTTTTTATAAACAACAGGTTTTCAACAACAATTTATGCTACAATCAACAATTACCATTGATGTAATGCTGGATATAAACCGGGTGCCTGAGCAAATAAACTGGAAAGCTACCGAGAGCACCGTTGATACTTCCCGTAATGCCAAGGCAGTTATGCTATCTTTTTGGGACGGAACGGATAAAGCAGCGCTACGAATGGATCTTTGGACAAAGGATATGATGGTGGATGAAATGGCTGATTTCTATTTTCAGACACTGATGACAATGGCAGATACCTTTAACCGCGCCACACACCAGGAAGGATTAGTAAACGATATGAAGAAATTCGCCGAAGATTTTTATAATCGTTCGCGCGAACTAACATTAAAAGAAAACAAACTATAGCAAGAAGAATAAAAGCTAAGAGTAGAAAGGAGGGAAGGAGTCAAAGAGATATGTTTGAATTTCGGGAATATGCTTTTCAGTTTTTGGATTTTTGATCTATTTGCTTATAAAATAAATTAAACTTCATAGTATGAATCTCGAACAAAAGGTTATGGGCGAATTAAAAACGGCCATGCTGGCAAAGGATGAAAAAACAGTACGCAGCTTGCGTGCCATTAAAGCCGCCATTATTCTGGCCAAAACATCAGAAGGCGCAGGAGGTGAAATAAAAGAGGAGGACGAAATAAAATTATTGCAGAAACTTGTTAAGCAGCGTAAAGATTCTTTGGAGATATTTCAGCAGCAGAATCGGTCAGACCTGGCACAAAAAGAGTTAGAAGAAATTGAAGTAATTGAAAAATTCTTACCCAAACAACTTTCCGTAACAGAGTTAAAAGTAATAGTGGAAAAAATAATTACGGAAACAGGTGCTTCCACTCCGGCAGATATGGGTAAAGTTATGGGGGCTGCCACCAAACAATTAGCAGGTAAGGCTGATAGTAAGGCAATCAGCGCCTTGGTAAAAGAATTATTAGGTAAATAAACCGCTGCCGAGGCAGCACTATTCTCCTTAATACCATGATCATTGATATTATTACCCTGGTGCTGTTGTTGATAGCAATAGTTAAGGGATTAAAACGGGGTATCATTGTAGCCGTGTTTTCATTAATTGGATTAATAGTTGGACTAGCCGCTGCCCTTAAATTATCGGTGTTGGTTGCCGCGTACCTGGAGGGGTCCCTATCTGTTTCTACAAAGTGGCTACCAGTAATTTCTTTTGTGCTGGTTTTTGTAGTAGTGGTAATAGTAATAAGATTAGTAGCCAATCTAATTCAGGCGTCGGTTGAAATGGCCTGGCTCGGAGGGGTAAATAAAATCGGGGGAGCCGTCCTGTATATAATTATCTACTTGCTTTCCTATAGCGTGTTATTGTTTTTTTTGGTGCATTCTGGTTTAATAAGTAAAAAGACCGTGATCGAATCTGTTACCTATAATTATATTGAACCCTGGGGTCCCTGGGTAATGAACCGCATCGGTGGATTTGTTCCGGTGTTCAAAGACATGTTTAAAGAGCTGCAGCTTTTTTTCGAAAATCTGGCGCAAAAAATATCGCATTAAGGAGCTGGCATGTGATATTTGCTCTAAAACAGCTATTTTAGCGATTAATTGACTTACCGAATTAATACCGCTGATGGAATACGAGATCAAACAAGTGGAGAAGTTTAGGTTTATTGAAGAAGGGGAGGGAGAACCCCTTATTTTGCTGCACGGTTTATTCGGTGCGCTAAGCAATTTCAAGGATTTGATTGAATATTTCCGGCATTATAATAAAGTGGTGGTGCCCATACTACCATTATTCGATCTTGATCTTCTTCATACGTCCGTTGGGGGCCTTCAAAAATTCGTTAATAAATTTATTGAAAACCGCAATTACCAGGGTATTCATCTGCTTGGAAATTCTTTGGGCGGCCATGTGGCCCTGGTGCATGTATTAAAGTATCCGGAGCGCATTAAATCACTTATTTTAACCGGTAGTTCAGGCCTTTTTGAAAACGGCATGGGCGACACTTATCCCAAAAGAGGTGATTACGAATATATAAAGAAGAAAACAGAGATTACTTTTTACGATCCCAAAACTGCCTCTAAGGAGCTGGTGGATGAGGTATACGAAACCGTGAATATCCGGATGAAAGCCATAAAAATAATAGCATTGGCTAAAAGTGCTATAAGAAATAATTTGGGAGAAGAACTCAATCAAATCAAACAACCAACGTTATTAGTATGGGGTAATAACGATACTATTACGCCTCCATTTGTTGGCCGGGAATTTCAACGGTTGATTCCCAACAGTGAGTTGCATTTTATAGATAAGTGCGGTCACGCTCCTATGATGGAATTACCAGATGAGTTCAACCGGGTGCTGCATAAATTTTTAACAAAATTGAACCAGCCAGCAGCGGTAGTCTGAAAAAGGTCGTCTTATTCAGGAATACAAAATGTTCCTGTTTTTATTAACCATCCCTGTTTATTGAGAGAAATAATGTAACGATTAATCGTTTGCAAATGGATTCTGCTAAACCGTAAAATAAAGATATTGCTAAATAAAGAAATTATATCTGTCTCGTTACCAACGCTCAACCTGAATGATTCCGTTTTCCAGGCACTTGAAATAATGGAGGAATTTCATGTTTCGCAGTTACCGGTAGTGGATAATGGGAAGTATCTGGGTCTCGTTTTTGAAGAGGATCTTATGAACCTTTCCGAAGATTCTTTACTCCAGGCTGCCGGAGAGCGGCTTTCAAAAGTGGCCGTGCGGGCCGAGAGCCATTTTATAGAGGCCATCCAGATGGCCAATGATTATCATCTTTCCGTAGTGCCCGTTATAGAACAAGAAGGGGAGTATACGGGTGCCATTAGTGCTACCGATTTATTACATCACCTGGGAAAGCTAACCGGGGCCAGTGAGCCGGGGGCAATAATTGTGCTTGAAATGGAACAACGAAACTTCTCCTTTTCAGAGCTGAGTAAATTGGTTGAAACGAACGACGCCCAGATCACTCAATTAAATACTTACTGGGATAACAGTACCGATACTTTTTTCGTTACACTTAAGATCAATAAATTCGAAATTTCTGATATAATAGCTACTTTTCAACGCTATGATTACCAGATAAAATATTATTTTGGGGAAGAACTATATGAAAACGAATTGCGGAATAATTACGATCATTTAATGAATTATCTGAATATTTAGTATTGGGCTTCATTATATTCCCCATCGCATATAAACAAAATGATTAGTTGAAACAGCAGCTTGCCGGCATGTGGATGGCTAAGAAATATTATCTCCTTATAGCAGTATCGTCAATATGCTGGTGTAGTAAATCAAGAGCACAGACTGTTGTTGCCGATGCTGCCTTCTATTCCACCCTTTCCAATCAATTTACCGATAGTAGCTTTAAGAATTCCAGTGCGGCCACCCCCTTTATCATTGGTACTATTTTTATTGATGGCAATAAGAAAACTAAACCCTATATCATTGAGCGGGAATTACCTTTCCGATCCGGTGATTCCATTTACCTTCCTCAACTGGTTAGTGGCTTTGAACTAGCCCGCCAGCAATTAATGAATACCAGGCTTTTTAATGAAGTGGTCGTATCGCTAAAGGCATTTCGCGGGTATGTAGTAGATATTAATATCGAAGTAAAAGAACGGTGGTATATTTTCCCCATTCCTTATATTAAAGCAGTAGACCGTAACCTGCAGGAATTTTTTAAACAGGGTATTGGAGTGGACCGGCTGAACTATGGATTTAAATTTCAGCATAATAATTTTACTGGCCGTAATGATAAACTGAAGATTTGGCTAATTACCGGGTATACCAAGCAAATACAATTTTTATATGAACAGCCATATGCTGATAAAACACTTAAGCATGGATACCGGATTGGATTCTCTTATAATTCCAATAACGAAATAAATTATGCAACAATCGCAAATACACAGCAGTTTACTGATACACTGGGCCTGTCGAAACGCTGGTATGGGCATATCGACTACACCTATCGTCCTGGTTTAAGAACTTTCAATGATGTTCGCCTTGGGTTCGTTCAGCAGGAAATAGACAGCCAGTTGCTGACGCTCAACCCAAAATACTTTTTCAATAAGAAAACCAGGATATTCTACCCCGAACTCTCCTATTCATTAAAATATTATAAGGTAGATTATATTCCTTATCCGCTTACCGGATGGATGGGCGAAGTATCCTTTTTAAAACGTGGCATTAATAAGGATATGAATATGTGGCAACTGGCCGGCATACTCACCAAGAGTAACCAGGTATTAAGAAAAACCTGGTATGCCTGGCAGGCACAGGGTGTCCTCCGGCTCCCGTTTAATCAACCCTTTATTAACCAGCGGTTATTCGGGTATAGTGATTTTTATCTGCGGGGTTTGGAGGATTATGTAATTGATGGAGTAGGAGCCCTGCTTCTTAAGCAAACATTGCGTCGTGAGCTATTTCAATTCAAGATTCCTACCCATTTAAAATCACGCTCTCATAGCGTTATACCTTTTCGTATTTATGCAAAAACATTTGCTGATGTTGGTTACGCGCATAATCCAATGAATCCGGAAAACTCATTAACCAACCGGATCTTGTACACCACAGGGGCCGGAATTGAGATGGTAAGCTTCTACGATTTCGTGTTGCGCGTAGACTATAGCTTCAATCAATTAGGACAAAACGGCCTATTTTTACACATTAAGGGCGATTTTTAGGAAGAGGATAAATAAAGTTACTGGATACCGGATGCCGGAAAGTGGATTCGGAAGGCAAGGTGGTCACCTGAATTTCGGGAATTCCTTGCACCCTTCACTTGATGGCCAGGCTGGTTGTTCAGCATGAGAATGAAAGGACATTTATTAAAACTAATTTGGCAAGATGAAAGTGGCTATATATAGCCGTGCGATCGATTATGATCAGCAGGCAGAAGTACAGCAAATGCTGGAAGAACTGGTAAAAGAAAATGTAGAACCCATTATATACCTTCCCTTTTTTGAAAAGATAAAATCGTCGTTTCAATTGCCTTCCAGGTTTTCTGTTTTTAAAGATTCAACCGAGCTGGATGAATCCGTTGATTTTTTGATCAGTCTAGGAGGCGATGGTACCTTACTCGATACAGTTACCCTGGTGCGCGATAAAAATATCCCGGTTCTTGGTATCAACTTTGGTCGTCTTGGTTTTTTAGCGAGCCTTGGCCGCGAGGAGCTGCATAGTGCTGTTCAATCACTTCTAAAACGCACCATGATTATCGATAAAAGATCATTGATTCACCTGGATGCCAGTAAACCCCTTTTCGGAGAAGTGCCCTATGGCCTGAATGAATTTGCTATTCATAAAACGGATACTTCCACGATGATCAAAATTCATACTTATCTGAATGGAGAATTTCTTAATACCTATTGGGCCGACGGACTGATCGTATCCACTCCAACCGGTTCCACGGGATACTCGTTAAGTTGCAATGGACCAGTGATATTTCCGGAATCCTCCAGTTTTGTTATAACACCGGTGGCACCCCATAATCTCAACGTCCGGCCTATTGTAGTGCCTGATAATAATATCATTTCCTTTGAAATAGAGGGCCGGTCCGACCATTTCATTTGTGCCCTTGACTCCCGAAAGGAAATAGTGGACAAAAAAGTACAACTGGCCGTTAGTCGGGAGGAATTCACCCTCAGCCTGGTACGGCTCAACGAAAATAATTTTCTGCAAACCCTGCGCAACAAACTGTCCTGGGGGCTGGATACCCGGAATTAACAGCCATTGTATACGAAAAATCACCTTCAGGCGTTCAGCTAATTTACTACCTTAAATTCCTACCTTGCACAGCTGAATCATTCCTGTAATACTTTTACCGGTAGCTTTTATATATAAGTATTACAGCAAGGAGTTATCAGTGTAAAATAATAATAAGAATTACTGATGAAGAAATTGATAATTGTTTTCGCGATGCTGGTCATTGTTTCCTTTAATTCTGAAGTGAATGGCCAATGGGAAAGTATACGGCAGGAAGGAGAGATAGGTTTTTCCCTGGGGGTTGCCCATTACTTCGGTGATCTCAATACCAGGGCGAAAGTGAATCGTCCCAAGCCAGCCATTGGGGTTTTCTTCCGGAAGCAATTTGGAAACTATATCGGTTTGCGGGTGGGGGCCCATTATGCCCAGTTAGGGTATTCTGATATTTATAATACCAGTAACGATTATCAGCATCGCCGCAATCTCAGCTTCAACAGCAATATTTTTGAATTAGCCATCCAGGGGGATTTTAATTTTTTCAAATTTGTACCGGGCGATCCTGACCATAGCTTTACGCCTTATGTTACTTTTGGAGCCGGTATTTTTAGCTACGATCCGTATGCTTTTCTTGCTGGAAAAAAATATTTTTTACGTCCACTGGGAACCGAAGGTCAGGGATCAGCTGCCTATCCCAGCCGCACCCCTTATAACACCATGGCGTTTTCTTTTCCCATTGGTGTAGGAGTAAAATATGCTATAAACGATCGTATGAATGTGGGAGTAGAAGTGGCCCATCGGTTTACTTCCACCGATTACCTGGATGATGTGAGCCAGACTTATGTAGGGGCCGACAAATTTCCTCCCTTGCCCGATGGCAATCCTTCACCGGCCCAGCTCTTACAGGATCGCAGTTATGAAACCGGCGATATCATTGGAATAGAAGGTAGACAAAGAGGTTATCCCAAACAAAAGGACCAGTTTATTTTCGCGGAGTTAACCTTATCGTTTAACCTTACATCGTATCGTTGTCCTACGGCGAAATAAGACACTTGTTGGTTTGTGGTTTATAGTTTTTTGTTCTGTGGGTGTAACTACAAAACTGATATATAGAAGGAATGCTTTTATTCTATATTCTGACCTCTATATTCTATTTTGAGGGCAACCCAGCCAAATCAGAGTAACTAAATTTATTCAGTCAACAATAAACCGGTCTTTCTAAATACAGTCTTTAAAGACAATTGCTCCTAATTTTCCCTACCTTTGACCCCTTCTAAAAAGGGGTATGAACAGCCTGAAAGAACATATTAATATGACTCGCCTGCCCAGGCATATCGCCATCATTATGGACGGCAATGGGCGTTGGGCACAGGAAAAAGGGCAGGACCGCCTCTATGGTCATTTTCATGGGGTAGAAAGCGTGCGCGATATAGTAGAGGGATGCGCTGAACTTGGCATCGAATACCTCACCTTGTATGCATTCAGTACCGAAAACTGGGACCGACCCCAATACGAAGTAACCGGCCTGATGGAACTATTGGTTGAAACCATCCGCAAGGAAACGGAAACCCTTAATAAGAATAATATCAAATTGCATGTAATCGGCGATATGAGTATGCTGCCCGATTACGCGAAGCAGGCATTGAAAGAATCGTTGGATATTACCAGTCATAATACCGGGCTGAACCTTATTATGGCCCTCAGTTATAGCAGTCGCTGGGAACTCGTGAATGCGGTAAAAAATATAGCCCTCGATGTAAAGAAAGGAATTATAGAACCTGATTCCATTACGCAGGACTTATTACAGGGGTACCTCACTACCAGTGCTTTTCCCGATCCGGAGCTGATGGTACGCACCAGTGGAGAATATCGTATCAGTAATTTTTTATTATACCAGCTGGCTTATGCCGAATTGTATTTTACCAATGTTCGCTGGCCCGATTTTCGAAAAGAAAATCTGTATGAAGCAATCATTGATTACCAGGGAAGGGAACGCCGCTTTGGCAAAACAACAGCGCAGGTAGTGCAAGAAACTATGGTAGCAGATTCCGGGAAGAGTCATTAATATGTCAGTATATAATTTAAAAGCGAAAAGTCAAAAATCAAAAGAGAATAAAGTCATGAATATTGATACCCGGCAAAGACCGCCAATCTATCATATCGTATCCCGCATCCCGTTTCACACACTCCGCATTCATAACCCAATTTAACAAACCTTTTCAATTAACTCCTTTAATTTGCCCCAGCTTAAACAACCCGGAATGCAGCGTACGATTACCTTTCACTCTTTTTTACTGATTTTTATTCTTTGCAACGCAGGCAGTGTATTTGCCCAGCAAAAAACAGATACGGTTCCGGATTCCATTGATCCGGATCTTATTAATATCAACAATTCCCGAATACCCAAAGAATATACCATTGCCGGAATTAAAGTAACGGGCACCAAACGCTACGATGAGCAATTGCTGGTGTCTATTTCCGGCCTGAGTGTGGGACAAAAAGTAATGATACCAGGCGGTGATAATTTCAGTAAGGCAATAACAAACCTTTGGAACCAGCGTCTATTTTCTAACGTGCAGATCTATTTTACTAAACTGGAAGGCACCAACCTATATGTGGAAATAAATGTTTTTGAAAGACCCGCCTTGTCTAAGTACTTTTTAAAAGGCATACGGAAATCAGATGATGAAGAGCTGAGGGGCAAAACGGGGCTTGTGGTGGGCCGGGTGGTTACGGAGAATGTAAAAATATCGGCCACTCAGGCCATTCAAAAATATTATACGGAAAAAGGATACCAAAGTGCCAAGGTAACTATTGAAGAAACACCCGATCCCGCCTTGCCCAATTCAGTAATCCTGAATTTCTATGTGGTACGTGGTAATAAGGTTAGAGTGGATGGCATTGGTATTTTTGGTAATGAAGCCATCAGCGATATTCGGGTGAAAAAGCAAATGAAGGGAACGAAGGAAATGACCAAACTGACACTCTATCCTTCAAACGAAAAAAGCCCTTATGGGGAGAACAAGCCTTATACCTTCCGGCAATATTTGAGCGATGCCGGATTCTTATCGGTTACCAAAACAAAGGAAGTACTTGATCCCTATTTCCGGTTTAAATTATTCAGCTCCGCCAAATTCAACCAGAAAAAGTACGAAGAGGATAAAGAAAAAATCATTGATTATTACAATGCACTAGGTTACCGTGATGCCGTTATTGCTGCCGATACGCAATATTTTAATCAGAAGGGAAACCTGAAAGTGGATCTTAAAATTGACGAAGGGCGCCGGTATTATTTTGGAAATATAACCTGGAAAGGCAATTCAAAATATTCCGATTCTATTTTGAATGTACTGCTCGGTATTAATAAAGGAGAGATCTATAACCTGGAAACACTCAATAAAAAATTAGGTAAACAGCTATCGCCCGAAGGGGGAGATATAAGTGGTTTGTATATGGATGACGGGTACTTGTTTTTTCGGGTAGATCCGGTAGAAACAGCTGTGTACAACGATACCATCGATTTTGAAATTCGAATTGTGGAAGGTCCCCAGGCTACCATAAAAAATATCAAGATCTCCGGCAATGAAAAAACAAAAGAGTATGTTATCCGCCGTGAAATAAGAACCCTGCCGGGTGAAAAATTCAGCCGGAGCGATCTGATCCGTACCCAACGGGAACTTTCTCAATTGGGTTATTTCAACCAGGAAAAGATTGGGATTAACCCGGTTCCTAACCCCGAAGATGGTACTGTAGATATCGATTACACAGTAGAAGAGAAATCTTCCGATCAGTTAGAACTGAGTGCCGGATGGGGTGGTGGTATTGGCCTTACCGGTACGGTGGGAATTTCTTTCAATAACTTTTCTATTCGGAATATCTTCAATAAAAAATCATGGGACCCATTGCCCACAGGCGACGGGCAAAAATTGAGTTTGCGAATTCAATCGAATGGAAAAGCATTCCAAACCTATAACATCTCATTTACAGAGCCTTGGCTGGGTGGGAAAAAGCGTAATTCGCTTACAGTAGCTGTTTATAAGAGTGTATTCCGCCAGAGTGGATACGATTATTCGCGCAACCGCTATATTTTCAGCGATTCCAGCTCACTTAAAAATTTCGGGGTTACGATTTCCTTAGGCAGGCAATTAAAATGGCCCGACGACTTTTTTACATTGGTTTATGCGCTCGATTATAAACAGTACCGGTTAAAAAAATATCCTTACATTTTTGCTGGTATTGACAGCGGAACCTCGCACAACGTCAGTTTTAAAGTAGCCTTAGCAAGAAACTCAGCAGGTCCCAACCCTATTTTTCCTACCAGCGGATCAAACTTTTTATTAAGCGGACAGTTTACACCTCCTTATTCTTTATTCAAAAGTGGTGAAACAACGAAAGAGGATAGCTATCGCCTTCCCGAATTTCATAAGTGGCGCATGACGGCTGAATGGTTTATTCCAATTGGCCGGGCATTTGGATCGGATAAAACCAAACAATTTGTTATTCGCGCGGCTGCCAAGTATGGTTTCATGGGCCGGTATAATAATAAACTGGGATTCTCGCCTTTCGAACGTTTCCAGTTAGGAGATGCGGGACTAGCCAATGGTAACTATATATTGGGATATGATATCATTGCCCATCGTGGGTATCCGGTATATGAAAATTCTGATCCTAAAGTAAACCCTGATCAGCAAAATGCAAGAGAATTTTTTACCCTCTTTAATAAATATTCATTGGAGCTGCGCTTTCCATTTACCACTAACCCAAGCAGTACTATTTATGGTATGACCTGGTTTGAAGCAGCCAATGGCTGGTACGATTACAAAAGTTACAATCCCTTCCGTTTGCGGCGCAGCGCTGGTGTAGGAATGCGTTTCTTCCTCCCCATGTTTGGTTTGCTGGGATTTGATTATGGTGTTGGATTCGACCGTCTTAAACCCGGAGGAAGTGTTAAAGACGCCAGCCGCTTTACCTTTATGCTGGGTTTTGAACCAGAATAGAAAGGAAATATTAAATTCGAAATTTCAAATCCGAAAATTATACGATTATGAAAAGAAAATTGCTTCTGGCATTCTGCATTATGGTGCTCGCGTTTGGTGCCCATGCGCAGCGTTATGGTATTGTGGATACCAAATACATTCTCGAAAAAATTCCTGATTATAAAGAGGCCCAAAAAAAGCTGGACCAGTTTAGCCTGCAATGGCAAAAAGAAATTGACGATAAGCAAGCCCAGTTAGATAAAATGTATCGCGATTTTGAAGCGGAGCAGGTGATGCTGAGCGAAGAACTTAAAAAGAAAAGAGAGGACGAGCTTTTTATCCGCGAGAAGGAATTACGCGACCTCCAACGTAAACGCTTTGGTTTTGAAGGTGATCTGTTTAAAAAGCGCCAGGAACTGGTGAAACCTATACAGGATAAGGTGTACAACGCTATTCAAAAAATTGCGGTGAACCGTTCCTATGATTTTATTTTGGACAAAAGTGAGGGAATTACTGTTATCTTTGCCGACCCTAAATTAG
Organism: Chitinophagaceae bacterium; assembly: GCA_031360425.1. Taxonomy (GTDB): domain Bacteria; phylum Bacteroidota; class Bacteroidia; order Chitinophagales; family Chitinophagaceae; genus Endoryza. The sequence goes on along the minus strand of JANMBO010000071.1, from coordinate 83,381 downwards.
ACCGTAGCGAGGATGTTTTGAGAGAATTAGGAGTTAAGCAATAGGAATGAGTAATGTGTGTTTCTGATTCTTATTTTGGCCCACCCGGATGGGTCCGTTTGAACGGAAGGGAGTCAAAGGCAGGGGGGTGTTAAAGAATAGTAAAAGGGGTTTGTGAATACAACGAAATAAGCTTTTTTATCAACTTAAAAAATATACCAACAGCCGGAATAAACAACAAAAATTGCGGCGGAACTAAACAACAAAAATGATCAGTATGAAAAAGTTTTTTACCGTAGTTATTATAGCTTTTGCTTTTTTGATGACCTCGAACCAGGCTGGTGCCCAGGTTAAAATAGGGTATATCAGTTCCCAGGACTTATTAGGTATTATGCCCGAAACCCGCAAGGCTGATTCAAGTTTGCAGCAATTGAAGGCAGCACTTATTCAAAATGCCCAGGATAAAGAGGCCAAACTGAATGCGGATATTGCGAAATTTAATGCTGACACCCTTAAAATGAGTGAAGCGGTAAAAACTGTAAAGAGACAAGAATTACAAAAAACCTACCAGGAACTGGCAGGTGAAGAACAGAGAATACAAGAGCAATTGCAACAAAGACAACAGGAATTGTTGCAACCCATCCAGAAGAAAGCAAATGAAGCCGTACAAGCTACTGCTAAAGAAAATGGATATAATTATGTTTTTGAAAAAGATGTATTGATAGTGGCTCCTTCCGGAGAAGATATTTTACCCCTGGTGGCAAAAAAATTGGGCGTTAAAATACCCAATCAACCAGCTACCCAAATACCAGCGACAAAGCCTGCTATTAAACAATAAACGCATTTAACTTTTTTTCAAAAACCGTCTTTGAATAAAGGGCGGTTTTTTATTTGTGAGAATGATTGTTATTTAAAAGATAGGGATTGCTGGATGCTGCATTTGATCTCCGCGTGGTAACAGATTAACAGCATAAAAGTCTAATACGTCTCGAGGCAAATATCCTACAGCCAGCTTCTTTTCCGTTTCCATCTATTACTTTTGCTCATGTCTTTACAAAAACCCATCGGAATTTTTGATTCGGGCTATGGTGGACTTACGGTTTTAAGAGAGATCGTAAAGAAGTTGCCGGAGTACGATTATATTTATTTGGGCGATAATGCCCGCGCTCCTTATGGCAATCGATCTTTTGAGACTGTTTACCGGTATTCCCTTCAATGTGTAAATTGGTTTTTTGATCAAGATTGCCCGCTGGTAGTTCTTGCCTGTAATACCGCCTCCGCAAAAGCATTACGTACTATTCAGCAAATAGATCTTCCCCGCATAGATTCGGCCAAAAGAGTATTGGGGGTAATTCGTCCAACCGCGGAAGTGATCGGAAATTATTCCTCCACCAAAGAGGTAGGTGTGTTAGCTACGGCCGGTACTGTAGCCTCAGGTTCCTATCTGATCGAAATCCAAAAGTTCTTTCCCGGAAGTAAGGTGTTCCAGCAGGCTTGTCCACTTTGGGTTCCCCTAGTGGAAAACGAAGAATATAATAAACCCGGTGCCGATTATTTTGTTAAAGATTGTATTGACCGGTTATTGGAACAATCCCCGCGCATTGATTCTATTTTATTAGCCTGTACCCATTATCCTCTACTTTACGATAAAATAAGGATGTATACTCCTCCGGCTATTCGTATTCTTTCGCAAGGAGAAATAGTTGCCAACAGCCTGGCAGATTACCTCCAAAGACATTCCGATATTGATAAAAAGCTGACCCGGGGTGGAGAAAGGATCTTTTATACCACGGATTCTACGGAAGACTTCGACCGTCATGCAGGTATCTTTTATGGGGAACCCATATCATCCAGGCATATTGATTTGGAAGGCAAAAGTCATTGATGATCAGACTATCAAATACAAAATGGTTCAATGGTTTGAAAGAAAAACAGATCATTACAGACCATCCCTGAGAAATCCAACAAACGTACTATCGGCAAGGTAAAAATAATAGCCTTCTACTGTAAGATTTAAAGTTTCAAAACCCTACCTTTGCCGTCCTTTCACAAACAACGGGTGTGGTGACCTGTTGCGGAGAGCTTGAAACCAGGTCCGTTTCTCCCGGATCGTATTTCAAAAAAGTGAAAAAATATTCTAATTATGAAACGTACATTTCAACCGCATAAACGTCGTCGCAAAACAGTACATGGTTTTCGTAAACGGATGGAAACAGCTAATGGCCGTGCCGTATTAGCCAGCCGCCGTAAGAAAGGCCGAAGAAAACTGAGCGTTTCTGACGAGAGAGGATTAAAATAAGGGCAGCCTTGATTGAAACGAGGTAAACCTACATTATAACTAATTTTATAGTCCCGTATGTACGGGACTATTTTATTTTACACTTGGCAAAGCAATTCACCTTAGGCAAAAATGAAAGGCTCAAAAGCCGGAAACTAATTGAACAATTGTTCAAGGAAGGCAAAAGCTTTTCCATTTTTCCTTTTAAAGTCTTTTACCTCATTGGACCTCCTATAGCCTCCCTGCTCCCGACTTCCCGCTCCTTCGGTCGCCATAGGCTTGCCGATGGTGATGCCCAACTCCTCTTCGGAGTAGGTGTTGGAACCAGGAATTTTAAAAAGGCCTCAGACCGCAACCGCGTCAAGCGATTGACAAGGGAAGCCTATCGATTGCAAAAATTATCGCTGGAACAAAAAGTTGTTTTACTGAATAAACAACTGAATATTTTTTTCATTTATACCGGAAAGGAATTACCGGATCATTTACTGGTGAAAGAAAAAACAGCCTTAATTTTAAACAGACTTATAAAAGTGGTGGATGAAAACACTGTTGCAGATTCTTAGCTTGCCGTTTATATTACTGATAAAAATTTATCAATGGGTCATTTCACCCCTCCTGGGTCCGAAATGCAGGTACACGCCTACCTGTTCGAATTATGCAGCGGAAGCATTAAAAAAACATGGGTTGTTTAAAGGAATGTGGCTATCCGTAAAGCGTATAAGCCGTTGTCATCCCTGGGGTGGACACGGGTACGACCCGGTACCTTAAAAAAAGGTTGAAATCCTGGATTGATAACTTTGAGATCGCATATCGATTTCAGATAAGATTATTGCAAACACAATTTTTCGCCTTTTGCGATTTCCTGATTCCCCATTACAAATTCCCACAACTACTATTGCAATTTCTTCAGCTTTTCTATTGTTTCCCCCATTTCCTTATTCGTAGAAAATTTATAAATCTCATTCTCTTTACCCCCCTCGAAGGAGGATGGCATTTTTAAATAGGGCCCAATGATTTGCGCATTGGTATTCGCCGTAATCTTAACTAATTTTCCGGGGGCAATACAAAAATTTCTATTGGCTCCACTTACGTTGGTACCGGCCATTAATTGCCGGAGGCTGTCGATATTTTTTTGGAGATCTTCTTGAGTTAATCGTTTAGTGCTACTTTCTGTTCCCACACGCTGGTAACTCCCTACCAGGGTATCGTTTTTTATATTCAGAATATATAAGCCCGGTTCTGCTATTGCCTGTTCGGTAGTGGAAGTTCCATTATTGACAGAAATCTTATCGCCCGATACTATCATCTCCTGTTCGGTATGTGTTGTACCTGGCTCTAACCTGATAGTATTTCCTTCAATCATTATTTTCCCGCTGGCCATTACCAACACCTTCTTGCTGTTTCCACCACAGGAAGTAACCAACAATCCAATTGATATTACAATAAGCGAGTGTAAATTTTTCATATGTATAAATTAGAATAATAAATAAATCCCGACATAACATGCTGGGATTGCAAATAACGGATTTTTTTTGATTAAACCTTTCGGGCAATTTCTCCTCCATCAATTACCGCAATAAAACTGCTCCAGTATAATTTTTCCCTCCTTCCATTTTTTAACAGAAATCTGCTTGTAATTCCGAACGCCCCAGTCTTTATGAGTATAATCATAGTGCCAGATAACCATCGTGGTGTCTTCACCCGTTGCTAAATCCAATACAGAAGCGCCAAGGAATTCAGTAATACTTTTAAAAAATTCAAGCTCCCGCTGGCGATTGACTTCTTTTCCAATAGTAGGAGACATTTGATTTTCCTGCATTATTACTTCATCATCGCAGTATAGATCAAATGCTTCCATGGCCTTCCCTTCCAGCACCAATTGATGAAGATGGTGGCTTTTGTTTTTAATTGATTCCTTAAATAAATGATTTTTTTGTATAAGAATTATTATACAAAGCTGGATTCTTTACCGCCTGCTTCCAATAACGTATAATAACAAGAAGAATTGATCTGGGGTAAGAAAAGTATTCACGAAAACGAGAGGAGCCTAATGAATTTTCCTGATAAGATTTATGGAGATTTATTCGCTTTCCTTTTTATAAAGAGAACTACTTCAATGCAGTTAATAATGGATGTCCGTTGACAGGCTTTTTACATTATTACTTCTTTTGCGTCAACTGGCGCCGAACGCGACTCAGCGATTCCGGAGTGATTCCCAGGAAGGAAGCTACCTGGTTTTGGGGAATGCGTTTATCCATGGAGGCGTATTTCCTACGAAAGTTTATATAGCGTTCTTCGGCTGTCTCGCTCATGCCGGAAAGTAAACGTTCCTGTAATGCGATAAAGGCATTTTGCAACAGGTGCCGGAAGAATTTTTCAAATTTGGGTATTTTTTTATATAACTCTTCCAGCGACGGGTGGTCAATATAAAGTAATTCCGAATCTTCAACCGCCACAATATTAAAACGACCTGGTTTCTGTGTAAGAAAGCTGTACATATCGCCTGTCCACCAATCTTCCACTGAAAACTGTACGTTATGTTCTAACCCTTTATTATCAACAAAAAAAGTACGCAGGCAGCCCCGGTTAACAAAATACTCGTAGCGGCAAACAGCTCCTTCCTGTAAAAGGTATTGTTTCTTCCGTACTGTTTTTGTCTTAAATAGGGAAGTGAAGAAACGGATTTCTTCCGGTGTTAGTTCAATGAATCGAGAAACATTCCTTAAAATCAGTTCATACATACTTATAATGCATCAATGAAAGATAGAGAGTATTTCCAAACTAACGCTACAATATAGTTGCCGGAAACTGCGGAGATTCAACAAAGACAAATTCAATTCCTCCTTGTTACATAGACTCTTTTTCCGGGTATAAAATTGCCGAAAGTCTTATTTATTTGGCTGATTTGAACCGGTCAGCTATCTTTTTCCAGTTAACTACGTTCCAAAAGGCGGCAAGATAATCTGCCCTTTTGTTCTGGTACTTCAGGTAATAAGCATGTTCCCACACATCCACTCCTAAAATGGGTGTTCCTTTTACTTCGGCTACATCCATCAGCGGATTATCCTGGTTAGGGGTAGAGCATATCTCCAGTTTACCATCTTTCATAATAAGCCAGGCCCAGCCACTACCAAATCGGGTCATACCGGCTTGGGCAAATTTTTCCTTAAAGGCATCAAATGTACCAAATGCAGCATGAATGGCAGCTGCCAGGTCGCCCGATGGCATGCCCCCTTCATTTTCTTCCATACTTTCCCAGAAAAATGTATGATTCCAGTGACCGCCTCCATTGTTACGGACAGCAGGAGAAATTTTACCGGCGCCGGCAATAAGTTGCTCAAGGCTCTTGCTTTCGTGTTCTGTACCAGCAATGGCTTTATTTAAATTATCTACATAAGCCTGGTGGTGCTTGCCATGATGTATTTGCATGGTTTGCGCGTCGATATGTGGTTCCAATGCATCGTATGCATATGGAAGAGGTGCTAAAGTAAATGCCATAATATTCAATTTATATTTTTAGTAAGATCTTTACAGAGTAACAAATTTACACGCTGCGGGTTGATTGGCCAATAGACCATTTTGCGCAATGCGGAATTACGCAATCGATTTGATTCCCCGGTATTCAATAATTCAAGGCTATAATAAAAGCTACCATGCTTTTTTGTAGTATCTTCCTCCTCTCTTCCTAATATTTATTTATAAATTACTATGGCTTACGATCCTTCTTCTGAAAATTCGCGCCGGAAATTTATTGGCAAAGTGGCTAAAGGGGTAGTGGCTTCGGCTATATTACCCGGGGTTTCCGTTGCACCAACAAGGAATAATACCATTGAATTAAGAAAAGAACAGTTTGGCCCCAACGACCAACTTCTGATTGCGTTGATAGGTGCCGGTGGAATGGGTAATGCGGATGCGGATACCGCCATAACCATTCCGGGAATAAAACTGATTGCCGCCTGCGATTTGTATGACGCCCGGCTGGAGCAAGCCCGAAAAAAATATGGGACGGGTATCTTTACCACCCGCGACTATAAAGAGATATTAAACCGCAAAGATATTGACGCGGTTATTATTGCGACTCCAGATCACTGGCATAAGGATATTGCGGTTGATGCATTGAATAGTGGTAAGTCGGTGTATTTAGAAAAACCCATGGTTCAAAGCATCGGGGAAGGGCCAGCTTTGGTAGAGGCACAGAAAAAAACGAATAAAGTATTACAGGTCGGTAGCCAGGGAATGAGTTCTCTGGGAAATGAAAAAGCAAAGGAATTATATGAATCGGGCGCTATTGGCCAGCTTAATTATGTAGAAGGATTTTGGGCCCGTAATACACCTGGCGGAGCCTGGCAATATGATATACCTGCGGATGCTTCGGCTCAGAATGTGGACTGGAAGAAATTTTTAAAAGATAAACCCAATATTCCATTTGATCCAAAACGATTCTTTCGGTGGCGCTGTTTCCGGGATTATGGAACCGGCGTTGGAGGTGACCTTTTTGTCCATTTATTATCCAGCCTCCATTATATAATCAGTTCCAATGGGCCGACCAAGGTTATGGCTACCGGAGGATTGCGTTATTGGAAAGATGGAAGAGATGTACCGGACATCTTACTGGGAATGTTCGACTATCCGCAAACAGAAAAACACCCGGCGTTTAATTTGTCACTCCGCGTAAATTTTGTTGACAGTACGCGCGACGGTTCCTATTTTCGCCTGGTAGGTAATGAAGGATACATGATTGTTGATTGGGAAAAAGTTACTCTCTATCGTAACTTCTCTTATCCCCCCGATAATTACGCGGAAGTGCTGAAACAAAAACAATACACACCCGATTATGACCGTAAAAAGATGCCTGAACCGGATAGTACTATTTATACCGTACAAAATGGTTATAAAGGCGCCCATTACGATCATTTCTACAATTGGGCCCGGGCAATACGGGGAGGAAAACCGGTGATTGAAGATGCCGTATTCGGATACCGGGCGGCCGCACCCGCCTTATTATGTAATGATAGTTATTTCCAGGAAAAAGCTATTAAATGGGATCCCGTTAAGATGCAATTAATCAGTTAAAAAAGTAATTATGAAAAAGATTTTCTTACTGGCATTTTTTTTCGCGACCGCCATGGCAATATTTTCTTTTCATACAAATCAAAACGGTAACGATAACACGCTTACCAATAAAGAAAAAAAAGCCGGATGGATATTATTATTTGATGGTAAAACCATGAATGGATGGAAAAGTTACCAGGGCAGGCAGCAGGATGGATGGGCGGTAGCCAATGGAGAGTTGTATTGCAAAGAAACGGGTGTTCAAAAAAGAGCCGATCTTATTACTTCGGAGATGTATGAAAATTTCGAGTTATCCATTGACTGGAAGATTTCGCCCAAACACAATAGCGGGATTATTTACCGGTGCACAGAGGAGAATGGGGCCAGTTATGAATCGGGTCCGGAATATCAATTAATTGATGACATTGGTTATCCTGATAAATTACACGACAAACAATTAAGCGGCGCTAATTACGACATGGATGCCCCCTCGGCAAAAGTGGCGAAACCGACCGGTGAATTCAATCACACCAAAATACTCGTGAACAAAGCCCATGTAGAGCATTGGCTAAACGGCGTTAAAGTAGTGGAATATGAATTGTGGACACCCGAATGGGAAAAGACCAAAGCGGGCAGTAAATGGAAGGATGTGAAGCCATATGGTATTTCAAAAACCGGTTATATTGCCCTGCAGGATCACGGGGGTGGCGTAACCCTTAAAAATATCAAGCTCCGCAAATTGTGATCTTATCTTTTTGACCGAAAGAAATCTTTCATCAGCGCGGCGCATTCTTCTTTTAATATCCCTTTTACAATTTCAGTTTTAGGATGGAAGGGCCATTCGGCTTTAGTAATTCTTTTATGTCCATTTTTTTCATCATCCGCACCCCATACAATTTTGGAAATCTTACTCCAGTAAAGCGCCCCCGCGCACATCAGGCAGGGTTCAACGGTAATATAGATGGTAGCTTCCGGTAAATATTTACTGCCCAAAAAATTAAAAGCAGAAGTAAGGGCAATCATTTCGGCATGGGCGGTAGGATCATTTAATTTTTCCGTCATATTATAACCCCGGGCAATAACTTTTTGATTCAATACTACTATCGCACCGATGGGAATTTCTTCTTCTTCTAAAGCGCGCTTTGCTTCCTTTAGAGCCAGCAACATATAATACTCGTCTGTCATTATTTTACGAAACTACAAAATCATATGTTCACAAGGTAACCAGAGGAGGAAATAGATTAGTTCATTTTTGGAAGTGAAGAGGGGATAATTTCAGTGAGGCTGATTAATAAAACCTTTGCGTATTCTTTGCGTGTATTTCTTTGGCTCTTTGCGGTGAAAAAAAGCAACTGCAAAGTGCTAAGAAATTGTATTAATCTTTCCGCTGGAATGCTGAGTTTATAATTTCCACAAGGCCGAACACAGTGGAAGTTTTTTTCCATATTCTTTATGGTAAAAAAAAGTTTTATTTAATTCCTTTTTGAGAGTTAAAGTGCCAGGATAATAATTTCAGTGAGGCTTACTGAACAGAACCTTAGCGTATTCTTTGTGTGTATTTCTTTGTGCTCTTTGCGGTGAAAAAAAAGGCAACCGCAAAGTAAGCTAAGAAATTGTATTAATCTTTCCGCTGGAATGCTGAGTTTATAATTTCCGCCAGGCTTTACACAATGGAAGATTATTTGCTTATTCTTTAGGTAAAAAAGGGATTATTCAATTCCCTTTTTGTGTGGTAAAGTGCCAGGAAAATAATTTCAATGGGGCTGACTGAATAAAACCTTTTCGTATTCTTTGCGTTAAAAAAAAAGTTAACCACCATGGGCCCAACGTTTTTCGTCAAGGGCGTGAAAGAACAACAGACCATTTGCCACTCTCTTAATTCCATCCTTCAACCTTACAACATTAAAGTAATTACTGCAATGTATCGTTGGATTTAAGATAGGGGATGGTTTTTTCCGGATAATGCAGGGTATTTTACTAATTTGCTTACCTGTAAGTTTTTCTGAAAAGTAACAGGAGTTATTCAAAATGCTTAAAATGATAACGCAGGAACAAATTGGACGGGCTCACGACCGTATCAAGCCTTATATTCATCGCACGCCGGTATTAACTTGTGCGGCTATTGATGCGATGGCGGGTTGCGCTATTTTTTTTAAATGCGAAAACTTTCAGAAAGTAGGAGCCTTTAAAGCAAGAGGAGCGATGAATGCGGCACTATCCTTGACACCTGAACAATTAAAAAAGGGACTGGCAACTCATTCCTCCGGCAATCATGCACAGGCAATCGCCCGGGCCGGTAAAATATTGAACACCCGTTCATTTATTGTGATGCCCCGAACGGCCCCACTAATTAAAAAGAAAGGAGTAGAAGGATATGGAGGGAAAATTTTTGAATGCGAGCCTACCCTTCAGGCAAGAGAAACCATGCTTGCGCAAGTGATTGCTGAAACAGGAGCCACCGAAATTCACCCGTTTGATAACTACGATGTAATTGCTGGCCAGGCAACCGCTGCGAAGGAATTGATCGAAGAAATAAATGAGATTGATATTATTATGGCGCCGTTAGGAGGGGGTGGATTACTAAGTGGAACGGCTTTATCAGCGCATTTTTTTTCGCCGCGTACCATTGTTATTGGTGCTGAGCCTTCCGGCGCTGATGATGCTTATCGGTCGATGCAAAGTGGAAAAATTGAGGACTCCCAGGCAGATACGGTTGCCGACGGACTATTAACCAATCTTTGTGAAAAAACGTTTTCAATCATTCGGGATCACGTGAAAGAAATTCTTACTGTATCGGATGAAGAGATTATTGTCGCTATGCGGCTGGTTTGGGAGCGAATGAAAATAATAATCGAACCATCCTGCGCAGTGCCGCTGGCAGCCTTGTTGAATAATAAAAAGAAGTTTGCCGGCAAGCGGGTTGGCATTATACTTTCGGGGGGCAATGTGGATCTTGATAAAATAGCCATGTTGTTCAATATTTCCGGGGAAAGAAATAAAAACTAATTACATGGAACTATTACCCATCCTTCAAAAACAGCGCGAATTTTTCAACGGGGGTGCAACACGCTCCTATGAATTTCGTCGTGAACAATTACTTGCTTTTAAAAAAGCGGTATTAAAATATGAAGCGCCCTTAAATAATGCATTGCGCAGCGATTTAAATAAAACAATAGAAGAGTGCTGGGTAACTGAAACAGGATTATTGATCCAGGAAATTAATCATACATTAAAACATCTGCGCGATTGGATGCGTCCCGAGCGAACAGGAACTAATTTACTGAACCTCCCTTCTTCCAGCTACATATACCCATCTCCACGGGGAGTAGTACTGATTATTGGTCCGTGGAATTTCCCCCTGCAACTATTATTAATTCCGGTAGTAGGGGCCATAGCGGCGGGTAATTGTGTGATACTAAAACCAAGTGAATTTGCTCCGGCTACTGCGGCAGTAATTGAACAACTCATCAAAGAAACTTTTCTGCCGGAACTGGCATACGTAGTACAGGGGGATGGCGCAACCGTGGTGCCCGCCATGATGAATAGTTTCCGATTTGATCATGTATTTTATACCGGCAGTATACCCGTTGGAAAGGCAATTTACCAGTTAGCGGCAAAAGACCTGGTACCGGTAACATTGGAGCTGGGTGGTAAAGATCCCTGTATTGTAGAAGAAGATGCCGATTTAAAAGTGGCTGCCCGCAGAATTGCAGTAGGGAAATTTACGAACGCCGGTCAAATGTGTGTTTGCCCTGATTATTTACTGGTGCATGTTTCCGCAAAAGATAAACTGGTTGGTTATATAAAAGAATCCACGGAAAAATTCTATACAAATAATCCGGCAGAAGCGTATGGGTATGGAAGGATCATTAATGAAAAACGGTTTGATAAACTGGTTAGTTACTTATCGCAGGGAACCATAGTTCTCGGCGGGCAACACAACCGGGCAACACTTTTTATTGCGCCAACGATTCTGGAAAACGTGTCTCTGGAAGCGCCTGTTATGCAGGAAGAAATTTTTGGTCCCATATTACCGGTATTTACTTTTACCAAGGAAGATGAGGCTATTGATATTATTAACCGGCATCCAAATCCTTTGTCGTTTTATATATTTACCGGAAGCCGTAAAAAAGAAGAAGAGTGGATCGATAAAATTCAATTTGGAGCAGGATGTGTAAATAATGCCGCCTGGCAATTCTCTAATCATCATTTGCCTTTTGGAGGAGTGGGACAAAGCGGAATGGGCGCTTATCATGGAAAATATACCTTCGATACCTTCACCCATAAAAAGGCGGTTATGAAAACACCCACCTGGTTTGATCCGGCCGTAAAATACCCGCCGTTGAAAGGAAAACTGGGATTACTAAAACTTTTTATTAGGTAATTTGCCCGCTAAGACACAAAGGACACCAAGGCCTTTGTTGAATTTTAGTAACTACCTAATAATAACTAAATGACAGAAAATGAATGGGCAACAATTGCAGTAGATGTATGCTTAAAAATTCATTCATCCCAGGGACCCGGCTTATTGGAAAGCGTATACTAGGCGGCCCTTGCCTATGAATTAGAAAAGAGAAAGAAATCTTGTGCAAGGCAAAAAGGAATTATCGTTAGATATGATGATGAATTACTAGATATTGGATTTAGAGCGGATATTATAATTGGGGAAAAATTGATTATTGAGATTAAATCAGTAGAGCATCTTGAAAAGGGCCATCATAAAACAACCCTTACCTATCTTAAATTAACTGGGTTAAAATTGGCGCTATTGGTGAATTTAAATGTTAACCTCATTAAAGATGGGATTCATCGGAAAATTCTGGGAGAATTAGCTTAGCATGGCAATTTAAGAAACTCACTTTGTGCTCTTAGTGGCTTTGTGGGAAAAAGTCAATATGAAAAAACTAAAACGCTTTTCAATTGTTATAATTTTATTCGTACTGGCATTTGCCGGATATGTGGAGACTGTAAACCGAAATTCAAACAAAATGACGTACCGTCAAAAAATCTTAAAGGCAACGTACCCGGCCCTGATGTGGTGGACAAAGCGCAGGGGAATAAATGCAAAATCAATTGCCAATGAAAATACAGCCCCGCCCGTTTCTTTTTATACACTTAAAGCGCCATTGATTAACGGGGGCGAGTATAATTTTACCCAATTAAAAGGAAAGAAAGTATTAATTGTAAATACGGCCAGCAATTGCGGATATACCGACCAGTACGATCAATTACAGCAACTGCATGAAAAATACAAAGAAAAACTGGTGATACTGGGTTTCCCGGCTAACGATTTTAAGGAGCAGGAAAAAGGGACGGATGAAGAAATCGAACAATTTTGTAAAGTTAATTATGGTGTAAGTTTTCCTTTAATGAAGAAATGTATTGTTGTAAAAAACGAGCAGCAGAATTCTATTTTTAAATGGCTCACCGATCCTGCACTTAATGGCTGGAACCGGAAACAACCTTCCTGGAATTTCAGTAAGTATTTAATTAACGAACAGGGTGTACTGACCAACTATTTCGACCCCTCCGTTTCTCCGTTAGGTGATGAAGTGAAAAAATCCATTGAAAAGAACTAACTTTTCAGCTAAACCCTTTCGGTATGTTTCAACGCGATCTCAGCTTTGTTCATAAATATTTTATCGCCGAAAAGCAGGAGAGCCTGTTGTTCATTTTTATCGGATTGATAGCTATAATTATTTCAGCGGTGTTTTTCTTATTTATAAAGTCGAATCTGTCTTTTTTTAAAGGAGCGGCTATTCCTTTACTGTTTATTGGACTGTTACTCGGAGTAGTTGGGTATACGGTGTATGCTCGTAGTAATAAACAGCGGCTTGACGTAGCTTATAATATGGGAATTGAACCGGATGCCTTTATTAATAACCAGGAGCTTCCCCGTATGAAAACAGTGATGAAAAATTTTATTATCTATCGAAATACAGAAATTATACTGGCCATAGTTGGCGTAATATTGTTTTTTTACTTCCGCAGTAATACCGACCGCCCATTTTGGGCCGGGCTCGGAATGACACTTACTATCATGGCCCTTACAGCGCTCTTCGCTGATTATTTTGCTGAAAAAAGAGGCGCACTTTATATAAGAGGGTTGGAGAACTTTACCAGTGCAAAATAATTTTCATGCAGTACAATGACATTATTGGTACCCTTGGCGTGGGGCTTATTTTGATCGCTTATTTCTGTAACACATTTAAATTATTACCGGAAAACGGGAAATTGTTTTTCCTGCTGAATATCGCGGGCGCTGGCTTAGCCTGTTATGCCTCCTGGCTTATTCTCTTTTGGCCTTTTGTAGTGCTGGAAGGGGTGTGGTGCCTGGTTTCGATAGTGGGATTATTGAACAATGTAAAAAAGAGAAGATGAATGGAGAAACTAACCTTTCCATTTTAATTAAGAATATGCAACCGGTTTTACAGGAAGGGGACTATGTGTTTACTTTAGTAGAAGATATAAGAACCTTGAATTTAGAAGAGATTCTTTTTTATTTTCGCAAGAAAGATGAAATTACCGTGGTGGTTAAAAGAGAATATGCAGATGCACACAAGCTTTCGTACAATTATGTTTCTGGCTGGATTACATTAAACATTCATTCTTCGCTGGAGGCGGTGGGATTAACGGCGGTATTTTCAACTTTTCTGGCAAAGGAAGGAATCAGTTGCAATGCAGTAGCTGCATTATATCATGACCATATCTTTATAACCAAAGCAGATGCTGCAAATGCACTGGAAACCTTAAAAAAAATATCCCAGGAGTTACAGCTATAAAATAACTAAATATTATTTCTTTCCTATTGATAAGTGCGGACTTTGATTCATTATTGACTATTCACTATTGACAATTCACTGTATGCGTAATCTCGCTATTTATATTTTCGATGAAGTAGAAGTATTGGACTTTGCCGGCCCCTTTGAGGTGTTTAGTGTTTGTGGATTAAGGTCAGGTAAAGAAAAGCCGTTTAATGTGTATACTGTTGCGCAACAGGAAGTGGTTACTGCAAGAAACCAATTGAAAATAATTCCTCATTATTTAATGAATAACTGCCCTGTCCCTGATATTCTTTTGTTGCCGGGTGGTGGGGGTATCCATCCGGATGGTACTCCGTTTGGGAGTCGCCGGGAAATGAATGACCGCCTCTTGCTTGAATGGATCCGTGAGAGGAATAAAAGCGCGGAAATGCTTTTGTCTGTTTGTACCGGTTCTTTATTATTAGGTAAGGCTGGCTTGTTGGAAGGACTATCGGCCACTACGCATTGGAAGGCCGTGGATACCATGCGGGCCGCTGCACCCAACACTACTATTCTACCGGAGGAGCGATGGGTAGATAATGGTCGAATTATTTTATCTGCTGGTATCTCCGCGGGAATAGATATGTCACTATACGTAATCAGTAAATTACTGGGAATGGAAGCAGCCGATGAAACAGCTCAATACATGCAATATGAGCATTGGAAATAAAACGGAACTCCGAAATCATTTACCGGGAAAGGAGTACGACGGAAAATATTTATATAACATGATGTTCTATTAGAACCACGGAGATATATGGCTCTTGGCTCCAACCTCACGCCTCCCTACTGCTGCCTCCTAACTTATTCAATAATACCTAATTTTTTCATCAGGAAAGACGCACTGAGTTTGGTGCATACCCCTTCTTTTATTTTATAATCAAACAGCAGTTCGTTGTTGATAATTTCCGATTCAAAGCATTTATTGCTGATATAACCCGGATATTCTGAAGTAAGTTCCGCTACGGAAAGATCATGCGTGGCAATAATACCACAGGCTTTGTGAAAAACTAATTTATGAATGAGGCCAACTGTACCACGGTGTTTATCGTTGCTGTTGGTGCCCCGCAGAATCTCATCAAGGATAATAAATATTTTATTTCCGGTATTCAAATGGTGGATGATAGTTTGCAACCTTTTTAATTCAGCGTAAAAGAAAGACTCGCTGTCTTGCAGCGAATCGGTAATACGCATGCTTACGTAAACATCATAATCATAAAAATGGAAACGGGTTGCACATACCGCCGAGCCGGCCCGCGCGAGTACGAGGTTAATACCAAGAGTTCGCAGAAAGGTGCTCTTCCCCGACATATTGGACCCGGTAAGTATCACAAATTTGTTTTCCAGGAACGATATGTCATTATTGATTCTTTTTTCTTTTCGTATCAGCGGGTGCCCCATAGAATCGGCACTTAGATCTTCTGTTGCACAAATAACCGGGAATGAGAAATCAGGATTATTAAAATGGAAGTTGGCAAAACTGCTCAGCGATTCAGCTTCTCCGATTGCCTGCAGCCAATCCATAATTTGGGAGTGATGCGTTGCTTTCCATTTATCCAATAAATAGAGAATATGAATGTGAAAAAGAAAAAGCCCATTCAGGAGGGGACTAACAAAAATATTAAAGAAATAATCGAGGTAGTTGAAATAAGAAACCAGCTTATTAATTGATTTCGAAGCCGGTGCCATGTTATTTTTTAATCGCGATTGTAATCGTATCAATAGGAGAGATTGAAAAGATTGCTTTTCCAACAAAATCAGCTGACCTGAAAATTGTTTTAGCGTTTTATTGATATCTGTAGAAACGGATATGTTTATCATCATTTTACGGGCAAAAGAAAACGTGATGGCGAGGTTGACTACCATTAATAACCCGGTTATACTTTGATATAATGTATTGCCCGTAAAAAAATATAACAAACCCGCTACCAGGGTAGCCGCTGGAAAAAGCAATAGCAGGTAATAAACCTGGGGGTTCTTAAATACAGGCGGTATGTTTAACCAGGTAGCGAGGCTATCGATTTTTTTTTCCTCAGAACTATGTAACATTCCTGCCGCCTGGAGTTGTTGCCGAAAAGAAATGGCCCGACTCATTTCGCGAATGGCCTGTTGACGGTCTTCAATAAGTGTTGTATCGGGACGGAGCAGGTGATGTGCGAGGTCGGTTTTTCCAAATGAATTAGTCGTGCGATTAATTAGCGGGAATAAAGACGCTTCCCCGAAAATATCAAGGTCGTAGGAATAGGGGTGATGCGAATCAATATATTCCATCCCATTTTCATATTCAGCAGGCAGTCCGTTTAACAGGTTGATTTCTGTTTGGTTGATGAAAACTATTGCTTTGGTCAGTTCGAACTGTAATTTCAATCTATCGTATAAACGGATTAAATAAAAAAAAGCACCTAACAAAAGAAGAGATAATACAAGCAGGAAAAATTGGTCAGTATTTATAAAATAGTATACACAAATTACCACGCCTATAAAAGATAATAGGCGCACCGTACTTAACAAATGTAACCTGCTTTGTAATTGCTGAACCTGTAGGGTGTGTTGCGTTAATAATTTTTGGTAGACATTGATCGGCATAGTTGGGAAGCATTGAATAAAATGCTGCCTGTTAAGGCGGCCTGCGATAATTCCCTAAATAACTATGAAATTACGCCGGGCATTTCTCGTGATAATTTACCAGTTCAATCGGAGTTTTTTCAAATTCAAAATCTGCATACTTGATAACAATCTCATTCAATACCTCATCAATTTCGTCTACCTCTTTTAAGGTTACTAATTTGTTGCGGTATTCCTTAATATTTGGTAACCCTTTCAGGTAGTTGGCATAATGCCGGCGCATTTCATTAATACCCACAATAGGGTTCTTCCACTCAACACTTTTGTGGAGATGCTTGCGGCAAACAGCCACCCGTTCTTCAATGCTGGGCGCTGGTAAATGCTCACCGGTTTTAATAAAATGTTTTATTTCATTGAATATCCAGGGATAACCAATAGCGGCCCTTCCAATCATGATTCCATCTACTCCATACCGGTTTTTGTATTCTACTGCTTTTTCAGGAGAATCTATATCTCCATTACCAAATATGGGAATATGAATGCGTGGATTGTTTTTTACTTTTCCAATAAGTGTCCAGTCGGCACTTCCTTTATACATCTGCGTTCTTGTTCTTCCATGAATGGCCAGTGCTTTAATTCCTACATCCTGTAACCGTTCAGCGACTTCTTCAATATTTCGGGTGGCATCGTCCCATCCCAATCTTGTTTTTACTGAAACAGGCAAGGAAGTAGATTTAACTACTGCTGAGGTAAGCCGCACCATCAGATCGATATCTTTCAATACACCGGCACCTGCACCTCTTAATGCTACTTTCTTTACGGGGCAACCAAAATTAATATCAAGCAAATCGGGATTGGTTACTTCAACGATTTTTGCGGCGAGCGATAAACTTTCTTCATCTCCTCCAAAAATCTGGATGCCTACCGGCTTTTCATATTCAAAAATATCCAGCTTATGACGGCTTTTTATGGCATCCCTTATTAAACCTTCGCTGCTTATAAATTCAGTATACATAAGGTCGGCACCATTATCTTTACAAACAGCCCGAAATGGCGGATCGCTCACGTCCTCCATGGGCGCAAGGAGCAGCGGGAAATCCGGGAGCGATATGTGAGCTATGTTAACCATTTTTTTAGAATGCTGATACGGATTACGTGATACGAGATGATCTTCGAAACGTATAATGCCTGATGAACTCTGAGCATCTCGTATACCGAAACTCGTGTCTCGCATTCTTTATCCCCTTTTCCTTTATCTTGCAGTTTGCAAATTTACATACTAAACGGCAGTTTTACCAGTTATGTACGATCATTTACGCATACGCTCGGCCTGGAAACAATTACTGGTCCTTGTTCTTGTTTTTTCCCCTCAAATGCTATTATTATTGATGGGGTTATTGGCAGGGAATGAATTGGATGCGGCGAAAACGGCCGAGAAAATGCCTGTCAATATGCAGAAATGGCTTCAGGCTTCTTCCTCTTTTTTATTTTTTTTATTGCCTGCTTTTTTGTTTGCTGTATTTGTATTCCGGGGTCGCTATTTCTATTTTCTTGGGTTAAAGAAAGCAAATAAGCAAAATATGTATGTATTGGCGGCCTGTTGCGTGTTGTTCACCTTTCCATTGGTTTTCTGGTTGGGCGAAATAAACAGGATGCTGCCATTACCGGAATGGATGACTAAAATGGAAGAGAGTACCGGAAAGCAGATGGAGGAATTTTTGAAAGTCCGCCACTGGTATGATGTACCAATAAACGTAATCATTATTGCATTACTACCCGCATTTTGCGAAGAATTATTTTTCAGGGGTGCCCTGCAACGGGTAATAATTTATATAACCAGGAGCCCCTGGGTGGGAATCTTGATTGCTTCGTTTTTATTTTCCGCATTGCATTTGCAGTTTGCGGGTTTCCTTCCCCGGATGTTTTTAGGGATTGTTTTAGGAATATTGTATTGGTACAGTGGCAGCTTATGGACATGTGTGCTGGCGCATTTTATATTTAATGCGGCACAGGTATTATGGGTGTCCTATGCGCCGGAATATATAAATGCCAATCCCTCTCTTCCTTTGTTTGCGGCGATAGTAAGCGCTGTATCGGTCGGAGCCATTTTATACTTCTATCGGAAACAGTCTACTGTAACCTGGTCCAAAGTATATGAGATTACAGAATTGAATCCGCATAACCAGTTTATTGCTTAACGATTAGTTGTATTTTCATTCCTTATTCATTTCGCATGGCGTTTAATCTTGCCACTTTTAAAACCCGCTCACTTACCGCAATGGTATTTGTAGCGGTCATGCTAACAGGATTACTCTGGAATCACTGGAGTTTTTTTATCCTCTTTAGTATTATTCATTTTGGTTGTTGGATTGAATATCAAAAACTGGTAGCCCGGATAGACACGGGTTATGCAACCATCAGCCCTTTTCATAAGTATGGGGTGATGGTTGCAGGTTGGAGCCTGATGTGGTATTTCACCACCGGCGCATTTGATATCTCCGGTTTCAGGATGTATACCATTGGGTGGTGGTGGCCCCTCGTATTTATTGCACTAATACCATTAATGGATTGGTTGTTTACAAAAAAGGTACAACCTAAAAATATTGCACATTCTATATTTGGGTTAATATATATTTCTATGTGCTGGGGATTGATGATGGATTTGCGCTGCGCGGGAATGATAAAAAAAGGGGGGGAAACTTATTCCGACTTTTTTGCATTCGCTCTTCCCTGTACCCTGATCTTTTCCATCTGGATTAATGATACCATGGCTTATATAGTTGGGTCCTTAATCGGCAAAACACCGTTTTCTAATATTTCCCCTAAAAAAACATGGGAAGGGACCGCGGGAGGAGCCATATTAGCTGTGCTGGTAGTGGGGTTACTTGCCTGGAGCCTGGATATGGACTATGTACAAGCATCCGTTATCGCGCTGATTGCTTCTATTGGCGGTACGGCCGGCGATTTGTTCGAATCAAAATTAAAGCGCCTGGCAGCTGTTAAAGATAGCGGTAACCTGATGCCGGGCCATGGTGGCTTTTTAGATCGCTTTGATTCATTATTAATAGCAACTCCCCTTGTGTGGTTATATGTAATATTATTCATACAATAATGTGTCAACTATTCAACCTTTCAATCAGTCAACCTTTCAACTAGTCAACCTTTCAACCTTTCCTTACATTTGCAATTCAACTCTTTTAAATGACTATTCACAAGGAAGGCTATAAAAGCATACTGATCGCTGCTATCGTGTTTGCGGTAATAAACCTGGCCTCATTCCAATTCTTCAGTTTTCATTGGCCCTGGCTTAGCTGGATCATAATTGTGGTAACCCTGGGGTTATTACTTTTCATCGTTTCTTTTTTCCGTGTTCCCAACCGAATATTAACTACCGGTGATAGATTGGTAGTGTGTCCTGCCGACGGCAAAGTAGTGGTAATTGAAGAGATAGTAGACGTGGAATATTTCAAAGACAAAAGAATCCAGGTTTCAATTTTTATGAGTCCTGCTAATGTGCATCTGAACCGAAATCCTGTTAGTGGCGAAGTGGTTTACAATCGATATCAAAAAGGGAAATACCTGGTAGCATGGGATCCCAAATCTTCTACCGAAAATGAACGACATACTATAGTAATAAAAACTCCCCGGGCCGAAATCCTGGTAAAACAAATTGCCGGTGCGGTAGCCAGGCGAATTATAAATTATTTAAGCGTTGGACAAAATGTACAGCAAAGTGCTGAATACGGGTTTATAAAATTCGGAAGCCGGGTAGATGTTCTATTACCTGTTGGCACTAAAATTACAGTACAATTAAACCAGGTGGTAAAGGGTGGAGTGACAGTATTGGCGGAGTTTGAATAAGGTTAAGAGAATGTGGTTTGTTGTTCTTTAGCCCAATCTTTACTATTAAGATACAGAAGCCAAAAATAGTTGGTAGAATATTATGAGAAGCAGTTGTGTATTGAGTTTAGGCGAAGTTTATTGAAATTCGTTTCAATAAACTCTTATGCTTTATGGAAAAGCTAAAAAAACCTTCTCTCAGGTTAGCAGGTATAATCAGTTTAATGAAGAAATTTAATAATAAGGAACCACAAACCTCATTCTTCTAACTCAAAATATTTCTTTCAATTGGCTTAACGATGTTATTACGAAAGTGGGTTTAAAATCAATTTCTTTTTCCGTATGGTTTACAAAAACCTGGTCAATCCCCGCATTCATCGCTCCTTTAATATCTACTTCCGGGTCGTCGCCAATCATAATGCTATACCGGGGGTCGGCTTTTGCTTTTTGGATGGCAAAATCAAAAATGTCTTTATGCGGTTTTAAACTATTACTGCCTTCGCTGGTAATTACCTCAATGAAATATTTATCGATGCCGGAAAATTTTAGTTTGCTATGTTGTGTTTTTTCAAAGCCATTGGTAATTAAATGCAGGTCGTATTTTTTTTGCACCAGGTAATCCAGTATATCCGTAGTGCCAGGAAACAAGGCGGTACGGGTAGGCAGCAGATCTAAAAAATGAACAGCCATTTCCCGGGCAAGTTTCTCATCACCTATCTTAAAATCGAGTAAGGTTAGCCAGAACCGCTTCCAGCGCAATTCGTCCACTTTAATAAATCCTTTGCGGTAGCGATCCCACATCTTTTCATTGTGCACCAGGTAGGTTTTATGAAAGCGATCGAAATCATCTATTCCCCTCGTCTTCAACTGCATGCTTTCATACAATTCATCCAGGGTATTACGGCTATTGGTTTCAAAATCCCATAAGGTATGATCCAGGTCGAAGAATAGATGTTTGTATTTCATACCTGCAATGTACAACCTTGCGAATTTAGTACCTCTAAGATACTATTGGATGAATGAGTAATTTTTTTCGTAGAAAATGGTATCCGGTAATTATTTACCGGTAATACTGCGATAAAACAGGAAGGCGATGTAGATTTGTTGCTAATTGAATCAATTAAAAAAGCTATTTATGAATGTGATTATTACCGGTGCTTCGAGAGGATTGGGAAAAGCAATGGCCGAACAATTCGCCGCCCAGGGGCATACCCTTTATCTGGGTTCGCGCAATGCGGCAGCTTTGAATGATACGGTGATGGAACTTCGTGCCCGTTTTCCGGCAGTTACTATAGAGGCAAAAGCCAGCGATTTGGGCAATAGAAACGGGGTAGAGGAATTTGGACAATGGATCATCGATACTAAAGCTTTCGTGGATATACTCATCAATAATGCGGGTTCATTTATTCCGGGGAACGTTCATGATGAACCGGAAGGATCGCTGGAAAAAATGATGGAGGTTAATTTATATAGTGCTTATCATCTTACCCGAAAATTATTACCGGGAATGATGAATAGAAAACAAGGACATATTTTCTCTATCTGTTCCATTGCTTCCCTGCAGGCCTATAAAAATGGCGGCGCTTACAGTATCAGTAAGTTTGCCCTGCTAGGTTTTAACAAAAACCTTCGCGAAGAAATGAAGCCCTTTGGAATAAAAGTTACTTCTGTTTTGCCCGGTGCAGTATTTACAGATTCCTGGAAAGGAAGCGGGGTGGATCCCTTGCGCATTATGGAAGCGGAAGACATTGCCAAAATGGTATATGCCTGCTCTCAACTTTCGCAGCAAGCCTGTGTGGAGGAGATTGTGTTGCGGCCGCAGTTGGGTGATATGTGAAAAAAAGCTTTAAGACTTTATATAGAGCCTGTTCGTCAGAAGCCCTTTCCCGTGATAGTCTTCAATTACTTAAATCCCAGAACTACAGATGCAAGTTCAATAATCTAAAAAGTGACTGCTTAGCCTCCTATAATTTCAAACAATAATATTAAATAAGATGTGGAATAATTTTTTCAGGAAACCGTTCATCCCTTTAACTGGTATTTAACCTAAACAATGCAGCCGGTAGCCAGATGGGTAATTTACATTTGCAATATATTTAAATGGTCCACCAACAAACCGAAGTCCATAAATAAATTAATACACATATCAGTAGTCTTATTCTGTTCTGCTATTTTCTATCCCCTGTCGGCCCAGGTGAAGTTTTATGCCCTTGTTAATGAAAGGGCTATTGTGCCGGGCCAGGCCTTCCAGGTTCAATATATCGCCGAAGGGGCTACCGACATTCAACAATTTACCATTCCTCCATTCAACGACTTTTTGGTAATTGATAGTTTTGAGAGTAAAAGCACTTCCTTTCAATCTCCCGGATTAAAGATGATAGATGTGTATTCAAGAATTGTGGTGTTATTGGCCAGAAAAGAAGGACGATTTACTTTGCCAGCGGCTTCCGCGATTATTGATGGCAAAAAAAGGAAGACTAATGTGTTGAAAATGGATGTTGTAGCAAGAAGAGCTGTTCCCTTGATAATAAATGAAAGTCCCGAAGAGGAAGTTGCAGTAGATGAGACATCGAAATTGAGGGCGGGGGAAAACATTTCCGAAAAAATAAAAAAGAATCTCTTTCTAAAAATCATAGTGAATAAAAAGACTTGCTATACGGGTGAAGCACTATTACTTAATTACAAAATGTATTCACGAATTGATGCCAGTTCGCAGGTATTGAAAAGGCCTTCGCTTACGGGGTTAAGTATTGTAGAAATGGCCGACACCTATGATGGTAAGCCGGAGATTGAAAAAATTAATGGCGTGGCCTACTACGTTAATCTTATACGTAAAGTTCAGGGATTTCCCTTACAGTCGGGATTAATTTCATTAGACAAAGCGGAAGTTGCAAGCATTGTTCATTTTTTAAAGATTGAAGAGCCCGGTGAACTGGCCGCATCTGGTCAACGAACGACCTTTAGTTTATATGATTACCCGGTAACACTTACTACTCCTCCGCAAAGTGTGGAAGTAAAACCTTTGCCTGCCGCCAATCAACCGCAAAATTTTTCAGGGGCAGTAGGTAAGTTTTCTATGCGCATGCAAATAGAGAATAAGGATATACATCCGGGCGAACTGGTAAAAATCCGCCTTGTTATTAATGGAACTGGAAATATTCCTTTGTTAATTCCTCCTGCTGTTCAATGGCCAAAAGGAGTGGATACCACCGAACCGGAAGTAAAAGAGGATTTTAATAAATATGTTTATCCGTTAGAAGGATCAAAGAGTTTTGAGTATTCTTTCACGGCACCCGATACGGGTGTTTATATTATACCTGCCGCTAAATTTGATTTTTTTAACCCGGTTACGAATTCGTACCAGTATAGCCGAAGCGATTCTGTTAAATTAGTGGTAACCCCGGATATTCATAAAAGAGCTGGATTAGTTCAACAATCAATTATTGATTCATCCTACGATGCGACGCCCCGCCAGTTATATTGGTTTGCCGGGATTGCGTTCCTTATTCTTTGCTGGATCGTTTATCAAATTTGGAAAGGGAAAAAGGAACCGGATCAGAAGATTGCAGAAAAAGACCAGCCGGTAGTAATTCAAAAGGAATTAATGCCGGCTGATAAACTTGCAGCTGCCAGGGCCGCCTTGAAACAATCCGATATACCCGCTTATTACCATGAATTGGAAAAGGCAGTCTGGATAGTCATCAGGGAATCCTTCAGTATAATACCCTCCCAATTAAATAAACAGAATGCAAGCGCAGTTCTCTTACAAAAAGGGGTGAGCCCCGAATTAACTATGCAACTGATGGAGATTTTGAATAAATGTGAATGGGCATTATATGCGCCGGCGCAGGAAAACGTAGATGCAGAGAATTTGCTGGTCAAAACAGTCGAAATAATTGAAAAGCTCTCCTCTGTGTAAATTATCGGGTTATGTATTTATGAATGGAAGTATCATTTATAAGTACATCTTCCATTACGGCATCGCCTTTAAGTATCTTTATTAAAGCGTAGGTCCTGTTCTTAATTTCCCTGTTCGACTTCCTGTATACGATTTCAGCACGCGGGGCACTGTATTCTTCCATATAGTATTTATCGAAAGGATATGCGATATGAACTTTTTTTCTGTTATCATAATCAACATAACTTATAATCGCTTTTACATATTCGGAACCGGAGGCTGGTTCTTTGTCAGACAGCCAGGTGATCTTTGCATAACCCGAATCGTCTTTAGTTAGCGCGATAAATACTTCCTGTCCGGTGGTGAATTCATGTTTGCCAGGGAATATGAATTCATCCGCCTTGAAATTAAGTGATATGTATTTTCCTCTGAAAGGATCAGCAGGATCCACCGGTTCAGTCAAAAATTTATAGGGAACTCCTTTCTTTAATACCGTTTCATTTCTAATAATCATACGGGCAGGTACCCACCACTGAATTATGGCCAGGGCAATGAATACAGGGATGATTAATTTTTTCATGATAAATGATTTTGGTTAATAGCCTGTTTTCTCTTCCTCAGCATCCAATAGTTAGCAATAAAAAAGCCTGCACCGGTAACCAGGAAAAATAATCCTCTCCATACAAACGGAATGGAGTCATCAAAAAATCGGATGACAGCCAGCGTTAAAATTATCAGCAGACCAAAATTCAATATCCCCAAATGATTTTCCCTGGATCCCCTGCGCACATAATAAAGACCGATAAGTAAGATCCAGCCATTAATCATGAATGGAGCAACCGGGGGAAAATGGGAGATTGCGAGGATGGACAGAGCCAGAATGAATGGTGATATTTCAACCGGACTATAATTGATCAATGCCTTACTTTTTTGTAATACAAAAATCAGCAGGCAATTGACGATTAAAAATGCAATAGTAATATAGGAAAACAGCCAGGTAAAAAAAGCTGTTTTATTTGAATGATCAGCTACTATTTCCTTCCCCACTTCGCCGAAGCTCCAAATCATCAGGATAACAATGACCCCCGCTATGCCCAGTAATAAAAATGGATTTGCAATAGCTTTTGATCTGGTAAAGTAAACGGATCGGCCGATACCATAAAAAATAGAGAATAGGGTAAGGTATCCCACAAAAGCCCATTCGGGGTAAGGATACCTGCTACCCATGAATGTACCCAGCATTATTATTAAAGAAACAGCGATTACCCAATTATGCAGGGTAAAGAAATTACTCTCCTTTCTATTCTTCCACAAATGGTAATAATGCGGAAAGGCGAGTGCCAGCAGAATTAAATACCAATAAGGCATTTCAGTATGATTCGAATTGAACATGCCGAAGTAGCCAATTTCTACTCCATACCAGGTACTTACCCCAATGTAAAGCATCGAAACCCCCGAGGAGGGCATTATATAAATGAGTGGAAAAGATAGAAGCAACCAGGTTAGCAGGAAGGAAGACAATGATCCGTTTACATGATATACCTGGCTGATCAATGCCATGGAGGCAGCTATTGAAAAAAAAAGGAAAACGGCACTGCTCTCCGACCAGACGGCATTGTCTTTTTTACGAATTAGAACGAACAGGCAGATTACCTGTGCGAGTAATAACGGAAGGAAAGAGAAGAAGGTTTTGATCAATCGGCTGAATTGATCCCAATTATGTGCCACTAATAATATGATTCCCAATCCTACCAATAAAGAACCGAAAATGCCTAATACCAATATGAATCTATTAGAACCGGGTTCCTTTTTTAGTTCGTACCATTCTTTTATGTTTCCAGCTGTTTCAGGAGTTATGATTCCTGCTTCCACCAGTTCCTGCAAATTGGGCAACGATATGGGTGCCATATAGTAATTATTGTTTCCAAAATTGATGGTTTATTATGAGGAAACAATAAGGAACAATAATAGGAGGAATAGACTAAAGTAAGGAGGGTATAATTATTCGGAGTATTTGTACCCTACTCCCCTTACCGAGTGAAAGTAATGGGGGTTACGGCTGTCTTCTTCAAAATACTTGCGGAAGCTTAGGATGAAATTATCAATCGTGCGCGTAGTAGGATACACATTATAGCCCCAAACAGTTTGTAAAATTTTTTCCCTGGGAACCACTTCGTTCTTGTTTTCGATAAGCAGCTTCAGGAGCATCGCTTCTTTTTTACTGAGTTGAATACGTTCGCCGGTTTTGGTAACAGCCTCCTGCGCTTTAAAGTTGATGCTGTTTCGGCCGAAATTATATATATCGCCGGTGGTATCTTTTTCAGATAATTTTTTATTCTTTTCAATTAGTTTTTGAACCCGTAGCAGCAGCTCTTCCAGGTTAAAAGGTTTTGTCAAATAATCATCCGCCCCTTTCTTCAATCCAAGCACGCGGTCGGCACTCGTATTTTTTGCACTTAAAATTAAAATGGGTACCTCATTATTCTGTATGCGTATAGTTTCAGTAACATGAATTCCGTCTATTTCCGGCAACATGATATCTAATATTACCAGGTCGAAATATTCGGTTTGTGTTTTTTGTAATGCCATATTGCCATCGTACGCTGAGGTAACCTCATATCCTTCGAGCTCAAGGTTCAATTTAAGTGCTTCATGCAGATTCTCTTCATCCTCCACTAATAGTATGGAAAGCTTGATGCTCATAGTAAGTTACCTGGGTTTAAAGCTAACCACAAAAATACAACCCGAGGGTATATTGTCTGTCACATAAATGTCGGCATTATGATCAGCGGCAATTTTTTTACAGAGATAAAGTCCCAGCCCCGTACCCTTGGCAGTTCGGGTAGCTTCGTTACCGATGCGATAAAATTTTTGAAAAATTTTTTTCTTCTCCTCCCCGGCAATACCCGGTCCGGCATCTATAACTTTCAGCAGAATATGAGTATTGTCTATTTTTAAAGCGCATTGAACAGGACTGTTTTTGGGGGAATACTTCCGCGCATTGTCCAGGAGGTTATTGACCAGTATAGTTAGTAATAGCGGATCGCCGGTTATTTCCAATTCTTCTTCGATTTCCATTTGCCAGTTAATTTCGGGGAAACGAAGTTTAAAATCCTGTACACTGCTTTTTACCAGGTCCGACAGGTTTAATTCTTCTTTCGATACTGCATATCGACCGCCTTCCAGCTGCGAGGATACCAGGATATTATTGGTTAATGCATTTAATCGGTTTGTTTCCTGGAGCGTCATTTGCAATATTTTCTGTCTTTTCGGTTCATCCAATTGATGTTTCTGCAGAGTTTCCAGGTTAAGTTTGGTGACGGCGATGGGTGTTTTTAATTCATGGGTGATGGCCATCATAAAGTTCTGTTGCTGCATATGGGTTCGTAGCTGGCGGCGAACAGCACGGTAAACAAAGGCGGCACCCAAAATGATCAAGGCAAAAAAAGTAATTCCTTCGCTGATGTATTTGCTGCTATTTCTTTTCTTATCATTTTTGATTTTAATAACAGCCCTGTTGTATTCGTTCGGGTATCGCGTACTGTCTTGTAGAATCCTTAATTCCTCCAGTTTATAATCGGCCATCTCCCTATTTTGCTTTTCCAGCGAAATGAACCACCAAACCAGGGCAGCAATAATATATACCAACAGGAACCAGTAAACAATAGTGGCCCAGGTGAGTTTTTTTTTGGTGGAAGCGTCCATGCGAATTACTATTAGTCCACTACTTTTTCGAGTCGAATGCCTGCATTCAATATATTTCCCAGCGGATCCTCCCGCATAATCTGTTGCAGGGTGAATTTATAAATACCGCGTTTGGAGAACTTTACGGGGTTTGGGTTCAGTAATACACGATGTTCAAAAATATCATCCATGCCTTTGCCCAACCATCCTTTTTGATCAGTAGCCAAAGTAAGATTACGCCTGTTTACGAAAACACTGTCGCCCGGTGGTTGAACGCTCACCGTAAGCCATAAGTTTTTATAGCGGTAGGCATCCGTATGGCGAAGTACAATAAAAATCCGGTAATAGGAAAGGGTATCATTCTTAACTTCAAAATTAATTTCAGGTTTAAATCTGCTGCTCCAGCTGTGGTTGGGAATAGCCACGTTCTTTTCAAAGATACCAACCGGAACGGAACAGGCCGTTAACAATACGACGATAAATATCAGGAAGGGGATTGTATGTTTCAAGCAGTCTGTTTTTTGCAAAGGTAATCAGGAATCGGGAACCCATTTTTAAAGAACATTCAATACCTGCTCCTTTGCTTTCTCCAGTTCGTCTTTCATCAATACCACGCATTTTTGAATGGAAGAATCATATGCCTTTGCTCCGGTAGTATTGATTTCACGACCAATTTCCTGCAGCACAAAAGAAAGTTTTTTACCTTTTCCCTCTCCGTCCTCGCCCAGGATAGCAATAAAATATTCGCAATGGTTTTTCAATCGAACTTGTTCTTCGGTGAGGTCAATCTTTTCTATATAATATATAATCTCCTGTTCCAGCCGGTTGGGGTCATAGTTTTCTTTCCCTACATTATCCTCCAATACCTTTACCAGTCCTTCCTTTATTTTTTGTTTGCGGAGGGGCTCCAGCTTCAATATTTCTTCCTGCTGCAATTGAATGTTATTAATGCGAAGTAATAGTTCTTGTTCGAGAGACCGGCCTTCATCAAGTCGGTGCAAATTGAGATCATCAATAGCTGCATCCAGTATTTTGCGGAAAGCATTCCATTCTGCATCGGTAAGCGTTTCACCGGTAGGCGTAATTACTTCCGGTAATTTTAGCAGGGCACTTAATACCTGGGAAGAATCGAGATTCAACTCTTTGGAAAGTTCTGCAATAGGTTTGTAATATGCCTTTGCCAGGTTAATATTAATGCTTACCGGTTTGGCACTGCCACTTTCTTTGAGACTGATCGTACAGTCCACCGTGCCCCTGTTAATTTTTTGGGAGAGCAGGGTTCGGATCTCGAATTCGAATGGTTTTAAAAATGCGGGCATCTTCAGAGAAATGTCAAATTGTTTTCCGTTTAGCGATTTGATATCAATCAGAAAGGTTTTATCCCCTGCATTTTGCTCGGCTCTCCCAAACCCCGTCATAGACTTCAGCATAGTATATTTCAATTTGATGCAAAGTAAGGAATAGTTTGAAGTTCAGTTGTGTTCATATTGAGTGGAATAGAATGATTACGTAGGGAATCTATGAATGGAGTAGTAGAATGAGGCAGAAAAAAGGAGGAGGTTATTTAAACTAAAATCTCCCGGTGAACCGGGAGATTTATTATGTGGATGGGTTAGTAAGTACCGGGAAATAAATTTCCCATCACAATATTAAATATATTTTGTTCTACATAAAAAAATATTTTTGAAAATTTTATTCACATTTAACAAATGTGTTGTGGAAAATGGCACTACTTCATTAACCAGCAGAGAAGCACGCAGCTGATTAAGTGCATAAATAAACGGCAGAAGAAATGAAAAATGAAACAATCCCTTCTTTTATCAAATGCAAATATTGGGATCGGCCACGCGAAATATTATTTAGTATGTACGTTGAATTGTATTCAGAATGGGTTTATTCATTATAATATTAATAATGCCCAGTGGAAGGGATACTACCTCTATATTCATAATCATGCGAAAATAAATTCATCACGTACCGGCCTTCATTACTTTTGTACAAATTTGTTTTATATGAAGTTTCCCGCCCCGGTGGCTATACAATGGATCGCTGAATTGATAAGTGCCAAACTAGAAGGTAATAGCAACGGGTATGCTGCAGGCATCAACGAAATCCATAAGGTAGAGCCCGGCGACCTTGTATTTGTTGACCATCCTAAATATTACGACAAATGCATTCAATCGGCAGCCAGTTTTATTATTATCAATAAATCTGCTTCTTTTCCGGAGGGAAAAGCGTTGTTGATCGTTGAACAACCCTTTGAAGCGTATCAAGCCATTGTACGTCATTTCCGGCCTTTTGAACCGGCTGCGAAACTCATCAGTAATTCAGCAATCATAGGGGAAGGGACGTACCTGGCACCCAATGTATATATTGGTAACGAAGTACGGATTGGTAAAAACTGCCGGATTCATCCCAATGTTACAATCGGCGGTAATTGCATTATAGGAGATGAGGTAATCATCCAGGCAGGCACGGTGATTGGTTCCGATGCGTTTTATTACAATTCAAAAAAGGATAGAGAAATATGGTATACCAGAATGGAAAGTTGCGGACGGGTGATTATTGAAGATGCGGTAGAGATTGGTGCCGGCTGTACTATTGATCGGGGAGTTACCCATGATACTGTTATTGGCCGTGGTACTAAAATGGATAATATGATTCATATCGGACACGATACGGTAATTGGTAAGAATTGTTTAATTGCTGCCCAGGTAGGTATCGCGGGAGTTGTAGAACTGGGGAATGGGGTTGTATTATGGGGACAGGTGGGAGTAAACAAAACATTACATATCGCCGATAATGTAACGGTGTATGCTCAAAGTGGGGTGCCCGGCAACCTGGAAGCGGGAAAAGTATATTTTGGATCCCCCTGCGAAGAAGCGAAAGAAAAAATGAAGGAACTGGTTTGGATTAAACGGATACCGGAGTTGTGGAAGAAGGTGATGGGCGAGAAATGAAAAAGGTAAAATAGCGAATATAAAATGTGAAAAGACTGAACTCTTCAATGTCAAAAGGCAATGGGGAATGTAAATACAGAAGATTTTTTGTTTCTCCGCAGCATCTTTAGCCACTAGTCATTCGCCCATTCGATCATTTGCATATCCGCCCATTCGCACATTTGCCCATTCGCACATTAATTCTACTGGTACACATAATCATACGGCAAAGTCTCCGCTATTTTTTTCCACGCCCAATAACCGGTATTAATTACTTCGTATTGTTCATAGAAATAGCCATTGCGTTCAATAACAAATCCATCGAGTATATCTAAGACGGTAATCTGGAAACGGGTATCGGAGGGCAATTTAAAATCTTCCAGGAATTTTTTATTGGGTAAGACACTCTTATAACTCACCCGGTATTTTCCTTTCCAGCCCACAATGATGTCTCCACTATCAGAAGCATATTGTTCGTTGTTATATAAATCAGTAATAATTACTCCTTTTTTGGGGTTGTCATTCAATTGTTCAATAATAAATCCTTCTTCGGTAACGGCACTATTATACAACGATCGCATGAAATGCAACCGGGAGCCCAAATAGGTTCTTGCCCGGTTTTTAATAAACTGGACTCTGACTTCTGTGGTTGTATCCATTTCCGTAAATAACGGGTAACCTGTAAACTGGCTTATATTGGTATTATAATCGTAGTTAAACGAATCGAGCTGGTAACGAATAGTATACCCTAATGCGTAATTATAGATAAGCAAGTCTTCTTTGGAGGTTACTTTCAGCTTGTTTCTTTTTTTAGCAAAAAAGAAATGGAGCGCCTCCGGGTTTTGCAATTTAGTTTGTGGCGCATTAGGACTATTGCCAATAAAATTATCCAGGAAAAATTTTCCATACTTGGCCCAGCCGTCGGGTACTTCATTGCTTGCTACTACGGCTACTTCTTCCATTGATTTTTCCTGTTTGGCCAATTCAATAACCATAGTATCAGAAGCCGCCTGGTTATTACTGATACGAAATAATTTTTTTTCGTACCCGGTATAGGATACTACCAGGTCGTAGCCACCAGCCGGTAAGCGTAAAAAGAACAACCCTTCGCTGTTGGAAACACTTCCGTACGTTGTATTAGGGCAAAATGCTGATGCACCGCCCAAAGGAGCTTTATTAGCGGAATCAATTACTTTACCCAAAACCAAAAAATTTTTCTCCTGGGCATTGGAAAAAAAAGAAAGGGCAATAAAAAGCAAGGAAAAGGCTGTTTTCTTCATAGAAATAAGATGTACTGGTAAAACGTTTAAATAACGACGAAAGTATTCTAACAACTATTTTGCCAGTTAACCAGTTTGAGGCTGGTTTGTGTATTTTTTACAGGCATTTTCAATGCTTTGCTCCATCGGGATAAAGGAAAAACCCGGAAGGGCCAGTAGTAATTTACGATTGCTGAAGTTGGTTTTACTATGTGCTATTCTGGCTGTTTCTTTAGTGAGCAGGGGCTTTTTGCCGGAAAAAAAAGATTTAACTTTTTCTATGCGCCAGGCTAATTCACCCAGCAGGGGAGTCCCTTCGCGGTTGGGTTGTTTTTTTTGGAACGTAGTGGCAATGGTATTGAATAATTTCCGAAAGGGCCAGTTATCACTACTTATAATAAAACGTTCACCACTGATATTTTCTTCCATTAACAGTACAATAGCTCTGGCGGCATCCTCTACATCTACAAAACCATTAACCCCATTGCTGTACCAGGGGAACTCATTGTATACATTTTTAAACAGTGCGCAGCTCGAAGTGTTCCAGTCGCCATAACCAATAATAGTACTGGGGTTCGCAATCACAACATTCAATCCTTCTCCCATACCACGCCAGGCTTCCATTTCTGCCCGGTACTTTGTAATGGCATAATGCGAATGCGCCTTACTTTCCTCCCATGTTTTTTCTTCTGTTACTGTATCACCATTGGCCGTTCTTCCTATAGCCGCTACAGAACTTATATGTACCAATCGGGAAATGTTATGTTCGATAGCAGCATTTACTACGTTAGCGGTTCCCTCAATATTTGTTTTGTACATTAATGGCCGGTCCTGCTTATGAAAAGAAACACTGGCAGCGGCATGAATAACCGCATCAACTCCCCTCATCGCTTCATCCAGGATAACTACATCCAGTATATCTCCTTCTATCCATTCCACTTTTTCAAAAACTGCGGGTGGTATGTAAAAGGGAAGTTTAGCAGAACGACGCAGCGCTTTTACCGAATAACCATTCGCAATTAATTCTTTAATAATGTAGGACCCGAGAAAACCCGTTCCACCAGTGATGAATATTTTTCCTGGCAAGTTGATTGGTTGATTGGTTGATTCTAAAGTAGGGTACAAAGATAAAGAGGTTAACTTATCAACTATTCAACTTTTCAACCATACACATAATAACCTTTTCCACTCTTCTTTCCCAATTCACCCATGGTAACCTTCTGTTGCTGGATTGCCGAAGGTTTCAGCCGTTCAGGTTTGCCCATTTGTTCGTACACCGAACAGCTTACCGCGTAATTAATATCGTTGCCGATCAGGTCCATCAATTTAAACGGACCCATTTTGAAACCGGTAGCTTCCATAAGCGTATCGATTGTTTCAATACCTGCTGCTCCTTCCTCCACCAGTTTTAGCGCTTCGAGGTAATAAGGACGGGCCACATGATTTACAATAAAACCAGGGGCGTCTTTGCAAAGCACCGGTGTTTTTCCAAGTTGTTGGGCCAAAGTACACACTGCATTCACTACTTCTTCCTTTGTTTGGGACCCTTTCACTACTTCTACCAGTTTCATGAATGGAGCCGGGTTAAAAAAGTGCATGCCCACCACCCGCGAGGGATGCATAACACCGCCCGCAATTTTTGAAACGGATAGTGAAGAGGTATTGGTAGCAAAAATGGATTCGCTGTGGTTTACTTCAGCCAATTGATTGAACAAGGCTATTTTTATTTCCACCTTTTCTACAATAGCCTCGATAAAAATATCGGCGATACAGTCGTTAATATCAGATATAAAATGAAGTACGCTAATTGCTTTTTCTTTTTCGGCAGCCGTAATTTTATTTTTTGCCTGGAGTGTAGTTAAATTATTCTCTATGCTGGCCTTAGCTGTTGAAAGCATAGTAATATTTACATCGTACAACAGGGTATGAAAACCGGATTGGGCACATACCTGCGCTATACCGCTGCCCATGGTACCAGCGCCGCAGATGCAAATTGTTTGAATCATGGTTTATGCAATTAATGAAATTGAATCAAAAATGTTTGGAGCAAGTATGAAGTGGGCGAAGAGATTTTTTTCGATAGGATCATAAATTTAATACCTGACTGATTGTGCACAAGTGGCTCTTATATCCTGGAATTCATTGCCGATCAGACTTGTTGTCGTACAAGTGTGCGACGCAACAAGAGTTCCCTGGAAATTCTATCGCTGGCAACCATAAACGATCTACGTCGCAGAAATAAACTGCCTCAAAAACCGCACATCGTTCTCACTGAACAGTCTTATGTCTGTAATTCCATACTTTAATAATGCTGGTCGCTCGATTCCCATTCCAAATGCAAAGCCCGTGTATTTATTGGGATCAATACCGCAATTACTGAGTACATTAGGATGTACCATTCCACATCCCAGTATTTCTAACCAGCCGGTGCGTTTGCAAATGCTGCAACCGCTGCCACCACAGATCTGGCAACTGATATCCATTTCGGCACTTGGTTCGGTGAAAGGAAAATAAGAAGGGCGGAATCGAACCTTTACGTCTTTACCATACATTTCCTGCACAAAATAATAGAGCGTTTGTTTCAGATCAGCGAAAGAAACATTTTCATCAATATACAATCCTTCAACCTGGTGAAAGAAGCAATGCGAACGGGCACTGATGGTTTCATTGCGGTATACGCGGCCGGGGCAAATAATACGAAGGGGCAATTGACCCTTTTCCATTTCCCGGATCTGGATATTGCTGGTATGCGTGCGTAATAACCAGTCGGGGTTTTGGTTGATATAGAATGTATCCTGCATATCTCTTGCCGGATGATGCGGGGGAAGATTCAGTGCAGTAAAGTTGTGAAAGTCGTCTTCAATCTCGGGTCCTTCGGCCACGGAAAAACCCAGGCGTTGAAAAATAGCAATGATCTGGTTTTGCATTAAACTGATGGGATGGCGGCTACCAAGTGGCAGGGGATCGCCGGGTAAGGTTACATCAATAGCAGGTCCTTCATTAACAGAACTGCTGTCAACCTG
Source organism: Chitinophagaceae bacterium (assembly GCA_031360425.1). GTDB lineage: Bacteria > Bacteroidota > Bacteroidia > Chitinophagales > Chitinophagaceae > Endoryza. The sequence continues at coordinate 48,061 of JANMBO010000071.1, read as the reverse complement.
GTTTTTCCAATTTTCATATTTGGCTTCAGCAAATTGTTTGAATTCGTTCAGTAATTGCCCAAACTCTTTTTTCTTATCTGCTGGCACATTCTTCATTTCGCCCATTAGGTTTTTTACAATGCCTTTGGTGCCGAGAAATTTAATACGAAAGGCCTCTAATGATTCTGCCCCATTAGTAGAAAGGGAAGTTATTTCCTTTTTATACTGATCTATCTGTTGTAGCAACTGGTCCATGCGGCAAAGATAAGAAACAGTCTGAAAGGCCGGAAGACCGAAAGTCGGGAAGAATGATTCCTTCAGGGCTTTATCTCACGGACTTTCGGACTTGCCGCTTTTCGGTCTTATTCTTCCACTTTCCACATCTGTTACTAAAACCTGCCCTTGCAGTTGAACCTTTACTTCTATCTTGCATACCATGAATGAATGGAATAACCTTACTGATTTTCTTGAACCCATCAGTTTGTTTCAATTGTCGAACGACCAAGGGTATAAAGACGGGCAGATTGGCACCAAAGTATTGGCACACGAGGAAGAATTTCCCGACCTGGATGAAGCGGATATAATAATCGTTGGATGTAACGAAACCCGCGGTAGCTGGCAGCTCTTTGCAGAGGACCAGGCGGCAGATGTAATTCGCCATCATTTTTATTCAACCTATTACTGGCACAACGATATCCGGCTGGCGGATATTGGTAATGTGAAACGGGGGCAAGGATTGAACGATACGTATGCAGCCCTTCGAACCATACTAAGTGAATTAACGTCCGCTGGAAAAACAGTAATCATCCTGGGCGGATCACACGATCTTACCCTGGCCCAGTATTACGCTTATTCCGACAAGAAGAAAATAATTGAAGCGGTTTGTATAGATGCATTAATTGATCTTAACCTTGAATCGCTGAACCGGAGCGAGAATTTCTTAATGGAAATGCTTACCGGCGAACCCAATTTTGTGCGCCATTACAATCATATCGGGTTCCAGAGTTATTATGTGCATCCCCGAATGCTGGAAACGATGGATAAACTTCGCTTTGATTGTTACCGGTTGGGTAATGTTAAAGAAAGTATGGAAGAAATGGAACCGGTGATCCGTAATTGCCAGTTATTCAGTTTTGATATATCTGCCATTGCCTATTCATACGCACCTTCTGTCAATCTTTCCCCCAATGGTTTTAGTGGCGAAGAGGCATGTATGTTGATGCGCTACGCAGGAATGAGCCCCCATGTAAATACAGTGGGTATTTATGGATATATCCCCGAACATGATAAAGACCAGCTGACGGCCAAACAAATCAGTCATATGTTGTGGTATTGGATGGATGGAAGAAGCCGTGGCCGGCGGGAAGCCAAGCTGGAAGAAAAGGATTCTTTCAATGAGTATCATACCGCCTTTGCGGAAGTAGCTACCACTTTTTTACAAAGTAAAAAAACCGGTCGCTGGTGGATGCAGCTGCCCGATCACAAATTCATTGCCTGTTCCTATAAAGATTATTTACTGGCCAGCAGTAATGAAATTCCGGAAAGATGGTTGAGGGCGCAGGAAAGGAGTTGAGTTGCCTGATTGCGAATGGCGAATGTGCGGTTGAATGTGCAAATTAGCAAATGTGCAAATGCTTTAGAAGCAACATTTGTGGTTAAACAATTATTACTTTTATTCCGGATAATCGAATCAAAGGCATATGCTGAGCATCCAATTTGAACAGTATCAAAATGGTCCGCGCATTTGCTAATTTGCCTGTTGGCACTCTATTACCCATTTATATATTTGTATGCGCGCAAGAATTTTTAATCACAGGAGTGTTTCAACTTATTCATTATTCATTCTTCATTTTTTATTCTTCATTTCCCTTACTTCCTGTTCTTATCAAAAACAGATAACCAAAATAGCAAAAGAAACCATTTTTCTCGATTCTGCTGTTCAGCACGCTCATCTCGGTATCAGCATTTACGACCCTTCTGCAAATAAGTACCTTTATAATTACCATGGCGCGAATTATTTTGTTCCCGCTTCTAATACAAAAATTGTTACCTGCTATGCGGCTATGAAATACCTGGGCGATAGTTTGCCGGGCATCCGGTATAGCCAAACAGATAAAGAAATCATATTGTTTCCAACAGGCGATCCCTCGTTGCTGCATGCCGATTATAAAAACCAACCGGTAATTAATTTCTTGCAGAAAGAAACGCGTCCCCTTTTTATGACCGATAAGAATTGGCAGGCTGATGCATTGGGTGCCGGATGGAGCTGGGGGGATTATAATTTTTATTATAGCGCTGAGCGGAGTGCATTTCCTGTTTATGGAAATATTCTCGCCTGGGTGCAGGAACGGGCCGATAGTACTCATTCCGATCAAAGTGCTTTTATTTATTCGATACCCGAGATTAACTGGAAAGTGCGTTTCAATCCCGATACTTCTTCTAAAACTTTTTATGTACAGCGAAATAAAGATGAAAATGTATTTGTGATTACAGAAGGAAAAGAAAACAAGAAGCAACAGGAAGTACCTTTTGTTACGAATGGCATTCAATCAGCTCTTGAATTATTGAAGGATACCATTGGTAAGGAAATAATGATACTCGACAGGCTCCCGACTCCCGGCTCCCGGCTAACGACTATATTTTCTCAACCTACCGACTCTCTCCTCAAGCCGATGATGCATCGCAGTGATAATTTTTTTGCCGAACAATTGCTGTTGATGGTAAGTAATGAAAAATTAGGAGTATTGAGTGATGATAAAATAATTGAGACATTATTAAGAACGGACCTGAACGATCTTCCGCAAAAACCGGGATGGGCCGATGGCAGCGGGTTGAGCCGGTATAATCTATTTACCCCGCAGGATTTTGTAGCAATATTGAATAAGATGCGGGAGGAGTTTGGGATGGAACGGCTGAAGCGGTTGTTTCCTACCGGTGGTCGAGGTACACTGGGAAATTTTTACAAACAGGATAGCGGATACATTTATGCCAAAACAGGAACCTTAAGCGGGGTAGTGGCCCTTAGCGGTTTTCTCTATACCCGAAAAAATAAGTTGCTTATTTTTTCTGTGCTGGTAAATAATCATAGAGGCAACCCAATAGCGATCCGAAAGCAGGTCGAGGCGCTTTTAACCAGGCTGCGATATACTTATGATCCTTAATAATTTACTCTTTTTTCACTTTTCCCCAACGGTTTCTATATCATAGAGCGTACTATAAAGCAAAGGCAACCGGCCGCCTGGCCACATGAACAAAACACCCATGTAACAGGCCGTACCCGATATCCTGGTTGCTTACGGTATTACTATTTATTGCAACAAAAACCGTTAGCATTATGAAACGAATGTTACAAACCGCTATGGGCAATCTTTTATTGGGCGCCGGCACATCTTTTCCATCTGCACAAAAAGGCTCAGGGAATATGGTCATCCACTCCGAGATCAACCGTACTATTAAAAAATGGATGTTTGTTTTGTTAAGTATCCTGGGTACTTATTCTTCTATTTCGCAGGTGAATTGTACCATTGAACCCAAATTTGAATGGAAACACGACTCACTGAATTGTAAAAAGATCTGGTTTATTAATTATTCCCAGCCGGTAAGTCCCAACAACCAATTTACCTGGAAATTCGGGGATGGTTCATCTTCCAATGAATTTCAACCTTCGCATGAGTACAGTCAGCCCGGTACTTATACTGTTTGCCTGGTCCTGGACGCAGGTAATAATTGTATTAAGGAAGTTTGCCAAACGATACAGGTTAACTGCGATCCCTGCTCATTGCAATTGGATTTCAAATATGAAAAAGAATCATCGCAGCCAAATCGGGTTTATTTCCTGAGTCTCTTTGCTATCCCTCCGGGATGGACTCCTCAATTTTTCTGGAACTTCGGAGATGGGGGTACTTCCGATATTTATAATCCTACTCATACGTATGCTAATCCGGGTACCTATACGGTTTGTCTTAAATTATACCTCAGCAGTACCTGTTTTAAAGAAATATGTAAAACTATTGTCATAGGCGATAGTTGTAATCTCGAATTGAAATGGCATTCAGAAACAGACCCTGGAAATCCGCGCCGCATTAAATTCTTTAATGAAACGATCGTACCCACTTCCGGGGCCGACTATAAATGGTCGTTTGGTGATGGAACCGGTTCGGCAGATAAAGAACCCGTTCATATTTATGAGAAGCCGGGAGAGTATAAAGTTTGTTTGAAAGTGGCAATCAGCAACACCTGTATTCGCGAATTGTGTAAAACAATTACAGTAGATACTCCTTGCCGGCTCGAAGCGAAATTTGAACATAAGATTGATTCTGTTCAGAAAAATAAAGTGTATTTCATTAACGGTACAATTAGCAACCAGTCCGCCATACATTATTTGTGGAAGTTTGGAGATGGGTCTACTTCTAATGAGGTTAATCCCATACATTATTACCAGCAACCCGGAATTTATGAAGTGTGCCTGGTTGCCGAAACAGAAAATAGTTGCCGGAGCGTGTATTGCAGCAAGTTCGAAATCCGAACTATTGTCTGCCATATTGAACCAAAGTTTGAATGGAAGGCCAGCCAGGAAGAACCGCGTAAAATATACTTTAAGAACTTATCAATCGTTCCCGTCACAGGAGCAAAATATTTGTGGAAATTTGGGGATGGTACTACTTCTACCGAAAAAGATCCCGTACATAAGTATGAAAAGCCAGGTGAATATGAGGTTTGTTTGATTGTAGAACTTGATAACCTCTGCCGCAAAGTAAGCTGCCTAAAAATTGTAATTCGCAAACCAGATTGTGACGTCCACGCTAAATTTGAATGGAAGCAGGATGCACAAAATGCGAGGAAGTTGTGGTTTGCTAATACATCGCAACCTGTTTCTAATATTTGGAGAACGTATTGGTCTTATGGCGATGGAACAACATCGCAGGACTTTAATAGCTTCCATGAATATGGCAATCCTGGCAAATATTATGTTTGCCTTAAAGTACTAAGCCTGAATGGATGCAGCGATTATTATTGTGATTCTGTATTTGTTGGCAGGAAGGATACCTGTGAAAATCGTTCCAATTTTAAATGGGAACCAACCAGCAGTTATCATTTAGAATTAAAATTTAAGCCGGAGTATATCAATACTACCTGGAAGTATAACTGGAAGTTTGGTGACGGAACAGGTTCAACCGCCGTTACCCCTGTTCATAAATTTGAGAAACCGGGTATATATAATGCATGCCTCATGGTTATTCAAGGTAATGGATGTAAAACAACTATCTGTAAAGAAGTTAACGTGGGACCTGCCTGCGAAAATTTTATGGTGAAGTTTGAATATAAGCGCGAAAATAACAGGCCCAATAAAATCAGCTTTGTTGCAGCGGGCACTCAACAAATTGTTAAACAAAAATGGATCATTAAAAGAGACGGAACAATAAATGGATATCCCTATGTAGTAGTGCTCCACCAGAACAATCCTACCTTTATATTTCCGTTTGCCGGCTGGTATACCGTATGCCTGGAAGCTACCAACGCCAACGGATGCATAAAGCAGTATTGTCAGCGTATTAATATTGAAAGAGTGGTAATGGCTCCGGGAAGTTTTCTACCCTTGTCCCTAACTCCCAATCCGACCCGGAATACCGCAAAGATTCATTTAAAGCTGGAAAACAATACCGCTATCAGTATTACTCTGATGGATGAAGGTGGTTCGGTAAAATCGCAATGGCAGGTAAGCGGACAAAAGGGCAATAATACCATTAACCTGCCCGTTGACAAACTGGCCCAGGGGCAATACCTGGTACAATTGGTTTATGGAAACCAGGTGCAATGGGCAAAGTTTCAGAAAATGTAAAAAACAAAAAGCGTATTGACGCGACCACCTGCCGATATTGAGCTGATAAACGGTTGTATTAACAACAGCCGTAAGGCCCAGGAACAACTTTACCAGCGGTTCTATGGGCCTATGGCTTCTATATGTCTTCGCTATACCCGCAACGAAGAAGATGCTATCGAAGTGTTGCACAATGGATTTTTGAAGGTTTATAAGAATATCCACACCTATGATACCAGCAAAGCATCGCTGTATACCTGGATACGAAAGATAGTAGTCAATTCGGCCATTGATTTTATCAGGCAACGTAGCCGGTTTTCTACCGTAGAACTGGAAAAAGCAGAAGAGCCGGGGATTGATGCGGTGGCCATACAGCGATTGTCGGCCCAGGAACTGTTGCGACTTGTGCAGCAATTATCGCCGGCAACGCAAACAGTATTTAATTTATATGTGATCGAAGGATACAATCACAGAGAAATAGCTAACCTTATTGGTATCAGCGAGGGCACCAGCAAATGGCACCTGAGTGAAGCCAGAAGACAGTTGCAATTATTATTACAAACCTTGCAAGTGTAATGGGATGAACGAACAACAACCATACGAAAAACACCTGGGCGATAAGCTTCAAAAGCTTACCCAACCAGGCGATGCTAACCGGCATTGGCCACAGATGAAGTCATTGCTCGACCGCGAACTGCCGGAAGGCGGGGGTAGCAATGGAAGGCCCGGCCGATGGTGGATGTACGGCATTATTGCCGGTATCCTGCTAACAGGTGCCTGGTTCGGCACTGCTTTTTTTTCGAATAGGAAAAAAGATCAGGTGCTTACCAACACAACTGCCACTGTTAACAATACTAAAGAAACGACTGCTTCATCTGCCGTTTCTTTACCAAGTTCTCCAGGAGATAAAACCGGCAGCAACGCCCCGGATAATAATGAAACGGAAATTAATAAGAAGTCTACTGGTAAGGCAAATTTACCTGGTGCTAAAAATGATAACCTTTCAAAACAAAATAAAAATAGTACCGCATTAACAAAGGAAAGAATTACGGAAGAGAAGCCAGGCGACCATACCACTACAATTAATAAAGAAAACAATATTGATGAAAAGAATAATACTCCTGCCGTTACTACTTCAATTATTCCTGAAAAAAGAATTACTGGCGGGGAAGCAACTAAAGAATCAAAAAATAAATTAGATAAAGTAAATGCGAATATTTCAGAGATTGGATCCGGCAATAGTAACGCCATAGAGAAAAACAAAAGTAGTATTCGAAATAAGCAGCACTATGCATCCGGTGAAACCATTCGTGGCCGGCGAACAATGAATAATACTACAGGTAAAGAATCCAAGCATAATTCCATACGCCAGGTAGTTTACAATCCTGCATCTTCAAATATTAGTCAATCAAATAACAAAATAAAAAATTCAATTACTGAAAACTATTCAACGGAGGGAAACACAGAAGTCAACATCAGGGCTACTGCGGTACAACAAAATTTTCGTAATACTGGTACAGGTAAAATGGGACCTTCCTTGATTTTTACCGATACCCTGCTGAACGATTATTCTGCGGGGGTACAAGCGGTACCAGTGGCCACAAAAGTGCGCAGTCGTTTTAAAACAAACTCCGATCGGGTAAAAGCATTGAAGAACCGGGTAGTAGGGACCGGGGATAATAAGAATTTTGCTATTGGATTATCATTGCCTTTAGCGTTTCCGTTGAGCGATCAAAAAGTGGTGGCATATAATTTTAATGGAGGAGCCAATACATCACTGGATTATTTACCCATGCCACATGTACAATTTCACATCAATCAAAAAAGTTATGTACAGGCGGAAGTTCAGATTGTAAGTCCGCAGTATATTCAACCGGTTTTATTATATCAGAGTAAATACGAAGCTTCCGGAAATACAACCGGCTACCGGTTTATTACTAATTCCGTGTATGCAAGAAAATTATACTACTTCAGTTTGCCGGTTGGAGTGCATTACAGTCCGTTCAAAAATTTCTACCTGGGTTCAGGTATCCAGTTTTCTTCCCTGTTAAGTGGTATTGCCATGTACGACAAAAGAGGGTATAATTCGTTAGGACCTGTTTCCGGTGATACCCTTATTACCCAAAGTTTCAGCAAATTTAAAAATGATACCATTTCGGGCAGACTTAATGGAAATGAGTTCAGGCTGATGATGGATGCAAATTATTACTGGCACCGGTTTACTGTTGGTCTTCGATATAACCAGGCGCTGAGTAATTATGTTAGTGTTCGGATAAACAGTACGGCTCCGTTATTTACCGATAAAAACAAATCAATGCAGTTTTACCTGCGGTATAATTTGTGGGAAGATAAGAAGCGGAAGAAGGGTGGACTGGTGGCTGGGAGGTAGGAGATGCAAGATACTGGATGCTAGATGCTAGATACTGGATACGAGATGAGAGATGCGGGATATGAGATGTGGAATTGATTCCCTCTTGCTGGGAAATAATAACTATTCAATTCATATTACCTGCTGAACAATTTATCTAAATAATCTTTCTTAAATTCTATATAAGTAGGGTTACCAGCCGCGGTGCTGTTAGGCTGGGCGCAGCTGAACAGATCTTCTATCAGGCTCTTCATTTCTTTTTGAGTAAGCGCTGTTCCGGATTTTACCGCTTGTTGCCACGATAGCGTCCGAATGATTTTTTCGCGGTTTGAAAATTTTAGATCGCTGCTGAAGTGTTTGTATTGTTCTAATAGATTTTCAATGATTGTTTTTTCATTGCCAGGATCCATATCCGCCGGGGTTCCCTGTATTACAAATGAATCTTTGCCGAAAGGTTCAATCATATAACCCAGTCCGTCCAGGTCGGCTTTTAATTCCCCCAGCAAAACAGCATCTTGCGACGATAATGTTAAGGTAACCGGAAATAAGCTTCGTTGGGTTGCAATGGCTTTTCCATTGAACGAAGCGGTAAAGCGTTCGTACAGGACCCGTTCGTGTGCCAGTTGCTGGTTAACTAAAATGAAACCACGGTTGGTGGGAACCACAATGAAACTGTTATGTAACTGAATCAGGTCGGTGTGATCGTTGATTAATAATTGAAGTCGGTGTTGCGTGGATACGGGAAACTGGATGCGTGATGGATTAGTGCTATTATCTTCATTCTCTAACTGGTCAAGTAATGATTTAAAGCTTTCTTCATTTGCTATTCTATGCTCTGTTTTATCAGCAGGTTTCCAGCTTTTCAGTCCGCTTCTGTCGGCAGGATTTATTGTATGCGCCTGGTATTTATTGGTGAAATTATTGAATATTTCAGAAGAGGTAGCCGCTGCTTGCTTGTCTTCCGTGAAAGGTTTAGTCACAGCATCCAATTGTTGAATAGAAGGATCAAGATCAAATTCCAGCGTGGGGGTTACACTGAATTGTGCCAGGGCGTGTTTAATAGCTGCCTGTACAAAAGCATATACGATCTTCTCATCTTCAAACTTAATTTCCTGTTTGGTAGGATGGACGTTAATATCCAGCTGGGCAGGATCCAGGTCGATGAATAAGACATACAGGGGAAAGCTATCGGCCGCGATCATATCCTGGTAAGCATTCAGCACGGCATGATTGAGGTAGGGGCTCCGGATAAAGCGGTTGTTCACAAAAAAGTATTGGTCGCCCCTGGTTTTTTTGGCTGCCTCCGGTTTGCCGGCAAATCCATAAATAGTAAGGTAATCTGTTTTTTCATGTACACTTACCAGTTTTGCGCTATATTGAGAGCCGAGTATTTGAACAATGCGTTGTTTAAGAGTTCCCTTTTCTAAGTGAAATACCTGTTGACCGTTGCTGGTGAGGGTGAATAAAATTTCGGGAAAAGCCAATGCAATCCGAATGAATTCATCAATGATATGCCTCAACTCGGACGCGTTACTTTTTAAAAAATTCCGGCGGGCCGGTACATTAAAGAAAAGATTCTTCATGGCAATGCTGGTACCATTGGCCGCCGCGACGGGTTCCTGCTTTTTTACAAAGCTGTTGTCTATTTCAATATAGGTTCCGGTTTCGTCTTCCGCTTTTTTTGTTTTTAATTCCACTTGGGCAACGGCGGCAATGGAAGCCAGCGCTTCCCCCCGGAAGCCCATCGTACGTATGCGGAAGAGATCGTCAATCGTAGAAATTTTAGAAGTAGCGTGCCGTTCGAAACACATTCGGGCATCGGTTTCGCTCATGCCCCTTCCGTTATCAATTACCTGCAACAGCGCTTTACCGGCGTCATTAACGAGAAGTTTGATTTCAGTGGCCCCTGCATCAACAGCATTTTCCAACAGCTCTTTTACCGCACTGGCAGGACGTTGTATTACCTCACCGGCAGCAATCTGGTTGGCAATGTTATCGGGCAATAATTGAATTATATCAGGCAATTTCAAAAAAATTAATTCTGTAAATAGCGGACAGCAAATTTACGTGGAAACGGGTTAGTGGAGAAATTGGTTATTTATCAAAAACGCCATCAAAGTCTACTGATATCGTGCATTTGTTCTCTAGTAAAAACTCAAATTTGTTGGGCGTAACAGCAACAGGATGATACCCGTTTTCTGCTAATTCATAAATTTCAATTTTGTTAAAATCAGGGTCAATAATAATATAATATTTTACCTGTTGTTCCTGGTACAATTCATATTTTTCATGTCTGTCCTTATAGGAAGTGGAAGGGGAAAGGATTTCAATCACTATCGATGGCGGAAATTCAAGGAAAGCGGTAACAAAGTCATTGCATATAATCATCAGATCGGGCTGAACAACCGTTTTTTCGTTTATTTTCCAATCCAGTTGCATTATTGCCTGGCAATGTTTTCAGGAATTGTCCAAAATCTTTTTAAATATAGAATGAAGATTTCCGGAAATAACCTGATGTCTTTTTACCATTGATAGGCTCATTGCATAAGGCATTCCATCAATCAATTCCCATCGACCTTCCCATAAACAATAATCGGTATAGGTGAATTGAGGCCTGTATTTGTCGGCAATAGACATAGTTCAAATTTACTAAAATTATTCCGCTCATCCTATGTTCAGTAATCTTCTTAATTTGTACGCTCAATTCATCTCTTATTCATTGAAAATGAAACAAAGCGTTTTTTTTATCGTGTTCTCCATTTATGCCATCACTCCTATGGCTCAAAAGCACTCAAATCTAGCCGCAAGTGAATGGGTAGACAGTGTTTTCAAAACGCTTACTAAAGATGAAAAGGTTACGCAGCTATTTATAGTACGAACTTCCTCGCCACCGGCAAAAGGAAGCGCTATTGCTACTTTTTATGATAAAGAAGTAGAATGGGCCATTCGTAAATATAATGTGGGCGGTATTTGTTTGTTCCAGGGCGGACCGCAGCAACATGTGCAACGCATCAATAAGTTCCAGGAATTATCCAAAACTCCTTTGCTGGTAACCATCGATGGAGAATGGGGATTAGGGATGCGCATGGATAGTGTTCGTTCGTTACCCCGGCCTATGATGCTGGGAGCCGTGCGGGATGCATCGGTGGCGTATCAATATGGAAAAGTAGTAGGTGAACAATGCAGGCGTGCCGGTATACAAGTGAATTATGCGCCGGTAATGGATATAAATAATAACCCCGATAACCCGGTGATCAACGATCGGTCTTTTGGAGAAGACAAATATAAAGTTGCCTTGCTCGGTATTCAATATATGCGGGGAATGCAGGAATCAGGGGTGATGGCCTGTGCCAAACACTTTCCTGGCCATGGTGATGTGGCTGTGGATTCGCATTTTGATCTTCCCGTTATCAACAAAACAAAAACACAACTGGATTCGCTCGAACTCTATCCGTTCAAACAAGCCATCAATGCAGGCATTGGAAGTGTAATGGTTGCGCACCTCCAGGTAAATGCAATTGATAGCACGGCTAACAAACCCACATCTATTTCCTATAATACCATAACAAAGTTGTTGCGGAATGAAATGGGTTTTACGGGTATTATATTTACTGATGCATTAGAAATGCAGGCCGTAAAAAAATACTATCCTGATGGAGAAGCTTCCGCGCAGGCACTCATTGCAGGAAATGATATGCTCTGTTTACCGGGCGATATTCCGGGCAGCATAAATAAAATCAAAGCGGCCATTAAAAAAAAGAAACTTAGCTGGGAGGATATTGATGCGCACGTAAAAAAAGTATTGTTTGCAAAATACCAGTATGGCTTGTCTAACTGGGTACCCGTAAACGCTTATCGGTTAACCCAGGAGCTAAATAGTAAAATCGAAAACACTACCCGGCTGGTTGCAGAACAGGCCATAACCCTTTTGAGAAATACGGATGCGGTGAACTATCCACTCGTAAAAGGAAAAAGAATTGCCTACGTGGGAGTAGGCATTACCAAAGACAACGCATTTGCCCGGCAGGTACGAAATGATTACGACGCGCAGGTATATTATTTCGATTATAAGCAACCGGCCGAAAAAGCGCAGCAACTACTTCAATATCTAAAGGATGAATACGATGTAGTGATTATTGGGGTGCATAATTACAGTCGCCGCCCCGCCAATAATTTTGGTATCAGCCAGGCAGCTCAAAACCTGGTTCAAAAATTACAACAACAGCAACGTTGCATCACTTTTGTTTTTGGTAATCCCTATGCAATAAAAAATTATTGCAGCGCCGGCGTATTACTGGCATGTTATGAAGACGACGCTATTACCCAAAGCACCGCCGCCGATATGCTATATGGAAGATTGGTGGCAAAAGGAAAACTACCTGTTACGGTTTGCGAATCGTTCCATTATGGTACAGGTATAGTAGCCACCCGGTTATTGAATACAGCGCCTGCTGCTGAATTGGGGTTTAACCAGGAAAAACTGCTGATTATTGATTCAATTGTAAACGATGCGATCGCCAAACAGGCGATACCGGGCGGCGTAGTATTGGTAGCCAAAGATGGAAAGATTGCCTATGAAAAAGCATTTGGTCATCTTACCTACGACAGCAATGAAGTGGTATATCCCGAAACCATTTATGATCTTGCCTCAGTTACTAAAATTATGGCCACTACGGTATCGGTAATGAAATTATATGATGAAGGAAAGCTGGACCTGCAAAAAACATTGGGCGATTATTTGCCCTGGGTAAGAGGAAGTAATAAAGAGAATATTAAACTATGGGATCTTATCCTTCACCAGGCCGGCCTGAAAGCATGGATTCCTTTTTATAAGGAAACAGTGGATACGCTGCTGGCTGATATTCCCCTATATAGCTATTATTCGTACCGTTCCGATTCTTTGCACCAGGTACGGGTGGCGGAAAATATCTATTTACGAAACGATTGGGTAGATACCATGTATGCCCGCATTTTACAAAGTGAAGTGGCCCCTGCGGGAAAATATATTTACAGTGATAATGATTTTATTTTTTTGGGAAAGATTGTAGAAGCGATCAGTGGTGTGCCGCTGGATAAATATGTGAAGAAGGAGTTTTATGATAAACTGAATATGAGCAGTACAGGATTTAAACCCCGTGAGCATTTTCCATTGAATTATATCGCTCCCACGGAAGAAGAATTAGGATTTCGCCAGCAATTAATACAGGGGGATGTGCACGATCCCGGGGCCGCTATGTTTGGCGGCGTGGCCGGGCATGCGGGATTATTCAGTAACGCGTATGATCTTTCTGTATTGGCAGAGGTATTGTTGAATGGAGGATACCTGAACGGGCACCGGTTCTTTAAAAAAGAAACCATTGATTATTTCACCGCTTATCAAAATGAAAGCCGGCGCGGATTGGGTTTTGATAAACCCGAAAAAGACAATGCAACGCGAAAGGATCCTTACCCGGCCTTTTCCGCTTCGCCGCAAACCTTTGGCCACACGGGTTTTACAGGTACTTGTATCTGGATGGATCCCGCAAAGCACCTTACTTTTATCATGCTTAGTAACCGCGTGCATAATAATGGCGATGCCAGTCGCTTCTTACGGATGAATGTGCGGGTAAAGGTATTGGAATCAATTTACCAGGCTTTGCAACCCGATACAATTGGAAATTAGCGCATGAGAGGTATTATGAAAAAAGCAGGCCTATTATTACGTATTAAGAAGCAATAACTACATTGAACCTATGGAAAGGATGGCAAAAAACAATTCTATGGTTCGTTATATATTTCTTTGAATTCTTTGAGCCAAACAATTCTTTTTATCCGGTTGCCCAATAATTATTCCACATCAAACTCGGCAATAAACGGCGCGTGATCACTTTCGGGAAATTTTGTATCGGTAGCAAAGGAAACAGATTCATCACTCAGCGTTTCATTATGAATTTCGGAAGTACGGTAATATTTAAGCATTTCCCGGGAAACCAGCATATGATCCAGCATTCGTTTGTTGCCACGGTGAATAAACGTATATCGATTCGTTTCCGGAATAGTATGTTCGCAGGGAATCATTTCGCGGAAATACATAGCAGCATTGTCGGTGTTCACCACTGATCCGCGGATACCCTCTACTGGTACTTCATCGGGATGCGCATTGAAATCGCCCGCTACTACAATCATGGCATTCGGTTCGGCATCAAAAAGCTTATCCAGTAAAATCCGGGTTTCTAATGCCTGGCCTACTCTTTTCATAGAAGCCAGAAAGGAACCTTCTGCCCAACCGGCTCCGGTTTTCCAGGAATACTGATTGATTTTTTGGCCATCTACATCAACCGGCAGACGTGATTTTAAATGGAGGTTTATTAAATGCATTTTTTTGCCGCCACCCAAATCGAGTTGAACATGAAAGATCGGGCGTTCCCATTTTATTTCCTTCACGGTATTGGCAGAAGCCGGTAATGCGGTTACCGTTTGATATTTCGGAGCAGGTACCAACGTATTATTGTATTGTTGAGTGGATAAAACAGGCAAGCGACTAACTACGACCAGGTTCCTTTCATCAAACACCTGGTTAGTGGAGGTTTTGGTACAAGCAATATTAAAAGCGGCATAGGGGGTGTTCTGTAGTAATTTTTTCAAGGCCAGTACATCTCTGGGTTGTCCCGATGTTTCCTGGCCGTGTATTTCCTGGAGGCATAAAATATCAGCTCTTAATCTGAATAGTTGCGGTCCCAGTACGGCTATCCGTTGATCCAGCGTGGGTAACTCTCCGGCTTTATCATCCAGGTTTTCGAGATTAAAGGTGGCAATACGTAGTTTCATGGTAAAAGGTTTAAAAGTGAGGAAATCGTTATGCTAATTTGAAGTTTTTTCCGGGCGTTTCCATAGGTATTTATACGGATTTTTGGAACGAGATAGTCATCGGAAAATAAAATAATTGCGGAATAGGTAAGAAAAATCCAGCCACGGTTCCGCTTTAACAGATTTATATAATCAGATTTTAACAAGTAACAAGGATGAGGAATCAAGACATTTCTCCAGGTTTTTAGGGTTGAAATTACTGGGATTAATGAAACAGAAGATGGTTTGTATTAAGTATAAAGCAATCTCCAGGAACGCTGCTATAAATCGCAAACAATAAATTATAAACTATTATTTTATTCATAGTTTCAAACGTAAATTTGCCTATAACTAATTTCGTTCCCATGGCCCGTAAACAAGAAGTACTAAGTGACGTAGTTATCAAATTCGCCGGTGATAGTGGCGACGGTATGCAATTAACCGGATCGCAGTTTACCAATAATACTGCTCTATTAGGAATTGACCTGGCTACCTTTCCTGATTTTCCTGCCGAAATACGGGCCCCCCAGGGTACCATCCCCGGGGTGAGCGGTTACCAGTTACGGTTTTCAAGTAAAGCCATTTTTACGCCAGGCGATGAGTGTGATGTGCTGGTGGCGATGAATGCCGCAGCCTTGAAATCCAATTTACATGGACTGAAGAAAGGCGGTAAGATCATTGCTAATACCGATGGATTTGATTCTAAAAACCTGCGGCTGGCTAATTACGCGGATGGAGTTAATCCACTGGAAGACGGCAGCCTCGGTAATTATGAGGTAATTAAAATGGACGTAACTAAGATGACCCGTGAAGCATTGAAAGAAATAACCATGGGGATGAAGGAAAAGGATCGGGCTAAGAACATGTTTGTGCTCGGGTTCCTGTACTTTATGTACAACAGGGATATGGCCACTACGATCCAATTCCTAATGGATAAATTTGGCAACAAACCCGAGATACTTGCCAGTAACGTAAAAGCATTACAGGCCGGCTATAATTATGGAGATACTACGGAAACTTTTACCACTACATACAAAGTGGAAAAAGCAAAAATGGAAAGCGGGGTATATCGGAGCATCATGGGTAACCAGGCACTGGCATACGGATTGGTAGCCGCCTCCCAAAAAAGCGGACTGCCTTTATTCCTGGGTTCTTATCCCATTACGCCGGCGTCTGATATTTTACATGAATTAAGTAAGCTCAAAAGTTTTGGAGTGAAAACCTTCCAGGCAGAAGATGAAATTGCGGCCATCACTTCGGTCATCGGAGCGGCTTACGGTGGCGCATTGGGAGTAACCACTACTTCGGGTCCGGGTGTGGCTTTGAAAGCTGAAGCTATGGGACTGGCCGTGATGATGGAGCTTCCGCTGGTAGTAGTAAATGTTCAGCGGGGAGGTCCTTCAACCGGTCTTCCTACTAAAACGGAACAGAGTGACCTGTTGCAAGCATATTATGGAAGAAACGGGGAGTGCCCGATGCCGGTGATTGCCTCTTCAACCCCCACCGATTGTTTCGAGGTGGCGTATGAAGCCTGCCGCCTGGCCGTTCAGCATATGACGCCGGTGATGTTATTGAGCGATGGTTATATCGCTAACGGTGCCGAGCCCTGGCGTTTTCCGAAAAGTGATGACCTTGCTGAAATAAAAGTAAATTTTAAAAAAGGATTGGATGAAGGAGAGGATAAGTTACAACCCTATAAACGCGATGAAAATTTGGTGCGGGCATGGGCTATTCCGGGAACACCCGGGCTGGAGCACCGCGTTGGTGGATTGGAAAAGCAGGACGTTACCGGTAATGTTAATTACGAACCCGAGAATCATCAGCACATGGTGTTTACCCGGCAGGCTAAAGTAGATAAAATGGCGGATCATATTCCTGATCAGCAATTAGACAGTGGCGCAACAACCGGAAAACTACTCGTAATCGGATGGGGGAGTACCTACGGGGCTATAAAAAGCGCCTGTGTCGAGTTGCAGGCGGAGGGTTATTCAGTGAGCCATGCACATATCCGTTATATCCGGCCATTCCCTAAAAACCTGGGAACGATCATAAAGAATTTTCAACAGGTGTTAATACCGGAAATCAATAACGGGCAATTGATCAGAATCATCCGCGATCAGTTTTTTGTAGATGCCAAGGGGTATAATAAAATCATGGGCGTACCCATTACCAAAACTGAAATGGTGATGAAGATAAAGGAGATGCTGGGCGGGGCGAATTAAGTAGTTTGTTATTACTGAATCTGCTATTCAACACTAATAAAAAATGCAATGCCGAATGCAATGATAGCTACCACCAGCCCAAACATAAAAACATTGTAGGAAAGCCGAAGGAACTTATATTTTTTAGCCAGCACCTTTCCAAGATAATAGATGTCTTTGATCATACTCCGGTAAAGGTATTCCCGGTCGTTCATCATTTCATTCATGGCCCATTCATAATCGGGCAGGTCCATTTTGAAAAAATTGCCAAAGAAAAGGAGGTTTATTTTTTTTTGCTGCACGTCTTCGGGATTGAACGTTCCCTTGTTTACATTGGGCCGCGTGGCGAGTATGGCGAATATGATGGCGCATAAGCATACTATACACAACAGAACAGTAGGTATAATAAACTGCGGGTAGTATTGAAGCTTGCCTAACAAAACAGAAACCAATATGGAAAGCACGATGGTATTAACGGATATCATGATGTTAGCCTTACTATCGGCCATTTGACTAAGGCTAACATGATTGTCGCTCATGATCCGGAACATAGTACCCACACCCCGTTCGGTCCGGCTTTCCTTTTCTTTCTTAATTTTTTCATCGCTGGGGTTACCGGCTATTGGATTTTTAGATACCTGGCTCTTATTGGCCGCCGGAATCTTTTCTCCTGTTATCTCCTTCTTCCCGGCATCTTCTTTGTTTATTAGCCTTTGAAGGTGTTGTTGTTTAATGGGCTCTAATTTTACGCGGGCATAATCCGTAAAATACTGGTGCTGCTGCAGAAATTCAATATTTTTCCTGCGCCATTCTTTCTTACTGATCTCTTCTCCGCTAATAGCTATTAACTCCCGGCGAAGCGATTTGTTATCATTAATAAAATCATCCGTACCGAGATGGTATAGATCAGCGTCGCAAATTATCTGTTCTATTAAACTCTTTGGTAATTGGGGTATTTTGGTGGCTGCAATGCAACCGGTTACTTTTTCAATTAGAGAATCCGGTACCTCTTTGCGTTGCAGGTATGCGGTGGCGATACGCTGCCCTTCTAATTCATGATTTTCCGGTATTCCCTTTATATATCCTGTATCATGAAACCAGGCGGCTAATAATAAGGCTAACCGATCCTCTTCCGGTAATTGATAATGATCTCCCATTTCGATAGAGGCATTAACAACTCCTTCGGTATGTGAAATATTATGGTAGGCGTATACCTCCTTGTCTATCGGAGCATAGAGGTCACGAACAAATTGTTCCGCATTTTGTAATAATAATTGGTTGGTCATTACCGAACTTTAAATATCGAATTTAAGCAATAACTAATTAAGGAGCGCGCAGAATGGAAATTGCCCGGTAAAAGAATGTATATTTAAGTACTGATTCGTAGATTTTCTTTGTTTCTTATTATTATACGATATGAAAGGATGGCAGGTTTTTGTTTATTCTTGCCTGTTGGTTTTATTGTTTAGTCATTGCAACCAATTAAGCGGAAACTTTTTTGTACCCGGTTTGCCGGGATACGGGGGAAAGGAACACCAGCTCGTTGTATTAAAGAAACCCTTGCGGGAAATTTCCGGTATTGATTATATAGATGATAATAAACTGGTAGCTATTAATGATGAAGCAGGGAAATTATTTTTTATCAACCCCGCCTCCGGCGAATTTGAGGCAGTTGAATTTGGAAGAAAAGATGATTATGAAGATGTGGTGAAAGCCGACTCATTTTATTATGTGTTAAATAGTAAGGGTCAATTGTTTGAAATTTCGGTGGGAGATAAAAAGCTGGTGGGTACCTATACTGGCGATTTCGGAAAATTTATGGAGTTTGAAAGTATATGCTACGATAAGGCTAACGAACAACTTTTACTTATCTGCAAGCATTGCGGCAAACACCAGGACAGCATCAATAGCTATCGTTTTAGCCTGGCGGAAAAGAAATTTATACCGGGTGTCTATTTTTCCATTTCATGGAGCGATATCCGGCTTAAGGGAAAGGACAATAGTATTGAATGCAAACCTTCCGCCGCCGCCATAAATCCCGTTACCGGCAAGTTATATATTATTGCTTCTTTAAGTAAAGTATTATTGCAATGTAGTACTACCGGTATTCTCGAAGAAGTGTATGGATTGAATCCTGATTATTTTCCTCAACCCGAAGGAATGACATTTACGCCCACCGGCGACCTTTACATCTCCAATGAAGGTGGAAAAGGGAAGGCTACCCTGATTAAGTTTTTGTTTCGGCCCTAAAATTTCGTCCTGAAAATCCGTACACCTTTTAATATCGAATAATTCAGGTATATGATTCGACCTGCCATTATCATTCATGTCTTGTTGCTTATTAGCAGTTTTATGCTGGCGCAACAAAGCTCCATAATACATCGTATTTGGTTGGTGGGCGATGCCGGTAAATTGAAAAATGGCAGGAATCTTCAACTGGAGTATCTTAAAAAGCTAAACCTTCTTGACAATAACTCCACAGTACTTTTCCTGGGAGATAATATTTACCCTACCGGTTTACCCGATTCGCAGGCCCGCCATTATGATGAAAGAAAATTAGCACTGGATCAGCAGGTAGCATTAGTAAGTAACACCGGGGCAACTGCCTATTTTATTCCTGGTAATCATGATTGGCTTGAAGGAAAAACTAAAGGATGGAAACAATTGCTAAATCAATACCGGTACGTTCAATCCTTGCAATTGTCAAATGTCCATTTTGTTCCGGAGAATGCTTGTCCCGGGCCAGTAGAGTTATCATTGAATGAAAAAACTACCCTGGTTATCATGGATACCCAATGGTGGTTGCAGCAGAATGACCGGCCGGGAGTAAACTCCGATTGCGAATGCAAGAATGAAGACGAAATAATTGCCAGGTTAAAAGATATTGTTTATCGCAACCGGGGAAAATTATTATTATTTGCCGCCCACCATCCTTTTAAGACATATGGACCCCATGGTGGTTATTTCACCTTTAAGCAACATGTTTTTCCACTAACAGAAATCAATGAGAAATTATATATCCCCCTGCCTGTTCTGGGTTCTTTGTACCCGGTGCTGCGTGGCACCTTTGGTAACATACAGGATGTAAAACACCCCGAATATAAGGATATGATTGTAAAATTGGAGGAAGTATTGGCACAGCATCCTCATTGCATTCGATTGGCTGGGCATGAACATACCCTGCAATACATTAATCAAAATAATCAAGATTATATTGTGAGTGGAGCCGCCTCCAAAATTAGTCCTGTGCGAAATGGTAAGGGAACAGTGTTTGCGAGAAAAGTACAGGGTTTTGGACTGCTCGAACTGTTTGACGATGGAAAAATACAATTGAAATTTTATGCGGCCTCCGATAATAAACAACCTATTTATGACACCCTCTTACGGTCATTTCAACCTATAGATACTTCTAAAGAGTATACCGAGGTTCCAGTTTTTCCCGATTCGGTTACTGCCACGGCTGCGCCCGGCTTTAAAGCGGGAAATCTAAAAAAATTTTTATGGGGGAATAATTACCGCAATGAATGGACTACTCCCATTCGGGTTCCGGTGTTTGATATTGCCAAAGAAAAAGGTGGACTAAAAGCGGTGCAGCAGGGAGGAAGACTTCAATCCAAATCGCTTCGTTTAGAGGATGCCGCGGGACATCAGTATGTATTGCGAAGCATAGAAAAATATCCCGACCGAATATTGCCGGAAGAATTCCGCCAAACATTTATCAAAGATGCCCTGGTGGATGCAATTTCAGCTTCTTATCCATTTGCTGCTGTATCGGTTCCCATTATGGCCAAGGCCGCCGGCGTACCGCATGCCAATCCTAAAATTGTATTCCTGCCCGATGATCCGCGGCTGGGTATTTACCGAAGTGATTTCGCCAATAAGCTATATATTTTTGAAGAAAGAGAACCCGGGGGCATTAAGAAAACTTATAGTACTTCCAAAGTACTCGAGGAATTACAGGATGATAATGATAATAGTATTGATCTGCACGCCACCTTGCAGGCAAGATTGCTGGATATGTTTATGATGGATTTCGATCGCCACGAAGATCAATGGCGATGGGGCAGCAGAGACAAAGTGCAAGGCAAAGGAACATCTTACTATCCCATACCAAGAGATCGTGATCAGCCTTTCTTTATAAACCAGGGAATCATACCCCGTATTATCAGCCGGCCCTGGTTGCAACCAAGGTTCCAGGGTTTTCGGGCAAAAGCAAAAAATATCAACAGCTTTAATTTTAATGGCCGGTATTTCGATCGCCTGTTTCTGTCGGGTTTGTCAAAACAGGATTGGGAATTAGCTACCGACTCTTTTTTGCCTTTGATGACTGACTCTGTTATTGAGTCGGCACTTACCCAACAGCCGGCTGCAATCCATTCTTATTCTTTGCCTTTTATTATTAAAACATTAAAAGAGCGCCGAAAATTCCTGAAAGATGATGTGATGACCTATTATAAATTTCTTGCGAAGGAAGTTGACATTTATGGTAGCGATAAAAAGGAATGGTTTGAGGTGATGCGCAATAAGGATGGTAGTGTAAGCATAATAATGTATAAGCTTAATAAGGATGGAGAAAAGACGAATAAAAAATTTGACCGTACTTTCTACCCATCAGAAACTAATGAAATCAGGCTATGGGGTATGGGGGGCGATGATCGTTTTGAAGTGCAGGGCAATGCTGCAAAAACGATCCTGGTTCGTATAATTGGAGGCAGAGGAAATGATATAATAAATATAACCACAGAAAAAACCGCTGCCAGGAAAACAAAACTCTACGATTTTTCTCCGGAACAAAATGTTATTAGTGGTACAGGTAATTGGAAAAATAAATTCGGGAAGGACCCGGTTGTGAATGAAACAGCGCCGCGGGCCTTTAAGTACAATATATGGATGCCTTTGCTGGCGGCTACCTATAACCCGGATGATGGGCTCTTCCTGGGGTTGACACTGAAGAATACGCAGCATGGTTTCCGAAAGCAGCCTCATAAAGTAGTGCATCAATGGAAAGCAACCTATGCGCTGGCCACCGGCGCCTATAATTTCAATTATAATATGGATGCGGTTGATGTGTTAGGGAAAATGGATATTGTTCTGCAGGCAGCTGTAAAAGCACCCAATAATACCAATAATTTTTTTGGATTGGGCAACGAAACGGTTTTCGATAAATTCAACGGTAAAAAGATACGATATTACCGCACCCGATTTAATATGATGGAAGGAACCGTTTTATTACGGGCAAACCCGGCCAATGGTATATCTCTACTGGCCGGTCCGGTCATTCAATATTTTGATATCGATAGCGGCGATAATGCTAACCGGATTATTACCTCGGGTACTATACCGGGAGTTGATCCGCTCACCGTTTTCAAGCGTAAATCTTATGCAGGCGTAAAGCTAAGAATGGATATTGATATTCGGAATAATAAAACCATAACTACAAGAGGACTCTATTGGCAAACTCAATTTCAAACCTTGAAAGGATTAACAGGAAGCAGTGGTAATCTTTCTCAATTGTCGAGCGATCTTTCGGCCTATACCAGTTTTGATAAAGCGGGCAACCTGGTACTGGCGGGAAGAGTGGGGGGTGGAATGAATTTTGGCAAATATGAATTCTTCCAATCTCAATATCTTGGAGGGAATGAAAATTTACGTGGTTTCCGTAAGCAACGTTTTGCAGGCGATAAGATGATTTATTGTAATGTTGAAGTTCGCTTGCACCTGTTCGATTTTCGGGGATATGTGATCCCCGGCTCCTTCGGCCTGGTAGCATTTAATGATATTGGCCGCGTTTGGCGAAAAGGCTTGCCCTCTTCCGTTTGGCATTATGGGTATGGAGGAGGATTATGGTTGGCACCCGCTAAGCGATATGTGCTGGCCTTTTGTTATGCCAATTCAAAAGACGGAGCATTACCTTTTGTTTCTCTCGGGTTTCAATTTTGATAGTGAATTGATTCCTGTGAATGAAGGGAGGATTCCGATAAGTTGATTCTTTTTAAATCAGCGATCTCCTCAGGACTTATAACTCAAGAAAGAAAATTCAGATTTATCTGCATTTAAATCTACCACCGATGCGGAGGAGGAACTGGTTTCTATTATGGGTTCTTCTTCCAGGTTGATGGCGACCCTTAACCCTTTCAAACCACTTACACCCTGCAATTCTTCCAGTTCGAATTGTTGCACCGGACCTTTTAGTAATTGCTTGCTTTTTAAGAAGTCGATATATTCCATGTATTCCTGCCCTTCCAATGGCTGTGAATAAACAATGGCCAGCATACCCGGTTGAGTCAGCCGTTCATTGGAATCTTTGATATGTACCTTGTCGATCCGTTTCTTGATGATCTCGTAACGAATGTTGTACGCGCCATCCACATCAAATTTTCTTTCCGCCGGGCGAAAGCTGATAGAGATAGGATGGCTGTGTGCCAATATCAGTTGGGTAGTTTGCAGGGGTAATGATAATTTTTTTTCCAGTTTGGCTGTTAAGCGCGCTGCCTTAATAAGGGTGGCAAGTTGCCACATTTTCAGGTTCTTCAGATAAAAAGAATCGAATTTTTTTTCTGGTGATATGGATTGCCCGATATATATATTAAAATCTATTCCGTCGGTTACAAAGCGTTCAAAATAATGCGGGAAGATTTGCTGGGCGGCTTCCTGCTCTTTATCAATAAAGCATGCTACTTCATCATTGATATGAGTAATACTCTTTTCGTATTCCTGGCGGTGATAATAGAGCATTTCCACCGGGGTATTCACCGCCTCGAAGTAGTCGTTGATCGCTTGATGTAAGGAAGGCACGATCGATTGCAAATGGTGGAATAATTGTACGATATCATCTTTTAAGAAATTCTGGATGGCCAGTTCATCGTCGCTAAACTGGGAAGCTGCTACCGAATCGGAGTATTTGTCGAGTTTGTAACGAATTTCATCTAACAGGGGAAACTGCGTGAGCTTTTGTGCCTGCCTTACCATCTCATCTACCATATGCAACTGTTCGAGCATATCCTGCTGTATGGCACGATTTCTTTCTATCGAAGAATTGCGGATATCAACGGCGCCATAAAGCGGGTAAACAGTATTGAAAACAATCGGTTCAATAATGGTTTCTTTACCATCTTTTTTTTGGGTAATATAATTAAGAGCTGCTTCTGTGAATCGCCATTCTACTGATGGTTGTACAGCTGTAAATTTATCCTTAATTACTTTATCAACCTGCGAATAGAGAATTTCCTGGCTCTTTTCTATCGCCAATGCAAATAATGGAACAGCAGGTTCTAATTTATTGATATGATCATGCGTGAGTTTTCCCGGGGAATCAGCCACAATGCCAAGCATACCAATTAACCTGTTGGTTGTATCAAAAAGTGGGTAGGCAATAACATTGTACCAGCCTTTTTGGCGGAAATGATCTAAAAAATCATACTGTTTAACAACGTCATCCGTTATTTCATGTATCAGCAATGGTCTTTTCGTTTTAGAAAAAACGTCATTCATCTGATTGAACATATGAGAATGTTTGAGAGATGAGGGTAAATTGGATAAGAACGTCTCCGAGGTAGTGTACGGGTTGGTTATAACCATGTGATCGTTTATGCGGAAGAACGGCTTTAGCGCGATATGAATACCTGGCACGCCCACCAGGTTCTGGATTTCTTGTTGCAGCTGCTTGAATTTATCGGTGTCATCAAAAGTGTGCAGAGATAACAAGATATTCTTTACCTGGTTGATCACTTCGCGTTCAGTTACTTCGCGTACACGAACAATTACAAATCCATCGAAACTAAACAGACTCAGCGGAACTTTTTGTCTCAATTCTTTCATGGTGGCTATGTCGGCCACACTGCAGCATTCTCTATTACATTCATTAGGCAATTCCGGTAATTCTCCGTTTACGTTAACCTCGATAAAACGTACATCCAGTTCTAACTCCATATATTTATCCAGGTGAGTAAAAGGACATTTATAGGGATGTACCGATTGAACAACTCCTTCCACATTTACATTGTATATTTTGCCCAGCACCATTTGGTAGGCCGAAAGCATCTTCTCCTCGTTGAGATTTTTTTCGGTATTTGTATCAGGCATAATAATGGTATCCCCGGTTCCTCCTAAGAATGTTGCGCTAAAAAGCTGGGAGGCGTAAATGGTTTTGTATGTAAAAGGAACAGTGACAGCAAAAAGATCTTGCTGATCAGAAACAGTGACCGGGAAAATGGTTGTCATCATTTCTTCAATCAGCCCCCGGTGCCTGGTTAGTATTTCATCGTTTTCAATAGGAGCCAATAATTCCGGGTGTTGCTTTACCTTTTGCAGCAGGTTTTGGTAAACCTGTTGCATACCAAATCTTCCTTCCGCAGCAATTTTTTCCCAGGCCTTTATCAATGGAACAAAAGATAAGCGGGAATTAAAGAGGGGTTGGTTTGGAATATTATTATTCATGTCGTCTCCTTATTAAGTTAAATCATACCGTTTTCAAGGGGATGACAAGGATTGTCATTAGTTATTTATACGTAAAGTTAGCCTTTATGGTTCTCCTCCACAAGGTCGATACTTCCGAATGCAATTATTAGACAGGTGAAACTACTTTTTTGACCGGTGAATTACGCTTCCTGGATGGATTTTCAGCGGCGCTGGCGATTGAGCACCAGTCCTATTTTTATGTTTACACTAAAATAGGCATCCTTATCAGAGGGGTCGCCCCGTTGCTGACCTGCAGCCGACACCATAGCGGGATTTATTTCTTGACGGCGATCGTATAATTGATTGGCGCGTAGAGCCTTTGATATATCCAGGTAATGATTAAACAGGGTCGGATCAATGTAATTTGTACTTACATCGTCAAGGTAATCAGTCATTAAAATCCGGTGCACCACTTCTACCTGCACATTGAACAGGGCTGATAGTTCATAACGTATACCCATTCCTACCGGGAAGTTTAATTGTGTTCGAGAATAATTTTTTCTTTCCGGGTATTCACGAAATCCCTGGCCTTCGGTGTGCAATGGTTGCAATAAAACCCAGTTATTATTCAATTTTGCCTCCGGGTTAAAATGAAAAACACCTACTCCGGCCAGCAAATAGGGAGACAGCAGCGGCTCAAGGTTTAGTCTTTGCATACTGAGGGGCGACAAAAAATACCATTCTCCAATCAATGATAGTTCTGCTATGAAGGACCGAAAATGTAAATTTCTTTTGTATCGGTATCGGGCCACACTGTTATCTTCTTTTAAAATACTATCATAAGCAGTAACCTGGCCCACGGTAAATTCTATCCGGCCTCCCAGGAAATTATTATACAATGCATGTATATAAGCAGCTGCGCAAAGTTTGGTATTTTTTACATTAAGATCTTTTATGAAATAACGCCCTGGCCCTTTATTTCCTCCGAGATCGGTGAGACAGTTCATGCCACCTGCAGATAAACCTGTTTCCCAAAGGATAACGGGCTCATAGTAATTGCTATTATAAAAATAGTTTTGAGACATTCCGTTCAAGGAGAAGCAAAAAGAGGCGACATTGAGTAGTAAAAAAAGAAAAGATCGGTTCATGAAATAACAGCGTATTGCGCTTTCAATAAAGATTGGCAATAGCTGGTTAATTCTAATAGGAAAAAAACTCCGCTACCTGCTTTTTTCCGGTAATAATTGCGTTACTTATTGTTCTTCTGAAAATAAAGACATGCCTGTTGTACGCCACATTCTCTGCATCGGGGGTTTCTGGCAACGCAGGTATAACGTCCATGTAATATGAGCCAGTGATGCGCCTTATGAATAAGTGCGGAAGGGAAGTATTTCGTCAATTGTTTTTCGGCAGCTAACGGTGTTTTGGCGTCCAAAGTAAGACCAATTCGTGCCGCCACCCGGAACACGTGGGTATCTACTGCCATGTTAGGTTGCTGATCAACTACTGAAGTGATAACGTTGGCAGTTTTACGCCCAACACCTGGTAATTCAATCAGTTCTTCAACTGTCAGTGGCACCTCACCATTAAACCTCTCCATAAGCATGGTGGCCATGCCTAGTAAGTGTTTAGTCTTATTGTTAGGATAAGAAATGCTTTTTATCAGTGGGAAAAGTTCATCAAAACTCGCAGCGGATAAAGAAGCCGCATCGGGGAATTTAGAAAAAATAGCCGGGGTGGTCATATTCACCCTTTTATCGGTGCATTGCGCCGATAAAATTACCGATACCAATAATTGAAAGGAATTGCTATATAACAATTCTGTTTCAGCATCGGGAGCATGCTCCAGGAAATAATCGATTATAAATTGATAGCGATCCTTTCGGGTCATCGTAATTACAATGACTGCGAATATAAGAGAAGAAATTCAACGCTACCTCCCGGAAGTATGCCAAACCAATTAATTTCTTACAGTGATTCAGCGACGGCCGATTCACGTGCATAGTTCAATACGTTGAGTATTGCTTCTGTGCGGGGTGATTCAGCAATCATTTCGAGGCAACTGTAAGATGTTTTTAATACTTCCAGCTTTTCACGCAGGGTCCAGTCGTTTTGCAAAGCATCGTCGATGGCGCGTGTTTTTTCGGGAGAGGTATCTTTATACATATACTGTATAAGTTCCTCTGGTGTAAATAGAAGAGTCATAGGCAAACCATTTATGTCCTTTAATGTCCGAAAGAGTCAATTTTCGGTGTCCGTCCGTGTTATAAACGGGGGTTTGGTTTATCTTATTGTGCGGATAGTGGAATTAGAATAAGGTGCTGGTAACTGAAAGGTAATAAATGGTTGTGAATGAGAGAATAGTAAAAATACGCTTACTATTATTCAGGAATAATAAAAAGATCTTCATTATCCTTTTTCATACGATATTTTTCGCGGGCATATTTCTCTAAGATAGCCGCGTCGTTCTTAAGTTGGCTCAGTTCCCGGCTGATGGTATTTATTTCTTTAGTAAAGTGGTCCCTGCTTTTCTCTAAGGCTCTCAACTCCTGGTGATGCTGGTTATTGTTTATAAGGTCCCGATCATCAAAAAAAACAATCCACACAATAAAGCCTACAGAAGTAAGCAGGTATTTGTTTTTTAGCCAGGAGGGGATATGTCTGAAAAGTTTCATGCCTGAAAATTATGGTTTATTGACAGCCTTTGTCCGTGGTTTCTTATTGAATTGGGATCACAACCACAAACTCATTAACTATAAACTACAAACTTTTTATTTACCAAATTTAATCTTTCCGTTCGGATAAATGGCGTTATCACCCAGCATTTCTTCTATACGCAGCAATTGGTTGTATTTGGCCATACGGTCGGTTCGACTGGCGCTACCAGTTTTTATTTGTCCGCAATTCAATGCAACTGCCAGATCGGAGATGGTAGTATCCTCTGTTTCTCCACTGCGGTGGCTCATGATAGTAGTATACCCTTTGCCTTGTGCCAGTTGAACCGCGTCAATGGTTTCGGTAACAGTACCGATCTGGTTTACTTTGATCAGAATACTATTAGCAATTCCTTTATCAATGCCTTCCTGAAGCCGCTTAACATTGGTTACAAAAAGGTCATCTCCCACTAACTGGCATTTACTGCCGGTAGCTTCGGTTAGTTTTTTCCAACCTTTCCAATCGTCTTCACCCATACCATCTTCAATAGAAACTATCGGGTATTTGTCAACCCATTTGGCCCAGAATTCAACCATGGCATCGCTGCTGATTATTTTACCGGGATCGCTTTTATAAAACTTATAGGTATTGGTCTTTTCATCAAACATTTCACTGCTGGCTGCATCCATGGCAATGGCTATTTGTTTTCCTGGCTCGTATCCGGCGGCTTCAACAGCCTGTAACACAATTTCAAGCGCTTCTTCATTACTCTTAATTTCCGGAGCAAATCCCCCCTCATCACCCACATTGGTGCTATATCCTTTTTTCTTCAAAACCGTTTTCAGATGATGGAAGGTTTCAACGCCCCAACGCAATCCTTCGCTGAAGCTCTTGGCGCCTACCGGAACAATCATAAATTCCTGGAAGTCGATTTTATTATCGGCATGTACTCCTCCATTTAAAATATTCATCAAAGGAATAGGAAGTACAGTTGCATTCACTCCGCCCAGGTAGCGGAACAAAGGCAGATTGCATTCCTGCGCGGCGGCTTTGGCAACGGCCATCGATACGGCCAGCGTTGCATTAGCCCCGAGCTTGCTTTTATTTTCAGTACCATCTATTTTTATAAGCAGGTGATCGATATAGGCCTGCTTGACAATTTCAATACCTATTAACTGGTCGGCAATGATGTCGTTTACATTTTCTATTGCCTTTAGTACGCCCCTTCCCATATAAATCTTCTTATCCCCATCTCGTAACTCCACGGCTTCGTGTTTGCCGGTAGAAGCACCCGAAGGAACAGCGGCTCTTCCGATGAAACCACTGTCGGTGGTCACATCAACTTCAACAGTGGGATTACCCCGGCTATCTAATATTTGTCTGGCATGAATGTCGGCGATGTAGCTCATAAGCAGTTTCTTGATTTGTTTGTTTTGATTGTGGATAGCAAGCCGCGGCAAATCTATGAAACTTTAGTTGTCTTCAATTCTTCCCGCATAGGTATTGCCATTCGCGTCTCAATATTCTGGGTTAACTATCTTTATCTTCCTAACGAATATTAGTTTTGCTCTTTTTGTAGTGTAAGTTGTTTAAATACCTCTTCGAGACTGCTGTTCGTTTGGCTTTGCATAGAAATAATATTGAGATTTTTTTGAAAAGCTATTTCCATCAATTTTCTTCTCAACGAATCGGCGTCCTCCGTTTTAAATTTCCAGGTTGTAGCATTGATCCTGGTAGCAGTTGGAATTCCTTCAAATGCCGGATCAGTAATATTTTCTTTAATTTCTAAAATTAACTCATCAGTTTGCTGGTTTTTCAGAAGATTGGTAAGCGTGCTATCGGCCACAATGGTTCCTTTATTTATGATCACCACCCGGTTACATATCGCCTCTACTTCCTGCAAAATATGGGATGAAAATAATACCGTTTTATTTTGTCCCAGGTTCTTAATTACCTCCCGTATTTCAACAATCTGGTTCGGATCCAATCCTGTTGTTGGTTCATCTAAAATCAATACTTCCGGATCGTGTAATAAGGCCGCCGCCAGTCCAACCCGCTGTTTGTATCCTTTGGAAAGCTCCCCTATTTTTTTGGAAGCTTCACGGGTTAATCCAACCCGTTCAATTACTTTTTCAATCGCTTGTTTTTTGCCGGAAATTTTGTGAACGCCTGCAATAAAATCCAGATATTCCCTAACATACATATCATAATACAATGGGTTCGATTCAGGCAGGTATCCAATTTTCTTTTTGGTTTCCAACGCATGTTGCAATACGTCGGTTCCGCATACATGCACATCGCCGCTATCTGGTTGCAGGTAACCGGTAATTATTTTCATGGTGGTAGATTTGCCGGCACCGTTCGGCCCGAGAAACCCAACGATCTCTCCTTTCTCCACTTTAAAAGAAATATTATCCACTGCTTTTTGCTGGCCGTAAATTTTGCTGAGATTTTTTACTTCAATAGACATAGTGCCGGCGAAATTAAAAATGAAAATATTGAAAGATGAATGAAAACGGAGAATCAGAAATTCAATCGCGGTATTAAATAACGCGAACTGATTCTTCATTCTTTCAAAGCCACTGCAATTTTTGAATCAGCCGTTCCATAATACAGGAACCAACGATTATTAAATAGGGCCAATCCTTCCAGGAAACAAACATGATTAACCTGGCCCTTTAATTCATAAGGCTTATCAGGTTTCATGAAATACTGCTCCATACGCTGCAGCACATTAGTTGGATTTTTGCTGTCTAGTAAAATTTGGGAAGCGGCATAGGTTCCTTCCGACAGCAGGCTATCACCAACAGCTCGCACGTTGCGACTATTATAAATAAGCAAAATACCTTTTTCGGTAAGTATAGCAGGTGGTCCCGGTTCTACCAGGTCGCTGTCGAATTTTCCTTTCCTGGGTCCAAAAACAATTTTAATTTCCGGAATGTCTTTTGCGTAATGGCGGAGTTCAATTGTTGGTTTTTCATTGTTGGTATATAAAACAGGTTCCCAGTTAATAAGATCGTCGGACACTGCGGACCAAATATTTACATCGCCCCAATACATCCAGTATTTTCCATTGATTTTAGCGGCTACTATCCTTCCGTCTTTTTCATAGCGGGAAACGATCGAACCCGATTTCGACCAGGTGTTTATATATTTTCCATTGTAACTTTTGCCAAACGCGGGTCCATGTTTGGTCCACTTCTGCAGATCTTTGGAAGTGGCTATTAACATTCGGGCGGTTTTTCCATCAAAAGCGGTATACGTCATGTAATAGATTCCCTTTTCATCTTCTACGACTCGTGGATCTTCGCAACCTCCTTCCCATTCGTACTTTTTTTGTGCATCATTATCAGGGTAAAAAACTGGCTCCGGTTGCTTTTTGAAATGTAAACCATCCGTGCTTTCGGCTAATCCAATCCGGGAAGTACCCGCATATTTACCAATCGTGTCTTCGGCCCGGAATAGCATATAAATTTTATTGCCTTTTACTACAATGGCCGGGTTGAATACATCTTTATTTTCCCAGTATATCATTTTCTTCCAAACCGGACAAGTAAAAACGCCATCGCCTGCAAGCAAAATGGGATTAATCGAATCAACCTTCACAAAAGGTAAAAGTGCCCACTCGTTTTCGGCGGCTTGATGCACCGTTTGTGTAACGGTTGCACCTGTATTATCAGACGGGGAATTGGTACAGGAGAAAAAAGATATAACAACCAGGCTATATATAAAAGGCTTTTTATTCATAGTATTCTATTGCTGTTACCGGAAAGGTACGTAATAAAAAAACCCGGAAACTTCCGGGTTTTAAAATATCAGTTTATAAATCCTCGTATTCGTACAGGCTATCGATATGGGTACCGGATTTCATTTCAAACACTGGTTTTATAATTCCATCCTTTAATCCGTATACCCAACCATGAATATCGGGACGCTGTTCATTTTTCCAGGCTCTCTGAATGATAGATGTTTTGGCCAGGTTGAATACCTGTTCCTTTACATTCAGCTCTACCAACCGGTCGGTTTTCTTCTCTTCATCTGTGATGGCATCCAATTCATCTCGGTAGAGCCGAATGACATCTTTTATATTACGCAACCACATATTTAATAAAGGTTTGAAATCTAGATTGGTGATAGATGCTTTTACCCCCCCACACCCATAATGGCCGCAAACTATAACATGTTTTACTTTTAAATGATTAACGGCGAAGTCGAGTACGCTCAGCAGGTTTACATCCGTATTAACTACCAGGTTGGCAATATTCCGGTGTACAAAAATTTCTCCGGGTTGCGTACCGGTAATTTCATTGGCAGGAACGCGACTGTCGCTACACCCGATCCATAAAAATTCTGGTGTTTGCAAATGCGATAGTCGGTCGAAAAACTGCGGATCATCAGCAATCTTTTCGGCGGCCCATGCTTTATTTTCCAATAGCAATTTGTCGTAGGAATACATTGTTTTATTCTTTTAGTATTATTAGTTAGATTCTATGTTGTTTGCTCAATTTCTTCTAATTGCGTTTTGGGTAATCTGACCATATTGCTCTCAACAATATCATTATTTTTCCTGGAAAACCCCTGTTCCCTGGTGATACTTCGTTTCAGCTCCACATAAATATTTTTCAGTGGCGCATGAAGCATAAAGTCTTCAATGGTTTCTACTACATCTCTGTCAATAAAATCGGCCCTGGAAGCATCAATCAAAACGAAAGAATTGGCCGGCACCATTTCCAGTTTATTTTTAATAATTGGTTTATTCAGGAAAGATACATCTTTACGTAAACGGAATAAATATTTGTTGTTATCGTTTACGATGAACACCGCGGTTCTAAAATTACTCCTGATAACAAAAAATAAACCAACACATATTCCAATTACTACACCCTTTAGAAGGTCCGTCAAAAGGATCGCAATAATTGTTATGACGAAGGGTAAAAACTGATTCCAGCCTTTGCTATAAAAAGATTTAAAAAGAGTAGGCTTGGCTAATTTGTACCCGGTAAATATGAGAATGGCTGCAAGCACGGTTTTGGGAATAAGGTTCAGGATCGCAGGAATAAATGCAACAAAAAGCAACAATAACAAACCATGCAGTATGGTAGACATTTTTGTTTTGGCCCCTGCGTTAACATTCGCAGAGGAGCGAACGATTACACTGGTTACGGGTAATCCTCCTATTAAGCCGGAGACTATATTGCCTAATCCCTGGGCTTTCAACTCCCGGTTTGTGGGAGTTACGCGTTGATAGGTATCCAGATCATCAATTGCTTCAATGCTTAGCAGTGTTTCCAGGCTGGCAACCATAGCAAGAGTAATGCCGGTGGTTAGTATATTGATATTCCAAATCTGACTCCAGTCTGGCATTGTGAAAAAGGATATAAATTCACTGGCAGTAGAGGCTTGTGGAATTGAGACCAAATGTTCTCCTTTTAAAACCGCAACCGACCCAGTGTATTGAAAGAAGTAATTCAGTCCCACCCCAATGAATACGACCAGGAGCGGCGCCGGGATAAGTTTAATAAACCCCTCTTTTCCCGCAATGATTTTTTCCCATATAAATTGAAACGACAAACATATAACTCCTATCGTTAACGCGGTCGGCGTAATGTATCTGAAAGCGCTAATGAAATTAAAGAATATATTTCCTTTTTCCTGTGGCACACTCTCATCGGTTTCAAAATGCGAATCATCCCCCAGTAAATGGGGAAATTGGTTCAGTATTAAAATCAGGCCAATAGCCGCCAGCATTCCTTTGATTACTCCATTAGGCACGTAGTCGCCAATAACACCTGCCTTTAAGAATCCCATAATCAGTTGTACTATTCCACATATAACAACGGCTAATAAAAAGGCTTCATACGATTGTAGGGTGATAATAGCTGCAGATACAATAGCGGTCAATCCGGCTGCAGGTCCACTTACACTTAAGTGCGACCTGCTGGCGAGGCCCACCACAATTCCACCGGTGATACCAGCTATCAGACCGCTGAACGGAGGCGCATTTGATGCAAGCGCTACGCCTAAGCATAACGGCAATGCTACCAGGAAAACTACGATGGACGAAGGAATATCATTGCGGAAGGATTTGATATAAGAATTTACTTTTGTTGACATACATTTCTTTGATGATAATAAATTAAAAGAACCCAATCCATTAGAAAAGATTGAATTGTTAGCGATCAATAAAAAAGCGTGTTAACAAATAGTGTTGGGAGGAGGAACGATTATTTCAAAATGAACAGGAGCCACTTTGGTGCAGCCCAGTATCAGTTGGTGTACTAAATTATCTGAATAAAGAGAACTCGGATCACTGGCCTCATGAAGATATTCTTCGGAAACGGATACCGGGTTCCCTGGACCTTTTTCATCAGGTCCCTGTGGGGAAGGTTCGTTTTCTTCTGGAAAATTAGCAGTACCATCAGGCGCATTTGTTTCTGTTAAGGCAATAGTCCGGTTGGAAGCCTTTTCAGCATAGAAGAAAAAATTTATACTGGTCAGCAAAACCAGTAAAGCCATAAGCAAGACGGCTAACGACTTTATACCAAGATTATATTGATTTTGTACCAGCATTCGATAAAAGGAAAGCAAATATATATATCAACAAACAATATGTCAATTTGTTAAAAGGAATTTAACAAAACTGCAATTGTCATTCTTAAATTAATAATGAAGGTTTAGACATCTTATACTGCCACAATATTAATGTTTGAAATGCCGCAGACCTGTCATAACCATTGCCAGGTTATTTTGCTGACAATATTCTATGGAATCTTTATCACGAACGGATCCACCCGGTTGAATGAACGCCGTAATGCCGGCTTCATGCCCCAGTTGTACACAATCACTAAAAGGAAAAAACGCATCGCTGGCCATTACTGCTCCCTGCAAATCAAAATTGAATTGTTTTGCTTTCTCCACTGCCTGGCGAAGGGCATCTATACGACTGGTTTGGCCGCATCCTTTACCGATCAGTTGCTTGTTTTTCACCAGGGCAATAGCGTTTGATTTAAGATGTTTACATATAATATTGGCAAAAATGAGATCAGACTTCTCCTCAGTTGTTGTGTTTCTGCCCCCCACTTCTACCCATTTGCTAAAGTTACCTTCATCCGTACCTTGCACCAGAACTCCGTTTAATACCGACTTATAATGTTCTTTGCTTTTTAATACACTTTTTTGTTTTAGTAAAATCCGGTTCTTTTTCGTTTTCAATATTTCCAGCGCATCCTGGTTGAAAGCAGGTGCTATTAAAACTTCGAAAAATAATTCATTAATTGCAGCGGCTGTTTCATTATCAATCGGTTTGTTACAAACCAAAACACCTCCAAAAGCACTTTCCGGATCTCCGGACAGGGCTACCTCCCAGCTTTCTTTTGCGCTGGGTCTTGCTGCAATGCCACAAACATTGGTATGCTTGATGATAGCAAAAACGGAATCTCCGCCTTCATTGACCTGCATTTGAGTAACAGGCCCTGAAGGAGGGGGGGTAATAAAGTCACTGATCAATTGCAAGGCGGCATCCACATCTACCAGGTTATTATAAGAAAGTTCTTTTCCATTCAGCTGTGTGAAGAGTTCTTCCAGGTTTCCATAAAACACACCTGGTTGATGGGGGTTCTCCCCATACCGCATGGTTTTGGGGTGAGGGATTGATTCCAGGAAATACAATCCATTTTCCGCAGTGAAGTATCTCGCGATGGCAACATCGTAGTGCGCAACTATTTCAAAGGCTCTAGCGGCAAAATCTTTACGCTGTTCCAGTGAAGTTTCTCCGTGCTGTGCTGTTAGTAATTTTTCAAGTTCGGCATAATCTTTTTTAGCAGCAATTACAACAACGTCTTTAAAATTTTTGGCGGCACCGCGGATCATGGAAGGGCCGCCAATATCAATTTTTTCAATAATTGATTTTTCATCTTTGGTTGCAGCGACCGTCTCTTCAAATGGATACAAATCAACAATGACGAGGTCAATTTCTGGGATATGATATTGTTTCATTTCCTCCACATCAGTTTCATTGTCTCTTCGTCCTAAAATTCCTCCGAATACAGACGGGTGCAAGGTTTTTACCCGGCCTCCTAAGATAGAGGGGTAGGAGGTGAGGTTTTCAACCGGCACCACGGGGATATTCAATTTTTCAATGAATTGCTGGGTTCCCCCGGTAGAATAAATAGTTATTCCCAATGCATGTAATTGCTGCACGACCGATTCCATTCCGTCTTTATAAAAAACCGATATTAATGCTGATTGTATTTTTTTATTCATGATGTTTTGGTTAAGCAGGGATTCCTGAATTATCCATTCACTTTCAGGAACCGGTACATTTTTATGAGGCGCAAAGGTAAGTTATGGCAGGTTCATTACAAAGGCACCGTCAATAGCCACACAATGACAGGAAATGCCTGCATCCTTGCAGTCGCTGAGCCATTGGTTAGCCTTCCATAAAGGATTTGAAGAATCAATTACTATCTGCCTGCATTCAATAGCAGCCACCAAGTCTTTTATATATAGGCGGGGATTTTTTGAAATAATAACCAGATCTACTTTTATTTTTTGATCTGTCGGAATAAACCGGGTGGGGGTATCTATAATGAGGATGCGGGTGTTCCCAAAAATATAAAATGGGCGCAGGTTAACTAAGCCGGTGCCTGTATCTATTGGATAAATGCGATGCAAGAGGCGGGAAGGGGTTAAATGAAAGTTCTGTAATAATTTATTTTTAATAATACTGCTGTCGCCTTTAAAAAAGTAATGGCGGCCGTTGATAAAGTCCATAGCTTGTTTTTGCGAAACGTTGTAGATAATTATTTTCCGTTGATTAGCCGAATGAATAAGAGAAACAGTCCGGAGGGAAACAAAACAGACTAAACAGAATGATGCTATTATAACCGCCTGCCTGTTTTTGTGAAATAGCCACGAGGAAAGAGCACCGGTAATTGCATACAGCAGAAGAACCTGAGGAACGGTTACAAACAAGTGGTTTAAAACGGCAAAAGACAAGCTGTTGATCAGTTCAATAAAATGGTTGAGTGCGCTGATCAGCCAATGCAATACCCCCCCAAGAAGGGAAGAAATGAGAGGAATGAAAGAAACTATACAGAGGCCTATTTCTCCTAACAAAACTATACTGGATAGAGGAATAGCCAGCAGGTTGGTGATTAAAAACAGGGTAGGAAATTGGTGAAAATAGTAAACACTGATTGGCGTGGTAAGAATTTGAGCCGCTATTGTTACGGCCGTTAATTTCCAAACTGCGTCAATAAATTTATTGGGAATATAAAATAAATGATAGAGAGGGTTACTGAAAATGACAATACTGAGTACAGCAATATAAGATAGCTGGAAGCCTACATCCCATAGCCAAAAAGGATTGTAACAAAGAAGCAGAAAGGCAGAGGCCGCCAGGGTGTTGTAAATAGTTGTTTTTTTCGATAAGCTTTCGCCCGCTACTATGCAAGTGAACATTACGGCAGAACGCAATACGGAAGGAGAACCACCTGTAAGGAGGCTGAATAACCACAACCCTGATATAATTATAATGGGTTTTAACCAATGCAGTTTATTATTGCGTGCCAACGGACGAATGAATAGAGTTAGCAACCAGTAAATAAGGCCCAGGTGCAGTCCGGAAATCGCTATCACATGCACCACCCCTGTATTTGAATAAGCCTGTACGAGGTTTTTGTCCAGGTCGTCTTTATATCCAATCAGCATAGCTTCCGCTAAACCACATTCTTTACTTCCCCGGATATGGGTGCGTAGAATGGATATGATTTTTTCCCGGCTGGTAATGAGAAATTGTTTGAACTGGTTAATCCGGTTGTTTTTTAAAACAATCCATTCACCCGGTTTTAAAAAGACCTGGTTATAGATATCCTGGAAAGCGGCGTATTGTTTATAGTTGAAGGCGCCCGGGTTACCCGTTGATTTAATCGATTGAATGGGTCTCCTGAAAACAACCTGGTTCCCGTATTTTATGGCAGGGGCAATACTGTCTTTCCGGAAATAAAGAATGATATGACCGCTTACCTGTATGATTTGATTATTTACAGATATACCCATAACAGATGCAACGGCTTTATAGGAATTTTCGTTTTCGGAGAGAGGTTCTTCAATAAGTGTAAAAACTAATGCACTGTCTTTATAATGATGACCGACCCAATTTGGCTTATTCGGTGTATAGTGGTGATGTATAAGCAACATGCCAAGTACCAGCATGAGTCCATTGAGCAACAAACCTGGCAACAGCTGGTAGCGAAAACGCATGGTAACCGGAAGAAATAAAAGGAGCAACAAAAACAGGAAGAGTAAGCAGAAAGAAAAGAATAAACTGTTTATAGGTATTGGAATATACCATTTCAATAAAATACCGGCTATCAACGGAATCAGCAGCCTTATGAATGGGGCTCCTTTCCATATTGGGATAGTACGAAAGGATGGCATAGCGGTGCGTGGGTTATGTAAGCAAACTGATTAAATAATCAGAACGCGTAAATAAGCTAAGCGTTAACGATTAATAGTAAATAGTGCATCTTTTGAGGCCCGGTTGACAGCCTGCAAAAAATAAATAACACCAGCACTTTGAAGGAGGGGAAGTTAGTTAAGCAAGAAGTAGATTGATACTATCTATTTTGCATTTGGCTAACATAGGAATATTGGACTTTAAAAGCGGCGATGGTAAAATCTGATGTTAATTTCAGCTAATATTTTCTACTTACACAGAGGATGGCCATAATCTTTATACTGTTTTTAGATGTATACTTTTACGGGTCACTGAGATGTATGTTTTTCCCGTGGTGTCCTGAATATTTTCCCCGTTTATTCGAATTGTTTCTACGGTATTGACCCCCTTTATTTCTTATTGCTATTTGAACTTCTTTGATTTACAAATAATATTAATTTATAATTGGTTGAAAGACATTTTTTTGCGTGTTCATAGCAGTTAGGAAGCCGGTAATTTTACGTTGTTATCAATTTATTAACATCATAAAAATCAAAAGCTATGTTGACAGTAACCTCCAAAACCCGTAAAGCCGGAAAGTTTGTAAGTACCGCCCATACTGACACCATTATCCGTAATTACAAACAGGAAAGATGGGTCAACAATTCAAAACATATTGGAAAGGAAGATTCATTGAGCGTTTGGTATAGTGCGGAAGAGCTGGAACAGTTCCTGGAAAAAATTAAAATGCATGGGGCCGATGGCGTGCGGTTTTATTTCGCGGCCTATGATAAAGAGTATGAAGAAAAGCCCTTGTACGCGGGCAGGCAAACTATTGTTATGGTAGCTACCCAATCAAAGGAAACGGAGAAAGGGATAGTGGATAAGGATGTGTATGTTACTAATGGTTTTACCAGTTCTATTCTTGCTTATAATATGGGACGAATATGCCCCCCATTTTGTAAACCTAATATGGGAGATGCAGATGATGGTGGTATAGGTATATCTATAGTTGATAAAGGGGAAGAAGGCATTGCGATTGTATAAAAAGTAGAACAATCTTACATTGACTCACCCTCTGTAATTTTGCAGAGGGTTTTTTTATAAGTTTAAGGCTAAATTGCATATTAACTTTAGGATATGTATTTATCAATTGATCTTTTCTTTATCGTGGCAAGTATATTAGCAGGGACCTATATTTTCTATTATAAAGGAACTCCTTTCTATCTCAAAGCATTTCTTGTTTTCTTAATATACACCCTAATTAGCGAATTGACTGCGACTTGGCTAGTAGCTCGCGGAAAACATAATACTAACCTTTATAATATTTACGGAGTTGTTCAATTTATTTTCTATGTATACCTATTATCGAATTTTATTCAAAACAAGAGATTAATAAAGATTTGCAGAATAGTTCAATTTTTCTATATTTTTCTTGCCCT
This sequence comes from Chitinophagaceae bacterium, assembly GCA_031360425.1. Taxonomy (GTDB): domain Bacteria; phylum Bacteroidota; class Bacteroidia; order Chitinophagales; family Chitinophagaceae; genus Endoryza. The sequence goes on along the minus strand of JANMBO010000071.1, from coordinate 7,938 downwards.
TATTAATGTGCTTTTATTTCAGAAATTTGCTAATTATAATACTGTTACTTATGCATTCGGTTGTTTAATAATTGTAGCTTTAAGTATTTATTATTTTTTTGAACTTTTTAAACAAAAAAAGATCGTTAACCTTTCGAGGGAATCGCCTTTTTGGGTATCAACAGGCTTGTTATTCTATTTTTCATGCAGTTTCCCAATCATAGCTACTGTGAATATTATTCGGAATGTGCCCGAACTTATAATTAACAGCATTCAAACCTTATTACTTTTGATGAATATTTTGTTATACTCGTTATTTACCATTGCATTCCTATGCCGAATCAAAATCCGGAAATATATTTTGTCATTATTATAGGAGCCACTCTCGCATTGTTGCTTGTGGGTTTTATTGTAACCATACTCTTCTTATACCAGCGCAGGAGGCACCAGCAGGAACAGGAATTAGTCCAGTTAAAGGATATATATGAACAGGAAGCGTTGAAATCGCAATTGGAAATCCAGGAAAACACCCTTAAAACCATCAGCCAGGAATTGCACGACAATATCGGCCAGTTACTTTCTGTAACAAAACTTTCGCTGGCCGTATTACCAATAGAAAAAGATCACGCGGCGTACGCGCCTATCCAAAACTCAAGACAAATATTAAATAAAGCGATACTCGATCTTTCGAATTTGACCAAAAGCCTGCACACCGATCGCATTACCGAAATAGGGCTTTCTGAATTGATTGGTTTCGATCTCGAATCAGTAAAAAACTCCGGTATACTGGAGGTTCAATTCAGTGTCAGTGGCGAAGAATTTTCTTTTGATGAGCAAAAAAAGATATTTCTTTTCCGGATGTTCCAGGAAATTTTCAATAATATGCTGAAGCATTCAAAAGCAACCCTCGTGAAAGTTTCCCTGGATTACGGCGCAGGTAATAATTTTGTGATGAAGATTGAAGACAATGGAATTGGCTTTAACGTAGAAGAAAAAAAGCATTCAGTAAGTTCCTCGAGCGGGGTAGGATTGAAAAGTTTATTCAACCGGGCTAAATTGCTGGGAGCGAATCTTACCATGCTCAGTGAGGAAGGGAAGGGGACCCGGGTATCCATTGAATTAGCGGAGGCGGAAACTAACTAATTATGGCAAAAACGGGGCGAAAAATACTGGTAGCTATTGCGGATGATCACTCATTATTACGAGGGGCATTGGCGAGTCTCATTGATTCATTTGGCGAATACTCCGTATTATTTGAAGCAAACAATGGCAAGGAAGTTCGGCCGCTTATTCACCAGCACGGTATTCCCGATATTATGCTGGTAGACGTGAACATGCCGGAGATGGATGGATTCGAAACCACCAAATGGCTGCACGCTAATTACCCCCAGATAAAAGTATTGGTACTTTCCATGCTCAGTGATGAACGAACGATCATCCGGATGGTGCGGCTGGGAGCCAAAGGATACTTACTTAAGAATACCGATCCGGAAGAATTGAAAGAAGCCCTCGATTCCGTAATGAGCAAAGATGTTTACCTGCCTGATGTAATCTCCGGTAAACTCATCAGCGGCTTGCATCGGGATGCCGACCGTGATGAAGAAACTATTGTATTGAATGAACGCGAAACCGAGTTTCTTCGATGGGTTTGTACCGAATTAGCATATAAAGATATCGCGGAGAAAATGAACCTCAGTCCACGTACGATAGACGATTACCGCCAGAATTTATTTGCCAAACTGAAAGTACATAGCCGCATCGGGTTGGTGTTGTACGCGATACGAAATGGAATTGCGGAAGTGTGAAGAAAGTTTGTGGTTTCTGGTTTATAGTTAGTGGTTTCTTATACTCTAAAATTCTTGAATAAGTTCAGCCAGTATTAATTAAAATCTGCTGTACCTAAAGAATCCAAAACCACAAACCACAAACCTAACCATAGCAGATTAAGAACTATCTTTTTCTAACAATTTCTTCAGGAACGCAATCTGCCCCGCGTGGTAGATATTATGCTGTATCAATCCGTTCAGCATAAACCGGAAATTGAAATTGCGACTTTCCACCGCCTCCTTCAAAAAATCATCCTCTTTTGTTTCAAGTAGTTTAATAATGGTTGAATGAATCAATTTGAATTCTTCCATTCCTTTTTCCCAGCTATGCAATGCGGGATCAATAGGTCGCCAATCAAGTTTTTCAAAAGCGGCCGGATCTTCTTCAGTTTCTCCCTCCACTCTTTTCAAAACGAAACCGGCCCATGTAATCATATGATAGAGCAAATCGATCAGGGAGTGCCCGGTATTATTGGGATTGCGATACACCGTACCGGGGTTGACCTCCTCCAGCAGGGCATGAACCGGTTTGCCAAACCAGGGCTGTCCGCTGTGTACGTTTTGCAGGTTGCGAATAAAGGATTGAATTTCGGTATTCATGCTAAAATAGTTCAGGTATTATTAATATCAATATCCAGCAAATGTAAAAAATTCTCTAAAGCGCAGTCAATTGAGAAAGAATACAAGCCTATTTCGTTTATGAAATACACTTTGAAGCCCGGGTTCTTTGTTTTATTAATTTGTTTTGTATAGTAAAGAAACTTATTGGATAGGTTTAAATTTCATTGGTAATTTATTTTATGGCTTGTCTGAGATTAGTTTAGCAATTGAAGAAATTTCGACAAAGCCCGAGTAAATTATTCTATAAATTGAAACTCAATCATCTGAAAAACTACTATATAGAAACCTTTATTTCGCAAAAATGTGCGAAACTATATGCAGTATCAAACCTAACTATAACCGAATTATGGTTAAATTCAAGTAAACATTTTTCTATGAGAAAGACGGGATTGTTTTTAGGAGGGATTTTCCTTAATTTATTATTTGCCAATTCACTCTGCAGAAAAGCGGATGCTGAGCCTCAATTGCCACCTATTACACAAATAGGCGCCAACACTTTTGGGTGTCTTGTAAATGGAATAGTTTTTTTACCAAAAGGCTCTACAGAGACAGGAAAACCTAACTACCGAGTAATGGTTGACCCCACATATAATGACGGACAATTCTCAGTTAACTGTTATGCCGTAATTAATAGTAATGAAACCCAGTTCCTGGACTTTGGCTCTGATAGTATTAAAGGAATTGGAAGATACCCTTTGAGGATTGTTGGCAGATTAAGAATTGCCTGGAGTAGCGCAGATTGTAAAACCGATGTATTTGATACAATTAGCTATCGAAATGGTTATCTAAATATTACTCGATATGATTTGCCCGTGGGCATTTTTTCTGGCGAATTCGAATTTACTTATAAGCCACCTACCTGCGATACAATTAGAATTACAAGTGGAAGGTTTGACTACAAATTTTAAAATGAACAGTTATGAAAAGAATATTACTCTTAGTTGCGATAGTTGTCATTGGGCTCCAAAGTATTGCTCAACCAGATCCTTTACGTTTAAAATTAGATTCTATCTTTCAATTTATTGATAAAGCCCAGGTACCCACCGGGTATTTGAAAGAATATGGTGCAGAACTGATGCCTATTCATTGTTTTAACGGGTTGCTTACCGATAGTAATGCGGTGGCTGATATTGATGCTTTTCGGGCCACCTATACGGATATTTCTACCGCTAAGATACAGGTACAGTTAGCGGCAATGACCAACTTAACAGTAATAAACACACAAATAAGTAGTTTTGTTAATGATGCTGCTACCCCCATCGCTTTGTTGTACGGTAATTATGCAAGTATGCGAAATGACGCACTCAGCCAAAACCTGTTTACGGTAAGTAACCAGCGGATATTTGATGTGGCCGGACGAAGCCAGAGCCCTTATACAACAAATACTTTATTTGCCGCAGCAAGTATAAAAAAAGAATTTACCAATACAGTTATTTTTACTTACAATCCTTCCTTGTACTATACCAACACAAATATTACCATCAATACGCTATGGGTAGATTTTAAAGATGGACAAGGGTATAAAATCATTCCTATAAGCGGAACGGTTAGTAAAACGTATACCGATAGTAGTAGTACAAAGCTTATCGACTTTAAAGTATAGTTAAGCACTGGTGCGTTTGTATATTGTCACAGTAGTGTGGATGTATTTGTTACAGGTACAATTGTCAGTAACCGGTATGTTGGTACAGATCCCAATTCAAGGGAAGTGCCAGTACCCACGGTACCGGGCGAGGGCCTTGGAGGAGATATAATGCAAATACGATATAGTGTAAATAACCCAACCCGAACCACAGGTACTCCGCACCTTCGTAAACCATTGATATATGTGGAAGGATATGATGTAAGCGGAAAATATAATATACTGAATTTGATAAATAACCCAGAAGGGGAGTGGCCACAATTGCTAACCAATACAGGATATGACTTCATGAACGATCTCGATGATGTAGCAGGCTATGATCTGGTATTTTTAAATTATAATACCCTGCGGAGCTTTGAGGACAATAGTAAAATGCTGCAACATGTAATTGAATGGGTAAAACAAGATAAAACGGCAGGTGGATTTACGGAGAAGAATGTTATAATTGGCACCAGTGCGGGAGGAATATTGTGCAGATATACCCTTGCAAGAATGACTAAAACCATAAGCAGTGCCAGTACCGATACTAAGTTACTGATTACCCATGATAGCCCTCACCAGGGTGCTAATGTGCCTCTTGCCTTTCAGCATTTTTTATATGATTTGGGTAATATGAGAGTCTTGGGCAATAAAATAAGCGATAATCTGGAAGATCTTAAAAATTTTTACGTGTTAAATACTAAACCTGCCACGGCCCAGCTTTTAAAAGCCAGAGTTATAGATGAAAATGGAAATGTAGTAATAAATTCTTTTTTAAATGGAACTAATAGCCCATATCAACAAATGGTAAGATTTGTACCGACTGATAATCAACCTGCTTATCGTTATATTGCGACAGCTCAGGGAAGTCAATGTGGTATTCCGGTAATGTCAGCTAGCGGTTTATCAATGGCCAATTACGATGGAGACTTTGCAATTGCAAAGTTTAAAGTACTTTTTATTTTGCCCACTGCTTGGACTGCAAAATATTTTCTAACGACACAACTAAACGCGATACCCTCTAGCGGCACTCAATCTCAAATTGAATATTTCAAATATGTTAGACGTATTTCCTATTGGGGTATTGGATTTAGTACTGTAACACTTAAAGAAGTTAGCCGGCCCAATCCACCAGGTTTTACTGATTGGGACGCTGCGCCAGGAAGTACTCAAAGTATAAACGAACGGACAAATGGAGCGTTTACTACTGGATTAAATAAAAAAAGAGTTCCCTGGTATGCAACTCCTTTTGTAAAATTGCGCGCTGGCTTAAGTATGAATATTACTCAGGATTTGTTTTCCTTTGTAAGTACCGTAAGCGCTCTCGACGCTCCATCTGGTACACCTTTGAATACGGTATATATATTCCCTATAAATGGTACTTCAAATACAAGTCTTCAAAAATATATTGCGCAGGAAAAATTTTCTATCGGTAGCGCTAATTACTATAATCAAAATCATACTGATTTCAGTGCCCGAAATGCAAAATGGATGTTTAATGAAATGGAAAGTGTAGTTCCAAATAATTTGGATTGTTCAAATGAATGTGGAAGTACATCAGCTTATTTTATAACAGGAAATGATCCTATCTGCACGTCAACAATTTATTCAGTAAGTCCTGTAACTAATGGGATAACTGTTACCTGGTCTGCAACTCCTTCTGGCCTTGTTTCATTTAGTTCGGTAAATGGATTTCAAACAACAGTATCTAAAGTGAGTAGTGGAAATGTAACTATAACTGCAAGTATTTCTTCTTGTGCCGGAGGTACTCCACTTAACATATCTAAATCGGCTCGTGTTGGTGGTTATAGCAGTTCTGATTATCCTATATCAGGGACTTCCTCTGCTTGCAAAAACACTGCGGTTTACTTCAGTACCTTCAACTTGCCAGGAACTACCAACTATCAATGGACATGGCCCAACTCAGGTTCTTTTAGTTTAACATATGTAGGGGGACAGGGAACACCTAATCTTGCCTTGAGAACCAATAACACAACCGGACAAGGCATAATTACAGTGAGGGTGGCGAATTCCTGCGATGCAGGCGGAAGCCCGGCTACCAAACCACTTGTTGTAAATAATTGTGGCTCCTTTTTTATGGCCTCGCCAAATCCTAGCAGTGGTAACATAAGCATTACAACCATTCAAGAGCAAGGTTTACCAACAAGCGGCGGGCCTGTAAAAATTTACCAATTGAAAATAATAGACCAGTATGGGGTTGTTAAAAGTCAGTACCAGTATCCTGCCGGCGTTACCAGTACCAATATCAGTTTATCCAATCTTGTTGCCGGCATTTATACCATCCAGGCATTTAATGGATCTGAGTGGGGTAACCGGCAGGTGATTAAACAATAAAACCCGAAATAAATCTGAAATAAAAAAACTACGGTAGCCTTATAGACTACTGTAGTTTCTTATTCTTACTCCCCTTTGGGGACGGGGCTTTTTTATTTACTCAAATGCATGCTTCTCTCCCTGTATAATTGCCGGAAATACGGATCACGCAGGTCTTTGATAAAGCGGATCGCTTCCCCGGTCGATTTCATTTCGGGCCCCAGATCTTTATTCACCCCCGGAAATTTATTGAAACTGAACACCGGCTCTTTGATAGCATAACCAGTAAGACGTTTTACGAACTTCTGATCTTTCAACCGTAGCTCACCCAGCATCACTTTGGTGGCTACATTTAAATAAGGTATCTGGTAGGCTTTCGCAATAAATGGCGTTGTACGCGATGCACGCGGGTTGGCTTCTATCACATACACCTTACCATCTTTAATGGCAAATTGAATATTGATCAGTCCTTTAATGTTCAGGCGGAAGGCGATCTTCCTGGCATACTCCTCCATGGTGGCAACCACTAATGGTGTTAAGTTGAACTGGGGTAGCACCGCATTACTGTCGCCACTATGAATCCCGGCCGGTTCAATATGTTCCATCACCCCCATTATATGCACGGTTTCACCATCGCATATAGCGTCAATTTCCGCTTCCTGGCAACGATCGAGGAAATGATCTACTAATATTTTGTTGCCTGGTATATGTTTCAGCAAACTGATAACCGCATTTTCTACTTCATCATCATTAATTACAATCCGCATCCGCTGACCACCCAATACATACGAAGGACGAACCAGCACCGGGTACCCAACGGTATTGGCCACCTTAATAGCTTCATCCACATCATATGCCGTTCCGTAATCGGGATAGGGAATGTCCAGTTCTTTCAGGGTATCGCTGAATCGGCCACGATCCTCTGCAATATCCATATCATCGAAGCTGGTACCGATTAACTTAATTCCTTTTTCGAATAGTTTTTTGGATAATTTCAATGCGGTTTGTCCTCCTAATTGAACTATTACCCCATACGGTTTTTCTAATTCGATAATATCCCACAAGTGTTCCCAATATACCGGTTCAAAATAAAGTTTATCGGCCATATCAAAATCGGTGGAAACTGTTTCGGGGTTACAGTTCACCATGATGGCTTCATAGCCCGATTCTTTCAGTGCCAGTAAGCCATGTACGCAGCAATAATCAAATTCGATACCCTGGCCAATTCGATTGGGACCAGAACCCAAAACGATCACCTTTTTCTTATTACTCACTTTACTTTCGTTGATGTTTCCATTTTCGAAAGTGGAATAGAAATAAGGTGTTTTCGCCTCGAATTCGGCGCTGCAGGTATCTACCATTTTATACACGCGGGTAATACCCGCGGCTTTTCTTTTCTCGTAGATCGCTTCATCGTCTCCATCCTGCATGATCAATGAGATCTGCTCATCTCCGAATCCAAGTTGTTTGGCCTCGTGTAATAATTCAATCGGCAGGCTGTTCAGCTTATACCTGGCGATTTCCTTTTCCAGGTCCACAATTTTGCGCACTTCATTG
>JANMBO010000019.1:0-6261 GCA_031360425.1 Chitinophagaceae bacterium | reverse complement strand
CGTTTTCATTTATGGCATGTGAAAGATATTGACAAAGCCATGACGGGACCTCAACCGGTGGGAACCGGCATTATAGATTTTAAACGCATATTCGAAAATGCATCTACCGCCGGAATGAAACATTATTTCGTTGAACATGATATGCCCGCAGATCCATTTACCAGTATAACTACCAGTATGGAAAATTTGAGGAAGATAATTGGATAATCAGATCAAAAATCTGAAGGCAATAGCGGCGTTTTGTTCTTTCCTTTAATTTTCTGATCCATGCAGTTAATTTAATTAAAATAAAACAGGAATCGGAAAGAATGCTCAAATCAAGGCGGAATTATTACTCGGTTACCGTTTCCCAACCTGTACCTGTATTTCGTATATTCGTATACGCGCCTGTGAGAATTTATTCTACACACCCGCCCAATAATTTTCTAACCAAAAAATTTATACCATGTCTATTGTAAAAGTCATTGAAGTAATTGCTTCATCCGAAAAAAGTATTGACGATGCAATCCGCACGGCGGTTTCCGAAGCATCCAAAACGGTCCGTAATATCGATTCAGTATATGTAAAAGATATTAAGGCTCATGTGAAAGACGGAAAGCTCACTACGTTTGGAGTGATTTGTAAGGTATCGTTCCGGCTGGAGTAATAGAAATTAGGAATTAAGAATTACAAATTAAAAATTAAAAAGGGTCCTCTGAATAAAGGGCCTTTTTTCATTCTTAATCCTTAATTCATTTTTCATTTATGATTTGTGATTCCTCAGGAAACTTCTTCCTTCGATGTCTTATTATATTCCTCCTGCAAATTTTTCTGAATCTCAAAAGGAACTACCGAATAATCCTGGAACGACATACGGAACTTGGCTCGTCCTTGAGTAATAGAACGAAGCGAAGAGGAATAGTCGTTCATTTCTGCCAATGGAACGCGGGCCAGCACTTTGGTAAAATGGCCCTCGCTATCCATTCCTTCTACAATGGAGCGTCTCGTCTGCAAATCACCAATCACTGAACCGGTAATATCTTCGGGGCATAGTACCTCTACGTGATAAATTGGTTCCAGTATTTGCGGATCGGCTTGTTCAAACGCGTGGCGGAAAGCCTGTAACCCGGCAATCTTAAATGAAATATCGTTGCTATCCACCGGGTGCATTTTCCCATCATAAACGCAAACACGCACATCACGTACATAAGAACCTGTTAAAGGTCCATTATGCATTTTTTCCATTACCCCTTTAAAAATAGAAGGTAAAAAGCGGGTATCAATCGCCCCCCCAACAATACAGTTATAATAAACAAGCTTACCGCCCCAATCAAGTTCAATAATTTCTTTACCCCGTACATTAAGTCCAACTGGCTCCGGCATGCCCTCATACCACGGCTCAATACGCATAAATACTTCCCCAAATTGTCCGGATCCACCCGATTGCTTTTTGTGCCGGTAATTCGCTTCGGCCATTTTGCGGATTGTTTCTCGATAAGGAATCTTTGGCTTGATAAATTTTACTTCCACTTTATAATTGTGTTCAATTTTCCATTTTACAACAGCGAGATGCATATCTCCCTGGCAATGGATCAATGTTTGTTTGAGTTCGGGAGAGTATTCTATAATTACGGTAGGATCCTCCTCTTTTAACTGGTGCAGCGCGAGTGAAAGTTTTTCCTCCTCCCCTTTCTTGGTAGTTTCCACCGCCATTCTCATATTGGGTTCAGGGAATTTAATAGGCAGCAATTCAAAGTTTTTCCCTTTTTCGTGCAGTGTATTATTTACGTGGGTATTCTTTAGTTTCAGGGTAGCTCCAATATCACCCGCTACCAGTTCATTTACATTCGAACGTTTATTTCCTTCCAACACAAATAACTGGTTCAATTTTTCCGAAACACCGGTTGTTTCATTCACCAGGTCCATTCCGCTCTTTACCACCCCGGAATAAACCTTAAAGTAAGAAAGCTCTCCTACATGCGGTTCGGAAACTGTTTTATAAATGAAGATAACGACTGGCCCTTTTTCCGAGCATTCCAGTTGAGCGCCCGTTTTATTTTGTTGCGGAGGCATTTCATTGGCACTGGGGCAAACATTATCTATAAAACCCATCAGACGGCCACTTCCCATATTGCGTTCGGCCGATAAACAAAACAGCGGAAAAAGATCGTGATTGATCATTGCCTTTTTCATTCCGGCTTTCATTTCATCTTCATCAAGTTCTCCCTTTTCAAAATATTTTTCCATTAATGTTTCATCATTACTGGCAATTGCTTCGATTAGTTCTTTGTGCAGGGTGTCTGCTTTTATTTTTTCGTCTTCGGGGATAGCTAATTTTTCCGGTTTGCCACCGTTATCAGTAAACCGGTACATGGTCATCCGAAGCACATCGATAATTTCATGAAAACCCGCCCCCACCTGCCGGGGGTATTGTACTACCGCCACATTTCCTCCAAAATGATTTTTTGCTTCCTTAACCGTTTTATCAAAGTCGGCCGAATCATCGTCCAGCTTATTTACCGCGAATATCATAGGTGTTTTAAACCGCTCCGTATACTCCCAGATAACGTCGGTACCTACTTCTACACCGGCCATTGCATTTAGTAACATGATGCCGGTATCCGCTACACGAAGAGCCGCTATCACTTCTCCAACAAAGTCATCGTAGCCCGGGGTATCAATAATATTAATCTTATATCCCCGCCATTTACTATGCAAAAGTTTAGTGAATATAGAGTTTCCCCTTTCCTGCTCCAGTTGATGATAATCACCTGTTGTTGTGCGTTCAGGTACGGAACCCCGGCGGGCAATAATGCCTGCTTCATATAACATGCATTCCGCTAACGTGGTCTTGCCGCTGCCCGCATGGCCCAGCAAGACTATATTTTTTACATGTGAAGTATCAAATTCAGCCATAACAAAAAAATTTATAGATGACCAATGGTTGTTTATTCTATTGAAAGGGGATCAACTGTATTAAATAGTGCTTTAACCAGAGAATGTGAGTTACATAACCATCCAAAAAGAATTGAATAGTTTTAATGAATGAAGGGATCGGCAGAGAAACTTTACCTTTTACGTTCGTGCGGTGAAAAGTCCGAATTCATGCTTAATGTCCTGCAGGGTATGTTCCAAATGCTGATAGCTCTCAAAAAGGTTCTCATGTTCGGCCAGTGAATCATCACTCATTTTACCATTATTTGCTTTGATTTCCTGTTGAATCTTTCGATCGTGGAGTTTGATTGCCTGCTTGAGATCGTGGATGTTGATGAGCTGGATGTGAATCTGATTGTCGAGATGCTCTACCTGAAGTAAGTCTTCTTTTTGGGATTGATGGCCGGCAAGTTTTTGGAGTTCTTGCTTGAGCTGGCCAAACTCTTCACGGTACGAACGCAATGTCTCCCTCCAGGCATTGCATTCATGTGAAAGCTGTGCTACTTCTGTAGTAACCATGGGAGAAAAATTTAAATGGTGATGAAATAAAGAACTTTATTTCCCATGGGTGCGGATGATTAAATCTAATTTAGGAAAGTATTTTCAAAAAAGCTATAGATACTTTAAATAAATATTCACCAGGTGTTGACAGCAGGTAAACTGGCCGGAAGGAGAGATCAATTTCTAATAATTCGTCTTGAAAAGCGAAAAACCATCTACCCTGGGGCAGATGGTTTTGAAAGGTTGATTTTTCACAGGTTACTGAATTAATAACGGTATTGATACTTTTTCTTTTCCAAGAATAAGCTCTACCATATAATATCCTTTCGCAAGCCTGCTCAGATTTAACAGGTTGCTATAATTATTTATCGAAGTAGTAAATAATGGTTGCCCATACCGGTCAATAACCCTAAGTGCCACTGGTTTTTCGGGCAAATGCGATAACATTACATATACTAACCCAAAGCTTGGATTGGGTGTACATTTTGCCTTTATTCCATTTGTCCATTTTCCCTTATTGCTGGCGGGCGAATAGAAGAACGTTTCAGAGGCGGACTGGCACCCGGCCAAATTTTTCACTTGTACGGAATAAAAGCCTGCTCCTTTTGGTTCAAAATTCCTGTGTTTTGCGCCAGGTATTATTTCTTTATTCCTGAACCACTGGTAACCATGTGCTTTTGAACTAACCAATGCTTTGCCATCCGAATTGATTACTGGCTGAACCAGGCCATTTACTGACACTACTACCTGGTCGGTAGTGGTTGTCATACATTTTGTAACAGCCACCAGGTAAGTGGTCGTTTGTGATGGGCTGGCCAGGGGCCTGCGTATCGAATAATTATCCAAACTGGTTTCCGGTGTCCATAGGTAGGTGGCACTATCTATACCCGCATCCAGTTGAACAGATTCGCCTTTGCAAATTGTTATATCGGATCCTGCATTAGCAACTGGGGAAATGTTTTCAATAAATATCTTGCGTGATTTTGAAACGGACATCCCATTATTCGTTGTAACTGTCAATCGAACGGCAAAAGAATCGGATCGATTATAGGTATGTATCGGATGTTGTTCCAGCGAAGTAGTACCATCCCCAAAATCCCATCGCCACTGAACAATCTGCTGGGCACATCTAAGTTGGCTCTTATCCTCAAATTTTACATCTATCGGCAAACAATTTCCTTTAATACTGTAATCAAATCCCGGATTGATTGGGAATACCGTTTCAATACGCACTGTATCTGAACTTGCCCGGCCTCTTTTTTCCACCCGAACCCAATAATCCCCTGCGTCCTGTACAGCAATTTCACGGGTAGTTTCACCCGTGCTCCACACATAGTTATCGGCTGCATTGCCTCCATTCAACATAAGAACATCACCCATACAAATGGTAGTATCGTTACCTAGATTTACCATGGTAGTGCAAGGGGCAATCACTACTCTTTTACTTTTAGTAATAACATTGCCGATATTATCGAATATGGTCATTCTTACAATGAATTCCCCATCCTGTTGGTAAGTGTGCGTGGGATGTTGCTCAATAGAAGTTAAGCCGTCTCCAAAGTCCCAGCTCCATTGTGTTATCTCCACTCCACAAGTTTCCGAGCTATCAGCAAATTTTACAGTAGCGGGACAAGTACCTTGCTGAATCTGGTATCCAAATTTAGGATTCATAGTAGGAGTAACTGTAACCATAATGGTATCGGAAGCAATACAACCGTCTAATTCTACCCGCACCCATACCTGCCCGGAGTTGGTAATTACGCAACTTTGGAATATATCCCCCGTGCTCCAGGTAAAAGTAGCATTGGGGTTACCCGCATCTAGTACCAATGGCTCTACTTCACAAACGGCCGTATCATTACCAAGATTTACTATTGGTCCCTGCAGGACATTAACTACTACCCGTTTACTCCTTGTTACAGAAAAACCATTCATATCCCACACTGTTAAGCGTACTATGAAAGTATCAGTTCTGGTATAGGTGTGATCGGGATGTTGTTGTGCGGAAGATGTACCGTCTCCAAAATCCCAGGCATAACGGACTATTCGATTATCTCCGCAGGCCGTTGAGCTATCGCTGAATTTTGCCTGAACTGGTAAACAGCTGCCCTCTAAAACAAAACCGAAATTCGGAAAAACGGGTGGTCTTTCGGCAATCTGAATTCTATCCCTGCTTTCACAATTTCCTTTCTTAATATGTACCCAATATTCGCCGGACTCCGTTACCATAATCTTTTGGGTGGTAGCCCCGGTGCTCCAGAAATACCGGGCGCCCGGATTACCAGCATCCAGTTGAAGCGAACTTCCTTCGCAAATAGAAGTATCGTTTCCTAGATTAATATATGCATTGCCCTCAATAGAAATATAATTGGTTCTTTCTGAAGTATAAGTAAATCCGTGATCTGTTTCAATGATAAGTTTAACTGTATATAAGCCTGGTTGGGTATATTCATAAAGCGGTCTCCAGTCGTTGGAGATATTTCCATCGCCAAAAATCCAGGTCCACCGGCTTACAAAATCCCCTTCTTCCAGTATCGTTTCATCTTTGAATTTAACTCTCAGGAAAGAGCTGCAGGTAGATGTTGCATCAGCGCTGAATCCCGTATGCGGTAGTACAGCCGATTTGTTGGTTATGGTGATGCGGTCGCTGCTTTCACAATTTCCTTTTTTAACCTGCACCCAATATTGCCCTGGAGTCGTTACGGTTATTACCAGTGTAGTATCACCCGTAATACAAAAAAAATATGCGCCGAAAATTCCAGCAATTAATACCTCTTTGCCAATTGAAGAAACAGCAATTCAAAACAATACGTGGGGTATCTCTACAAAAGGCGCATCTCATCTTGC
>JANMBO010000003.1:0-32932 GCA_031360425.1 Chitinophagaceae bacterium | reverse complement strand
ATGATCGGCGAGAAAAATGAAGTTGACAGGTAGACCAAGTTTTTTTACTTTTTCTACCATTCTGCCAACAGCCTTATCTACCAATTTCACGGCTGCTTTTGTTTGGGATGCATCGGGCCCGTAGGTATGGCCTGCATGATCTGCATTACTGATATAAAAAGTAATGAGATGGGGCCGTATGTCCTCGGGAAGTTTTAGCCATTCAATTACTTTTTCAATCCGGTAATTGATATCTGTTTTATCACTGAATCTATACCAATAAGTAGGATATATCTGTTGAATGGGAGCTTCTGTTCCCACAAAATGGTAGGAGGCGCTTATCATACCCTGTTGCTCGGCTAATACCCATAACGGAGTACCCCCATACCAGCTTCCATCCTCTACTGTTTTACGATTGGCCATATTGTAGGAATCTTTTCTTTTGCGGTCATAAAATTGGTTGTAGACCAATCCGTGATGCGAAGGATAGAGGCCGGTAGCAATGGAATAATGATTGGGAAATGTAACACTGGGATACGAAGGGATCATACTTTTTGCACGAACCCCGCTTCGGCGAAGACTAATTAAATTAGTTGCGTTGTATTTATCGGCATAATCAAACCGAAATCCATCGGCCGAAATCAGAATCACATAAGGCTTTGAAAGTTGGGCACTGGCATTTTTTCGGCTCGTTACTATTTGTTGTTCTGTATCCTGTGGAAAAGCAGTTGACCAAATTAAAAGAAGGCCACTGGTGATTATTATTTTTAGCATGGTTCGTGTTAGGCTTGCCTAAGTGGAGAATTAGTAATCCGTCCCCCTGGTTAACGGAAGCTGAATTTAAGAATAAAAGTTGAGGAAGGGCACCTGGGTAACCCTGCCAAGAGGCAGGTTCATAATCTCAAACCCAATTGCAAGCCTTTTTGAAAACGCCCGGCAAAAAGTTGAACTTCAGCTTCCGGTCGTTCCCATTTTGGCAAATTCCCTTTATAGATTCGCCTTTAAGCAAGATGTATCCGCCGCCTAACGGTGTCTTATTAATTAGGGGGTGTACCAGGAAGTACAGGAAGAAGGCTGTTATTCTTACCAGCCTGGCTTTTATGTAAAGGTTTTGTGCGCCTTAAAAAGGTGCCTGACCCGGTGCGTCGGCTTGTGCATTTGGGAATATTTTTTGGGGTGGACTTTACTTTCTGCATTTCCGCTGTTAGTTGTGAGAAACCCTTTAAACGAAATATAAATCTTTTCCTGAAATTTGAAATAACCTGAAAATAAAAAGAAACGTACGATATGGTTACAATATTTTATCTCCAAAAATTATCGTTTACGAAGTGAACAATGAAAAGTAATGAGCGAAAAGCTAAGAACTTATTCATTTTTCTCTATAAATGTTAGCTCAATGACGCTTTGAACTTTTAAATTCAGTCCTTTTGCAGAAGTATAATTGATTACCTCCTCCAGGCACCTTCTCGCTTCCTTGAGGGCTTCAATTCTTTTTTCAGAGTGACAAACATCTCCATTAAATCTTTCCTTAACACTGAACGCCTCCATATTATGATGATTTATCTTGCTGCTGATAAGATCAAGAATCACTTTCCGGGCCTCCGATGGTGTGAAATTTCCATCAATTAATGTAAGTTGATGTATATTATCCATAATTATTTTGATAGATATATTTCACTTTGAATATTTATCTTCCCTCCGCCATTCTCAATATAATTCCTGATGTCAGACAAATCTTTTTGCAATCTTTTGATTTTAACTTCCCGAACTTTAACATCCTCTTCATTACTGTTGTGGCTGATTTTGCTTACGTGGTATTTTATTTTTACATCGATCATTTGAGTAATGATTTCCAATGCATCCTTTGCATTGAAATTTCCCTGTATAAGTTGTATGTTCATTAATTGTCCTTTTTTATTGTCCTTGCCCCAGTGAATAAGATGGTTTACCATCAAAGGCATAAAGATTTTCGGTTTTAATGGCATCAATATTTTCTGCTACGGCATTTGACAGCAATTGAATGATATCTGTTTTTGAAATATAATTTCCATCGGTTGGTTTAAAGCGGCACCGCCAGTGGTCGGTGCAAAAAGTTTCAGGAAAACCATCGGGATACACTTTAATTCCTCTGTTGGTTATCATTGAAAGCTTAATGTCTTTGTATTCTATTTTCTTGACCAGGGAGGCCAGTTTATCGGCGCTTGTTCCATCCCAGTGTACAAATACATCAACCCCCTGCAACTCTTTTTTTGCTGCAGCTTTGCGTTTATATTTTGGAAGATTCAATGCAATACCTTTTTCATAAGAAACGGCGTTCAACATCTTGGGCTTGTTTCCCAAATTTCCAATTACAGCCTGGGCAAATTCTTTTGTTCCCACTTTTTGTTTACTGACCCCTTCTGTAAAAATATCGTTGGTATGAATCCCGTCTTCAATCGTTTTTAACCAGGCGTTTTGCACCTTTTCTGCTACTTCTGTTTGCCCGATATGATTAAGCATCATAACCGCACCCTGCAATAACCCGGAGGGATTTGCTGAATTTTGGCCAGCCCGACGCGGCGCGGAACCATGGATGGCTTCGAACATGGCACATTCTTCCCCAATATTGGCTGATCCTGCAAGCCCCACTGACCCGGTAATTTGTGCCGCTACATCTGATAAAACATCACCATATAAATTCGGCATTACGATTACATCAAATGCTTCGGGGGTGTCGGCCATTTTTGCTGCACCAATATCAATTATCCAATGCTCGTTTTCTATTTGTGGATATTCTTTTGCAATCTCATCGAATATCTGATGAAACAATCCGTCGGTTTGCTTCATGATATTATCCTTGGTGAAGCAGGTAACTTTTTTCCTGTTGTACTGTTTTGCGTATTCGAAGGCATACCGAATAATTTTTTCACAGCCGGGTCGGCTTATCAGCTTAAGGCACTGTACCACTTCATCCGTTTGCTGGTGTTCAATCCCTGCATATAGATCTTCCTCGTTTTCCCGTATTATAACAATATCCATCACCGGATGCTTGGTCTTTACAAAAGGATGAAGACTCATACAGGGCCTGACATTTGAGTATAAGCCAAGAAATTTCCTGGTTGTTACATTTAAACTCTTGTAACCACCTCCCTGCGGCGTTGTAATAGGTGCTTTTAGAAATATTTTATTCTTACGGATGATATCCCAAGATTCTTTGGTGATACCCGATGTATTGCCAGCTAAGTATACTTTTTCTCCTACTTCAATTTCTTCAACTTCTATTTTGGCACCTGCCGACAAAATAATATTAAGAGTGGCATCCATAATTTCGGGTCCGATGCCATCTCCTTTTGCTACTGTTATTTTCCGCATGTTGTTATTGTTTTTGATAAAGCAAAAGTCGGTAATGCTATTAATAAGTTTCATTTATATTTGTAATGATTAACATAAATAATTTTTATGAATTACACTATTAACCAACTGCGCATTTTTTTAAAAATCACACAAACCGAAAGCGTTACAAAAGCATCAGAAGAATTACATTTAACACAGCCGGCCATTTCTATACAACTAAAAAACTTGCAGGCGCAGTTTGAAATTCCATTGACAGAAGTAGTGGGAAGAAAAATATTTATCACAGAATTTGGAAAAGAAATTGCCATTGCCGCAGAGAATATCCTCAATCAGGTTCACGCTATTAACTATAAAACCCTCGCTCATAAAGGTAAGTTGGCAGGCCGCCTAAAAGTTTCTGTTGTATCAACAGGTAAATATGTAATGCCTTATTTCCTGGCTGATTTTCTAAAACCACATGAAGGAGTAGAATTGCTTCTGGATGTAACAAACAAATTAAAGGTGGTGGAGAGCTTAGAAAAAAATGAGGTGGATTTTTCATTAGTGTCGGTGTTGCCTGAAAATTTACAAATTGAGAGAGCCGAGCTAATGGAAAATAAATTGTATGTTATAAGTGATAACAAACAAAAGTTTAAAAGTAAAATGTATGATAAAAGCATTTTTGAAAATATTCCTTTGATCTATCGTGAACCGGGTTCCGGAACTCGTCAAACTATGGAAAAATTCATTAAGAAGAATAATTTGCCTGTAAGAAAAAAAATGGAACTTACTTCTAATGAAGCGGTAAAGCAGGCAGTAATCGCAGGGCTTGGATGTTCTATTATGCCACTGATTGGAGTTAAAAACGAATTACAGAATGGAGAATTACAAATTATCCCGGTTAAAGGGTTTCCGATTAAATCAGTGTGGAATCTAATATGGCTAAAAGGAAAAAATCACTCGCCTGTTGCCAGCGCATTTCTGAATTATGTAAAGAGAGAAAAAGAAAACATCATTAAAGAAAAGTTTGAGTGGTTTGAAAAATATTGAATAAGAAAGGGTTTTTTCAAATGATTTGTTCAAATATCTAATCATATTTTGAGAGTGCCGATTAAGAAACTTCTATTGTAAGGGCTTTTTTTGATGAAGGTATTTACCTTTTAATGTAAAGCTTTTTATAGAAAATATTCGGCTGACGTTTAGGAGAACGCTGGACAGATTTTCATCCGATGGCGTTGGCAGGTTGTTTAATAGTATTTGAGCTCTTTGGTAGGGTTGACTTTGAAACGGGGTATTGTGCGCCTTGTCATCTGCTAAAAGGACCGTGGAGTTGGAAGGAATTATCATGCTAGTTAGAATGAAAGGACGATACGTTTTAGGGTGACGCACAATATTCATATTTAATAAAGCCAGTGTCTAAAAAATTATTATATCATCCGGGAATGGCATTTTTCTTTTTTCTTGCACTCCTCCATTTTGGGTTTTAACTAAAACAGGTTCCGGAAATCAGGGAAAGGAACGGAAGAATAACAGAAAAGATTGATCAGGTACAATTTGTATTGTCGAATTTTATATGATAGAGCCGATAATATAAAGGCTCCTGCTGCTTAGCCAGGAGCCTAAAGGATGCATGATCTTGCAGAGGCTGCAAAGGAGGGTAATTCACCTACCTATCTTTTACTTTGTTACCGCTTTTATCAATATAATACATGGTGCTGACTTCCATTACCCGGGCGGCACCTTCGGCAAATACATCAGCGAACGCAAATTTGAAAGGGATTACGGTTTTCCCGTTGTCATTGATGTAGCCCCATTTGCCTTTTGAATTCATTACGGCGGCCAGGCCTTCGGAAAAGCCACGGGCACTGCCATATTCAAGCGGTATTACTACCTCTCCTTTTTTATTAATAAATCCATAATTCGCTCCTTTGGCAACAGCGGCGAGGTCATCATGAAAAGACATCGCTTCAGAATACTGCATCTCCACAATCGTTTTGCCGGTGCTGTCGATATAGCCCCATTTGTATTTTTCCATTACTGCCGCATATCCTTCAGAAAAGGTAAGGGCTTCATCGTAGATAAGCGGCACTACCACTTTGCCGGTTTTATCTACAAATCCATGTTTATTGTCTTTACCCACCAGGGAAAGGCCGCATATGCATTCATCCACATGGTCGTATTTTTTCATCCAGGCCTGGGTAAACCCTGCATTCACAATCCATATCGAAAACAGGGTGAGTAACCATTTTTTCATAACGAAGAAGTTTACCGGTTAAGCAATGAGATTTTCCGATGTTAAGGTAGTACAAGCTTCATATTTCGAAATATGACTTAGCGCAAGGTGGGGTATGATTTTGGTTTACTTTTATTGTCGGGTTCCCATTTCAGCGTCATTAGGGGTGGTTCCAGGCCCCGATCACGCTTTTGTTTGTGGAGGTCGTGTATGTGCAATCAAATTTTCAGATTTCCGGTCAGAATTTTCTCATGTAACCTGTAAACCTATCCCTGAAGTATAGTTTAATTTTATATCCGCCCGGGAAAACCAGGTAAATAAATATAGAGGTAATTCAAAATTGAATAAATGAAAAAATCAACTTGTTCATCATGAAAATAACACGAACCAATACAGAGGGTAAGGAACAACCCATTCGGAGACGTGATTTCTTACAAATGGCTGGATTGGGGTTGTTGGGCACAGTGGCACTGCCCTCATTTCAAGGATATCGTTCCGTTGAAATAAGCTCCAAATTGAAACAGGCAAAAATAGGAGTACAGCTATATACCGTACGGGAAGCAATCAAAAAAGATATCTCGGGTACATTGAATCGGTTGGCGGATATTGGTTTTGAAGCAGTGGAAACCGCTTTCTGGCCTGAAGGTATTACCCTGCATCAGGCAGGAGAATATATAAAGGCAGCAGGTCTTTCCGTTTCTTCCGCACATATCGAATTGCCATTTGGTGAACATAAACAGGTTATGCTCGAAACAGCCGCAGCATTCGGTTGTAATAAAATGATATGGCACGGATGGCCGGAAGATAAACGCTATAGCACATTGGAAGGAACCAAAGAGTTGGCACATTTATATAATGAAGCCAGTCAGTTTGCAAAATCTAATGGATTGCAATTTGGCATTCATAATCATTGGTGGGAGTTTAGAAATAAAATTGAGGGACGGTTTGTGTACGAAGTACTGTTGGATACGCTGGATAAAGATATCTTGTTTGAAATTGATACCTATTGGGTAAAGGTGGCGGGGCACAACCCCGCAGATATTGTTCGCCGGTTCGGTAGCCGGGCTCCTTTGTTGCATATAAAAGATGGCCCTGCTCAATGGAAGGATTCATTACCCGAGGACAACCCGGACCCGATGACTGCCGTTGGAAAAGGCTCGCAAAATTTTCCTGCTATTGTAGCTGCGGCTAACGGTAACACCGAATGGATGATTGTTGAAATGGACAAAACAGCCACCGATGTATTTGAAGCCCTCCAGGAAAGCTACAATTACCTCGTAAAAAAGAACCTGGCAAAGGGTAAGAAACCGGCAAACAGGTGATAGCTGGTTAATTCAGCTTTGGTAACCGAAGTTTCCGTCCTCCCTGGTTTAATTCCAAGGCATCTACCATTCCTTCTTTATTGTAGAGCACCTTAAAATTAGCATCTGGTACTTCACCAACGGCGAAACTACTATTGTCGGAGAATATCATTTTATATCCTTCTCCCGGTTGCCCATTTTGAATAATGCAAAGGTCCTTGCCACAAAACGTAATGGTTAAAGTGTCTTTTAGTAACTTGAAGTTGCCTACAAATTGTTTAAGGGTGTCCTGGGGAACTATTGCTAATTTTTTAAAAATGGGTTTATAAAACCCTTTCCAATCATACACCTGGGCCACACTGTTTAATACTTCAGAGATAACACCAAAATCTTCTCCATTGATCATAATTACAACTCCATTGCCTCCCTGCATACTTCCATAAGAGGTACAAAGAAAAGCTTCATTGCCTCCATTATGATTGAAGTATTTGTTTCCTTCCCGGTTTTCGATGAATACTCCGAGTCCAATGGTACTATCAATGTAAGGAGATATTCTTTTTTTCATGGTTGATTGCGAAAGCACCTTGGCAGACTTACCCTCATATGCCAACTGGCATTCAATAATATATTTCGCCAGGTCGGTGGGGGTGGTCCATAAACCGGCTGCCGCTTGTTCAGGGTATACATGGTATTTTCCTTTAACGGGTTTTCCATTCTTATAGTAACCCGTTGCGAGGTTCGATGTATCGGTAGGTGGTTGTTTATAAGAACTGTTCGTCATGTCCAGTGGTTTTAATACCTGCTCCTGCATATACTCATCATATTTATTACCGGTAATAGAAGTAAGCAACAATTGTGAAATAGTTGTACCGCCACCAGAATATTGAAATCTCTGACCCGGTTCAAAGGCGGAGCGAACGGCCTTTGTATTAGCAGGCCGTTCTCCATCTAAAATTTGTTGAACGGAAGGGAGCGTGTCGCTCCTTTCATAACCGGGAAAACCATGGATGGTTAATCCGGCAGTATGGCTTAATAGTTTATATAGGGTTATCTTTTTGTTTTTTGAAAGACTATCATAAGGAAACTTCCAACCTTTCAGGTAGGTATTAATATCCGCTTCCGGATCCAGTTTTCCCTGGTCAACCAGTTTCAAAATACCAAGGCTGTTCAGGCTCTTACTGATGGAAGCTGCCTGGAATCTTGTAGTGGTATTCACTTTTCGGTTTTCTGCTTCGTCGGCAAAGCCATATCCTTTTGCCCATTCTATTTTATAATTCCGGATAACGGCCATGCTCAGTCCTTTGGTACCGGATACTTTCATCCGGTCTTCAATATTCCAATGGGGAAGGGTATCACCATAAATGATGGCAGGTGCCAAATTGGTTTCTACCTTTCGGATCAGGTCGTTTACTTCTTTTTTATTCTGTTGAGAAAGGAGTGAAAAAGGCAATAACAACAGCAGGACTATTTTTTTCATTGGGGAAATTTAAAGTAAGTATTAACACGATACGAAAATATCATTACACAAAGCTATTCTTCTTTACCGCCTTTGTCTCCCACAAACCATTGTTCTTTATTTTTAAACAACACATTGAAGGTGGTGAGGGATCCATAACAGCGGGTAATGTATTGCTGGATATTTACCTTGTCTTCGTCACTTAATTTTTTATTACTGTTGATGTTCTGTTCCAATACGCGTAAGCGGTCGCGCAGCAGTACTACTTTATGAAAGAAATCTTCGATGGGGATTTCTTTAGGTTTTTGGTTTTTATCAGCCGGCTGCAGTAACATCTTGCCACCGGTCCATCTTTCTCCGATGGGAACTTTCTCGGTGATACCACCCCAGAGCCGGAGAATTTTCAATAGAGATTTTTCTATATCACTATGCGTTTCAATTTCTTCGGAAACGTTTTCCGGGATAATTTCATCGAGCTGGGTTTCCGTTTTATCAATTTCTTTTAACCCATGATTGATAAAAGATATAAGGTAGGTGGCATAACGGATGCCAACAATCACTCCCGGTCCGAGTTGATTGTGCTGTAAGCGGGTACCAATGCCGAGTGTTGTTTGATCCATAATTATTTAGTATTTATGTAAGGAGGTCGTTCTTACTTTATCTTAAATAAAATCAGGGAAAATTTCCTCCCTTTTATTATGAACCTGATTTTGTATGTTCTTCCTGTTATTTTTTTTCTGAATAATTTTCATCGTAACGGGGATCAGCATGGGTACATACACTGCCGCATCCACCCTGAAATGGTAGCCTATATTATTTTTCCAGTGCCTGGTAAACGACCGCTTTTACGCGATCTCCAAAGTCCCAGGTATCGGTGGGCCATATATTACGCATAAATACGGCTACTACCTTCGATTTGGGATCAATCCAGAAATGCGAAGCAAACATGCCGGCCCAATCAAAAGTACCAGCCTGTACCGGGTACAGCACTTCGCTTTTTTCCGTATAAACTCCAAAACCCAGTCCGAATCGATTGGGGTTATCAGCATTTCCCCACATAGGCATGTTGCCAATCTGGTTGGAAGTCATTAAGCGAATGGTATAAGGAGATAGGATCCGCAAGCCATTTAGTTCTCCTCCATTCATCATCATAGTAGCAAACAGCGCATAGTCATAAGCAGTAGAACTTAATCCGGCACCTCCTGAAAAATAAGAACCACCTGGTGTATTGGGAAAATCGCGCAGAAAAGTTCCGTTTAAGGGGATAATGGAATCCTGTATTTTCAATTGCGACTGGCCGTCGATTTTATACAAGGGTACCAGCCGGTTTTGTTTGGCAGCCGGTAAAAAGAAATAGGTATCCTTCATACCCAGCGGTATAAAAATGTGTTGTTGCAAAAATTTATCAAGAGGCATACCACTTATCACCTCTATAAAATAGCCCAGTACGTCTGTATTGAGTCCGTATAAAAAGGCTTCCCCGGGATTATTGAATAATGGAAGTTTTGCCAGGCGTGGAATCATATCTTTTAATGAAGAGCGGGGCGTGCCGATGCCCCCATTGATACCATTTTTATAATAAATAGCATTAGCCTCGCCCGATCCTATTTGCGCATATCCAATTCCCGAACTTTGCGAAAGGAGGTCGCGGATAGTGATTTCCCGTTTGGCGGGTTTGGTTGTATAAGTAGTATCGGCCGCATTGTACTTGTCCAGTACCTGTGGGTTCTTAAATTCCGCAATATATTTTGAAATGGGATCGTCTAACAAAAATTTCCCTTCTTCATACAACATCATAACCCCGGTACTTATGATGGGCTTGGTCATGGATGCAATACGGAAGATGTGATCTTTCTGCATAGGAATTTTGGCCTGCCTGTTGTAATAGCCGAACGCTTTATGATATACTACTTTCCCATCTCTCACAATAATAGCTGTAGCTCCGTTGAACTTCTTATCATCAATATATTTTTGAACGAAACGGTCGATGCGTGCCAACCGTTCAGGTGAAACACCCACCATGGCCGGACTGACTTCTTTTAAACCATTAATAGCAGATTGGGCAGGTACTGATGCATTTGAACTGATCCAAATAGCGACGACCAGAAAAAGTTTTCTCATATAGTTGTATTAATGAATCAGAAAGTTAATACTAAAAAGAAAGCGGGGTATAAGGGAATAAAAAAAAGATTTTTTAACGGCAATAGAGTATAGTCAATAATCAAAGGCGCCTTAATAGATGGCGATTCATTAATTCACATTCATCCTTCCTTTTTTACCATTCACTACTCTATTCGTCCTCTTCTTTTTTCGCTTCGCCTATTAAGTTTTTGTACCGACGATATTGAAGATAACACCGTTTAATGAAGGATTGAAATTCATAATCGGTAGCTATTTCAGTAAATTCTATTCCCGGCCGGTACCAGCGGATAAAAGTATCCAATTCAGCGCTACGTAATTGCGTTAACCGGATAATGAGTGCCCGGTTGAAGCGATGATCAATATATTTTTCTGTCTCTTCGCGCAACAACCTGTCCTGGAAAGCCTCCATCCGGTGGTTTCGGCGGAACTGGAACATGCGGATGAATTCGTTGATGTCAAGTCCAACTCCCCCCGAGGGAGAGATAGAGGTAAGGCTTTCCAGGTTCGGTCGTCTGAAATTAAAGGCGGTTGCATAATCAATTCGGTTCTGCAGCGAATCAACGCGGTAATTCCGGGGCATAACGATTACTTGTTTCAGATCGGCAATATTTACGTGCAAGGAAATTTCAAAATTCTGAATATTGGGAATGGTAAGCACAGGAAATTTTGGCGTGGGTTTGCCCAGGTAGGAGAACCAGATTGAATCTTTTTCGTTTACAATTATGGTATAGCGGCCGTTGATATCCGTAATAGTTCCTCCTCCTGAACTGTTTAAAACGCTTACTGCTTCCAGGGGTTTGTGCTGTGTTACATCATATACTTTACCACTCACTTTTACCTGAGCAAAAGAAGGGATACAAAGGATCAGGAGGATCGTTGTAAGAGTACTATTCAGGCCTATTCTCAAAAAGTAAAATTTTGCGCTGTGATAATACGACAGAAAGATGATAATGATGCATTATCTATAGGCATTTAACGATGATTTCTGAATTTGAATAGATGGTAATGTGCGAATTACTAATGTGCGAAATCCTAAAGCCCGAAAATTCAAACCAATATTAACTACTCCCTATTCTGGAATGATAATAAGTAATGCAGGCTTTTCGAATCAAATGAATTCGCACATTCGCACATTAATTAATTTTCTTCAGCACTGTTTTTTCAACAATCTTCGGATAATACGCATGTTCCAGCCAGTGAATTTTTTGAGCCAGCGATTGAGGAGTATCCGTTTCTTCTATAGTGCAACGGGCCTGGAAAATAATATCTCCATGATCATACTGGTCATCCACATAATGAATGGTGATACCGCTTTCTTTTTCTTTATTGGCAATAACCGCTTCATGCACCCTCGAGCCATACATGCCTTTGCCACCATAGTTGGGCAGCAGGGCGGGATGGATATTAATGATCTTTCCGGGAAATGTTTTAATAAGCGTATCCGGGATTTTCCATAAGAAACCGGCCAGAACGATAAATCGAATGTCCTGTTCTTTCAACTCATCCGTATAAGCATTGCTTCGAAAGAATTTTTCCTTTTCAACCAATAACACGGGAATGTCCGCCTGCTCTGCAATGGAAATTACCCCGGCACCGGGTTTATTACAAACTACCAGGGCTACTTTTATTTGGTTATGCCCTTTGAAATATTCAATAATTTTTTGGGCGTTACTGCCGGCACCGGAGGCGAAGAGGGCGATATGATGCATCAGGAAATATAAATTGAAGTTGCAAAACTGCGGATTTTATGTGGAACATCCGGTTATAGTAGTAAAAAAAGAGAGGAACATTTCCAGGGAACCGTGAAAATTAAAATTCTTCCGATGAATAGTCATGGCATAAAAGAAAATGAAAAAATGACCGTCTGATTATTTTTGATGATTAATAAATTATAAGCGACCTGCTTTACGGATTCATTTTTGATTCTTAATTCTTAACCCATCTGGCTGGCGGGCAGGCTCCTCATTCTTGGTGCCGTAGCCACTCATTCTTCTGAAGATTTTTTTCAAATAATTCCGAAAAAAAGGGAACTGACCGAAAGGAATACTGATCAGTATAACACAAACCGGCCAAAGCAAAGTAACCAGCAAAATATAGAGAGGAATACGAAGAGTTACCTGATCAATAGATAATAAACCCAATACCCGCTTTCCGAGCCATCCGCAAAGGCTTCCTCCAATAGCAAATACCACAATAATTATGGCTACCTGCCACCCGCTTACCTTCCATTTTTCCTGGAGCCTGTTGAACATGCGGGCAAAAGTGAAATAAATATTTCACTTAACCTTATTGAAAATGAAAAACGGGAATTGTTTATCCACTTCCTGACAAAAAGATGACAACGGTTATTCACAACATTCAAGAATTATTGAAAATATGGCTGAAATCCGCACCCACGCTGGCTTAAAAAAAGTTTAAACGTGTTGGCATTTTGTTAAAATCCTGACTTATTTTTGCACCCAACTCGGGAAATTTTTCCACATAATTTCATCATATTCAATTGGTATGAGCGAACATCGATCCATTGCACGAAACCTCTTTCTTACCACCTTATTACTCTCTCTTTTTTCGGTCACCAATAATTTGATTGCTCAGGATGGCAAAGCCTTGTTCAAAGCGAATTGTGCTTCCTGCCATGCTTTAAATAAAGACCTTACCGGACCCGCACTTGCGGGGGTGGAAAGCCGTTGGCCCAATAAGGCTTTGTTGAAAACCTGGATTAAGAATTGGAATAACGCAGTTAAAACAGGCGACCCTTATGCGGTTAAGATCAAGGATTGGAGCGCTGCCGCTATGAATGTATTCGACAATTTGCCCGATAAGGATATTGATGCTATCCTTGGTTATATTGCAAAAGGAGAACCAGTGGCTGCGCCCGTTCCTCCAGGAGAAAAAGCGGTGGGAGGAGAGGAAACCGACAGTTCGCTCTTATATGGTATTCTCACCCTGATTCTCGCAGTAATTGCCCTTATATTATTACAGGTTAATAGCAACCTGCGCAAATTAGCCGATGATCATGAAGGGATTCCTACCTCGGAGCCAATTCCCTTCTACCGTAATAAATCGTATATCACCTTATTAACCCTCGTGCTTTTCGTAGTAGCTGGTTACTTCCTGAGCCAGTGGGCCATCGGTATGGGTCGCAATAAAAATTACCAGCCTGAACAACCTATTTATTATTCTCATAAAGTACATGCCGGTACTAATCAAATCAATTGCCTGTATTGTCATGGCGGGGCTTACGAAGGAAAACACGCCAACATACCTTCAGTAAATGTTTGTATGAATTGCCACATGACCATTAATGAATACAAAGGAAAAGATATATTCAAAGAAGATGGCAGTAAGGTAAACGGTACCGAACAGATTAATAATTTATATGCAGCGGCCGGATGGGATCCCGCAGCAAAAAAATATACCGGCACTGGTAAACCAATTGAATGGGTTAAGATTCACAACCTGCCCGATCACGTTTACTTCAACCACTCGCAGCACACAAAAGCCGGAAAGGTACAATGCCAAACCTGTCACGGTGAAATCACTAATATGGACGAAGTATACCAGTTTTCTGAACTCAGTATGGGTTGGTGTGTAAACTGCCACCGGGAGAGTAAAGTTGATTTCAACGATGATAAAGGCAATGGCAACAAGTTTTATAGCATTTACGAAAAATTTCACAACGAGATAAAAGCAAAAACACGTGACAGTGTAACCGTTAATGATATTGGTGGATTGGAATGTCAGAAATGTCACTATTAATTATGTGAAGAAGGGTAAATGAGGATCACCTCTTATTTCAAATTCTCAAATTTCAAAATGATATAAATGGCTAAGAAAAAATATTGGCAAGGTTTTGCAGAGCTTAACGATACTGATGCGCATCAAAAGCTTTCCAAAGATGAGTTCCAGGAAGAATTGCCGTTTGAAACCGGAGACGGTAAGAGTTTTACTGAAGCTCCTGCATCCCGCCGCGATTTTTTGAAATACCTGGGTTTCAGTACAGCCGCTGCTATGGCTGCAGCCAGTTGCGAAACCCCGGTAAAAAGAGCCATTCCTTATCTTAATAAACCACAGGACCTGGTACCCGGCGTTGCTGATTATTACGCTACTACTTACGTAAGTGGTGGAGAAGCTGTCTCAGTAGTGGCTAAAGTAAGAGACGGAAGACCGATCAAATTAGAAGGAAATACATTGTCTTCGCTTACTAATGGCAATACCTCCGCCCGTGTACAGGCTGCTGTGCTTGATTTATATGATACGGCCCGTTTGCGTACACCTATGATTTCAAGTGGCGATAAAAAAACTGCTGTAAGCCTGGAAGCCGCCGATAAAGATATTGCTGCGGCTTTATCATCAGCCGTCGGACCAATTGTATTATTAACAGGTACCATCAATTCTCCTACAACCAAACAAATTGCCGGCGAATTTCTGGCCAAATATCCCGGAAGCCGGCATGTACAATTTGATGCAATTTCTTACGGTTCCCTGTTGCTAGCCAATGAAGCTACCTATGGAAAAAAAGCAATCCCTTCTTATCATTTCGATAATGCCAAGGTGATTGTAAGCCTGGGCGCCGATTTTCTTGGAACCTGGTTATCGCCGGTAGAATTTGGCAGGCAATACACGGCTGGTCGAAAGATCAACGAAAAGAACCCCGAAATGAGCAAGCACTTTCAATTTGAAAGTATGCTGAGCATGACGGGTGCCAATGCGGATGATCGGTTTACTCATCGTCCTTCAGAAACAGGGGTGGTAGCCGCCGCTTTATTAGCTGCTGTGCAAGGTCAGGGAGCTGGCGGAGTGGATGGAAAATTGAAAGCAGGTATTGAAGCGGCTGCCAAAGCGCTCAATGAAAATAAAGGCAAGGGCCTTGTTGTATCCGGAAGCACAAACGTGAATATTCAGATTTTAGTGAATGCTATCAATGAAGCGATTGGCGGTAATGGAACAACCCTTAACTGGGCATCTCCGATACAAGCTTTCCAGGGAATTGACGGTGAAATGGAAACATTGGTTGCCGATATGGAAGGGGGCAAAGTAGGAGCGCTGATTATATATGGAGTAAACCCCGTTTATGAATATTATAATGCGGCCCGGTTTGCCAAGGCATTAAAAGGAATGAAGTTGTCGGTATCATTGAATGAGCGACTCGATGAAACTACTGAACTCTGTAAATATGCTGTTCCCACCCATCACTTTCTCGAAAGCTGGGGCGATGCGGAACCCAAAGCAGGGTATGTAAGTTTAATGCAGCCTACTATCAACCCGTTATTTAAGACAAGACAATTCCAGGATACTTTGTTGAAATGGAGCGGTAACCCCACTACCTACGACGCCTATTTTAAAAATACCTGGATCAATAAACTCGGAAGTTTAGAAAATTATAATAAAGCACTGCAGGATGGAGTAATTGAAACACCCGCTGCTATTTCTGGTTCGGCATTCAATGGAGGGGCTGTTACTGCCGCCGTTTCTGCTGTGGCCAGTTTGAAAAAGAACAGTAAGACAGAGGTGGTAATTTATCAGAAAGTGAGTTTGGGTGATGGGAAGCAAGCTAATAACCCCTGGTTGCAGGAAATGCCTGATCCAATTACCAAAGCTACCTGGGATAACTATGCGATCGTATCCCCTCAATTTGGTAAAGATGAGTTAGGTATTGATATTGGTAATCCCCGCGAGGCCGATAAGTATGAAGTGTATATGGATAAGCCGGTGGTAAAGTTTACCATCAATAAAAAAGAAGTCACCCTGCCGGTACTTATTATACCCGGAATGCAGGCTAATACCATAGCCATAGCGATTGGTTATGGACGAAGTGAAAAATCGGGCATGGCCGCAAATGCTGTTGGACAGAATGCGTACCCATTGTTATCCTATAATGGTACCACTGTTGAATGGGCATCTGCTGATGTTGCATTTTCAAAAACAGATATTTCATATAAAGTTGCCCAAACCCAAACGCATAGTAACTACGAGGGTCGCCATGAGGTAATTAAAGAGGTAACGTTAGAAGAATTCAAAAAGAATCCGAAACTTATTGTGGAAGAAAGAAATGAGGAGATTGGTAATTATGGTGGAATAGATAATTATACAAAGGAAGGCACACTATATCCTCAATATGACAGACCCGGAATTAAATGGGGTATGAGTATCGACCTGAACAGTTGTTTTGGATGCGGTGCCTGTTCAGTGGCTTGTACAGCGGAAAATAATGTTCCGGTTGTTGGCAAGAATGAAGTATTGCGGTTTCATGAAATGCACTGGATGAGAATCGACCGGTATTTTAGTACCTCTACTCCCTATGAAGCCGATAGTGTACAAACTATTTTCCAACCGATGCTTTGCCAGCATTGTGATAACGCTCCCTGCGAAAACGTATGCCCGGTAGCGGCCACTAACCACAGTTCGGAAGGATTAAACCAAATGATCTATAACCGTTGCATTGGTACAAGATATTGCGCCAACAACTGTCCATTCAAAGTGAGGAGATTTAACTGGTTGGATTATACAGGGGCCGACAGTTTTCCTGATAACCAATTGAAAGAAGGAGTAGGTGCATTGAATGATGTTGTTTTCATGATGAATGATGATCTCACAAGAATGGTACTGAATCCCGATGTTACGGTTCGTAGCCGTGGTGTCATTGAGAAATGTTCATTTTGTGTTCAACGTTTGCAGGAAGGAAAGCTGAATGCAAAGAAAGAGAACCGAACACTGCTGGATAGCGATATAAAAACCGCTTGTCAGCAGGCTTGTCCGGGTGATGCTATTGTATTTGGTAACGCTAATAACCCGGATAGTGAAATAAGCCAGGTACGCAAGGAGAATAGTTTACGCACTTTCTATTCATTGGAGCAAATTCACGTGTTGCCCAATGTAAATTATTTGGCGAAAGTGAGAAATACCGATGTCCTGGCTGCTCATGGAGAACATGAGGGAGGAGAAGTTCACCAGGAAGGGAAAAAAGAAGCAGCCGCAGAAAAGCATTGATGAATAGAATTGTTGATGCACAAGTGAGTGACACAACGGCGACCGAGTAAAGTTTTAAAGCTGACCAAACTATAAATAAAGCCAAAAGCTTCAAACATGTCATTATTAAAGTACGAATCGCAAGTAAGGGCTCCGCTGGTGGAAGGCCAAAAAGATTACCACCAGATTACTGAAGATATAGTGCGACCTATTGAAGGGCCTCCTTCCCGTTTGTGGTGGATAGGCTTTTTAGTTTCGGTAGCGCTGTTATTATTCGGAGTGTATTCGGTATATCGCGAGGTTACTTACGGAGTGGGGCAGTGGAACCTGAACAAAACAATCGGATGGGGTTGGGATATTACCAACTTCGTGTGGTGGGTAGGTATTGGTCACGCCGGAACGCTGATTTCTGCGATTCTCCTGCTCTTCCGCCAGGGATGGAGAACCGGAGTGAACCGTGCAGCCGAAGCAATGACCATCTTTGCGGTTATGTGCGCCGGTCAGTTTCCTATCTGGCACATGGGTCGTGTGTGGTTGGCCTTTTTCGTTCTGCCTTATCCTAATACAAGAGGTCCGCTGTGGGTGAACTTTAACTCACCTTTATTGTGGGACGTATTTGCCATTGGTACATACTTCACCGTATCCTTGTTATTCTGGTATACGGGTCTTCTTCCCGACCTGGCTACTGTTCGCGACCGCGCCAAACTGAAATGGAGAAAACATATGTATGGGGTGTTGTCGTTTGGGTGGACAGGAAGCACCAAGCACTGGCAGCGCCACGAAAGTTTATCACTTGTATTAGCCGGCTTAAGTACACCACTGGTATTATCAGTACATACAGTGGTATCCTTCGACTTCGCCACCTCGGTGGTTCCGGGATGGCACACTACTATCTTCCCCCCTTATTTTGTGGCAGGAGCTATCTTCTCAGGTTTTGCCATGGTGCAAACCCTGCTGGTGGTAACCCGCAAAGTATTGAGCCTGGAAGAATATATTACTATAGAGCATATCGATGTAATGAATAAAGTAATTGTGTTAACAGGCTCTATTGTGGGTATTGCTTACTTAACTGAATTATTTATGGCCTGGTACGGCCAAAATAAATATGAGAACTGGGCTTTCATGGAAAACAGGTTGAATTTGTTTAGCCCTTATGGCTGGAGTTATTACCTTATGATGGGTTGTAACGTATTATCGCCTCAAATTTTCTGGTTCCGGAAAATGCGGCGTAATCTCTTCGTTACTTTCTTTATGAGTATCCTGGTGAATATCGGTATGTGGTTCGAACGATTTGTAATCATTGTAACGTCGGTATACCGCGATTATGTACCGAGTAGCTGGAGTACATATTATCGGCCCACTATTTATGAAGTTGGTTTTTACCTGGGAACTTTTGGGTTATTCTTCACCTGCTTTTTCCTGTTCGCTAAATTCTTCCCGGTAATTGCCGTGGCAGAAATTAAGCATATCCTGAAAAAATCAGGCGAGACGTATAAACCCCAAATGGGTACTATAGAAAAAGAATCCGCTGACGTGTTGTACGAGGAAGTATCGCATCATCATTAATTAGCATTTGAGAATCTACTGAAATAAATTATATGACAATAAAGAAATTTGTAGTAGGATCTTTCACCGACGAAGCGGTTTTATTTGATGCCGTTAAGCAAGTGAGGAAGGCCGGGTATAAATTGCACGATGTGTATACTCCTTTCCCGATTCATGGCCTTGATAAGGTGATGGGACTTCGTGATACCAGTATACATACCGCCGGATTCATTTATGCCGCGTTTGGTACTACTACAGCCTTAAGTTTTATGAGTTGGGTATTTATGAGGGACTGGCCGCTGAATATTGGGGGTAAACCGCATTTTGCATTACCTGCCTTTATCCCCGTTATTTTTGAATTTACCGTATTGTGCGCCTGTGTGGGCATGGTACTTACTTTTTGTTATATCTGCCAGATGGCACCCTTTGTGAAAAAACATCATTTTCACGTGCGTGCTACCGATGACCTGTTTGTAATGGCTATTGAATGTACTCCCAAAACCAATGAAAGCGAAGTAAGTGGATTTTTAAATAATGCCGGAGCGAAAGAAGTGAATGTACAGAATGCCGAAGTAGGCTGGTGGTTGGGAACTTATGATAAGGACAAGAAGCCCTTTGAAGTTAAGAACTAAAACGCAGGAATAAACGAATCAATAAGTATCATGAAAAAAGTACTAATTATAGTTGCAACAATAGGGGCGATAATGATTATTAGTTGCGGCAAGAATAATAAAAAGCCCAGCGACGTGTATATGCCCGACATGGCCTATAGCCGCGCGGTGGAAACATACTCTTCGCTGGATACGTTGATAGCACAGGGAATTAATTATAACGCAACGCCAGTAAAAGGAACGATTAAAAGGGGAGAGCTTTTCCCCTTTAGTATAGAAAAAGATAAGGATGGGGATTCGGTAAATTATATTTTATCGCGGCAGGTTCCCAATCCATTACCTCCATTAGATTCTGTTAAGTTAAAAGAAGCGGAAAGATTGTATCTCGTTAATTGTGGTATTTGCCATGGAGCCAAATTAGATGGCAATGGCCCTTTATATAATGACGGCAATGGTCCGTATGCTGCCGCTCCCCGGAACCTGGTGACCGATCCTGTTTTGAGTATGCCCGATGGCCAGATTTTTTATTCGCTCACTTATGGTAAGAATCTGATGGGAAGCTATGCATCGCAATTAAGCACTACCCAACGTTGGATGGTGATACATTATATCAGGAGCAAGCAGCATGCAGGTAAGACGATTATCGCGGTGGCGGCGGATTCAACAGCCAAGAAATAACGGAACCCGAATAACGATTTCGAATTTATAAATTGATGATAATGGCTAAAAAAGACTTCTTCGACATTCCCAAAGGATACAGAACCTGGTCTCTGGGGTTAATGGGGGTGGGCGTTCTGGCAATATTGATTGGATATTTTGTTTATGGAACCGGCGGCCACGGTACTGCAGAAGAGATTATGCATCATAAAACCCGGTTTTGGGCCTCCTTGCTGCATAATAGCATCTTTTTCTTATTAATATGTAACGGAAGTATGTTCTTTATCTGTGCCACCACCCTGGCATGGGGGGGATGGCAAATGAGTTTTCGCCGCGTGCCGGAAGCGATTTCGGTAGCCGTTATCCCATTAGGCATTATTGCATTGCTTGTTCTGCTGGCTATAACGTTTGGCGGTCCGGAAATGTCTCATATTTACCATTGGACAGATGCCGCCGCTGTAGAAAAGGATAGTATTTTGAACGGAAAGAAAGGGTTTCTAAATCTTAATTTCTTTGCGATATGGACGATACTGGCAATAGGCTTGTGGATCGCTTTGGGGTACAAGATGCGTCAATTGTCACGTTCGCTGGACGAAAATCCATTGCCAGATATAGAATCGGGTCGCAAATATATCTGGAAAAATACCGTTTGGGCAGCGTTGTTTATTGTGTGGTTCTCTTTAACGGTAATGTCAACAGTGCCCTGGCTCTGGCTGATGAGTATTGATGCACATTGGTTCAGTACTATGTACAGTTGGTATACCTTTGCCAGTAGTTGGGTGTCGGCACTTTCATTGATCGCTTTATTTGTGGTTTATCTTAAAAACAAAGGATACCTGGAATATACGAATGAGGAGCACCTGCATGATATTGGTAAGTTTATGTTCGCGTTTTCAGTGTTCTGGACCTACCTGTGGTTTTCACAATACATGCTTATCTGGTATGCAAATATCTCGGAAGAAACTGTTTATTTCAAATCGCGGGTAGCCAACGATACTAAAGTAGGGGCCTATAGTGGAATATTTTGGTTTCAGTTTTTAATCAATTTCCTTGCTCCTTTGTTAATACTAATGAGAAGTGGTTCGAAACGGAATTATACTACAATTGCCATTATGGCAATTGTGATCATTTTTGGTCACTGGCTTGATTTCTACCAGATGATTTTTGCCAGTGTGCTGAAAGACCACGTAGAATTAGGATGGTTGGATTTTGGGGTGGCAGCCGGGTTTGTTGGATTAATATTGTTTAGCACTGGTCGTGTGTTGAGCAAATACCCGCTGATTGCTAAGAACCATCCGTTTATTAAAGAAAGCGTTATTCATCATACATAGGCTGTAGTGTACAGTTACCGTTGATGAATTGAAAATAAGAATTGTTTTGGCCGAATAAAACTTTTTGAAAATCATGGCAACATCTGCAATTTTCCTGGTAGCGATCCTTGCATTAGGATTTCTGATAACCTTTCAGATAGCTAAAGCCAGCGAATATGTATCCGTGCTGAAAGGGGAAAAGAAAGCTTTTGAACAAAGTAACAGGGTGAATGCCTTTCTGATGGTGGTGTTCCTGGTATTGGGACTGGTTGGAGTATGGTGGTGCAACGAGTTGTTTTATAACAAAACATTATTGCCATATCCTTCTGCCTCTGATCACGGAGAAAAAATAGACCTGATGTTGTGGATCACTATCATTATTACCGGGTTGGTATTTTTACTTACGCAAATACTTTTGTTTTGGTTCGCATTCAAATATCAACATAAAGAAAGCAATAAGGTTTTTTACTTTCCTCATAACAATAAGCTGGAAGTATTATGGACCACTGTTCCGGCCATCTTTCTCTGCGTATTGGTTGGATTCGGATTGTATTATTGGTTCCAGATAACCGGCGAAGCACCTGCCAATGCCCTGAAGATAGAAGTAACCGGCAAACAGTTTGGTTGGGTATTCCGGTATGAAGGAAAAGATAAGAATTTTGGCAAAAAATATTTCAGGAACATTGACGAATCAAATGGTAATCAGTTAGGACTTATTTGGGATGATCCTGCCTCTCGCGATGATATTGTTGTTAATCAAACCATGTATGTGGTAAAAGACCAGCCGGTAAAATTGATTATTGGATCGAGAGATGTAATTCACGATGTGGGCCTTCCGCATTTCCGTTTGAAAATGGATGCGGTTCCCGGCACGCCCACTACCATGTGGTTTACGCCAAAGTACACTACGGATGAAATGAAAAAGATTACCAACAACCCTGAGTTTGAATATGAAATTGCCTGCGATCAAATGTGTGGAAATGGTCACTACTCAATGAAGGGAATTCTTAAAGTGGTAAACCAATCGGAATTTATTTTGTGGAGAGCGCAGCAAAAATCAGCGTATTCACTTGCTTTTCCGGAAGCCGCACCCGCCAGCGTTGCAGATAGTACAAAAAAAGCGACGGCAGCTATTTCGATAAAAACAAGCGAAGTAAAAAATTAAACTAATATCCGGGAAACCGAATTTTTCGACTATCAAAACATTATATCATGAGCAACGAAACAGTAATGCATGGTCAACACGAGGTAGTCACCACTCATGACGTGCACCATGATGAGCATCATGTTCATCATCATAAAGAGACATTTATTACTAAATACGTATTCAGCCAGGATCATAAAACTATTGCCAAGCAATTTTTGATCTCGGGTATGATATGGGCCCTGATCGGCGGGATGATGTCGGTGTTGTTCCGGTTACAATTGGGATATCCTGATTCTACCTTCCCTTTCCTGGAAGATATACTCGGTCGATGGGCTAAGGGGGGAAAAATAAGTGCCGAAAACTATTATGCGCTCGTTACCATGCACGGGACTGTGCTGGTATTTTTTGTATTAACGGGCGGTTTAAGTGGAACCTTCGCTAACTTTTTAATTCCGCTGCAAATTGGAGCCAGAGATATGGCCTCTCCTTTTTTAAATATGTTATCGTACTGGTTCTTTTTTATGGCAAGTGTGGTAATGATCTCCTCTTTGTTTGTGCAAACGGGCCCATTTAGTGGAGGATGGACCGCCTATCCGCCATTAAGTGCGCTGGGAGACGCGTCGCCCGGGTCGAAGGTGGGAATGGACCTCTGGATTACGGCGATGGCTTTGTTCGTGGTATCCTCATTACTCGGGGGCCTTAATTATATTTCAACCGTATTGAATCTTCGTACGAAAGGAATGAGTATGACCCGTTTGCCATTGACTATCTGGGCATTGTTCTTCACGGCGGTATTAGGGGTGTTGTCCTTTCCTGTTTTGTTATCAGGATTTATACTATTATTATTCGATCGGCACGCCGGTACCAGTTTTTATCTTTCGGATATATTTATTTCCGGCGTTGGTCCTTTACCAAATGAAGGAGGAAGTGCTATCCTGTTTCAGCACCTGTTCTGGTTCCTTGGTCACCCTGAAGTATATATTATCTTGTTGCCAGCCATGGGGATGGCCTCTGAAATATTATCGGTTAATTCCCGTAAACCCATCTTTGGATATATGGCCATGGTGGGGTCATTATTTGCAATATGTATCCTGGCCTTCCTGGTATGGGCGCACCATATGTTTGTAACCGGATTGAATCCGTTTCTCGGTTCTGTATTCGTGTTACTCACTTTATTAATTGCGGTACCATCGGCCATCAAAGTATTCAACTGGTTAACTACCCTCTGGAAAGCAAACATCCGGTTCACTCCGGGTATGATGTTCGCTCTCGGTTTTGTGAGTTTGTTTATCTCTGGCGGGTTAACAGGTATCTGGTTAGGTAACTCAACACTCGATTTGCATTTACACGATACTTACTTTGTAGTTGCTCACTTCCACATTGTAATGGGGGTAAGTGCGTTTTTTGGAATGTTTGCCGGTGTGTATCATTGGTTTCCTAAAATGTTTGGCCGCTTCCTGAATAATACCATGGCTTATATTCATTTCTGGGTAACACTGGCCGGAGCCTATATGATTTTCTGGCCGATGCACTATGAAGGATTGGCCGGAATGCCCCGCCGTTATTTTGATTATTCGAACTGGGAATCCTTTAAACAATTTGCCGATCTGAACCGCTTTATCTCTACGGTAGCTATGGTAGTATTTGCAGTGCAACTATTATTTGTGTTCAACTTTTTCTATAGTATCTGGAAAGGAAGAAAAGTGACCAGTCAAAATCCATGGGGTGCCAATACGCTGGAGTGGACTACTCCGCTCCGTCCGGGTCATGGAAACTGGCCAGGAGAAATTCCGGAAGTGCATCGCTGGGCATATGATTATGGTAAGGATGGAAGGGAGTTCATACCACAAACCGAACCGGTAAGTGCGGAGGAAAGTAAGCATCATTAAGAGTCGGGAAGTCGGTAAGTCGGGAAATCGGCAAGATGTACCATTGAATTAATCTTGCTTTCGGACCTTCGGTCTTCCAGACTTTCAGACTTTCCAGCGTAACAAATATTTTTAGATGTCGAAGGAAACCGTGAAGCAAAAAAGTTCTTTTACAATAGCAGGTAAGCTGAGTGATTACAGGCTGCTGATCAAATTCAGCCTGAGCTTTATGGTTGCATTTTCCTCAGTAATCAGTTACTTGCTGGCGCCTAAAGTAGTAGCCTACGACTGGAGCATGATCATTCTGTTGTTCACCGGCGGATTGCTGGTAACGGGAAGCGCTAACGCAGTAAATGAAATTGCCGAAAAAGATACGGATGCGCTAATGAAACGAACAGCTAACCGGCCGTTGGCTTCCGGCAGAATGAGTACCGCGGAGGCATGGACGGCTGCTTTAGTGATGTTGGTGGCAGGAATGTTCATACTGTGGAATTACTTTAACCTGCTATCAGCAGTAATGGCCCTGGTAAGTTGGTTTGTGTATGCATTTATGTACACGCCACTTAAGAAAGTAAGCTCTGTATCAGTATTGGTTGGAGCTATACCGGGGGCGCTACCTTGTTTAATTGGATGGGCTGCCGGCAACGACGATATAAGTATGGGAGGCTGGATATTATTTGCCATCCAGTTTTTCTGGCAGTTCCCGCATTTTTGGGCAATTGCCTGGGTGGCTCACAAGGATTACACGAACGCGGGATTTAAGCTGATGCCTTCAGTGGAAGGTCCCACTAAGTATTCGGCTATCCAATCCGTGATATATTCGCTGGTATTGGTGCCAGTGGGAATGATTCCGTACTGGTTTGGCATGAGTGGTATTGTTGGTTTCTGGATTGTGCTCGCGGCTAACTTATTCATGGTTTGGCAATGCGTACGGTTGTTCAGGGAAATGGAGCGAAAAGCGGCCCGCCGGGTAATGTTCAGCAGCTATTTTTATTTAC
The DNA here is from genome assembly GCA_031360425.1 of Chitinophagaceae bacterium. Taxonomy (GTDB): domain Bacteria; phylum Bacteroidota; class Bacteroidia; order Chitinophagales; family Chitinophagaceae; genus Endoryza. The sequence goes on along the minus strand of JANMBO010000003.1, from coordinate 7,404 downwards.
CGATTGTATTGCTGGCATTGCTGGCCGATAAAGCCTGGTAAAAATGATAAACTAATATAAAGTGATGACAGAAACAGTGAGTTCGCAACGTAAAAGAATACATCCGCATAAGTTTACTCTTTGGGTAGCTATTGCCAGTATTATTATGATGTTTGCCGGTTTAACAAGCGCCTACATTGTAAAGGGTAGCTTGCCGGGATGGGTGAACATAATTATTCCGAAGCTCTTTTATTATTCAACGGGAGTTATGTTGCTAAGCAGTTTGGTGATGCAAATGGCGGTAAAGGCATTTAAAGAAAGAAACATGCGGCCATATCGCAGGTGGATAACATTGACTGCTATAATGGGATCCGCTTTTATAGGTATGCAGATCATTGCCTTTATGCAACTGTACAACCAGGGAGTCAAGATGGAAGGCTCGGGGGCGGGGCAATTCCTTTATATTATTTTCGGGTTGCATGCGTTGCACGTGGTAGGAGGAGTGATTGCTTTACTGGTTTTATTTTTTAAAGCATTCAGTGCCAAGATCCGGAGTTATAATCCGGTACCCATTGAGGTGGCAGCCACCTACTGGCATTTTGTAGATCTATTGTGGGTATACCTTTTTGTTTTCTTTTTATTTAAAGTGTAAAGCTGATTAATACGATTTTTTTAATAGAACCTTTTTAAAACAGTAACATGGCACAAGCAGTACCGGCAAATACGAAATGGTGGAGTGGTGGTAAAAGCCCCTTTAACCTGGAGTATGGAAAACTGATGATGTGGTATTTTTTGATGAGCGATGCTTTCACTTTTGGCGCATTTTTGATTTCTTATGGATCTGTTCGGATGAGCAGCAATGGATGGCCCGATCCTAACCATGTATTTCAATCGGCCCCTTTTCTTGGATCAGGATTGCCATTGGTATTTGTGAGCTTGATGACCTTTATCCTTATTGTGAGTTCAGTAACCATGGTACTGGCCGTGCATGAAGGACATAATATGAATCGCATGGGAGTGGTGAAATGGCTTATCTGGACTATCATAGGCGGTTTGGCATTTCTGGGTTGCCAGGCATGGGAGTGGACACATCTGTATCACGAAGGGGCCTGGTGGGGAAGAATTCCAATTTATGAAGGCAGTCATTTTTTAAATGCAAATGGATCAATACCATCTACCAATTTTTCTAATTTCTTTTTTACCATAACAGGTTTTCATGGATTTCACGTTTTCTCCGGGGTGCTTATTAATGTGATCATGCTGATCATGGCTTTGAACGGAGCATTCGACCGGAAGGGACATTATTTAATGATTGAAAAAGCAGGGTTGTACTGGCACTTTGTAGACCTGGTTTGGGTATTTGTATTTCTTTGCTTTTACTTATTATAATTATTAATGGCGTACTTAAATTATTTATAAGTTTTATATGGAAAATCAACAAACGGTATCTCCCGAAGTAACATTCGCCCCGCATCACGCCGATTCTAAGCAAGTGGTGCGCAAAATTTTGAAGACAACATTGGTTCTCAGCATTATCACCATTGTTGAACTGGCATTCGGGTACACCATCTTCTTCATGCATAAAAATCCAGACTACAACACAACGCTTGTGTTGGCCATCAAGGGGGTTATCGTGATATTGTCATTAGCGAAAGCTTTTTATATTGTATCTATCTTTATGCACCTGGGTGATGAAATCCGTAACATGATTATGACCATTGTGGTACCGCTTTTATTATTTGTATGGTTTATCGCGGCTTTTATGTGGGATGGGAATTCATATAAAAACCTAAGAAATAGTTACGACCCCCACCATAAACAGCAAATGAATGAAAAGCCTACTAATAAAAAACCGGCAGAAGAGCAGGGAGAAGGACAGAAGCCTGGAGCGATTCATTAATGAAAATTAGCAATACATCTGATAGGAACCATTTCGTTTTTTCGAAATGGTTTTTTTCTTACTGCACTACTGCATTGCATCAATCCGTGCAATACCTTTGTGCCTCAATTATTTTATTGTGAGTACGAAAGCATTATTGGCCCTCGGAATCGTGGTATTACTACCGGTGTTGAGTTATTTATTGGTCAAGGGATACAGTGATGACGCCGTTCAGATGCCCCCGCGGTATTTTGCAGATTCCATAATCAATAAGGTGGTAGATGGGAAAAGCATTAGCGACACCCTGTGGCATAAAGTAACGGATATTACCCTCACCAACCAGTTAGGCGAATCCGTTTCACTCAGCACTATTCCCGACAAAGTGCTCGTTATTGATTTCTTCTTCACCAGATGCCCCAGTATTTGCCCGGGCATGACAAAGAACATGAAACGGTTGCAGGATATGATGACTTCCAGAGATCCTCGTAATATAATTGATATTTCTTTGGTACATTTTTTATCCTTTAGTATCGACCCAATACGCGATTCCCCTTCGGTTTTAAAACAATATGCGGATAAAAATGGGGTGGATCATAACCGGTGGTGGATGCTCACCGGGGACCAGCAAAAAATATATGATTTTGGAATCCAGGAATTGAAACTCGGAATTATTGATGGCAAAGGACAGGATACACTGTTCGACCACTCCCCCAAATTTGTTCTACTCGATAAAGAACGTATCGTAAGAGGGTACTACAACGGACTGGATACCGCGCAAATTTTAAAGCTGTCGCAGGATATTGTTTTTCTTTCTTTGGAAAGGGATAAAAAGAAACCGTCCTTAATTTTTGCCCAGCTAAAACAATTATGGCCCGTATTTGTGATAGTTATATTGGCTGTTTTCTTTTTTGTTTTAATGAGTATCCGTTCTAATAGAAAATACAAGGTATAAGTATGTTGCCACCTGTTTTAAAAAAGAATGATGCTAAAGCCCGCTGGCTGATTGGCGTCTTTTCAATTATTGTGTTTGCCGTGATTGTTGCCTTAGGGAGAATTAAGCTGGGTTTTCAGCTAGATTTCGATCCGCATGTGTTTGCCCGCATCAATGCGGTAGTTAATTCTTCTGTATCGGTACTGCTGGTGGCCGCTCTGGCAGCGGTAAAACGTAAGAATTATATCTTGCATAAGCGATTGATGATTACAGCAATGATTCTGTCGATTATATTCCTGGTTTCTTATATTGCTCATCACTTATTGGCAGGAGAAACAAAGTTTGGAGGAACCGGAAGTATACGGTACCTCTACTTCATTATTCTAAGCACTCATATTTTTCTGGCGGCTATAATCCTTCCTTTTATTTTATTTACAGCCTACCGTGCTTTAGTGGCCGAATGGCCGCGCCATCGTAGGCTGGCAAGAATTACCTGGCCGATTTGGTTTTATGTAGCCGTAACCGGAGTCGTAGTTTATTTTATGATCAGCCCGTATTATACCTGATAAAACGGCACTCCGCTATCTTCAAAAAAAGTGACTATGACTGCAAAAACGCCTGGCTATTTTCGTACAATTCGTATTATCCATAATTCTTTCCAGGTCAGGATGCTTTTTTTTGAAGCTACTATATTCTTCCTTGTGCGCAGCGGAAAGTTTCGACCTGTTGACAGTATTTCGTTTGATCGAATACTACAGGTAGTAGTGCTGCTGGTAGCAGGAATTCTCCTAATGGTGGGATTCAGATTATTTAAAAAAGAATTGTTGCTCTTCATCTATCCCCCGATCCTGCTGAAAAGAAATTAGATCAATACCGGAGTGCCTGTATAAGCTGGTGGGCTATGATAGAGGGTCCCGGTATGGTTGCCATTATTAGTCTTCTTCTTACCAGCAACTATGCTTTTTTTGTATTGGCTTGTTTTCATATCATAATACTGGCTTTTTTTATGCCACGCAAAGACAATATTATTCTTCTGCTTACCCTTAATACGGAGGAAGTAAAAAAGCTTGAGCAGAGAAACTAAAGTTCAACTTACTGGTAAGGGTTAATACCTGCCTTTCTATTCTGGTATTTTATTAGTTGATACTATCTTCTTTGATTTTGCGTATAGATGGACGAAATCAATATTCTACTATGAAGAGCCCCGGCTTTCTTCTGATGACCGCTTTTTTCTTATTGTTTGCCCAAACCAGTGACGCCCAGGAAAAAGATACTGCCCGAATAGGTATTTATATCAATTCCCTTTATGATTTCAGGATCGATAATAAAAGCTTCATGGCCGATTTCTGGATGTGGGTGAATCACAGGCAGGAAAATAACAAGTTTGAGAATGTAATTGAAATTACTAATAGTAAGTCTGCCGAGTTCAGCCATTTTACTACAGAAAGAAAATCGCAGGGAGAATGGGTTACTCAAAAATGTAAGGCCGAAGTTATGCATCAGTGGGATGTTTCCTGTTTTCCTTTTGACAGGCAATTATTGCGGATCGAGATTGAAGATTCGGAATATGATACTTCCCGGATGGTATATATTGCTGATACGGTTAACTCGAGAATGGATACCACCTTTATTTCGAAAGAGTGGAAGATCAATAAATTTTCCATTAAAGAAGATGTACGCAGTTACAATACTACCTATGGCAATCCTAAACTCTCGGGTCAGAGTTCCTATCCGCGGGTAGTAGCACAAATAGAAATTACCCGAATTAACTCGTGGGTAATGCTGGCCAAAATGCTTACAGGGGCCTATGTAGCTTTCTTTATTTCCTGCTTAGTGTTTTTTGTTTCGTCGGATAACCAGGACTCGCGTTTCGGATTGTGCGTGGGGGGCTTATTTGCGGCTATAGGAAATAAGTATATTGTAGAATCGGTGGTACCCACCTCCACTACCAATACGTTAATGGATAATGCACACAATCTCACCTTCACCTTTATTTTCCTGATCGTTTTGGTTATTGTATTATCCCTGCATCTTTTTGAATCAGGCGATGAGGCAAAGAAGAAGTTATCGCATCGCATCGACAAAACAGCATTCTTTGCCATTGTTACTGCCTATACCCTGATTAATGCCTGGTTAGTGTACCGGGCGAGTAGATAAGGATTCATTCAGTTCTGATCCGTGCGTGGAATTCTTACTTATAATAGTTTTTCCTGACGGATTAATTTTTTCCTTCCGGTAATTAATAATGAATAGAATTGTTCTTAAAACTGAATACGAAACCATACTGGCGTGACGGGCAACAGAAGCGTTCATCAGTGCAGAAGCCCGCTAACAAATCGTTAAAATAGAATTTCTGCCGGATCCCAGAACTTAGTCTCAAAATCCACTACCGTGTCATTTTGTACGATGATGCCTTCTTTTTTTAATAACTCTTCCATTTGCGTAGGCGTTTCAAAATGTTGTTTTCCTGATAACATGCCATTCCGGTTAACTACCCGGTGCGCCGGAACCTTCGGTTTTACATTATGTGCGCCATTCATAGCCCAGCCTACCATGCGGGCAGAAAGTTTAGTGCCCAGGCAGGCTGCAATTGCGCCATAAGAAGTAACTCTTCCCTTAGGAATCTGCCGGGCTACTTCATACACTTGTGCAAAAAAGGAGTCTTCTTTTTTACCGGAAGGTTTAACCGCTTTTAGCCTGGTGATACTCTTTTTTTTCTTTGGAGAAGCCATAATTTACCTTGTTTTCTGTTGCAACAGCTCGGACCGCTTAGGTTCCGGTACAGTTTCATAATTATAAGGGCAATGTTTACATCCATTCCCGCAACAATATCCTTTTTCCAAATGATATTTTTCGGTAAGAACGATATACCCTTCCTCATTATAGTAAAAGTCAACTTTCTCGGTTAGTTTCTCTTTCAAGAATCAATTCTTTTAATTGGTTATTTTTATCGGGTAACAGCGATGCCGGCAACTTAAATTGTAAATAATGAACCTGGTTACTTTGCGCAATATCCAGTTTTTCGTAATGCGTTTTTATCTGCAAAACCGGGTCCGTCGGTTCAGAAGCATACAAATTACTGATATCTGTTTCGGTTTCCAGGTTGTACAAACGCAATACTTCCCTGGTAAAATTATACAGTACCGGCGAATCTGTTTTCAAATGTATATAACTATCAGGACCGATAATTTGTTGGTACAGGCGCAGGAAGGTAGGATGCGTCAATCTCTTTTTGGCGCGGGAGATACGCAGGTGCGGATCCGGGAAGGTGAGCCAGATGTCTTCAACTTCTCCAGTGGTAAAATAATCGGTGATTTTATCGATATGGGTTCGCATAAACGCCACATTGTGTAAGCCCTCAGCCAGGGCGGTCTTGGCCCCAACCCAAATACGATTTCCCTTTAGGTCTATTCCAATAAAATTGCGATGGGGAAATAGTCTTCCCATTCCTACGGTATATTCTCCTTTTCCACAGGCCAGTTCGAGCGTAATGGGATGATCATTTTTGAATACTTCTTTCCATTTGCCTTTAATATCAGCTGGATATTGAAAAACATTGGAAAAAGTTTTTATTTCAGCGAAGCGGATAAGTTTTTTTTGGCCCATTGGGGGCAAAGGTAGAGGGAAATAGGAAAAGTTTCCATTCGATATAATTTTAGGACAACGGAATTTATTAAAAAGGTATTTTTCTGCAACGTTTTTATTAATTTAACGGCTACTACTTTTCAAACTTTTTCTTTTGGTAGCCGTCTTTATAAATTACATGCATAACAACCGGGAATCCAACATCGCTATCCCTTGGTATAACATATCTGAACATCTTAATCAGTTCATATACTGGGCTCTCATTGATATTTCGGTACCAGTCGAGAGTTTTAGAAGCATATTCGAAAAATTTACTTCTTGACCCGGTTGACCACAGTTCTTTTTTTGAAAGTAACTGCGGCTCTTTCATAATTAAAACACTCACTTTGTTTTTTTCCTTTTTAAACATATAGCTAAATGCAAAACATCTTGGCTGACCACCTTCGAATGTTGCCAAGAACAGATCTGTAATTGTACTGTCAAAATTGATCATCCCTCCTTCTTTCATGTGATTAGAAAAGATTTTTTCCAATTCCGAGGGAGTTTTTGATTTCAAATATTGGATTGCTTGTGGTAGCGTTGTATTCTTATTTAGGACACCATTTATATACAATTTTGTCTGAAACTTTATAACACCTTTCTCTTTCATGTACGAGATGCCAGAAGTGCCGAAATGAAAAGCCCCAACATTCCCAAGTTTTTCTTGGAGCTTCGAGGAAGTAGATTTATCAGATCTATCGATGCTTGTCTTTGAATCTATGCTTAGGTAAATCGTATCATTTGTGTAAAATAATAACATTAACGTACCATGCCCACTTTCGAAAACCTGCGCCAAACAATTTCCAGAAATAAAGAATAACAAACAAGGGAGTAACCTCATACTAACACGGTTTTGAGTAATCGAATATACAAAAACTATTATTCAACCTGAAAGATGCTCGTCACTAAAGATTTGTAAGGCAAATACGAGTGTGTTGTAGCTGTTATAGCCGGTTCATAATGATACAGCTGCCGAAATCCAAGCTGGGGG
>JANMBO010000106.1:0-41869 GCA_031360425.1 Chitinophagaceae bacterium | reverse complement strand
TTTTACCCCCCATGCAATATGCCATACTTTGGCAGGTTTGCCGCTGCTGTCTATTTCAAATTCTATTTGCTGGTCGCTGCCATCAGCAAAAAAGAATTTGGTTGCCGATGCTGGTTTTAGTGTTACAGCGGCGCCTCTTGGAGGATGAATATATAATGTATCTTTTTTTATAATAAATTCCACCGGGAACACCGACATAAAGGGCGGCCTGGTAAGCGGCATCATATACTTGCCACCATACATGTCAAGCGTGGATTTTACCTTCACTTCATTCTGTGCTTTGGGCATAACGAAATTTTTATGTAAGGTTATTGCCACGAGAGCATCTGCGATAAAATCAGAATGCGATTCATTATTGGATAAAACGATGGCTGTTACATCATCATCTGTATAACGTAAAAGCATGCTAATATATCCTGGAAAGCTTCCGTTATGAAAAACGTAATGGCCGAATTCATTTGTTCCAACCCTTGTTCCGTAGCCGAAGGAAACATCAGGATTTTTTCTTTCCGCCTGCACGGAAAGCATTTCCCGCTGAGTTTTTTCCGTGAGTAAACGATGGCTTTTGAGCGCCCGGTCCCATTTTAGAAGGTCCCCTGTGGTGGAAATAATCATTCCCTCCCCGGTAATACCGGCCAGGTAGCTTGTCCAACCCGACGGCTGCCTATCCGCCCGCACATATTTTTTCAAACTATCGGAATATACAAATCCATAAGCGTAACCAAGAATAATTTCAGCGGACCGCGGACCATTAGCCACCGAGGTATGTGTCATGCCCAAAGGTTTAAAAACCTGTTCAGCCATAAATGTTTTATAAGATTGCCCTGAAATTTTTTCTATAATTGACGCAAGCAGGTTAAATGCTGTTCCGGAATACATCATGTTTTCCCCAGGCTTAAAGAAGAGGGGAGGTTTTTCACGCGCCAGCAAACGGATCAAATCACCGTTGGAAGCGATCTTGCTGTGGTCAAAATATTTTTCTACTAGTTCAAATCCGTCTGGCATACCCGAGGTATGGGTAAGTAGTTGCTGTATAGTAACATTAGTATATAGCAACTCAGGAAAAAATTTTCCAAGCGTGTCAGTATAGCGGATCTTCCCCTTATCTTTTAATAGCAGGATGCCTAGGGCGGTGAATTGCTTGGCAATAGAACCGCAATCAAAAATGCTAATACCGTCCAGTTTTTTCTTTGTATTGTAATCTGCATACCCAAATGATTTTTTATAAATAACTTCTCCATTTTTTGCAACCAATACATTGCCGTTGAATCCATACACATCGGATTGTACTTTCATGTATGTATCAAAAGTTGACAAATTATTTTGGGCATATATAGCACATGGCAGTAAGAGATAGAGCACTGTTTTTTTCATAAATAAGTTTTAGCGGAATGATCATTCATACGAATTAAGAAATAGAAATATGTAAACATACTGAAATTAGCCCCGGCGGGCATTGGTAGAATTTTTTTGACACAACGGCTAGAATGAATACGACGAAAGAGAAGGTTGCTGTTGCGTTTTTCTCTTTATGAACCTTGTCTTATTACACTCATTGTGTAAACTCTATTGTTTACCCCCTCAAATGAAAGGCCTTTGGTTTTACAAACGCCCGCAGCCCCGCATGCGAAAGGGTAACGCCAAAGCCCGAATGTTTTCTTCCACTCCAGGGGAGAGCCGCACTCACCCGGTCGCAGCAGTTCCAGTAGCCACTACCCGTATTGAGTTGTTGCAGTATTTTTTCGGCTCTTTCTTTATCGGAACTGTACACCGAGGCTGTTAAACCATATTCCGTATCCTGCATCAGTTCGATAGCTTCAGTATCATTGGCTACTTTCATAATGCCAATCACCGGGCCAAACGATTCATCTTGCATAATACGCATGGCATGATGCACATTCACCAATACTGTTGGCTCAAAGTAATAGCCAGTATTTGGTATTCTTTTTCCGCCCGTAAGTATTACTGCGCCTTTGCTAACGGCATCGGCAACCTGTTTTTCCAATACTTCCAATTGTTCCTTTCGACTCAATGGTCCGATATACGTTCCTTCCTGCGTGGGCGAACCAACTTTCCAGGACTTGACCTCTTTTACAAATTCTGCGATGTATTGATCAAATATTTTTTCATGGGCATAAATCCTTTCAACCGCACAGCAACTTTGCCCGTTATTGTAAAAGGCTCCATCGGCGGTACCAACGGCTGTCGCTTTGATGTCATCTACATCATCAGCTACATATAAAGGATCTTTTCCGCCCAACTCACACTGGCACGGAACCATCTTCGGCGCTACTTTCTCATAGATATATCTACCGGTTTTGTAGGAGCCGGTAAAGAAATAACCATCAAAAGGAAGTTCTAATAAAAGTTCACCCACTTGCGCGGCACCGATGGCAACATGAAATACATTAGCCGGCACGCCCGCTTGTTTCAATAATTTCTCTATTTCTAATCCGGTAAGTACCGTGTGTTCAGAAGGTTTATACATAACACCGTTACCTGCCAGCAGCGCCGGCACAAATACATTCACCCCCACCAACCAGGGATAATTCCACGCAGATATATTGCATACGATTCCGAGGGGTTCATAAGAGATCCGCTCTTCCATATTGTTTCCGCTGCTCATGATTTCATCCGACAAATATTTTTCCGCATTATCGGTGAGCCATTGTATTCGCGTCCTCGCCCCGTTCACTTCATTACGTGATTGCTGGAGTGGCTTTCCTACTTCCGAAGTAAGTATAGCGGCTAGCTTTTCTATGTTATCCTCTAATAGCCCGGCGAATCTTTTTACTACTTCTACCCTATTGGTTAATGATATTTTATGCCATCCTGGTTGTGCCGATTGCAATGAATTATATTTCTCCTGCAGACTTTGTTTAGTGTCTTCATTCAGGCAGGCAATTTCTTCTTCGGTAGCCGGGTTGATAACAGAAAGTTTTTTCATATTTGTTGCCCTAATGGCGGTTAAAAATTTCTTCTTCAGGTTTTCGGAAAAAGGATTGGCTTCTTTGTTTCTCATGCGTTCGGGGTGCCACTGTACACAGAGCATGAACGCCTTATTAGTTTTATCATCGAATTCAAGACCCTCGATTATTTTCTCCTCATCGTCATCATAAGCATTTACGATCAGGTTTTCTCCCAATGCATTCGGGTCAATGGCCTGGTGATGCGCACTGTTTACATGACCAGAGACTTCCCGCGCAATCTGGCGCAGTAAGCTGTCATGGCCGGTAACAATAATATGTTCTTTATCCGTTTCTTCTTTTTTATGTCGTTCATTGCTATTATCCAGGTCCTGAATCAGTTTTCCTCCCTGTAATACATTCACCAATTGCATGCCCCGGCAGATCGCCAGCAGGGGTAACTTGTTTTCCTGGGAATAGCGGTAAATTTTTTCTTCAAAATGATCCCGCTCGGTTTCATGAGCATCCGGACTATTCTCATATTCATGTGCTCCTTCATAAAATGAAGGATGCACATCTACCCCTCCAGTGAGAACAAAGCCATCGCATGTATAAATAGCTGATAAATTATTCTTTTCAAACGACAGTTCGACCAGTTCCAAATCATTTTTCAGATCCTGTGGCATAAACCAGGTCCAATAATTTTCAAAATGTGTTCGGGTAAAACTAATACCAATTCTCTTTTTCATAACTTCTACAATGCTTTACTGTACAGAGCTCTAAAATCATCCCGGCTCACAGGCTTTGGATTATTGGGATGGGCAAAATCTGCAATAGCCAAATTAGACAGCGTTTCAATGTGTTCCTGCTTTACACCTATGTCGCGCAGTTTGTGAGGTATATTGATCTTTGTATTCAAATCAAATAAATACCTTACTACGGCAGCGCCTGTTTCTTCTTTTAATTCGAGCGTTCTCGCTATCCGTTTGAATTTATGTTCAAATCCATCAATATTAAATTCCATACCGTACGGAATATTCACGGCATTGGCCAGGCCATGATGCGTATCTAATAAGGATGATAATGGATGCGCCAATGAATGAACTACACCTAATCCTTTTTGAAAGGCCACTGCCCCCATTAACGATGCAATCAGCATCTTGCTTCTGGATTCGAGGTTCGGATTATTCACTGATCGTTCAAGAGATTGACTGATTAATGATATTCCTTCCAGCGCTATACCTTCGCACATTGGATGCGACATTTTCGCGATATAAGCTTCCATGTTATGCGTGAGCGCATCCATGCCGGTAGCGGCGGTTATAAATGGAGGGAGGTCCATCGTTAACATTGGATCGGCAAAAACAATTTTCGCCAACAGCTTGGGAGAAAAAAGAATTTTCTTCTGGTGTGTTTCATCGTCGGCAATAATAGCGCTGCGCCCTACTTCACTACCCGTGCCGGCTGTTGTGGGAATAGTAATGAAATGCGGCACCTCATTGTCTACATAAATATCCCCTCCAATAAGATCATCGTATTTGAAAAGGTCTTCACGGTGATTTACCCTTAGCACAATAGCTCTTGCCACATCGAGTGCCGCGCCGCCTCCAATACCAATGATGCAATCGCTCTTCGTGTAATCATACGCTTCCGTGCCCCTGTATACATCCGACTTCACCGGATTTTTATGGATATCCGTAAAAACTTCCGGGGAAATGTTTTTGTTTTGTAAGTCACGGATTATTTCCTTAAAGAAATCCAGTTGCGCCACAGTGCCATCGGTAACAATTAACGGATTGTAGAGCTTATGCAAAATCAAATAATCACCCAGCTCTTTACTGGCTCCCGCACCAAAGCGTATTGTAGTGGGGAAGTTGTATTGGTAGATTTTGTCGAAGGTCATGCTGTTAATTTCAAAGTTTGTATAATGCTAATGGCGAATTACGAATGGCAATTTCTTTGTATGTACTATTCATAATTTAATGCAATTTACTCTTACTCGGGAATTTTGTAAATAAAGGCATTCGGCATTTGCCATCCGCCATCCGCCATTAAGCATTCATATTATTTCAAAATATCTCCTATACTCCCAATCCGTCACCGCTTTCAAATGCTGTTTCCATTCCCAAATCCTTGTCTGCGTAAAATGATCCACAAAGGCTTCTCCGAACAGCTGGCGGGCTACCTTGGATTGCTTCATTTGTTGCGTAGCTTCGATGAGTGTGGATGGTAATACACCGTGGGATGCATCTGTATATCCATTACCTATTGTAGCTGGTTGCTTTAATTTCAATTTGTTTTTAATTCCATATAGTCCGGATGCTAAGCAAGCACTCATAGCGAGATAGGGATTTACATCCGATCCGATAACTCTTGTTTCTAACCGGCAGGATTTACTGCCCGCCGATAAAATACGAAGTGCTACCGTTCTGTTATCTACTCCCCAAGTGAGGGTTGTTGGTGCCCACGCTCCTTCTACCAGTCTTTTATAGCTATTGATTGTTGGTGCAAACATAGGAAGGACATAGGGTAAACAATATAATTGACCGGCCACATAACTTTTCATCAGCTCGCTCATATTCATCTTATCTTTTTCATTATAAAAAAGATTTTTCTTACTGGCTTTATCCCATATACTTTGATGCACGTGACCTCCACAACCCGGCAGATGCTCATTGATCTTTGCCATGAAGGTGGCCATGATACCATGCTTATAGGCAATTTCTTTAACTGCTGTCTTGAAAAGTACCGCGCGGTCAGCTGCTTCCAGAATACCTGCATGAACAATAGCTGCTTCATAAGTACCCGGTCCGGTTTCGGTATGTAATCCTTCCAGGGGCACATTGAAATTCTTCAACGATTCAAAAAGATCAGAGAAATAAGGATTTTCCAGGCTGGTTCGCAAAATGGAATAACCAAACATTCCGGGGGTCAATGGTGTAAGGTTTTTGAATTGTTTGTCGCTGGCGGTTTGGGGGGTTTCCGCAAAATTAAACCATTCAAACTCCTGCGCGAAGATGGGAGAATAGCCCTGCTTGTTTGATTCATTCAATATTTTTTTCAGGAGTTGCCTGGGACATACATCCGATGGGTTGCCCTTTGTGTCAGTTAACTCACCAAGAAAAAAAGGAACATTATTCTCCCAGGGAATTTTTCGGAAAGTATTAATATCAAGCACGGCCGGACTATCGGGATAACCAGTGTGCCAGCCGGTGTATTGTATATTATCATATGCCAGGTCATTGGCATCCCATCCGAATATTACATTACAGAAACTCATTCCATTTTCTATAATAGATAAAAATTTTTCAGCCGAAATATATTTACCTCTCAATATCCCGTCGATATCACTGATGGCGATCTTCACTTTACGGGAAGGATGATCTTTTATGTACTGGATGATTTCATTGGTAGTCATACTTACACTTTGAGTTTGAAAAATTACTACAAGAAGACTCAACAACAAAAAATATTAAGGCGGGCCAGGGGAGAGTGTATTTTTTATCATCACGAAACTCCAGATCACCGTGTTTGAGTTTGAAGGATTGAAGATTTTTCAAGATTAGCTGAACCAGGGCAAATTCCCGGTTACTTCTTTTTACCGCAATGGGTTCTTTCAGTTTGCTAACGCAATATTAAGAACCATGGGATTCACAGCTTAAATAAGAATTTGATGAATAGCTGCTTTGTGTCCTTTGCGGAAAACATTGCGCACTCTGCGGTTAATTCATTTCTCGCCTATTCGGTTATTTCATTTTTGACGAACCCGAGTTAAAAAATAATTTAAAGCAAGCGTAACAGATACCAAGTATTATAAAATAAATCAGTGCCTGTTCTTTATTATAGATCGTCATAGCCACCAAAGAAAATACGGCGATTAACAAGGCTACTACCGGAAATACCGGATACATCGGTACTTTAAAAGGACGCACTAAATTTGGTTCCTTTATTCGCAAACGAAGCAGGCTTATCATAGATATAATATATAATGTCAAGGCCCCGAAAACAGAAAGAATAATGATATCTCCTGTTTTTCCAGTGAGCAGGGCAATGATGCCGATGCCCATATTCATCAATAGCGCATTAGAAGGTGTTTGAAACCGGGGATGAATCTTTCCGAGAAAAGCCGGGGCGAACTTCACCCTTCCAAATTCAAAACTGGATCTGCCTGCGGCCAGAATAATTCCATGAAAAGAAGCTACCAATCCGAATAGCCCAACTGTAATAAGCAGGTGGTACATCGCATTGTTATTTCCAACGATTTGTCCCAATGCCAACGGCAAGGGAGAATCGGAGGTAGTGCCATCCGTTTTGTACACAATCGCTTCCCATCCGGCTACACCCACCGAGCCGGCAAACGTTATGATGCATAAGATAACCAGGGTAAGAATAGCGGAGCCAAAGCCAATTAATATAGTACGTTGTGGTTTGATGGCTTCTTCGGCCACATTCGCTACTCCTTCAATAGCGAGGAAGAACCAGATAGCAAAGGGAATAGCCGCAAACATTCCCTGCCATCCATGGGGCAAGGCATTTTGTTGAAGGTTCTTTAATTCAAAATGAGGTAAAGTGATGCCGGCAAATAACAATAATTCACCGACGGCCAGGAGCGTGATGACCAATTCAAAAATGGCTGCTGCCTTCACTCCATAAATATTTAAGGCGGTAAATATTACATAACTGAATATAGCAATAGCCAATATGGGTATCTGCGGAAAGAATAAATTGAAGTAAGCGCCGATAGCAAAAGCGATGGCGGGCGGGGCAAAAATAAATTCAATATTCTGTGCCATGCCGGCGATAAATCCCCAATCTTTTCCCAGGGCCCGGTTGGCATAATCAAACCCACCACCAGCTTTGGGAATGGCACAAGCCAGTTCAGTATAACTAAACGTGAAGGTGACATACATAATAATAATAAAGAAAGTGGCGGTGGCTAAGCCAAGTGTACCGCCTTGTTCCAGTCCGAGGTTCCAGCCAAAATACATTCCGGAAATAACATAGCCTACCCCGAGACCCCAGAGCATGAGCGGGGTGAGTGTTCGTTTTAATTCATTTTTAGTGGAAGACAAGGAAATAATTTATTGGCGAATATCTTAAAGATAGCCGTTTATGTCAAGCTTTCCTTCGGGTCTTGTTCGACTCTCCTTCGGAGTTAAAGTGTATGCTGAGCAGAAAACTGCGCTTTAACCCCGAACAAGGTGCGGACAAGAGCCGGACAAGAGATGCATGAAAAGGGCAATTCCGTTATTCTTCACTTATTGAATTCGGATTAATCTTCCATAACAAAAGCAGTAACTTCAAATCATCGATCTTTCCTATCAATCAGCCCTGGTCATTTTAAAGAAAGCTCTGACTGGCACATGATAGTAAATTAAACTGGGAAACCCGCCTGCCGGAAGGGCAGGGAAAGAAGGCTCTGAGTTTATTATTCAATTGCCTGTTGTCTGAATCAGGATTCCCAGGATTAAAAGATTGAAAAGATTAAAGAAATACTAATTCTGTAAATCTTAAAATCATATGTATCCTGATTCAGACAATTTATGATATTCTAAAAGCACATGGTGGGGAAATAAAAGTGGAAAATAAAGAAAATGAAGGTACAGAGTTTATCATTCAATTACCCGGTTAATAAACACAATGATAAAGACACTCACATTTACTCTTATTCTTGCGCTTGCATGGAGCATTGGTCTTGCCCAGGAGCCGCAAAGAATCGACAGCTTAAAAAATGAACTTGCCAATGCTATTCTTGAGGCAAAACAAGTAGGTATTATGGTGAATTTATGCACCGATTATTTTGGCAATAATTTAGATTCCTCTTTAAAATATGGACAACAAGCCTTGAGTCTGGCACATAAGATCGGCGACACAGAAAATGAAGCAACTGCCTTGATATATATAGGGGGTGTGTATTGTAATAAGGGAGATTACCCAAAGTCTTTAGAATTTCTTTTCCGGGGATTGGAATTTGTAAGAAATCATAAATTTCCAATTCAAACAATAAATTGCCTGGTTCTCATTGGCCGAATTTATAAAGAATTTCAGGATTTCCCTCAGTCAATCAACTATTACAAGCAGGGTTTGGAAATAAGCACTCAAATTCGCGCTGCCGGATGGATAACGAATATAGAGTCGCTTTTGGGGGAGGCCTACAGGGATGCCAATAAATTGGATTCCGCACTATATTATACCCAAAAAGCAATGGAAGGATTGGACACCTCAAAGGATGATTTCTTAGCAAAAACTCTTTTTACAGATATGGGTGTTATTCAATTTAAGATGGGAGACCACTTTAACGCTATTCAAAATGTACGTAAAGCCATTTTGATCAATAAAAAAGATAATGACCACCGCACCCTTGCCATTGCATTTAACCACCTTGCTGATTTTTTTAAAACCCTGGGCAATGTTGATTCAAGTATTTTCTATGCCAGGCAAGGACTCTTTGAAGCACAAGCAAATAATTATAAACGGGAAATTTTAAAATCAAGTAAACTCCTGTCGGGACTTTATGAACACAAAGACCTTGAAAAGGCGCTTTTTTACAATAAAATGTCAAGCGCAATATCCGACGAGTTATTTGGAGTAAAAAAAACAAATGATCTGCAAAAAATCCTGGCAGAAGAGCAGGAACGGCAAAGGCAGTTAGAAATTAAAAGAATATCCTACGAAAATCGGTTAAAGCAGAATAGCTTTTTAGCAGGCTTAGTTGTCCTGCTTTTAATTGTATCCCTCTTATACCGGAATAATCTTCGGGAAAAGAAAGCCAAAAGACTGCTACAGGGAAAAAATGAACTAATTCAAAACACGCTTTCAAATCTTAAAACTACTCAGGCTCAATTGATCCAGTCAGAAAAAATGGCCTCACTAGGAGAACTCACCGCCGGCATCGCCCATGAAATTCAAAACCCGTTGAATTTCGTCAATAATTTTAGTGAAGTAAATGAAGAGTTACTTGCTGAAATGAAAGATGAATTGGATAAAGGAAATATTGATGATGCTAAAGCCATTGCAAATGATGCGATAGAGAATCAGCACAAGATTTTACACCACGGCAAAAGAGCCGATGCTATTGTAAAAGGAATGCTGCAACACAGCCGCCGCAGCAGTGGAATAAAAGAACCAACAGATATAAATGCTTTGTGTGATGAATATTTACGATTAAGCTATCATGGATTAAGGGCAAAGGACAAATCCTTCAATGCAACCATGAAAACTGATTTTGATAAATCCATTGGCAACATCAACATCATTCCGCAGGATATAGGAAGAGTAATCCTAAACCTTATAACAAATGCATTTTACGTTGTCAATGAAAAAAAGAACCAGGGTATTGAAAATTATGAACCATCGGTAACAGTAATGACTTCCAAGAACCCCCCTTCGGGGGGCAGGGGGGCCGAGGTTTTGATTTCTGTAAAAGATAATGGGCCAGGTATTCCTAAAAAAATATTAGATAAAATCTTTCAACCGTTCTTTACCACCAAACCCACCGGGCAGGGAACAGGTTTGGGCTTATCATTGAGTTATGATATTGTAAAAGCGCATGGGGGGGAAATAAAAGTAGAAACAAAAGAAGGTGAAGGATCAAATTTTTATGTTGAATTGCCTGTATAATTTTTTATATTAACTGAATTATTTAACTAGTTGAAACATGAAAGTAAAACCTGCCATAATTGCTGTTATTCTTTTCCAGATAGTTGTACAGTTTGGCAAGGCGCAAAACAATGACATTAAATTTAACCTGGTAGAGAACAACAAAGGTGAGACGCTACAGAAAATAACTGGAATTACTCAGGATCCGCATGGCTACATGTGGTTCGCCGGACAGGGTGCCGAATGCCTTTACCAATATGATGGTACAAGGTTGATCAGTTTCAGGAATGATCCTTTAAATCCAAATTCGCCTGGTGGTACCAATCTTGAAACAGTATATGCTGACGATTCAGGAATGATCTGGATGGGATTTAAAGAAAAAGGCATGGATCAATATAACCCGGCAACAGGTATCTTTAAACACTATCGGAATGAGCCAAACGATCCTGGCAGCCTTAGCAATAATACAGTAAATGTAATTTTAAGGGACCACAAAGGGAAGCTCTGGGTAGGTACCCAGGGAGGGGGCCTTGACTGCCTTGATGAAAAAACAGGGAAATTTATCCACTACCGGAATGAGCCAGCAAACCCCGCAAGCCTTAGTTGCAATATTGTCAGGGCCATTTACGAAGATCACAAGGGTATCATCTGGATTAGTACGGGTTACCCTTTCGATAATAAACCTGTTGAAGGCGGACTTAACCTGTTGGAACCTGACGGAACATTTACCCGGTTCCTCAATGATCCAAAAAATCCGCATAGCCTTATCAATAATAAAGTCGTGGCCATCTATGAAGATAGCCGTGGCATATTCTGGATCGGTACTGCAGGAGATGGCTTACATACCATGAACCGTGAAAAAGGGAGTTTTGAACGGCACCTTTATAACCCTGCAAAACCCGACCAATTAAGCCGCCCACCTTCGAAAAAGGAATTGTTATTTGATCCTATCACCTTTATCTGCGAAGATGGGAGCGGGGCTATATGGATAGGAACCTATGCATCAGGCATCAGCAGGTACGATACACTGACAAAGAAAATCACCCATTACGAATCCGGAAGTGGATTCCCTGATGGAAGCGGCTGGAAGGCGTTTACATCCCGTGATGGTGTTTTGTGGTTTAGTACACAGCGCAACAATTTATTCAGGGTTGATCCTTTTCGCAAAAATATTTACCATATTGCTACAGGTGATCCTGTTCTATGCTTTCATGAAGATAAAAAAGGATTTCTATGGATTGGGATGGATGAAAAAGGTTTACAGCTATATGATGAAATGAAAATATTAATTCCAAAGTTAAAAAATGGCACATCGGATTCCTTCAGTCTTTTCAACAATGAGGTGCATACTCTATTTCAAAACCAGGATGACAGTATTTGGCTGGGTACACAAAAAGGTATTGGAATCTTCAACAAAGTAACCGGTCATCTCTCGAGGTTTCGTTTAGGTACAAAAAGCGACTCTTTATTTAACAATGGGTCAGGGTCTATTGTAGAAGACAAGCAGGGCCTGATATGGTTTGCGACAGCCGGTGGACTGATTAAATACAACCCCGGAGATGGGTCAATAAAAAAATATTATCCTGATTCAAAAGACCCGGGCACTATTAGTTCCAACATAATAAGGACAGTTTCGGAAGACAAATCTGGTGATATTTGGGCCGGGGCCTGGTGGGGTGGAGGTATTAATCGTTTAAACAGGCAAACCAACCGGTTCAGGCATTACCTGGCAGGTTTTGATATTACATATTTGTACCAGGATTCGGAAGGAACAATTTGGGCTGGAACGAAAAAGGGCCTTTACCGGTACAGCAAAAATTCAGATAACTTTTTGACTTACTTTGATCCGAAGTCTGAGATTAATACGCTTCAAATTAAGGGCATTGTTGAAGATGATGTAAAAAATTTGTGGGTCAGCACCCCGTCGGCGATAATAAAACTTGATTCAGCAAGAAAAGAAAAATTCATCTACGACAAAAGGTTTGGCATTACACCGTACACCCTAACAGAAGGAATTTATAAAACCCGTAGAGGGGAAATATTAATAGGCTATGATAATGGCTTTTATGCTTTTTATCCTAAAGACCTTGTTGCAAAAACACAGCCATTTAAAATTATCATTACCAATTTTCTTATCAACAGCCTTTCAAAGTTACCTGGTAAAGTAAGCCCCTTGCTAAAACCCTTTGAAGAGATCAGTGAAATAACGTTACAATATAACCAGAATAATATCGCCTTCAATTTTGCTGCCATTGACTACCGGTCGCCTGAAACCAATAAATACTTTTCGATGCTTGAAAATTATGATAATACCTGGCGGGAGGCAGTTGGAGAAAAGAGTTCCTTCTATCTAAATGTACCTCCCGGAAAATATGTTTTCAGGGTTAAGGCCTTAAACAGCGATGGAGCAAGTGCTGAAAAAGCAATACAGATCATCATCAATCCGCCGTGGTGGAAAACATGGTGGGCCTACTGCGTATATGGATTACTGTTACTGGCGGCCATCTATAGAATTGACAGGTTTCAAAAGCAACGTACCATCAGGGCAGAAAGAGAAAAAGCGCAGGCAAAGGAATTGGCACAGGCAAAAGAAATTGAAAAGGCTTATACAGAACTAAAGTCTACTCAGGCACTATTGCTACAGTCAGAAAAAATGGCAAGCCTTGGTGAACTCACGGCCGGCATTGCTCATGAAATTCAAAACCCACTAAACTTTGTAAATAATTTTTCTGAAGTAAATACTGAATTGATTGATGAGGCAGGCCAGGAAATTGAGAAAGGGAATATTGATGAGGTTAAAAACATTTTGACTGATATAAAAGAAAACGAACAAAAAATAAATCACCACGGCAAAAGAGCCGATGCTATTGTAAAAGGAATGCTGCAGCATAGCCGCATCAGCAGTGGTGTGAAAGAACCAACAGACATTAATAAACTGGCAGATGAATATTTGCGATTGGCTTATCATGGTCTGAGAGCAAAGGATAAATCCTTCAATGCAACCATGAAAACTGATTTTGATAAATCCATTGGCAACATCAACATCATTCCGCAGGATATAGGAAGAGTAATCATAAACCTTATAACAAATGCATTTTACGTTGTCAATGAAAAAAAGAACCAGGGTATTGAAAATTATGAACCATCGGTAACAGTAATGACTTCCAAGAACCCCCCTTCGGGGGGCAGAGGGGCCGAGGTTTTGATTTCTGTAAAGGATAATGGGCCAGGCATACCTAAAAAAATTTTAGATAAAATCTTTCAACCCTTCTTTACCACCAAACCCACCGGACAAGGTACTGGTTTAGGATTATCATTGAGTTATGATATTGTAAAAGCTCATGGCGGAGAATTGAAAGTGGAAACAAAAGAGGGGGAGGGAAGTGAGTTTATTATTCAATTGCCTGTTGTCTGAATCACGGATTAATGTGATTAAAAGATTACACGGATGAACAACATAATGAAATCAGTGAAATCCATCCATCCGTGCAAATCCCTGCCTACCGGCAGACAGGTGTAGTTCAGACAATTTATGATATATTAAAGCACCTGGTGGTGAACTGAAATTGAAACCTCCTTCAGCATCGAATTGAGCACAAAAAAAGACCCGGAAATCTCCGGGTCTTCCAGTGGTGTGGGGGTGAACCTTAGAACCGCAGGTGACCTCTATAGGGAAAGTTTCCAGCTTCAATATCGTCCTTAAAGTCCAGTCTTCCAGTGACACCAGCGAAAACACCGGTACCACTGCCCTTTACAATAGGATGTTGACAACGTCCAAAGATTTCGGCGCCTAAAGGAGAGCCGTTTGCGACGCAACCCTCATACTTTGCCTCGAATTTATAAGTTGTCCAGAACGTGCCAGAACCTCCGTTATACATGCTAACGAAGAATTCTCTCCCCTCTTCCCGGTAGGTCCCGCTGGGCGAACATTCGAAATCGTCGATAAATACATAGAGACACCCTACAATATCCCCGGTCGTTCTGACGGCATATGCGGCACCCCGACTTAGATAGTCACATTCAGCTGGTTGGGCAAAAAAGCCGACCCCCGATATCTGCGTCGCTCCCGTACCCTCCCCTAAAACAGTTACCTGATCAATAGTTGTAGCAAGTGGAAGGGCGGTTTTTTTACAACCAATAAAAACAATTAACGATACAGCCATAGTAAGCAGCATTAATTTTAGTTGAGTCTTCATAAATGTTTAATTTTTTTGTTAAAAAAAAGCCGTTGTTCTCAAATAATTGTATTCATTATGAACAATCGTAGTTCCCACTAGCCTTTATATAATGTCAATTTTACTGCACATCGAAATGCAAGCGTACCTGTTTTTCAGTCAGCTCAAACTAGAGTTTTATAAATTCTGACAGTAGTTAAAAACTAACACATCCAACAACAGTAACAATCCTGGAATATTTTTTAAGAAATAGACTTTATCCCGATTAAGAGGAGTGACGTTAGATAATGTTCGCATAATAAGGGTTCGTAGTGAAGAAATACAATACCGCTAAGCATAATTCAGAAATCCAGAACAAAGTAAAATTTGATATCACAAAAATCAATTACCAACAGTGGTAGTATAGGGAGGAGACTCTGCAGCTGAATTATTTTTCGGGAAAAAGTTTTTGATTAATGGCTTTAGCCACCGCTTCTGTCATGGAAGCGACGTGCAGCTTTTCATATATCTTTTTCATGTGGGCACGAACCGTGTCATAGGTGATTTTCAGTTTACCGGCAATCATTTTATAAGAAAGTCCGTCCACCAACAGACCAAGCACTTCTTTTTCGCGGATACTGAGATGATAATCTTTTTCTTCTTCTGGCAGTATGGATTGAAACTGCTGCAATACTTTTCTTGCGATGCCCGGGGTCATTGGGGCGCCACCGCTATATACTTCCGAAATTGCGTGAAGCAGATTACCGGGTTCAGAATTTTTTAAAATGTATCCGGTTGCTCCGGCTTTTATAGCAGCGAAAACTTTTTCATCATCATCAAAAACAGTGAGCATCAATATTTGTACCGTGGGAAAATTTCTGCGTATCAGTTTTACACCATCAATGCCGTTAATGCCGGGCATATCAATATCCATAATCACAACATCAGGTTTTGTCTCTCTTATATTTTCTGTCACATCAAGGCAATGAGGATAAGAGCCCACCAAAGTAAAATCGGCGGTATCCTGCAAAAGCATCGTTACAGAGTCCCGCAGAGAATTATTGTCATCAAATATTATTACTTTGATACCGCTCACGGAGACCGTTTGTGTAAAGTTAATTTTGTTTGCAGGAATATCAATTACCACATTTGGTAGTATCCGGCAAGCATGTTTATAAGCTCATTGTAAGCTGGACCGTCGTTCCTTCATTTTTGTTTGAAATGATGCAAAGCCTGCCCTTTATATCGTTTGCTCTCGTATGCATATTGTTAATTCCGTTGCCGCCTACATATTCCCCTGCATAACCGTTTCCATTCGAAGTTCCATTGGAAACATCGAAACCTTTTCCATCATCCTGTATGATCATGATCAAATCATTTTTCTGCCGAGTGAGAGTTATACAGGCCTTTTTGCAATCTGCATATTTTACCGTGTTATACAGGGCTTCTTTAAAAATGAGGAAAATATTTTTACTCTGCCCGCTTGTCAATTGTATTGATTTTAATTCCTTATCAGCAATAAAATCATACTGAATATTTCGAGGAGCCAGGATCAAGGCCGCAAAAGTCAGCATGCGGTTTTGCAGTTGCTCAAAGTTCTCGTTGTTAGGATTTAAACTCCATACAATATCACTCATTTTATCAATCAGTTCCCGCGATGCAAGACCTATTTTAGAAAGCACTTCTCTGGTGTTTTCATTTTTTTCAATTCTTTTTTTTGCCACATCACTATAGATCGAAATACTGCCCAGGGTACTGCCTATATCATCATGCAGTTCACGACTTATGCGCAGTCTTTCATTCAATAACGCTTGCTGGCTTTCTATTTTTTTGCTGAGATTATATCTTTCCCCGAGGGATTGTTCAAGTTCGTTCGTCCGTTTAATTACCTTTTCTTCCAGTAGAAGATTCTCAACCTTTAACCGGCGGGAACGATAGCCTGTAAATATCCAAATGATGAAAACAAAACCCAATATATATACCAGGTATACCCACCAGGTTTGCCACCACGGGGGAAGAATGACAAAAGAATATTTCAATTCATTGCTCCAGTACCCTTCGCTGTTTACAGCTTTAACCTTAAAAGTGAATTTTCCGGGAGGCAGGTTGTTATATGTCGCTGTTGGCGGATCAGTTACTGAACTCCAATTTTCATTAAGCCCTTCCAGGATATATTGGTATCGCACTTCTTTCGGCCTGATTAGTGTAATCCCTGTGAATTTAAACGAGATATAATTATTGTTATAATTTAACTGTAAGTTCTCTGGCAGATTGTACCAGGGCGTAAGACCGCTGAATTTAAAATTCTTCAATCTCGTATCATTCTTCAAAACAAGGATACTGTCTTTTTTCTTTTCCATGTCATGCCAGCTAATGTTTTCATCAAACAAAGCAACACCGGTTAGCTGAATGGTGGGAGGAATGGTATCGGGTATATCGCCTTCGGGGTGATACCATGTAACCCTGTCGTTAGCGCCTATCCAAATATTTCCATTACTGTCCTGTGTTATGGAATTTTCATAAGTTCCCCCACCTGAAAAGCCTTCAGAAACAGTATATTTTTTAAAAAATGAGGATCCTGCGTTTTTTAAAGTATCTGATGTGGTTGCGTGGGGTATAAAACGGTTCATTCCGTTAATGGTGCCAACCCAGATATTTCCGTCCTTATCTTCAAGAACATTCTTGGCGATATTATTGCTCAGCCCCTGTTCGGTAGTGTACCAGGTGAAATACTTGCCGTCAAATTTATTCACCCCCATGTTGGTACAAAACCAGAGGTTGTTGTTTTTGTCCTCCATCATGCCGATTACCATTGCATGGCTTAAGCTGTGAGCTATATCGTAGTGCGTAAAAGAAACTCCATCGAATGAACATACCCCTCTGTCACTTGTTCCAATCCATAGATTGCCGAGATGGTCTTCCAAAATTGAATAGATGGTCTCGCCGCTTAGCCCTTGAGCAATTGAATAATTAGTAAAAGATTTTCCGTCAAATTTGCTCAGTCCTTTGTCCGTACCAAACCAAAGATTGCCTTTTTTATCTTCCAATAGGCAGAAAACAATATTGTGTATTAATCCATTGTCAATGGAATAATGGGTAAAATATCTGCCGTCATATTTAATAACACCGCCCCTGCTGGCGAACCAGATATTACCGAATCTGTCTTCAAGGATTTGATTAATATTGGTATTAATTAATCCTTGTCCGGTTGTATAACGGGCCATAGACCTGCCATCATATTTATTTACACAACTACCCACTCCTGAGGCAATCCAAATATTTCCGCTTTTATCTGCCGTTATACATTCTACCTCTTCCTGCCTTAGCGGCACAATATGGTTGAATAATTTTCCATCATATTTACAAACGCCTGCTGTTGTTGCCAACCATATATTTCCATATTTATCCTGTAAAACTGCCGGAATTACTTCATTGCTTAAACCCTGTTCAGCCCCAAAATGTGTAAATGATGTTCCATTATACCTGTTTACGCCATGATCCCAGGTGCCTATCCAAAGATCGCCGTTTTTATCTTCCGTGATTTTAGAAAGTCTGTTCGAGCTTAGGCCCCCGTTGGCTGTAAACCGGCTGATGAATTGGCCATCATATTTAAAAAGTCCAATATTGCTGGTAAACCATATATTTCCTTTGCTGTCTTCCACGATGCCCGCTATTTCAGTGTCATCGCTAATATCAAGGGCTGTCGTATAATTTTGAAATGAACGGCCGTCGAACCTGGTCAACCCGCCATGAGTACCAAACCATAGATTTCCCTTGCTGTCTTCCAGCATACCCCGCATTCGGTTATCAGGAAGTCCCTGGGCAGTAGTGTAATGGGTGAATGAATGACCATCATATCTGCTCAGACCGTTATCCGTAGCAAACCACATGTCTCCATTTTTATCCTGCAGAATGCTCAGAACGTTATTGTCGCTTAACCCTTCTTTGGTGGAATAGCAGGTAATGTGCTTTCCATCAAACTTATTTACTCCGGCATTTGCAGTACCGATCCAAATATTACCACTTTTGTCTTCAACAACGCAGTGAATAACATCACTGCTCAGTCCCTGAGGTGTAGAATAATTGGACAGCGATCGTCCATCGTACTTACTCACGCCTCCCCACCAGGCCCCGATCCAGAGATTGCCGTACCTATCCTGACACAACGAAGAGATTTCGTTACTATTTAACCCATGCATCGCTTTAATTGAACTGAAGCTTTCAGGATTATTTTCTTTGATATAAGTATCCTTTAGCATTACAATTTCAGGAGGACCTGCCGCAAACGGGCTATCAATTGCGGGTACAATTCGGGGAGATTCAAAATTGCCCCCATGCGGAATAACGAGTTTGGGATTACCAGCAGGTATTATACGGTCTGCTTTTGCTGGAAAAATGCTTGATTTAAGTTGTACTATTTCTGGCTTACCGGCAACAATTTTTTTTACACCGGATACAGGAATAACTTTTGGAGCCAACATCTTTTCTTTAGGCACTCTGTGAGCCTTTGCTTCAACTACTTTTGGAGGTTTGAAATCAAAACTGGTTTGCTGTTGCTTGTCTCTTTTGCAGGCAAATTGCAGAATGCAAAAAAAGATTGTAAAACAGGTTATTTGATTTTTCATAAAAGATAAATAAATAATTATCTCTTTGGATGAAAATACAAAAGCGCCGCTCTTATGGTGCATCTTATCCAACAAAATACCCGTTGAGAACTTTAGAAAGTTAAAGATTTTAAAGGATAATATGGATTTTTTTATAGACTGTGACGTACGACGCCTGAAGAAACAGTAAGGATTATAAAAGACTAATTGAATCAAGGCAGGCTATGATCCAAATATCGATGTATATCGCCGTCATTACTTATACACTTAAAGCAATCATCAAGCAAATGCTTAAATCAGACTATGCAACCTATGAAATTCTACAGATTTTAGGGACATTACTTTTTTACAAAACCCAAATAAATCAACTGCTTCAAAAGAAAAACAATCAAGATGTCAAAGAACTTTATTATAATCAACTAAAAGTCTTTTAGTTTAAACGGGACACTACTGAACCATCATCATTATTTATAACTTGTTATCTAAAACTATTCAAGACTTCTTGAATAGATCGAATAACGTTAATACCACACTCAGGGAAAGCTTTTGAACAGCCTGTAGCCATAGAATTTTTACTACTCTCAGTTATATGGTACTATGAGAAGTCTGAATCCAGTTTGAAAGCAACTAACATATAATAATTCTTATCGGGCAAATTGTGAAGATCAATTTATTGTACCTATGTTGTACCAAAGAAAAAAGCGACTATGTATCATACTACATAATCGCCTGATTTTGTCTGTGGTGTGGCAAGGGTTAACGTCTTCATTTAAGACAGATATGGACATATTCGGACATTGGCTGGATTTGTATTATTTGGGTGAGGCGTTTGAGATATAAAGATGAGGTAGAAAAAAGCGGATATGCAGAAAATAATTTGTCTATTCTTGGCATACTATGAGGGGAAAATATAATTGCTTCGAGAGAACTGTTTTTGAAAGTCAGGTCGTTTCAGAGGATAAAAGGAAACTAAAATAAGAGTTAGTGTGCATTCATCAGCTATTTTAAAGTCAACCACCTATGATATAAGGGTATAAGTTTTTGAAAATGAGAGCATATGAAGTATTTTGAGGGTTAAACAAAAACGATCTTATAAAGCCGATGAATTTGACTGCTTTTTTTGACCTTGAAATAAACCCTGAAAAGAAGAAAATTCTTGACATAGGGGCTATTAGGTCAGACAATGCCGTTTTTCATAAGAACCATCCTGTCGAATTTCTTGAGTTTATAAGGGAAGCTGACTATTTATGTGGACACAATATTCTTGCTCACGATTTATTATACCTGCAAAAGTATAAAGGCGAACCAAGTTTCGGGTTGGATAAAGCAATTGATACCCTTTTACTATCACCTTTATTATTCCCTAAAAATCCATATCATCGTCTGCTTAAGGATGATAAACTTCAAACAGAAGAACTCAATAATCCTATCAATGATGCCAAGAAGGCAAGGGATCTTTTTTATGATGAGGTAAATACATTTCACCAGCTTCCTGAGGAATTTAAAGAAATCTTATTTAGCCTATTACACCAAAACATAGGCTTTTCTTGTTTTTTTAAATATCTGGGCTATTATAATTCAATAAAATCAGACTCATTAGAAAAAAGAATAAGAAGATTATTTCTAGACAAAATCTGTAAGCATTGTGATCTAACAACATTTATACAAGAATATCCGATCCCTTTGGCTTACGCTTTGGCTTTGTTGAACTGTAATGATAGGTATTCTATTACTCCTCCCTGGGTTTTGAGAAATCATCCAGAAGTAGAACGGATACTATTTTTAATGCGGAATAAGCCTTGTGTTCCGGGATGTGATTATTGCGATCAGGCTCTAAATCCAACCCTAGCCTTGAGGAGGTATTTTGGATTTTCTGCCTTTCGTTCATATGCTGACGAACCATTGCAGGAAAATGCTGTAAATGCAGCTATTGAAGCTAAATCAATAGTAGCAATTTTCCCTACAGGAGGTGGTAAATCTATTACTTTCCAGGTTCCTGCTTTAATGAGTGGCGATAATGCGAAAGCTCTTACTGTTATTATATCTCCTTTGCAATCCCTGATGAAAGATCAGGTTGATAACCTGGAAAAAAAGGGAATAACCGAAGCGGTAACAATCAATGGTTTATTAGATCCGATAGAAAGAAGTAAGACTATTGAGCGAATTGAAAACGGCTATGCAAGTATGTTATATATTTCCCCGGAATCACTTCGTTCGGCTACTATTGAGCGATTATTGCTTAAAAGAAAAATTGCCCGCTTTGTAATTGACGAAGCCCACTGCTTTTCCTCGTGGGGTCAGGACTTTAGGGTAGACTATCTATATATTGGAGATTTTATTAAAGAATTACAGAAAAAGAAAAATCTTGAAGATCCCATTCCTGTTTCTTGTTTTACGGCTACTGCTAAACAAAAAGTAATTGAGGATATACGAACTTATTTTAAGGAAAAATTGAATCTTACTTTGGAAGTTTTTAGGTCAGGAGCAACAAGAACCAACCTTCATTACCGGGTTTTTCAAAAAGATAATGAGGAAGATAAATATAATCAACTGAGAAGTATTCTTGAATCAAAAGATTGCCCCGCTATTGTATATGTGTCTAGAACCAGGTGGGCATATAAGCTGGCTCAAAGATTAAGTGATGATAGTTTTAATGCAAAGCCCTATCACGGCAAAATGGATAAGGATGAAAAATCTGCCAACCAAAATGCTTTTATGTCTGGCGAAGTGAAGATTATGGTTGCCACTTCCGCCTTTGGAATGGGGGTAGATAAAAGCGACGTAGGTGCCGTTATTCATTACGATATTTCGGATTCTTTAGAAAATTATATACAAGAGGCTGGCCGTGCAGGTAGGGATGAGAATATTGATGCGGAGTGTTATGTTCTATTTAACGAGGAAGATCTAGACAAACATTTTATTTTACTCAATCAAACAAAAATAAGCAGCAAAGAAATAAACCAGGTGTGGAGGGCGATCAAAGATCTCACCAGAACAAGAGATAAAAGTTCTAATTCAGCTTTAGAGATAGCCCGGAAGGCAGGATGGGATGAAGGAATTAATGAAATAGAAACCAGAGTAACTACTGCAATTGCAGCCCTGGAAGATGCAGGGTATTTAAAAAGGGGTCAGAATATGCCCCGCATTTTTGCCAACAGTATTTTGAGTAAAACTGCACAGGAAGCAATTAATAAAATTAACAGCTCAGAAAAATTCGATGATCCTCAAAAGCAAAAAGCTATTCGAATCATTAAAAAGTTATTCTCAAGCAAAAGCAAAAGACTATCCACTGAAGAACAGGCTGAATCAAGAGTAGATTATATTTCAGATCAATTAGGAATTGTAAAGGAAGAAGTAATCCGAATCATTGAACTACTTAGAGAAGAAAATATTTTGGCGCAAACCAAAGACTTAAATGCCTTTATTAAAAAAGGAGAAAGTAGTAACCGTTCATTAGCTATTGTAGAAAGCTATAGAAAACAGGAAGATTTTCTATTGACCATCTTAAAAGAAGAAGAAGCTACTTATCATTTAAAAGAAATTAATGAACAATTTGCTGAATCCGGAATAAGCGACTGTACGCCCAACAAACTGAAAACAATTATTAATTTCTGGGCCATCAAAAATTGGATAAAACGGCACAACCTTGAATACTCAAGAAACCACATTCAAATTGTTTTAACTATTGCAAAGAGCGAGTTCAGAGATAAATTAAGCAAAAGACATTTTCTTGCAAAACTAGTCACAGAATATCTCTACAAGAAATCAAATGAATTTAAACCGCAGGAAAACATCTCAGAAGATGTGCTGATAGAATTTTCTGTACAGGAGTTAAAAGAAATTGTTGAAAGAGAACAGGGAATGTTCGCTATAAAAGTATCTATTGATGATATAGAAGATACCTTATTTTATCTTTCCAGGATTGAAGCTATTAAGATTGAAGGCGGCTTTTTGGTTGTTCATAACAGGCTTTCAATTGACAGGCTGGAAAAAAATAACCGGATTCAATATAAGGAAAGTGACTATGAGAAATTGAACCAGTTTTATCAGCAAAAAGTGCAACAAATCCATATTGTTGGTGAATATGCAAAAAAAATGATTGGGAACTATAGTGAAGCATTGCAATTTGTAGAAGATTATTTCGCCTTGAACTATTCATCTTTTCTCTCCAAATATTTTCCAGGCAGCCGCCAGGATGAAATAAAGCGAACCCTAACTCCTGAAAAGTTTAAAAAGCTGTTTGGCACTTTGTCGCCTTCCCAACTAAAGATTATTACAGACTCGCAAAATCAGTATATAGTGGTTGCTGCTGGCCCAGGCAGTGGTAAAACACGGGTGCTGGTTCATAAATTAGCATCCTTACTGCTGGCTGAGGATGTGAAGCATGAACAACTATTGATGCTTACTTTTTCCAGGGCCGCAGCTACAGAATTCAAAAAAAGATTATTAGAGTTGATTGGTAACGCTGCCAATTTCATCGAAATAAAAACCTTTCATTCTTACTGTTTTGATTTACTTGGCCAGGTTGGTAGTTTATCAAAATCCGACACTATATTAAAAACAGCCGTTGAGAAAATCCGGAGCGGAGACATTGAAATCAACCGGATCACAAAAGCTGTTTTGGCAGTAGATGAAGCGCAGGATATGAATGTGGATGAGTATGAACTGGTGAAAGCTTTAATGGAACAAAATGAATATATGCGGGTCATCCTGGTAGGAGATGATGACCAAAATATATATGGATTCAGAGGGGCAGATTCTCGCTTCATGCAAAAGTTGATTACTGAAAAATCGGCTGTAAAATATGATCTGATTGAAAATTACCGAAGCAAAAATAACATCGTGGTTTTTGCTAATCAATGGGGGGAAGGAATACAAAATCGTTTAAAGGATATTTCTGGATTTTCCAAACAACAACAAGATGGAGTCATTCAAATTGTCGAATATAAAAGCACTAAACTGATTGTTCCCTTAGTAGATACTGTCGGGCGAACAGACCTGGCAGGCAGCACCTGCATATTAACTAAAACAAATGAAGAAGCCATTCAACTAACCGGACTTCTGATTCAAAAGGGGCTACAGGCCAAGCTGATCCAAACCAATGACGGATTTAATTTGAGCAACCTTTTCGAGTTAAGATTTTTTTCTGACCAGGTGAATAATAATACTGATTCGCCACTTATCGGGGATGAAGACTGGGCAATAGCTATTCGCCAGCTTTCCACATATGCAAAACAAAGTGACAAACTTGAACTGGTACTAAACATTATTAAGCAATTCGAATTATCCAACCCGGTAAAAAAATATAAAAGCGACTGGAAGGCCTTTTTGATGGAATCTCAAATGGAGGACTTTATTCATATCGATACTGAGACAATTTATGTATCCACTATCCATAAGGCTAAAGGCAAAGAGTTTGACAACATATTTGTGATGTTAAATGGATTTAAACCCGATAATGATGAAAACAGACGGCAATTTTACGTTGCCATTACCCGTGCCAAAACGAACCTAACTATCCATTACAATGGTAATTATCTTCAACCACTGATAACAGACAATCTTTCTTACACACACGACAACAATGAATACAGCGAACCACATCAAATGGCATTATATCTAACGCATCGGGATGTACAGCTGGGCTATTTTGAATATGTACAACGAAGAATGAATAATCTCCAAAGTGGTAATACGTTGACTATTCTGGAAGATGGGCTGGGTAATGCCAGCGGAGAATTGATTCTCAAATATTCACAGCAATTCAAACATACAATAACCGAAAGGCAACAAAAAGGGTTTCGGTTATCTGATGCCAAAGTGAATTTTATCGTGTTTTGGAAAGATGAAAAGAAAGAGATGGAAGTAAAGATTTTTTTACCCAAAATTACTCTTACAAAATAGAGATTTTTAAAATTCCCCTGGCTTAGTAGAGATTGGTTACCGATATTAATATATTAGATTCTCAAATATTAAAATAAAATATTTCCAATGTTTTTGGTAATTTTTGGTCATTCAATTTCTTTTACTCCAAAATAAAGATAAAGAACCTATGCAAAAAGAACTTCTTGCCGAAATAAAGGAATTAAAAGCTGCCATTAGCATACTCATAGGAACCTCTGATTTACTTCCTGAAGAACAATTCTCAAAAGAAGCATTAGACACGGTAACACTTAAAAATGTCCGAAAATCTTTCCGGATATCTCCGGCCTACCAACGGGCCTACCCGCCCCTATTTCGGAACATAAAAAAAGCCCAGAATTTAAGCGGGGCCTATATTCCCCCCCTCGGCTCGTGTCTCCACGAACCTTTCTTCCTTAAATTAAAACGCTTCTTTTAAAAATAATTTAAAAACTTCAGAAAAATAAAAAGAGGCCGCTTTACAGCAACCACTTTTTAAACCTGATCCCCATAATTTATTGTGGCTGTGTAACCGTATTCATTTGAAGCGTTACCGCAGTTTGTGCCAGCATTCTTCCGTTTATTGTTGCGCCAGTCTGCATATTAATACCTGTCTGTCCCAATATATTTCCTTCAAAATGACTGGTCGTTCCTAAAGTAACGGCTCCGGCTGTTTGCCAGAAAATATTCTTTGCCTGTGCACCGCCAGCCAAAGTAAACCTAACCGCTGAACTCATAGTAAGTGTTCCGGCAACCTGGAATATCCATACATCGTTAGGCCCCCCCGAAATGGTAATATCTTTTGGGATAATAACAGTACTCGTCCATTTATACAGGCCGGGTGTAAGGGTTTGGCCGCCAATATCTCCGGCACCAAGGTAAACAAAATCGGGGTTAGAACGTCATGCCGCATCGGTGTAAGCGGTTTGCATATCGCCTACGGCCAGGGTTAACCTGGCAGCGTTGTTCACCCTGCATGGCAGCGGACCGGCAGCATCAACTGAAAATATTGTTCCTGTAACTTCTGCACAGGTTACAAGAATAGCTGCACCGGTGATTGGGCTTGATCCAACATCCCCGGTAATAGTAGATTTATAAACATCGGTAATTCCTGATTTTGACAGTATCACAAAATTGCCCGCCATCCCAAGATCTACTCCATTAAGCTGTGTTTGTTGCTGAAACGCAGATGAAGACCTTGTTGAAGATGAACCGGAAGATATTATCCCTGAAGATGAACCGTTAAGCTGCTCTTTTTGACAACCTGCTGATAAGATAACAAACAGCATGGCGAAGAAGGGTAATGATAATTGTTTTGTAGGTTTCATAATACATTGATTTAAGTGTGAAATAATTTTAAACTATCATTTACATAAATCATCGATCCTTGATCATTTTTTTTGCTGGTAACCGTTGAGATACGGGAGTAGCAGACATTCAAGTGAGGCCAGCTGTGGCAGGAATGATTCGGAGTTTCTTAGGCTTTAAGGCGATAATGAATGTTTCACCTGTATGTTTACAATAAACGGTCCACGATTCTGTAAGGCACTTCCCTAAAGGAGCACTGTGCTGTAAAGATGCTGCTGGGGCTGGGTTCTACTGCTGTATATGATTTATATTAGGGTCTCCCCGAAAAACCGTAATACATACCCACATTGAGATGTAAGATGTGAACAGTTGGAAAAAAGCCCCACAATGGCATAAAAATGCGCAAAGTGAGGCAACAAAATGTACACATGAAATGTATTACAACCCTTTATTTCTGCAAAGTCCATCGATTCAGGAAGCGGCTTTTTATCCACAGATTTGGGACAATTATACCAAGGCATTCCATTTAAAACGTTAGCCACAGGAATTTCTTCCCCGGCGCATGAAAAAAGCGGACGGGTGCGTAAGCTATTTTTAAAAGTGGAAGGTGGAATCGCCTTACTGATTTTAAAACATTATCTCGGATTGAGTGATGAGTTGGTGATAGAACGGCTCAATACCGATTGGTGTATGCAATACTTCTGCGGTGTTCAGTTAGGGGTTCGCAAAATAAAGGATAAGAATCTGGTGAGCTGGTGGAGAGCCTATCTTGGCAATGAGTTAAACATAGCCGAACTGCAATCTGTACTGATAGAAGACTGGAAGCCGTATATGGAACAGACCCATGTAACGCTGATGGATGCCACCTGTTATGAAAGTCATTTGCGTTATCCAACGGCCGTAAAGTTATTATGGGAGAGTATTGTAAAAGTGTATGGCATTGTTCAGCAAAAAAGGAACCGGTTAAAATTGCGCCGCAGCCGCAGCAACTATGCAAAGCATAAGAAATTGTATATGCTCTATCAGCGCAGCCGCAAAAAGACAAAAAGGAAAGAAAAGAAGCTACGCAAACAATTACTCAAATATCTGTTGCGCCTGGTTCAGGGATTAGAGGGTTTGCAGCAAAAGCAACTGTTTGCTTACAGCAACAAAGAAAAAAGAATGCTCAATACTATAACAACCGTGTATGAGCAGCAGCATGAATTACTCTATGGCAGCAGTGAAAAAATAGTGCATCGTATTGTATCAATAAATAAACCCTACATCCGTCCCATTGTAAGAGGCAAAGAAATTAAACCGGTTGAGTTTGGCGCTAAAGTTCACAAGGTGCAGGTAAGTGGTATTAGTTTTATCGGGCACCTGAGTTACGAAGCCTTTAATGAAGGAACAAAACTGAAACAAACGGTCGCCTTCCATCAAAAACATTTTGGCAAACTTTACCAGCTTGGCGCCGATGCCATTTATGCCACCAATGAGAACAGACGTTATTGTTGCAAGCTGGGTATTGCCACCAGTTTTGTAGCCAAAGGCAAGGATGGAAAATTATCGCATCAGAAACAAGCAATGCGAAGCGCATTATCCGTTGTAAGAGGTACTGTGCTGGAAGGAAGTTTTGGCAATGAAAAAAATCATTACCTGCTCGACAAAATAAAAGCAAAAACACAGGCCACTGAAACAGCCTGGACATTTTTTGGAATGCTTGCCGCCAATGCTTCTATTATCTCCAATCGAATAGCAGCTGTTCAAAAACGGGCCTGATCCTTTTTATCCAATTAACGTCACAGTTATTGCAACTGATTAAATTGTTGTGCCCTTTTCTGAAAAAAACATCCTGATCTTTTAAAAATATTGCTGTACAACACTACGTCAATAAAAAATCCATCTTCACTTATCATGAAAATGGATTATTCAAAGAATTATCGGGGAGACCCTATATTAGTTTATCTGCTCAAACTTTTTTAACCCCAGTCATGGTTATGACTAAGAAATCAACCAGCCTTTTACCCTGGAAATACCTTCCCGGATATCTCCGGCCTACCAGCGGGCCTACCAGGCCCACTTCCATGCATGAAAAAAGCCCAAAATTTAAGCGGGGCTTACCTTCTGGGCTTTTAAGTTGTGGTGTGGGGCGGGATTGAACCGCCGACACAAGGATTTTCAGTCCTTTGCTCTACCAACTGAGCTACCGCACCCTTTACGGAAATGAAAAATGTAAAATTAAAAATGAAGAATGTAAAAGAGTCCTTCTTCTAAATTTCATTCCTTTTCCCACAAAACTCTCAACGAGGTAAAGTGGGCAGCAAAAATAGGGGAAAAATGTAAATGTGCAAATTTGCAAATGAGCAGATTAGTAAATGAAATCACCGCATTTCGGGTTATCATATTTCTTGAGAAATTCCAAAATGAAAGAATTTGCACATCTATCCATTTGCAAATCCAAAGAAACGGCTAAAAGAATTGCAACGTTGTTGTTTTACAAATGGTTACATTCCGTATTGGGCGAGAAATTTAATCCGCATAATCTTCAGTTGTTCCCAATTATATCCACCATCGGCCAATTCTTCCTGGGCCACCTGTAACGAAGAAGTTTCGCAGCCTTTGAAATAATCGAGTATCTCCTCCTGCTCTTCATCGCTCAGCATTTCAGTGATAGCATAATCGAGATTGAGTTTGGTACCACTCGCGGCAATCGTTTCCATTTCTTCCAGCATCTCATCCATGCGCCAGTTCTTGTTCCTGGCAATGTTTTCGAGCGGGATCTTTTTATCCGTTTGCTGAATGATATATACTTTATTACCGCTTTTATTCACTACGCTTTTCATCACAAAATCATCCGGCTTCACAATATCATTCTCCTCTACATATTTTGCAATGACTTCAACAAAAGGCTTACCGTACCGGATAGCTTTTCCTTTGCTCACTCCCTGGCATTTCTCGAGGTCGGCCAGCGAAGTAGGATACAAGGTTGCCATATCCTGCAGGGATGTTTCGAGGAAAATAACAAAAGGAGGTAATCCTTTTTTCTTCGCTTCCTTCTGCCTGATTTCTTTCAGCATCTCAAACAGCCGTTCATCAGTAGCACTGCCACTGGCGGCTTCTGATCCTTCTTCATCATCGGCATTGGCTTCTTCAAACAAATTATTCAATACAATTTTAAAAGACTTCGGTTTTTTAAGAAAGGCTTGCCCGGCTTTGGTAATTTTTAATACTCCATATTCCACAATATCCTTACTCAATAAATTTTCCAGCAGCATTTGCCTGATCAAAGAATTCCAGTAATGCTCGGGTTGATCGTTGCCAATCCCAAATTCTGCCAATCCTTCGTGGCGATACATCGCAATAGCCGGCGTCCGCTTACCGGTAATGATATTAATAGTGTAATCGGTGGCAAAGCGCTCATCCAATGCCTTTATAGCCCTTAATGACTTTACCACATCGTCTTTCGCCTCAACCCTTTCTTTTGGATGCAGGCAGTTATCACAGGCACCACAATTTTCAATATTGTATTCTTCTCCAAAATAACTCATCAGTACTTTTCTGCGGCACACACCGGTTTCGGCAAAGGCCACTGTTTCACTAATCAGTTGAGCGCCTACTTCGCGTTCGCTTAACGGCTTGTCGCGCATAAGGTGCTCCAGCTTGGCAACGTCTTTATGAGAATAATAAAGAATACATTTTCCTTCCATACCGTCGCGGCCACCACGTCCTGTTTCCTGGTAATAATTTTCGATCGACTTGGGAATATTATAATGAATCACGAACCGGATATCAGGCTTATCAATACCCATTCCAAAAGCAATGGTGGCGCATATTACCTGTACATCTTCATTCAAAAAAAGATCCTGTCGCTCGGTTCTTAATTTACTATCCAATCCCGCATGATAAGCCACCGCTTTTATACCATTGGCATTTAATATATCCGCCAGTTCTTCAGTGGTTTTACGGTTGAGAGTATAAATAATTCCGCTTTTGGTCTTCATACTTTTTATAAACCGCACAATGCTTTCATCCGTCTGGCTTTTCTTGATTTTGGGTAATATCTCGTAATGAAGATTAGGACGGTTAAAAGAAGAAATAAAGATCTCCGGATTTCTTAACCCGAGGTTTTGAACGATATCACTCTGCACTTTTGGAGTGGCGGTTGCAGTTAACGCGATAATAGGAATGTCCGGATTTATCTGCGTCATCATCTCTTTTAATCTTCGATATTCCGGCCGGAAATCGTGTCCCCATTCCGAAATACAATGGGCCTCATCTACGGCGAAGAAAGAAAGCTTGAGATCGCTGAAGAAATCCATGTTTTCCTGCTTCGTTAGTGTTTCCGGGGCCACATACAGCATTTTTGTCCGGCCACTGAGCAGATCGTCGTGCACTTCCTTTATTTCTTTTTTATTAAGCGTCGAATTCAGAAAGTGAGCAATATCGTCGCGGCTGCTGAAGCTGCGTACCAGGTCCACCTGGTTTTTCATCAGGGCGATAAGCGGGCTCACTATAATAGCTACTCCTTCGCTGATGATGGCGGGTAATTGATAACAAAGGCTTTTTCCGCCGCCAGTGGGTTTAATAACAAATGTATCGTTACCGGCCAGTAATGTTTTAATAATCGCTTCCTGGTTTCCTTTAAAGGAACTGAAACCAAAACGCTCCTGGAGTGCTTCATACAAAGCAGCGGTGGAAATGGTTCCGTTTTGGGACTTGTTGTTTTCTTTTTTAGGGGCCTTTGCTGTTTTTACAGCTGTTTTTTTAGTAGATGTTGCCATGCGCTGTTATTTCCTTCTCACAAATAATTATCGTGTTGAACTTTTTAAGTTACCAAAAAAGCGGGAAGACTCCTCAATTATTTTATTCGAGAGCTTTTCGGGCAAGCGGGTTATTAAAGAAAGAACCCGATTTTTTGGAAGGTGATAAAGCTACAAAAAATCATGCGCTCTTTAAGGGCGTATTTGTTAAACTATCTGGAACATGATATATAGGAATTGAAAGATTGGAGGCAAATAGCTACCGCATTGGGGGTTGGTTTTATTGTAATTACTTTCCTTTATCTACATTCCCCAAAGGCAGATTGGGAACGTTGAAAATATAAATTTTGAAAAGTCTTTGGTTTCTGGATTCCAATAAATCATAAAAAATGAATCTATTTAACCACTTCAGCTCACTTCCATCCCATAAATCCCATCAATATCACAAATCTTGGTTCAGACATCTTATTTTTGCGCCTTATCATGAATTCCACTTCCATACAAGCGCTGGCCATAAGAACCGTAAAACTGGAATCGGCTGCGATTGCCCAACTGGAAAATTCGATTGATGCAGATTTTGTAAAAGCCACAGAACTGATAAATGCCTGTAAAGGGCGACTGGTAATCAGTGGTATTGGGAAAAGCGCCGTGATTGCTCAAAAGATTGTAGCTACATTTAACTCTACTGGAACTCCGGCCATTTTTATGCATGCGGCAGATGCCATACATGGCGACCTGGGAATGGTGCAGCAGGAGGATATTGTTATAATTATCAGCAAAAGCGGAGAAAGCCCTGAAATAAAAGTATTAGTGCCGCTGATCCGAAATTTTGGGAATACGCTTATTGCGATTGTAGGCAATACCGAATCCTATCTCGCCAAACAATCAACACTCGTTTTAAATACAACGGTTTCACAAGAAGCTTGTCCTAACAACCTGGCACCCACTTCCAGCACGACTGCCCAATTGGTAATGGGTGATGCACTGGCGGTGGTACTAATGGAAATGAAAGGATTCGGGAGCGAGGACTTTGCCAGGTTTCACCCTGGCGGAACGCTGGGTAAAAAATTATACCTGCACGTATCAGACTTGTATATTAATAACGAAAAGCCACAGGTAATGGACCAGGCATCGTTAAAGGAAGTGATTGTGGAAATATCCCGGAAGCGATTGGGAGTTACGGCGGTAGTAAATAATAAAAATGAACTGCAGGGAATTATTACCGATGGTGATCTCCGCCGGATGCTGGAAAAAAATAATTCACTGGAAGGCGTTAAGGCAAGTGATATAATGACCGCCCGTCCACATATCATATCGGCGGATGCATTGGCGGTAGAGGCATTGGATATCATGCGTACGAAGGATATCACACAGTTGGTGGTTACAGAGGGTATAGCATATCTTGGAATCATTCATTTGCACGATCTGGTACGCGAAGGACTATTATGAATAATAAGTTGATTTGTTGATTCGTTAATCCTCAGGCAAAATGGGAGTATTTAATTATAAAAAATGAACAAACACCACTATGTTGCCATTATGGCCGGAGGTATCGGGAGTCGTTTCTGGCCTATGAGCCGTACCAATTTTCCCAAACAGTTTCTGGATATTTTGAATACAGGCGAAACACTCATTCAGGCCACCTATTCTCGCTTCGAGAGATTCATTCCCAAAGAAAATATTTTCGTGGTTACTTCCAATGAGTATATCAATATTGTAAAAAAGCAATTACCCGATTTACCCTTGCAGAATATTTTGGGAGAACCTTCGCGCAAGAATACGGCCCCGTGCATCGCCTATATTTCATTTAAACTGCAGCAACTGGATCCGCATGCCTCCCTGATCGTTGCTCCGTCCGATCACTTGATATTGGATAATATTGCCTTTAAGAAAGTGTGCTTGGAAGCATTGGCTTTTGTCAATAAGCACAATGCGTTCATCACGCTCGGAATCAAACCCACCTATCCCAATACCGGGTATGGCTATATTCAATACGATCAGCATTCGGTAACTGATAATGTATTTAAAGTAAAAACGTTTACAGAAAAGCCTAACCTGGAACTGGCCAAAGCCTTTTTGTCCAGCGGGGAATTTTTATGGAACGCCGGTATTTTTGTATGGCAGGTAAAAAATATTATTACGGCCTTTGAAAAATATATGTCGGAGATGTATGATGTTTTTTCCGCCGAAAAAGAAAAATTCAATACTACGGAAGAGGCGGCTTCCATCAATTCAATTTATCCGCAGTGCACCAATATCTCTATCGACTTTGGGGTGATGGAGAAGGCCGATAATGTATATTTAATTCCTTCTTCTTTTGGCTGGAGCGACCTGGGTACCTGGAACAGCGCGTACGAAAATCTCGAAAAAGATTATCTCGGTAATGCGGTTGCCGGGGAAAATGTTATTGTGTTTGATTCGCACCGTTGTATGATTCATAATAATAACAGTAAGTTATTAGTGTTACAGGGACTGGAAGATTTTATTGTAGTGGATACGGACGATGTGTTACTCATCTGTAAAAAAGAAAAAGAACAGGAGATTAAGGAGTATTTGGCGGAGGTGAAGAGGAATAAGGGGGAGAAGTATTTGTAATGTTTAAGTTGGTGGATGTGCTAATGTGCAGATTAGTAAATGTGCAAATGGGATCTCTGATGTCAGAAACTATCAATTAAAATTGAGAGCCAGAAAAGTAGGATTTTGCGCATTGAATTAACTTAAAGGAAAACACTTTATTATTTAAGAATTTTCTCACTCTATATAGTGTCTATGTTGGTGTTTTGTTCCATAACTTGAATGAAATCCCTCACCATGCGAATGGAGAATATCGAAAAAAACATCATTTTGAATCTTTGCTTCAAATTCTCACTTATGATTATTGATTTTTGTGAAAAATTGGAATCCGAAAAAAAGTATGTTATTTCCAGGCAATTACTAAAAGCCGGAACCTCAATTGGAGCAAATATTATGGAGGCACAGAATGCTGAAAGCAAGCCTGATTTTATTCATAAAATGAAGATTGCTGCAAAGGAAGCCGGTGAAACTCAATTCTGGCTGCTTCTCTGCGGGCACAGCGAGCATTACCCAACTTCAAAACACTTATTAATTAAGGTGGAGGAACTTAATAAATTGCTTGGCAAAATTATTAGTTCTTCGAAAAGAAGAACTCCAGGTAGTTACTTCTTGAGCTTGGTTTCTTACTAGAAAGAGGTAAGTAGGTTTCTAGACTGCTAGATTCAAATGGTCCCTTGCATTTTGAAAGACCCTAGGGAAAATGGGGCGATCGAACCAAAAGAATTTGCACATTTGCTAATTTGCACATTAGAAGTCATTCGCCATTCTCAAATTAAATAACCATGCATCTCACCAACATCCTCTTCCTCGACATCGAAACCGTTCCACAGCATCCTTCATTTGATTTGGTTCCGAACGACTGGAAAGAATTATGGAGCAAGAAAGCAGAAGCACTGCTGCGTAATCGCGAGGAAAAAACGGTAGAAAGTATTTATGGGCGGGCTGGAATTTACGCTGAGTTTGGTAAAATTATTTGTATCAGTTGCGGAATAGTCCACGGAAGCGGGGATCAGAAAAAACTCCTCATCAAATCTTTTTATGACGAAGACGAAAAGGTAATATTGTATGAATTTTGTGAAATGTTGAAAAAATGGGCTACAGATCCAACAAAGGTTCTTTGTGCGCACAATGGTAAAGAATTCGACTTTCCTTATCTCTGCCGACGGTTGATCATTAATGCAATGCCCATTCCTGCTATACTTAATGTGGCTGGGAAGAAACCGTGGGAGGTGAATCATTTGGACACCATGGAGCTTTGGAAATTCGGCGACTTTAAAAATTATACCTCTCTGAATCTCCTGGCTCTTTCATTAGGTATTCCTACTCCAAAAGATGATATTGATGGAAGCATGGTGGGAGATGTTTACTGGAAAGAAAAAAATATGAAACGAATAGCGGAGTATTGCCAGAAGGACGTAGTAACGGTGACACAGGTGTATTTGAGGATAGTAGGGGATTCATTAATAAAGAAGGAGAATATTGAAATTAAGAGCTAAGAGGAGAAAAGAGGGAAAGAGATAAATGCGGGTAAGCTGTTGTTTGAAAAACTCCTTCTTTCTACCTCTCTCCTATGATCTCTTAGCCAAAAAAATTAAAAAATCATGCAACGAACAAACTATTCTTCCGGCGCTAAATGGGAAGACATTGTTGGCTATAGCCGGGCAGTACGGATGGGAAATATCATTGAAGTAACCGGTACCGTGTCGGTAGACGATAACAATCAGCTTGTGGGAGGTAACGATGCATACGAACAAACAAAATTCATCATTCAGAAAATTGAAAAAGTTTTGCAGCGGGCGGGGGCGTCCCTAAAGGATGTGGTGCGTACCCGCATGTTTGTAACAGACATCTCCCGTTGGGAAGAATATGGAAAAGCGCATGGAGAATTTTTTATATCCATCAAACCCTGCACGAGCATGATAGAAATAAAAGGATTGATTGATCCGTCGTATTTGATAGAGATAGAGGCGACTGCTATAGTTACTTAATGGCGAATAACAAATGTGCAAATTGTGAATGGCGAATTACAATTATGAATTCTTTAGAGTGAAGATTCTTATTTCAATTTCTAGTTTGCCAAATTATTGTAGAAAGAATCAAATATTAATGAATCTCCCCAAAAAAGTCCATTTCCAAATTTGATGCATTCGCCATTTATATTCTGCCATTTACTTTCTATAATACTAACACTCCTTTTGCAATAAACTGAAGTTCCTTTTTGGGTTGAGTGATTTTCTTAATCTCTTCTTCGCTCTTACCGGCATCTTTCGCATAATGCTGCAGTTGCTTTACCGATACTTCTTTCACCACTGCCTCCCCTTCCAATACCACTTCTTTACCCACAATATCTTTTGGCATAAAAAAGCCATAGTCTTTAAACTTAACCATTATCTTTTCTCCATTTGCTTTTTCGAGTTTCATCCAGCAGCCTTTTTCCTGGCATACCTCTGCTACCTTACCGGTAATCTTTCCTTCGTATTTATTTTCTTTCAGATTTTGTTCCAGGTCATTTACTGCAATAGATCCGTTCGCCGTTGTAGCGGCACCATATATAACGCCTTTTTCAGCAGACCTGGGATTCTGTGCCTGTATGGCCCAACCAATTACCAGGGCAACAATAATTAATAATCCTTTTTTCATTGCAATAATATTTAGGTAAAGATGCTTCGAAAATCACTTCCCCGCAAGAATGCACCGTTAAAAATTACCAGTTTGTGGTATTGCCGGAGATTCCTTTTTATAGTTACTTTGTTATCGGTGGTAATTACCATCTTCGACTTTCCCCAAAATGCTAGTTTCCGCTTTTTTCTCATGTGGAGCCCTGCCAGGTCGCGATGGCGGGTTTTTTTTATTAACCACCATGGGATTTTTCTTAAAATATCCAAGAAAATTAGCAGAAAAAATACTAAAATAAT
Organism: Chitinophagaceae bacterium; assembly: GCA_031360425.1. Lineage (GTDB taxonomy): Bacteria > Bacteroidota > Bacteroidia > Chitinophagales > Chitinophagaceae > Endoryza. The sequence continues at coordinate 5,169 of JANMBO010000106.1, read as the reverse complement.
TAGTGTTGATAAGATAATTTCCCCTACATTTGGCATTCAATAATTTTGATTAAAATTTACTACCATGTCAAACGCAGAAAAATTAAAAGCATTAAAGCTGACTATTGATAAGATCGATAAGGATTATGGAAAAGGCAGTGTGATGATGATGAATGAGAAGACGGATATGGAAATTGAAGTGATTTCCACCGGCTCTATTGGATTGGATACCGCCCTTGGTATTGGAGGATTGCCCAGGGGGCGTGTGGTAGAAATATATGGTCCGGAAGCATCAGGTAAAACCACTATTGCCATTCATGTTATTGCGGAAGCACAGAAAAGAGGGGGTATGTGTGCCATCATAGATGCTGAGCATGCATTCGACAGTGCGTATGCGAAAAAATTAGGAGTAGATGTTGATAATCTACTTATCTCGCAGCCCGATTACGGTGAACAAGGGCTGGAAATTGCTGACCGGCTTATTTTATCCGGCGCACTGGATGTGGTAGTAATTGACTCTGTAGCGGCATTGGTACCTAAAGCGGAACTGGAAGGTGAAATGGGGGATAGTAAAATGGGATTGCAGGCCCGCTTAATGAGCCAGGCTCTGCGCAAACTAACCGCCACTATTAATAAAACAAATACCACCTGTATTTTTATTAACCAGCTTCGCGAGAAGATTGGGGTAATGTTCGGTAACCCCGAAACAACCACTGGAGGTAATGCGTTAAAATTCTATGCTTCGGTTCGGCTGGATATCCGCCGAATGGCTCAAATAAAAGATGGCGATGAAGCGGTTGGTAACCGCGTGAAAGTAAAAGTGGTTAAGAATAAAGTTGCACCGCCCTTCCGTTCTGCCGAATTTGATATTGTATTTGGAGAAGGTATTTCAAAAAATGGTGAAATTGTTGACATGGGAGTAGAATTAGGTATCGTTCAAAAAAGTGGTAGCTGGTTCAGTTATAATAGTGATAAACTTGGTCAGGGAAGAGAAACAGTAAAGCAATTGCTGCACGACAACCCCGAACTGGCAAAAGAAATAGAAACAAAAATTCGGGAGAAGATCAAAGAAATGCAGGTAGCCTGAGTAGGTAAGCGAAAGCTGTCGCTTGTATATTCTTTGTGCAGATAAGATGGTTTGTTTGAGTTAGTAAGTAAAAAAGAGTTCCGGTTCTCCGGGACTCTTTGGTTTTATATAGAATAGCGTCAGGTTTTTGTCGATTGATGGGCTGTTTCGGGAGATTGACCTGCAAGGGTCTAAAATAAAAAAGGGACCCGAATGGAAATTCAGCCCCGTTTTAAAATCCAATATCCTATGAAAAACCAAGGTGAAACTAATACCCTTTTTCCAATTATGCAATAGTATTAGTACTAAATTTTTTGTTTGGGGAAAATTCCTGTTAATTTTTTACCAGTTTTTCCTGCATATGGGTATTTGACTGGCGATTGTAGATGTGCAGGATGTAAGCGCCTTTTTCAAGGGACGAGATATTTAATAGCTGAAGTCCCGACAACTGTGCCTGGGTGAGACGAACCTTGCCAAATCCATCAACAATGCTGATGTCTATAGCCTGCTCCGAACGTACAATAAGGACGTTGTCGGCGGGATTCGGGTAAAAGCGAAAAGATAAATTACCGCCAACCTGGGCCGTTACAATTCCTGAATATATGACTGTGCCATTGGCCGCACTATATCGAATTCTATACTGGTTTTTGCCCCTGCCCGGTTGTTCATCTACCCAATCCATTTTTAAGAGCCCGGTTGTTTGTTTCAAAACAGCAATTGTTTCAAATTCTTTTCCATTGCTGCTCCGTTCTACCGAAAAGAACTCGTTTTGATTATTGGGGGCTTTCCAGGAAAGGATAATCTTTGAATTATCCCGTACTATGGCATCAAGTTCGGTGGTGATAGCGTTGGAATCTGGATTAGCCGGAATTATAGTATCTGGTAAGCTAATCATAACCTCTTCCTGGGAAAAGCAAACAAAGAGGCATAGACAGCATAAGCCGGTAAGCAAATATTTAAACATAGAATTGTAATGGGTAGAAAAGGATGAGTTGTTCACAATTTTTGTGCCCAAATGTGGAAAACGTCACAATTCATTGAAAATTTGTTGGTCTGCGTTAAAGATTACTGAAAACAGGATTACCTTTTGGCCAAACTGGTATCAATTAAAAACAAATGGAGAGGAACCGAACACTCAAAATCCGGAAAAGGATTGCACTCGTAGCACACGATCATAAGAAGAAGGACCTTATTGAATGGGCCATTTACAATAAAACAGAACTGGCCAGGCACGAATTGATCTCAACAGGTACCACCGGGAAGTTATTGGAAGAAAAACTGGACCGGCCCGTAAAAAAAGTATTAAGTGGACCACTCGGTGGGGATCAGCAAATCGGGGCAATGATTGCTACCGGAGATATAGATATATTGATTTTTTTCTGGGATCCAATGGAAGCCCAGCCCCATGATAGTGATGTAAAAGCACTGCTTAGGCTGGCCATCGCCTGGAATATTCCTACCGCTTGCGACCGGGCTACTGCCGATTTTATGCTCACTTCCCCCCTGATGCAGGAAGTATATGAATCAATCCTTCCCGATTATAATGATTACCTGAAGAGAAGAGTGACTTGATTTTTAGAGTATATTTCCAGAAATAGCTCTACTATCCTATCTCCGATCCTCTAGTTGACTCGGATGTTCCGGATCTTAATTTCTCCTGAATTGTTTTGGTAGCTGTAGCGCCAAATCGCGAACAACCCGGGTTGCGCACTTCAATAGCTCGTTTCAACGTACGTACCACACCGGCTGCCTTTACTTGTATATGTGGTAAAGCAAATTGCCTCATTATCTTAAGGTCTTCGTCGGTGCCACCTCCACCAGCATACCCGGTAGATGTTTTTACCCAATCAGCATTCACCTCGTTACAAATAAAAGTGGCTTGTTTTATTTCTTCCTTCGTTAAATAAGTATTCTCAAAAATCACCTTTACTTTTACCTTTTGTAAATGTGCAATCCCGATAACTGCTGCGATGTCATTTTTTACATATTCATACTCTCCACTACGCATCTTACCAATATTTATTACTACATCCAGTTACACAGATCCATTATCTATAGCTTCCTGCGTTTCGGCAATTTTTGTTAGGGTGGTGGTAGTCCCGTGCGGGAATCCCATAACCGTTGTCAGCAATACCTCGCTATCTTGTAAAACAGAACGGGCAAGTCTTACATCGCTGGGTCGTACACATACAGAAGCAACCTGGTATTCATCGGCCAGTTTACATCCGGCGATAATATCTATGCCGGTCAGCGTTGGATTTATCAGGGAATGATCAATCATTTTCGCAATCTCCTCGTACGTGGGCATAAAACGCTTTTTCTTAAAGATAACAGAGTCTTTTTGGCCCCTTCGTCTTAATTTTAGTTTCCTGCAGCTATTAAAATCATTCGTTTAAAAAGAAAAGCAAATATGAAAAAGCTAGTTCTCTTATTCTCTGGTTTCATAATAGCCACCCAGTTTATTGTTGCACAAACCAAATCGATCAGTGGGTTTAGTAGCGCATCAGCCACACAACAATTTACCTGGGAAGAAAAGTATGATCAATTATTAAAACCTGGTAACGTAGATAAGTTAATAAAGGAAATGTCTGCCCGGCCACATCATGTAGGTTCACCCGGTGACAAGGCCGTAGCCGAATATATTCAGAAATATTTCCAGGACCTGGGCTATGATTCAAAAATTGAAGTGTTATATACCTTGTTCAGTACACCCAAAGAAAGAATATTGGAAATGACGGCGCCTGTTAAATTCAAGGCAATATTAAGTGAACCTGTTTTAAAAGAAGACGCCACCTCTAATCAAACCAAAGATCAATTACCTACTTATAATTGCTGGAGTGCCGATGGAGAGGTAAACGCGGAACTTGTTTTTGTGAATTATGGCCTGCCCGAGGATTATGAAACACTCCGCCAATTAGGTATTGATGTTAAAGGGAAGATCGTTATTGCTAAATATGGCCGGTCCTGGAGAGGAATAAAACCTAAAGTGGCCCAGGAGAATGGAGCCATTGGTTGTATCATTTACTCTGATCCTGCTGAAGACGGTTATACAAAGGGCGATGTATATCCAATGGGGGCTTTTAAAAATGAGTTTGGCGTTCAACGGGGTTCTGTAATGGATATGCCCGTATACCCGGGCGATCCGCTTACCCCCGGATATGGTCACACGCAGGACGCAAAAATCTTAGCACAAAAAGACGCGACTAATTTGCTGAAGATACCGGTTATACCCATCAGCTATCACGATGCTGAACCATTATTGCGCTCTCTCAGTGGACCTGTTGCACCTGAGGGATGGGGAGGCGGCTTACCAATCACATATCATATTGGTCCCGGCAAATCCATGGTGCATCTCAAACTATTATTCAATTGGGAGATCAAACCTTTATACAACGTAATTGCCAAATTAAAAGGAACAGAGTTTCCGGATGAATGGGTGATTCGCGGCAATCACCACGATGCCTGGGTGAATGGAGCAAACGACCCGATTAGTGGAATGGCCGCGCTTATGGAAGAGGCGAGGGCGGTATCGGAATTGGTTAAACAGGGATGGAAGCCAAAGAGGACACTTGTGTATTGTGGATGGGACGGGGAAGAACCGGGTCTGTTGGGAAGTACCGAATGGGCCGAACAAAATGAAAAAGAATTACAGCAAAAAGCAGTTGTTTATATAAATAGTGACGGCAATGGCCGCGGTTTTTTTGGCGCAGCCGGCTCTCATGCCCTGGAAAATTTTGTCAGTGACGTGGCCCGCGATGTTATCGATCCGCAAACACAGATCAGTATTTTAGAAAGAAGCCGTGCAAAAGGATTGATAAGCGCCACTTCTACTTCCTCAAAAAAAGCCTTGTTGGCAAAAAAATCACTTCCGCTAGGCGCCCTGGGTTCGGGGTCCGACTATTCCCCATTTTTCCAACACCTCGGAATTCCTTCGCTTAACCTGGGTTTTGGAGGAGAGAATGATGGGGGGGAATATCACTCTATCTACGATTCGTACGATCACTACAAGCGGTTTAAAGATCCTAAATTTGAATATGGAGTAGCGCTGGCGAAAGCAGCCGGCAGAGCGACCATGCGCATGTCGAATGCTGAGTTGTTACCTTTTGATTTCCGGTCGTTACAGA
>JANMBO010000092.1:0-30527 GCA_031360425.1 Chitinophagaceae bacterium | reverse complement strand
TATAGCGTGGATCTGATAGCGGATTTTTTGTCTGCTAATGGAATTAATAATTACCTGGTTGAACTGGGTGGTGAAATAAGAGTAAAAGGAAGAAAACAACCGGATAATTCGCTAATGAAAATTGCTATTGAAGTTCCTGGGGAAGATAAATGGGATATTTCATTAAGTCAAAAGATCATTTCTATTGATGAAGGGGCCATTACAACCTCTGGCAGCTATCGTAAATTCTATGAAAGTAAAGGGAAAAAAATTTCTCATATAATTGATGCCCGTTCAGGGTACCCTTCCCAAAATGAACTTATTAGTGTTACTGTTTTTGCAGCCGACGCGATCACCGCAGATGCTTACGACAACGCCTTAATGGTTATGGGTCTTAAAAAGGCACTCGCTTTTGTTGAAAGAAGAAAAGACATTGCGGCTCATTTCATTTATCGGAAAAAAGATGGTTCGATTGCCGACACTTCGAGCAGGAAGTTTCGTCATTTCCTGCAGTAGTAATTCATTATTTTTACTCATTACGAATTGGTTTGAATCAAGACAAAAAAAATATAGCCATCGTCGTAAACCCACTTGCCGGGAGTGGACGGGGAGTAGAGTTAGCGAAGAAAATTACGTCACTACTTCTGCCCAATGCATTAACTCCTCATTTATTTATAGATAATTGGCCAGCCCATTTTAACGCATTTACTGATATATGGATTGTAGGTGGGGATGGCACGCTCCATTATTTTATCAACCACTATCCGGATATTCAGCTGCCTCTTGTCATCTTTCCCGGTGGTTCGGGGAATGACTTTCATTGGATGCTTTATGGAAATAAAAGTCTGGAAGAGTTGATTGAAATAGCCTTATCAGCAAATCCTCAAAAAGTAGATTCTGGCCGCTGCAACGGCAGACTCTTTTTAAATGGCACCGGAGTAGGATTTGAAGGGGTGGTAGCAAAAAGCCTAACCGGCAAAAATAAAAAGAAAGGCAAAGCTTCCTTTTATAAAGCGGTAATAAAGAAAATTATTACCTATAGGGAACAATCCTTCCATCTTTTTACCGAACACATAAAACTCCAGGGAAAGTATTTGATAATAAGTATAATGAATGGTCACCGGGCCGGTGGGGGTTTTCATATTGCCCCAGGGGCCAGTATTACAGACGGTTTGCTCGAAGTAACTATTATTGATCCATTAAGTATTTTAAAACGGCTTCGCTATTTACCAGTTATTGAAAAAGGGAAACATTTGAAATTACCTTTTGTGCATCATTTCAAATCAGCCAGCCTCCAAATCAGTAGTGATCAGGATATGGATGCTCATTTGGACGGAGAATATTTTTCATCCAATTATATCGCAATTGAAACGTTGCCCGGCAAATTTTTATTCAGGTATTAGGAGCAGTAAGGATTTTATGGCATGCCAGGTAAGAAAATCTTTACAATAGGTATTATTTATGAATTTGTATTCTCAGCACTCTTATCAACGGTTATTACCGGAATACTTGATCCGTACGAAAGTAGTTTCCGGGTAATCCGGCTCCACCACCCCGGCAGGTGAAACTCTTTCCATGGATTGGCTAATATAAGATCAGCATTTATACTTTTAGAAAACTCCAGGGTACTCTTGGCGAGGTTCTTACCCTCCAGCCAAAAACATTGCACAGGTATTGTTGAGATGCTTTGTAAAACGCCCAGCGTATTATTAAGGATCTGTTCCGCCTTATTTTCGTCGCCCCGTAAACCAACCAAATAGATCGTTGACTTGAACGAACGGGCCAGCATGGCTGCCATCTTAATGCGGCGTAACGGCACTTCCCGGGTAACAGGTAGTACGATCTTCTTAAAATGACTGATCAGTCCGCTATAACGAATGGCTAATACAGGCACCGACGTTTTGCGCGCCATTCTACTGATGGATACAGATGATAAAATGCGATGCAGAACACTGAACTTTGAAAGGCCCATTACTACCAGGTCCATTTCAAATCGTTGTATATAATCGGTTAATTGCCTGGAACGATTTCCTTTTAATAAACTGATTTCTATTTTTCCTTTGCCACATAAATGCTGCCGGTATTCATTACGTAAGGTTTCCAGTTGAAGCCGTGCATTCGTCAGGTGTGCTGTGTGATCATAAATAAAAAAATTAAAAGCAGCTGCTTCTTTTAATGCAATCGACAAGGAGCCTACCACGTGCACAAGATGAATATTACATTCAAATGCGTTAGCCAGTTCAATAGCCTTTGCCATAGCCCATTTATCGCGGGCGCTGAAGTTAACAGGTACCAGGATGTTATGTAAATAGGCGCTCATAGTTATTCATTTTTTGTGAAGGATCGGGTGTAGTTCATCAACTCATCGATAATAGAGAATGAAAACTATATTCTTTAATTTTTTTTACGGCAATTGTTTCCAGCATTTGATCATTCGTGCAAAAACTTATTCCTAAACCGGCATTTCCTACTATGCACCGGTCGTCGGCACTGTCGCCTACAACAATAGTATTGCCGACCCGCACGTTATATTTTTCACAAGCAAATTGCAATGCATTGGTTTTACAATAAGCATGTCCGCAAATACTATCGGGTGAACCAAAAAAGCAGGAAGGCATACTTACTTCCCCCGTTGCTTTACCTTCATAGAACTCCAGGTTGTTGGCTAAAGAAAAAATTGCCCCGGTATTTTGCCTCACATAATTAGTTATCAGGGTATAGCTGTTGCTGATGATACCAATTATATACCCTCTTTCCTTTAAGGTTGAGATGACCTCTTTTGCATCCCCTATTAAATCAATAGTTCCGGCAACCTGCAATAACTCATCTATTGATTTCCCCTTTAATAATAACGCAATTCGTTTGGTTAGAATAATAAGATCTGTTTCCGAAAAACGTAAGTCTTCCAGCTGACCCGTAAACTTAAATAACTGGGCACAGCGGTCAATAAACCGATCTTTCCATAACGTGCCATCCATATCAAATATTACCATTTTGTGGAAGCCAGATAATTTTTCCCGTAAAGTCTTATTCATTTCCCGATTAATGGTTTCCAGCGAGAGTATTTCATTTTCTGTAACTTCCTGTGGATGGAACGTTTGTGCTTTATTTATTATGGCCTTCGAAACTTCACTGCTCATTTTACCCAATGATTCCCAGGGTTTACTTTTATTTTCGATATAGCCAATGTTTACTTCTTTAATACGCGCCTGCATCAGGTACATATCTAATAAAATACCAATATCCACTCCATAATCATTAAAAAAACTGATCCTGTTGAAGTAGCTTTTTCTGCCTGCTATCATACCGCTAAGTGGCTGCGAAAAATGCGCAATACCCGGAAAAAAAATATTCAACAGCGGTTTAGCAACCAATTCGGTAACTCTTCCCGCATTCCTGCCAAAAGTACCTTTCACAAAATCTGCTTCATTTTGTAATATGGGTTCAGCTAAAAAAGTAATTGTTTCTGAAGGATACGGATCAATATCAGCATCGAGAAATAGGAGTATTTCATTTTTGGCATAGTGAATGCCGTCTTTCATGGATATCCCTTTCCCCCGCGTTTTGCTGGTAATTAGTGCGGCGCCCGCCTCGGTTGCATTGAAGGCAGTATTATCTTCTGATGTATCATCAACGACAATCACTTCATTTACGAGTGGATGCTGAAGGGCAAAGCGCACTACTGCAGCAATTGTTTTCTCTTCATTTAATGCGGGTATAATGACGCTTATCAATTGCACCTCCTTTTGACTGAACAGTTCGTAAAAAACGGACCAATAAGACTAATACAAAAAATGGCTTATATTCTTTTTCAAAAGGCGTGCCTGTTGCGGGGAAAAATAAAATAAACCATGAAACTGTGGAAAGAATTTCCAGAAAAAATCCATGAGTACCCTGCTTAATTTCATTTGCTCCTGGAATAATTTCGAGGTTAAAAACCTATGAAGGAACTGTTTAGTAGATAAGCACGTAACCTTTTTTTATATACTTCCTTGCCATTTATAACTGTCCGCATTACTGCAACTTCTTTAATTTTCTCAGGAGCTATATCGAATAGATTTTCACTTAATACAACAAAATCTGCGAGCATATTTTTTTTGAGGATCCCTACTTTATTTTCCTGGAATCCAGCATAAGCATTATTGTATGTATAACAACGCAATGCTTCTTCTACGGTAAGCTTTTGCTCTGGATACCAGCCTTTATTGTTTTTATCATCTAATGTTCTTCGGGTAACGGCGGCATATATCCCTGCTAATGGTGATAAGGGTGCCACTGTCCAGTCGGAGCCGAAAGTCAGATTGGCTTTGGTATTCATTAAGCTCTTAAATGCATAGGTTTCTTTAAGTCTTTGTTCGTCTAATCGTTTGAACGCCCACCTGCCGTCATCAATAGCATGATAAGGTTGCATGGAAGGAATTATTCTTTCTGGTGCAAATCGTTTAATGGCCTCCTGTGTGAGGTGTTGCGCATGTTCTATCCGGAATCTTCGGTCTCTCTCCCCATTTTCCTTTGCAGCCAATAAAAATACATTCAGGAGAAAATCATTAGCCCGATCGCCAATGGCATGAACAGCAACCTGCAATCCTGCTTTGTCGGCCCCAATAATCCATTTTCGTATATCATTTGTATCGTTCACGGTAAATCCCGTGGTATTGGGCGCATCGAGGTACGATTTATAAAACCAGGCAGTCGTTGAACCGAGAGATCCGTCAACAAATCCCTTTACGGCACCCCATCGAAGCATATCGTTTCCTTTGCCATTTACTTTGCAAAAAGAATCTAATCGCTGCCAAGTATTAAACGGAACAAAGGAGTACAACCGAAGGTCGAGTTGATAATTCTGCTGTGCCCGCCGGTAAGTGGTAAGATCCGCCCATCCTCCATAACTACCCATATCGTGCACCTGAGTTACCCCATTGCTAAATGCGTGCCGCGCTGCCGTTTGCAGGTATTCGTCCAGTTCTTTTTCAGAAGGAGGGGGCATAACCCCAAAAAAAATATTCATCGCCTCATCTTTAAATACTCCGGTTAATTCTCCTTTTTTATTTCGTATGATTTCGCCTCCATTGGGTGATTTTGTATTATCAGTAACCTTTGCTAATTGTAATGCTTTGGAGTTGGCAAATGCCATATGACCGTCGTATCGGCTTACAAAAACAGAATGATTACCTGTTACCGAATCAATCCATTCTTTGGCTGGTAATTCTCCACCCCAAGATTCATGATCCCAGTCCCCACCCAAAATCCATCGGTTATCAGCATGCTGAAGGCAATATTCTTTTACTATCTGTATAAATTCCTGTTTCGATTTTGCTTTTCGCAGGTCTATGCCGCCCAGGTTATATCCGCCGCTCAAAAAGTGAGTATGGTTGTCAATTAACCCTGGAACAATCATTTTCCCCCCTATATCAATCATTTCTGTTGAACCGCTCTTATAAGATTCAAATTCATTACCAACAAACAGCAGTTGATTACCCCGAATTGCCAAAGCACTGGCCCATGGCTGTGATGTATCACCGGTCCATATTTTAGCATTAAAGTAAATGCGATCGGCTTTTTCAGTTTGAGAGGTACAGGAAATAAGTATGAGTAGAAGAAGATAAGAATGTTTTATCATTGGTTAGTAGTTTCTGGCTTGTAGGTTTTTGTTTAGGTTTTATCGTTTATAGTTTCTCGTTCTTGGACTTATCATTCCTGATAAATAAGAACCTATTGTATTTTATAAAGGAATTTAAAAGTACAGCAAGGATAACCCCGAAACTTTAAACTAATCAATCTATAATAAACAAAAAATCCTCCTGATTGCTCAGAAGGATTTTAATTATGTCGATATCTGGAACGATTAATAGTCTCTGTTGTAACCGCCGCCGCCGCCGCCACCACGGTCGCCGCGATCACGGTTGTAACCGCCGCCGCCGCCGCTACCGCCTTTGCGATAACCGCCGCCGCCGCCGCCACCACCGAAGCTTCTCTTCTTGAATCCACCGCCTCCACCACCTTGTGGTTTAGGTTGTGCTTCGTTTACGATGATCTTACGACCCATTACTTCACTTTCGTACAGGCTGCTTAAAGCATTTTGTGCTTCCGTGTCCTCAGGCATTTCAACAAAACCGAAGCCTTTACTGCGGCCGCTTACTTTGTCCTTTACGATTTTAGCAGAAGTTACTGAGCCATACTGCTCAAACATGGTTCTAAGATCCTCGTCGGTCATTTGCCAGGAGAGGTTCCCTACGTAGATGTTCATTGTCAAAAAAATTTTTATGTTCTGAATAAAACCGATAATGACGATAGTTACTGCAATGAACTGAGGAACCGAGAAAGGGTAAGACACTTCAGAACACGAGAACTAAGTACAATATCAATTGTGAAGATAGGGGAAATCTATTTTCAAAACAATAAAAAAATCTTCATTAATCTTGTCTAAAAGCGCCCTTTGTTCTGTCGTGTTAATTGAACATATGGTTCAATAAATTGCTGTTATCGGAGGCTTTTGGCTTCAAATCCAGAAACTTAGTGTATTGTGCCGCGGATAATATTGGTTTGAGGTTTTCAAAGAGGTTGCCTTGAATACCCATGAATTTGCTCTTGTACTCAGCAGGATTGCTTTTTGCGAGCGACAAGATACCGGATTTAGTCTTTAAGAATTCCGTCAGTAATTCTGCGACTTTTGGACCCTGCGCATCTGATAGTGCAAGTTTGGTCTTTAGAAGTCCTAATAATCCATTGGACGTTTCCTCTACATCAGCAATGGGCAAAACTTTCAATGCAGCCGGTGGCTGCTTTCCCCTGTCCCCGGGTCCCTGGGCATTTGCAGAAACGGAGGCGAGTAAATTTACTGCGAATAGTATAAAGAGAATGTTTTTCATTAGTTGATTTTACTGATACAAATTTACCAGCCTTTCGGCGGATAACATGAATAATTACTTTTCCACCCTAAATATTCTAAAAAGATCGAAAAGAGGAGACCATTTTTTAGGTGTACCCATAAGATTCTCTCAAAGAAAAGAATGAACAGGCGAGAATGAAAAAAGCCCTACATTATTGCAGGGCTTGAGAGGCTATTAATGATTTGTTTCTTACTCAGCAACCACCTCAAATTCAACTTCGGTAGCATGCCCATTTCCAAAATCTATAGATGCTTTGTAAGTACCCAATTCTTTTACTTCATCAGCGATAGAAATTTTTCGACGGTCAATTTCATATCCTTTTTGTTCGCGTATTGCGCGGCTTATCTGTAATGAAGTGATACTTCCAAAGATTTTGCCGCTGGTACCTGTTTTAGCGCTCAGTTTAAGTGTTCCATCTTTTAATTTAGCAATTACTTCATTGATAGCTGCCAGCATCTTATCCTCTTTCTTCTTCAATTGTTTGCTTTTTTCTTCCAATTGTTTCAGATTAGAAGGACTGGCTTCTATTGCAAATTTTTGAGGAATTAAAAAGTTACGCGCATACCCGTTGCGCACCTTCACTATTTCATTAGCGCCACCCAGGTTATCAACGTCTTTAATTAAAATAATATCCATTGTTTCTTTTTTGTTCACCGATGTACCAATCCCCGATGTATAATATCAGGAACTGTCAATTTCGCTCGGGCGAAAGATTAGGTGAGGGTTACTTTAAAAGATCTGTTACATAAGGTAACAAAGCCATTTGACGGGCCTTCTTTACTGCTTGCGATACTTTACGCTGGTATTTCAAAGAATTACCGGTAATGCGCCGGGGCAATAATTTACCCTGCTCGTTCAGGAATTTTTTCAGGAATTCTCCATCCTTATAGTCGATATACCGGATGCCCATTTTCTTGAAGCGACAATACTTCTTGCGGGGTTTTTCGGTTTTAATCGCTGTCAGGTACTTAATTTCATTTGCTTTTGCCATAATTAAGCCTCCTGTAATTTTTCGGTTCCCGATTTAACACCACTTTTCTTTCTGGCATTGTACTCGACGGCGTATTTATCGAGTGCAGTGAACATATGACGGAGAATATTCTCGTCACGAAGCAACTGGATTTTCAGTTGCTCATTGAGGCTGGATGGCGCACTATATTCCATTACCCAGTAAAGACCCGTGGTCTTCTTGGCAATGGGGTACGCCAGTGATTTTAGTCCCCAGGGATTTTCGTGCACAATACTTCCGCCATTTTCTTTTACGAAGGCGGTGTACTTTTTCTGAGAAGCTTTGTAATCGTCCTCAGACAGCACAGGGGTAAAAATCACCATCAATTCATAATTGTTCATGATCCCTGTTTAGTTTTATATTAAAAAATTGTTTATCCCTTATGGCATACGCCAGGAAATAATTATTTACCGGGTTCGCTTTCGGGGCGGCAAAGATAAGGCATGACCATGGGTTTTAAAGCATTGAGGCAGAAGTTTTTTTCTATTAGGTACCCAGCTGCAAAGCCTTGATTTGGCACCTGTTGTGTCACTCACTGGTACTGTACCAATTCTATTGAGCTGGCTTTCCTTCTTTTAATCTGACCCGGCAAAATAAATTGAAGCGCAAATACGGCCTTTCAACTTACGTCTGTTGCCAAACTAAGGTTCAAGACCTCGTCATGCTTTTTTGAAAATCTGCCGTTGAACATTCATTCAATCACCTGCTGATAAAGACAAAAATTTAACTCTACCTTAAACTGGACAATAGATTCAACCCGCAGTCATAAAGGCTAAACCATTACTTTATATAGATAACCTTTCTGGTTATTCCTGGAAGCAATGATTCATGAATCGCTTAGAGGTAAAATATTCCTGCGCAATAATCTTAAGTTCTTGAAATGGGAGGAAGCCGACAAATTTTCTGGGACTTCATAACGCATCAGGGCAAATCATTCAAATAATCACGATCATACTAATAAACCTGCCAATTTTACCTGCTTACACCCATTCTTGGTGGAATGGCATTTTCTTTGAACTTTGCGGGCCAGGAAGTTTATAGTTTATAGTTTGTGGTTTATGGTTGCTGAGCTTTGTAAAATATTTCAGATTTTGGTTGGCCTTCACATTCAGATGCATGTTACCTGTAAAGAACGATAAACTAAAAACGATAAACTCCAAACGGAGTAAACAGTTGTAACAAATACAAACACATAATTATGCAAAAAGGAAGTATTAAGGTTCAAACAGAAAACATTTTCCCCATCATTAAGAAATTCTTGTATAGTGATCATGATATATTCTTACGGGAACTAATCAGCAATGCGGTGGATGCTACACAAAAAATAAAAACACTTTCTTCCCTTGGGGAAGCCAAAGGCGAACTGGGAGAGGTCGAGGTGGAAATAAAGCTGGACGTGGAAAAGAAAACAATCATGATTTCTGATAAAGGAATTGGAATGACCGGGGAGGAAGTGGAGAAATATATTAACCAGGTGGCTTTTAGCGGAGCGGAGGAGTTTGTAACTAAATATAAAGGGCAGAATGAAAATGCAATCATCGGCAAGTTTGGGCTGGGTTTTTATTCGGCCTTCATGGTGAGTGATAAAGTGGAAATTGTAACTAAGAGTTATAAGGAGGGTTCAACAGCAGTAAGATGGGAATGCGATGGCAGCCCGGAATATTTCCTCGAAGAAACTTCCAGGGAACAAAGAGGTACGGACATTATCTTATATATAAATGAAGAAAGTAAAGAGTTCCTCGAAGCGCATCGAATCAATTCGATATTAAATAAGTTCTGCCGCTTTTTACCTGTACCCATTAAGTTTGAAGATAAGCAGATAAATATTACACAGCCAGCATGGACAAAAAAGCCATCCGAACTTACCACCGAGAATTATCAGAATTTTTATAAGGAATTATATCCTTTCAATGAACCGCCATTGTTCTGGATTCATTTGAATGTTGATTACCCCTTTAATCTTACCGGTATTTTATATTTCCCCAAAATCAAACAGAGTTACGAAATACAAAAAGATAAAATTCAGTTGTATTGTAACCAGGTTTTTGTAACTGATGAAGTAAAGGATATTGTTCCGGAGTTTTTAATGTTATTGCAGGGGGTTATTGATAGCCCGGATATTCCATTGAATGTAAGCCGCAGTTATTTGCAGGGAGATCCGAATGTAAAGAAGATCAATAATCACATCACCAAAAAAGTAGCCGATAAATTAGAAGAAATCTTTAATAAAGACAGGAAGGGATTTGAAGAAAAATGGGAAAGCCTGGGATTGTTTGTGAAATACGGAATGCTAACGGATGATAAGTTTTTGGAAAAGGCCAATAAGTTTCATGTCTTTGAAGAGGCCCCGGCTCCTTCAGGCTCCCGTGAAGGGGGAGAATTGGGAAGCTTCCGCAAGTTTTACACATTGGAGGAATATCGCCTAGCAACAGAAACCTTACAGAAAAATAAGGACGGCAAACTGGTGATTCTTTATACTACAGACACCGTGCAGCAGAATGCTTATATAAAAGCTGCTCAGCGAAAGGGATATACCATAGTACAATTGAATACCCTGATTGATGCTTCTTTCCTGAACCAGATGGAATCAAAATGGAATGACGTGCACTTTACACGGGTTGATTCTGATATTGCAGACAATCTAATAGACAAGCAGGAGAATTTTGAAAGCGTATTAAGTAAGGACGAAGAAGCGAGATTGAAAGAATTGTTCGATATTAAAACGAACGCTTTGCAGGTGGGGATAGAAGTAAAAGGACTTTCTGCAGAAGCACCGCCGGTAGTGGCTACGCGGCCAGAATTTATGCGGCGGATGAAAGATATGGCAGGTATGAGCGGACCCATGGGAAGCTTTTACGCGAATATGCCCGACGAAGTAACTTTAACAGTGAATGGTAATCATCCAATTTATCAATCGCTCTTGAAAGAAGACAATAAGGAAGTGCAGGAAAAATCAGTTCGCAACCTGGCCGACCTGGCGCTTCTTTCACAGGGACTATTAAAAGGAAACGACCTTACCAATTTCATTAGCCGGAGTGTGGAGTTGATGGAAGGGAATAGGAATAAGATTGTGCTTGAAAGTTGAAGATACGCTAAGCCTGTGAGGCCTGTAATATTAGAATAAGTAGAAGAATTTAGGCCTCACAGGTGACTTGCAAACCCTGATTACTTTTTTTTCAATTTATAGATATATCTCCCGGCTTTGCTATTATATATTTCAACATCAATTGCTGCAACTTTCCAATTCTTATTCTTAACTCGGCATTTTCTTTAATCAGTTCCTGTATGGCGGCCCAGGGAAATACTTGCGGTGTCTACCGTAGTGATGCCCTTATCATCAGTACCTACATTAAATAATCAATAAAAATCTTGTGCGGTGGGGCCAATATGATATTCATTGGTGCCTTTGTATTTCCATTTGGTAAATGGAAGCTGAGTAATTTTTTACAACAAATCATCTCCGTTCAAAACTAAAAAATCTTTCTTTTATTAATAGCTGATGTATTGGTCCATGCACCTCCCTGTGTTAAATAAGCGCCATTGCCATTATTTATATTGTACCCCCACCTGTAGTACATTATTTGTATTCGCAGTTGTAAGGCCAAAGGCCCATCGGTCAACTGAACCATCACCAAAAACCATGGTGTTGGTTGTTTATACTTTTGCATTGGCGCCAATAGCTGTAGAAGTGCTTGGATTATTTAAAATTCTAAAAAAGACTGCTTGTGATCCCAATGCCCTATTATCATTACCAATTGTATTTCTGCCCAATGTATTGTTTCCGATTGCTACATAATTGGATCCTGAGGTATTATCATTAAGGGAGCATAAACCTACTGATACATCGTATTCACCGGAGGTGGTGCTTTCAAGTGTTTTTTTTCCCAGACCGATATTATGGATCCCACTCAAAATATTTTTTAACGATCTGTTGCCGATTGCTATGCCGCTTGAATTAATTCCAGAATAAGAGGCGCTGTCTCCAATTGTAATGCCTCCTGCGCCTTTGTACCCAGCTGCGGATTCGATGTATATACCAGGATATAGAGAAAGATGCATTGTAACCAGCGTGATCTCCAATTGCGATTGAAAAATCATTTGGAGTTGCAGTTCCACCAAAAGCTTCAGTTCTTACAGCGATCATATTATTATTACCCAGTTAATTGAAAGATGAACGTCCGGAACCATTTCCAATAAAATAAAAGTATTGGAATTGCCTTCCGTTTTGTTAATGCCGGCATCTTCTCCAATGTAAGTATTCCTTTTTCCGGTACTATTATATTTACCCGCATTCTGTCCAAGGAAAACATTATCGTTTTGGGTTAAATTAGAAGCACCTGCATTGTGTCCAGCAAAAAGATTATTTGTCCCTGTCGTAGTTGAGTTGCCTGATAAATGACCAAAAAAACTTTTGTTATTACCTGAAGTAATATTTAACCCTGCCGATTGTCCAAAGAATACCTTATTAGATACAGGATCTATTTTGCCAGACAAAATATTATTTGCAAAATCAATTGTGTCCAAAGGAATTGTAAGAGGAGTGGTAAGCGAATTTTATTTTTTCCTAGACGCCTGCGGTTAAAAGCCACATAAAAAGAAACTGCATTTAGTAATGTTCTTTTCATACAGGTAAATTACTCAAAAGAAAACAGTGTTTAGAAGGTATACCACTAAAAGGTAACCAAACCTACAGGTAGATTATGATTTAGTAATTACCTCTTTGGGTGATTTTATTAGAATAAAAAAAGCCGCTGATTGTACAGCGGCTGGTGAACAAGTTTTTGAAGCAGATATTTAATTTCTTCTCCTTCTAACGGTCGTTTTTTTGGTTGTTATCCTGCCATTTCTTCCCTGTACGGCAGTAGTTTTGCGCGTCACTGAATTCCCTCCTGGACCTACTACGGAAGTCCGGCTACGGGTAACCCGGTAATTTTTGTGCGCCACTGCGTGCCGGTTTATTACGGTAACCGAGGTGGCTCTGAAAGGAGTATAGATGCGATATGCATGCATAACGCGATGTGTTCGAACTATTGCAAAGCCCTGATAATAGTGTATGCGATAGGGACGATAAACATGCCAGCGTAATGGTCTCCAGGGACGCCACCAGTTTGGATAATAGTGCCATCTCCAGGGAGAAGCCCAAACAACATAAGCTGGGCTATATACAAAGCGTACCGAAGGCCAGAACCATACGTTTACCACCACCCGGGTATTTTCATAATTGGAATAATCATTATAGGGGCCTTTGCGAGATTCGTCATTATCCGAATCCTTTTCGTCATCACCCTCACCCGGTTCCACAATGGTTTGCTCACCAAATATTTCCTCATCGCCAATAATCTGCAACACCGCGTTTGCTTCGCCGGTTTTCTCGAGTTCAATCACAGCGATATCCTGGTTTTCATTTTCAGACACGGGTACCTGTAATATGAAAACATGAACATCATTCTCTTTTTTGCTGATTACCCGCACATAGTCAATATCACCATCTCCATTGAGATCGAGATTGTTTACATGATTGTCTTCTGTGTTCAGTAATTTTTCAAACTCTTCGGGGGAAGCGGCTTTCTTAAAAAGTTCGAGGGCGCCTTCGAGGCTGAAGTTGTCGCCTGGTAACCCGGTAGAATCTTTATCAGAATCATTTTGTGCCTGGAGTGATGAGGCGGCTAAGGCCATACATACAAAAAGACAAGAAAATAAACGTATTGCTTTCATATATAAAAGGTTTTGGATGAGACTACAAAAAAGTGCTAGGGTTTACCATCTATCCAATATTTATTTTGGCAAACGTAAGAAAGAGCAGGGAAATTATATATATGGCTACTGATAAGCTAATATAATCCTATGATTTACCCAATTAACGTCTATAATTTATTCTTTTGAAGAAAAGGGTATCTCCTGTCGCTTATAAGATCGGCATCTGGTTGTTAAACCTTTTTATTCGGAATGCCTGATATCTATAACTTTCATCTGTAACTGTTTATTTCCGTTCCATTCGTTTTCATCCAAAGTGAAAACAATATCAATTGGTTTATTATTTTCCAGCAGGTGAAATTTATTGGACATCCCGAAGCCGATACCTCCAAAAATAATAGTATCCTGTTTCAAGGAAAATTTGACATGCTGTTCCTTTACAATTTTAGAGTAACCCGAGTCTCTAACATTTCGCGCAATGAAAACAGGACGAAGATTCTCGGGGCCAAATGGTTCCATCTGGATGAGAATATTATAGAACGTAAGAGAAAGGTCTTTAAAATTTACTTCCGCATCAATAACAATCTCAGGAATTAGTAGTTCTGGGGCAATAGTAGCCGACACAACCTCCTCGAATTTATCACGGAAAGCATCTACTTTATCAATCTCCAATGTCATACCGGCTGCGGCAAAATGACCACCATATCCTAATAAATGTTCACGGCAGGCATGCACGGCTTCATATAAATTAAAACCAGGTACACTGCGTGCGCTGCCCGCGGCAAATTCTCCGGATTGTGTAAGTACGATGGTAGGGCGATAATAATGATCAATTAATCGGGATGCCACAATACCCACCACTCCTTTATGCCAGTGGGGCTGATATACTACGGTTGATTTTCGTCCCGTCCATTCCACATTACTTTCTATAACCGATAGAGCCTCCTCCGTAATATTTTTATCGGCTTCTTTCCGATCGGTATTATCAGAATGCAGCATTTCAGCATATTGCTTTGCTTCTGTTTCGTCTTTGGCTATAAACATTTGAACCGCCTTGCGCGCATCATCCATTCGACCAGCCGCGTTTACCCGCGGAGCTATCATGAATACCAGGTTAGTAATATGTATTTCTTTTACCAGCCCACTTAAGTCTTTTAACGCTTTTATTCCAACGTTGGGGTTTTCGTTTGCCTTTTTTAATCCATAATAAGCAATGATCCTGTTTTCCCCGGTCATGGAAACAATATCAGCGGCTATGGCTGTGGCCGCCAGGTCTAGATATTCGTACGCCATTTTAATCGGCAAGTTAAGCTCGTCAGAGAGGGCTGAGATCAACTTAAACCCTACACCGCATCCGCACAAATCTTTATAGGGATAGTCACAATCTTTTTGTTTGGGATTCAGAATAGCAACAGCAGGGGGAAGAACAGCATCAGGTAGGTGGTGATCGCACACAATGAAATCGATGCCCAGGTTTTTGGCATTTTGGATTAATTCGGTCGATTTAATACCGCAATCGAGCGATACAATCAGGGTGAAATTATTTTCATTGGCAAATTCGATACCTGCTTTTGAAACTCCGTATCCTTCGCGATACCGATGAGGTATATAGAAGTCGATTTTTTCCGGATCGTAAATTTTTTGAAGAAACTGGAACAGGCAGGCCACCGAAGTGGTACCATCCACATCGTAATCGCCGAAAACTAAAATTTTTTCTCCGGAATTGATCGCGGAGAGAATTCTCTTTACGGCTTTAAGCATATCCTTCATTAACCAGGGGTCGTGCAGGTCGGAAAGCTGCGGACGGAAAAACCTTTTGGCTTTAGCGTACGTATCAAAACCTCTTTGTATAAGCAGACGGCAAAGTATGGGATGAATATTCAAGGCAGATTGCAAAGCATGAGCCGCCAGTGGATCGAATTGTATTATTTTCCATCTCTTGTTCATGTATGAAAGCGGGATCAGGGGGGTTATATTTTCCGGTCGGTTGTAAACCGTACCATTTCTTCCAATGCATTTTTGACTTCTGCATTATCAAATTCACTAAGAATGGCGAGGGCTTCATCCCGGAAGGCAATCATCTTCTTTTGCGCGTATTCAATCCCACCGGTTTGCTGAACAATGTTGATCACTTCTTTTATTTTTTCTTTATCCTTGTTATGATTTTTAATAGTATAAATAAGCTTTCTTTTTATGGAAGTATTTACGTTATTCAAAGTATATATTAACGGGAGGGTCAATTTTTTTTCTTTTATGTCATTGCCGGTAGGTTTCCCAACGGCATCATTTCCGTAATCAAATAGATCATCTTTTATTTGAAAAGCCATGCCTGTTTTCTCTCCAAATGAGCGCATTTTTCCCGTGAGTTCTTCGTTTTGAGACGCTGAAAATGCGCCAGCGGCACAGGCGGAGGCCAATAGAGAGGCAGTTTTCCCGCGGATTATCGTATAATAAACTTCTTCGTTCAGGTTTAGGGACCTTGATTTTTCCATTTGCAGGAGTTCGCCTTCACTCATTTGGCGAACCGCTTCAGAAAGTATTTGGAGTATGCGAAAGTCGTCGTTATTAAGTGACAGGAGCATCCCTTTTGCCAGTAAATAATCGCCTACCAGGACGGAAATTTTTGTTTTCCACAGGGCATAAGTTGAAAAAAAACCCCTTCTTTCGAGGGATTCATCCACCACATCGTCGTGCACAAGGCTAGCGGTATGCAGCAATTCTACCAACGAGGCTGCCCGGTAGGTAGACTCGGTTATGGGCCCACAAAGCTTGGCAGAAAGCATCACAAACATGGGTCGCAACTGCTTTCCTTTGCGATTTACAATAAAGCGCATAATACGATCTAGCAGAGGAACCTGGCTCTTTACAGCCTCTCTAAACTTCTTGTCGAAAACAGCCAGTTCTTCGTGTAATATTGCTTGTGATAACTTCATTGGGCTAACAATCCGGCAAATTACTATTTTGATTTTTAATTGGCTGAGCAACTTATGGGTAATGAAATTTGTCTTAACCTCATGATCAACAATTCAGTAATACTCATGTCTGTTGGTTAAAAAAATTTGTTAATTAGCAATCAATCAATATTTTTGCACAAATTCGGACATTTAGTATTCTTAATCCTTCATATAAAAATCAGTTATGGCAAGCAAAAAGTATTTAAGTTTTATTGTATTCCTATGCCTGTTGGCATCCGGCTCGTACGCCCAGATAGGCGCCAGCTATGATGTACAGGACTCCTCTGTTATTCCGGCTAAGAGATTACCGCAGCACTCTGAATTCATGTCACATAATTATGCTTTCCCCGCATTACCACGGAACCAGTGGGAGATAGGCATTAAAGTAGGATCTTTTGCATTATCATCGGATGTAAGAAGTCGTATGCCAGGTATCGGGGCTGGGATTCACGTTCGTAAAGCGTTAGGTTATGTATTTTCTCTTCGGGGAGAAGCCGGTTTCGGAATTGCCAAAGGATTGAATTTTAGTTCTTCTACCGGGTATAAAAGAAATCCAGCCTGGGCCGCAGCGTACGCTCCAGGAGGAGCTGTTCCCTTAACCCCGGTTTATTATAACTATAAGAGTAATATCTATGATTTAAGCTTGCAGGGTGTAGTTACCCTGAACAATATCCGTTTCCACAAAGCTAAAACTGGCTTTAATGCATACGCATTTGGAGGAATTGGAGGAATGATCTATGATACTAAAGTAGATGCATTGAATGGTAGTACACCCTATAATTTTAGTTCAATTCCTACCGGAGGATATAAGAAAAGAAAAGATATCAAAAAGGCGTTGAAGAATCTCCTGGATGGTAGTTATGAAACAACGGCTGAAAGAGATCCACTGCAGCCGGAACTATTTAATAAGCCTTTCAAACCCTCCTTCGTAATTGGTGTTGGTTTGCAATTTAAGATTAACAAGAAGCTGAGTTTTGCTATTGAAGATAAGTTTACCACTGTCAAAACAGACTTGTTAGATGGTCAGCAATGGCAAGAAGGATGGCCCGCTGGTCCTTCTCAAACAAGAGATTTTGATTCTTACAATTTCTTATCGGTTGGTTTAAACATTGCTGTAGGTGCTAAAGCGGTTGAACCTCTTTGGTGGATCAACCCGCTTGATTATGCCTATAACGAAATCAATAAGCCCCGTCATATGCTGTTGCCTAAACCGGTATTGGATGATAAGGATAGCGACGGTATAACTGATCAGTTCGATAATGAACCTAATACTCCTTCCGGCGCACCGGTTGACTCTCATGGTGTAAGCCGTGATACAGATGGTGACGGTGTCCCTGACTATAAGGACAAAGAATTGATTACTCCAACTCAGTGTCAGCCAGTTGACGCAGATGGCGTTGGTAAGTGTCCAGAGCCAGCTTGTTGTGCTGAAATTAAGAAAGGATTGGAAGATGGTACATATGGTACTAAAAAGAAGTGCGATATTGGATCTTTACCAAGTATTACGTTCAAAGGTAAATCGGTATCACTTAGCAATGATGCCAAAGCGTTACTGGCCAGTGTAGCCCAAAAAATACGCGATAACGCAGATTGTAAAGTAGCAGTTGTAGGTTATTGTTCTTCCAGCAAATCTGAGCAGCAGCTGAGCTGGGATCGCGTAAATGCCATTATCAATTACCTGGTTGATAAAGAAGGAATCAGTGCCGATCGATTTGTATTCAAGTATGGCCAGGAAGGTGGTGATTGCAATACGGTTGATTTACAGGATGGTACCGGAGATGAAGGTCCGACTACCGTTCCTGCTCCTCACCCGAACCTGCGTCGTAAAGGATAATACTTTTTGCCTTTCTATAGTAAAACCCTTCCCTTACCGGAGGGGTTTTACCTTTATATTAACGGGATGTATTTGGGAGTCATTTTCAATACTTTCATTTTTGCTGCTAAAACCTTAACTTTGTCAACCTTTATGCGATCAGTTATATTAGTTGTAATAGCAGTTATCGGATTAGCTTCGTGCACGGAATTCAGTAAAGTGCAAAAAAGCACCGATTACGATTATAAATTGCGAATGGCTGATAAGTATTATGTGAATAAGAAATATAATTATGCGCAGCAACTGTACGAAGAGCTCTTTCCTTTATTGAAGGGACAACCCCAATTTGAAGACGTTTTCTATAAGTTTGCTTATTGCTCTTATTATTTAAAAGATTGGTTGCAGGCGGAAAACCTTTTCAAACAGTTTACGGAGGTGTTCCCAACCAGTACACGGGCCGAGGAAATGGAATACATGAGGGCATATACGTATTACCGCCAATCACCCAAGCAGGACCTGGATCAGGTAAATACCCAAAAAACTATTGGGTTTATGCAAACCTTCATTAATACCCATCCCGGTTCAGCGCGCATTGCGGAGGCCACCCAAATTATTGATAAGTGCCGGGCAAAGCTTGAATTGAAAGAATTTAAAAGTGCTGAACTGTATTATAACCTCGGTCAATATCGTGCATCGGCTATCGCGTTTACCAGCCTGATGAATAATTTCCCGGATTCTGAAAAAAGTGAAGAATACAAATTACAGGTTATTAAGTCATATTATTTATTTGCGAATAACAGTGTAGATGAAAAAAAAGCGGCCAGGCTTGAACAGGTAGTAACGGAATGCAATGATTTTACCGATCGCTTTCCGGAAAGCAAATTGCTTAAAGAAGTAGAGCGATACCAGAATTTATCTCAAAACAATATTAAAGCCATACAAAATGAGCAGGTTAAGAAGACAAATTAGTTCGAACACATCCAATCTGGCAGAAACAAAAGATTTGAATGTTATTAAGGCCAAAACAGGTAATGTGTACGAATCTATTTCTATTATTGCCAAAAGGGCGAACCAGATTAATATTACCCTGAAAGAGGAATTACATAACAAACTGGAAGAATTTGCTAGTCATACTGATAGCCTGGAAGAAATTCATGAGAACAAAGAGCAAATTGAAATTTCAAGGGCGTATGAAAGAATGCCCAACCCTTCCTTACTGGCAACTCAGGAGTTCCTGGAAGACAAAATATATTATCGTAAAAATGAAGATGATCTTTTCAGTTAATCTTCTTTGATTCGAAATAAGTAATTTAAGCGACAGTGTTCTTGCCCTGTCGCTTTTATTTTGCAGGATGTTTGTTTCCCTTAAAAGAATTAATTTTATTTGATGTTCGCCGGAAAAAAAATATTAATTGGAATAACGGGTAGTATAGCTGCTTACAAAATAATTCTGCTCACTCGTTTGCTGGTAAAAGCGGGTGCCGAAGTAAAAATAATAATGACACCGGCATCAAAAGATTTTGTTTCCCCTCTTACTCTGTCTACATTATCAAAAAATCCAGTGGTATCAGAATTATTCAGTGATGCTTCCTGGTCGAATCATGTAATGCTTGGCCGATGGGCAGATGTGCTACTGATCGCCCCGTTAAGTTGCAATACACTTGCTAAGATGGCGGGTGGCCATTGTGACAATATACTATTAGCTACTTATCTCTCTACTACCTGTCCTGTCTGCGTCGCTCCAGCAATGGATGAAGATATGTGGCAACATCGGGCCACTCAACAGAACCTGGAAAGCCTTCGCTCTTCTGGAATTAAGATTATTCCCGTAGAAAAAGGAGAATTAGCCAGCGGCCTTGTTGGAGATGGTCGCATGGCAGAACCAGAAACTATACTTCAATTTATTAGTGATAATTTTTTTTTGACCAGGGATCTTGAAGGAAAGAACGTATTGGTTACCGCGGGGCCTACATTCGAACCTATTGATCCGGTCCGTTTTATTGGCAATCATTCCTCCGGCAAAATGGGTGCGGCTATATGTGAGGAGTTCGCAAAAAGAGGTGCCAGGGTTGAGCTGGTGATGGGGCCCTCCTCTCTTAAAATTGACATTCCCGGTATAACCGTTCACAAAGTGCAAACCGCTGACCAAATGTACCGGCAATGCATTGATCTATTCTCAAAAGCTGATGTGGCAGTAATGTCGGCAGCAGTAGCCGATTATACACCTGTCACTAAAGTATCAGAGAAAATTAAGAAATCGGAAGATAGTTTTCAAATTGAATTGACGAAAACAAAAGACATTCTTAAAAGCCTTGGCGAACTAAAGCATAATGGCCAGCTGTTGGTGGGTTTTGCATTGGAGACAAATAATGAAAAGGAAAATGCGCTCCAGAAGTTAAAGAATAAGAATGCCGATCTGATTGTACTCAATTCGCTGAATGACGAGGGCGCTGGATTTGGTCATGATACGAATAAAGTAACCATTTTTGAAAAAAATGGAAATGAGCTCGGCTATGAGCGGAAGCCTAAACAACAAGTGGCCCGCGATATCGTTGATAGAATAGTAAAAATGATGTATGCTTAAACGACTCTTCTCTTCCATTATATTGTTGGTGATAGTTTGCCAGGTGGCTTTTTCACAGGAGTTACTGGTGAGGATATCGGTAAATGCAAGCCAGGTAAGTTCACAGGTAGATAAAAAAGTATTTCAAACGCTGCAAACAGCGCTGACAAATTTTTTGAATAACAGAAAGTGGACTACGGAAAACTTTCAGCCAAACGAAAAAATAGTATGTAATTTTTTGATCAATATCCGCCAGGGGTTGCCAGACAATACTTATAAAGCCACCCTGGTAGTTCAGGCTGCCCGCCCAATATATAATGCAAGTTATCAATCAGCCTTGATTAATTTCCAGGACGAATCCTTCACCTTTAAGTACGTAGAATACCAGCCGGTGGAGTTTAATGAAAATAGAGTGAGCGGGTCGGATCCGCTGGTTTCTAATTTGTCGGCAACACTGGCTTACTATGTTTATATGATATTAGGAATTGATTTTGATTCTTTTTCTCTTCGTGGCGGGGATCCTTATTTCCAAAAAGCGCAATTGATCGTTAATAACGCACCGGAGGGTCGCGATGTTGAAGGATGGAGGGCATTTGATGGTTTACGCAACCGTTATTGGCTAATGGAGAACCTCACCAATAACAAATACACCCTGATTCATGACGCCTTTTATAGCTACTATCGGTTAGGGCTCGATCTGATGTACGAAAATGAAGAAGAAGGTCGAACCGCCATTATGAACACCTTAAATATCATTAATACCCTTAATAATGATATACCCAATTCCATGATTGTGCAATTTTTTTTCCAGGGAAAGGCAAATGAAATTGTGAAATTATTTAAGAAGGCGGAACCCGACATGAAAAACAGGGCCCGTGAAATTCTTTCGAAAATTGATATATCTAATTCCAATTTGTATAAACAGGAGTTGAAATGAGAATTGTACTCATTTTTTTTTGTATGCTGCTGTTGGCCGGATGTACCGACAATGAAAGAATTCCCAGCGATATTTTTCCAAAAGAAAAGATGGAAAAGATATTATGGGATATGATTCTGGCAGAGCGCTTTTCGTCGCAGTATATTGTGAATGATTCAGCCTCCAGGAATGTAAAACTCGAAACAATGAAATTGTACGAGCAGGTATTCCAGGCAAATAATACCACCCGGGCAGAATTCGTAAAGAGTTATAAATACTATCTAAACCGCCCCGATATTACAAAATCAATTTTTGATTCCCTGGCGGTTCGCGGTAATCGTAATCGTGATTCGTTGTATAAATCCATGAAGTAATTACCTTCTTCTTTAATTTCACCATACTAAGCCGCCGAATCGTATTTTTATATTCCTAAACTATTCGTGATATGAATAAGGTTATTGCCGGAGCAGATATTGCTGTGCAGGATATTTCAAATGGAGCCACTGTAATGCTGGGTGGCTTTGGGTTATGCGGCATCCCTGAAAATTGTATTAAGGCCCTGGTTAAAAGCGGGGTCAACCAACTTACCTGTATTTCCAATAACGCGGGGGTGGATGATTTTGGGCTTGGACTATTATTAAAAACCCGGCAGATTAAAAAAATGATGAGTTCATACGTAGGAGAGAACGAAGAGTTTGAGAGACAATTGCTCCATGGCGAACTGGAAGTGGACCTGATTCCTCAGGGGACCTTGGCCACCAGGATACAAATGGCAGGCATGGGTATTCCGGCTTTTTTTACACCAGCCGGTTATGGAACTGAAATTGCAACGGGTAAAGAAGTGCGCGAGTTTAATGGAAAAAAATACCTGATGGAGCATGCCTTGCACGCGGATTTCGCAATTGTAAAAGCATGGAAAGGAGATACCATGGGAAACCTCGTGTTTCGCAAAACAACACGTAATTTTTCAACTTCCATGGCAAAAGCCGGTACTATTACCATTGCAGAAGTAGAAGAACTTGTTAAGCCGGGTGAACTGGATGCCGATGAAATTCATGTTGCGGGCATATATGTTCACCGTATTTTCCAGGGAAGCAATTATGAAAAAAGAATAGAAAGGAGAACGGTACAAATCAAAGGATAAAAATACTAACGAGCTATTAATCGAAGTATCCGGGAATTTGTTCTGCTTTGCCTGAACGCAAAAAATGATATTTTAAATTATTAATACAATGGCTTTAGATAAATATGGTATCGCAAAACGTATAGCCAAAGAACTTCTGAATGGAATGTATGTAAATCTTGGAATTGGGATTCCCACGCTGGTAGCTAATTATATTCCCGAAGGAATTTCCATTATGCTGCAATCGGAAAATGGCATGCTGGGCATGGGCCCCTATCCCCCCGATGAGGAAATTGATGCCGACCTGATTAATGCGGGTAAAGAAACGGTAACCATATTGCCAGGTGGTGCATTTTTCGACAGCGCAGAGAGTTTTGGAATGATCCGGGCAGGTAAGGTTGATCTTACCGTATTAGGGGCTATGGAAGTTTCTGAAAATGGGGATATCGCCAACTGGAAAATACCTGGAAAAATGGTAAAAGGAATGGGTGGGGCCATGGACCTGGTAGCCAGTGCAAAAAATATTATTGTAGCCATGATGCATACCAATCCTAGAGGAGAATCAAAGCTGTTGCCTCGTTGTGGCTTGCCTTTAACCGGGGTCAATTGTGTGCGGCGCATCGTATCTGATCTAGCCGTATTGGATGTGTTGCCTGAAGGAGGATTTAAACTGGTTGAAAGAGCTCCGGGAATAACAGTAGAAGAAATAAAAAATAAAACGTTAGGTAAACTAATTATTGCGGGGGAGATTCCGGAAATGAGTCTTTGAAATAATTCCATCCATCTTCGTTTTTTTTAGGTTGCCTGATGAATGCCGCTACGAGATAAAAAAGTAAGCGGACAATCCCAAAAGAGAATAGCATTAATTCTTTTTCATTTTTTTCATTGTTTTGCAACCACCCTTGTCGGATCAATACTTCAATGGCCAGGAACATACCGTAATAAAACAGTGTACCTCCCCCGATCCAGAAAATGTAAGAATTAAAAAGAAAAATATGCTGGTTGCGAATCTGATTCAATAAAGCGATTATACTGAGCAGTACCAGGAAAATGGCTTCTGGTACTAATATCCCGGCCAGGTACTTTTCATTTGGCTGTATACTTTGTAGGGTAATGAATACAGAAAGAAATGCCACCAGCAGGTAATTAATCCAAGAATTTAATATGGTGTGACGGAGAGGGATCCGGAAAAGAAGGCTTAGTAATACAAATTCAGCCATATCAAACAACGAAAGATAAAATTGACAGGCATTTTTAGTCATGGTAAAATTCCAGGCAAACAGGTGTTTTGAAAAGATAACCAGGCTTACCAGCAAAAGCAGATTCAGAATCTCTTGTTTAAATGAATGCTGTGTAAAAAGGAAGATGGCCGTAAGGAACGGTAATATAATGGCTGCGATGGCTAGCCAGGGGGGCATAATAAAACCGGTTTCTACCATAATTCAATTGATTCGGTTCAACCGGTCTTTCACAGGGGTTTGGGCAAGGGATATAAGAGATAGGTTTTATTAATCAATTAAGTTATTCTTGACAGCATAGAATACAAGGCCAGCCGTGTTTTTAGAGCCAAAGCGTTCCATCAGGCGATCTTTAATAGCTTCAACAGTTCTCGGACTTACTTCTAATTTTTGAGCGATTTCCTGTGCCGTAAACTCCATGCAAATGTATTTGATTACATCCCGTTCACGGTCGGTGAGTGTTACCTCACTATTCAGGCTGGGTAATACTTTTTGCCGCGAATGCGATTTCTTTAGAAGAATACGGTTTACAAAATTGTTCAGGTAATACCCCTTTGCCTTTACTTCCATGATGGCTTTTTTGATTTCGATTGGGTCGGCACTTTTTAACAGGTACCCATTGGCGCCAATCTCCATCATATGGCTTACAAAGCGCTCGTCTTCGTACATCGTAAGCGCTATGATATGAATGTTGGGATATTGCTTGGCTATAAATTTGGTTGTTTCTATGCCGTCCTTCTGCGGCATGCGAAGGTCCATTAATATCACTTCCGGCTTCTCCTCGTCTGATGTGTTGGCCAACAAATTGATAAGTTCCTGCCCGTTTTCGGCTTCCAGTACAAATTTGAGATTGGTATAAGGACGGAGCGACAGGATAACTCCTTTACGGAAAATCTTGTGGTCGTCGGCAATTGCAACTTTAATAGGTCCCATTGTTTTTATGATATTGGATTCTAAAAATACATAATATTGACCGAACTGGAGGAAACAAGACAATTGACTCCTTAGCCTGCTGGTACTCCTTCTTCGGCTTTGGGTACTTCAATCGTAACTTTAAAATAGGTTTGCGACAGGTCTTTTTCAAAAAATATTTTTCCACGCAACAAACGCAAGCGGCTTTGAATATTTTTTAATCCCAGCCCGGCCGCGCTTTTATTTAATTTTTCAAAATCGGATTGGGTTAATCCACGTCCATCATGATGCATCCTGATATACAATTTATCTCCACTTAAGTTTTGAGTAAGGTGAATAAAACTGGCATTGCTGTGTTTTAGAATATTGTTTACGAGTTCCTGTATTACCCGAAAAATAATCAGTTCCTGTTCGGGATGCATCCGGGTACGGTAATCATGAAAACGGCAACTGGCATTCATACTTCCGGAGCTGCTTATTTTTTGGAAGAGATCGTTTACGGCACTCTCTAAGCCAAAGTTTTTTAAAGTGGGCGGCATCAGGCTGTGTGAGATGTTGCGGATGAGCTGGATGGTATCGTCTATAATTTGTTTGGCATTATAGATACTTTGCAATTGACTGGTCTTATCAAGGTTGACCAGGTTTTCATTCAGGTAGAGGCGGGCGGTGGCTAATAAAGGTCCGGCATCATCGTGCAGATCGGCCGCGATTCGCTGGCGCTCCTCTTCCTGCAGCCGGATAGAAGCGTTCAGCAGCATTTTTTGCTGATCCTGTTCCATTCGCTGCAACTGAAGCTGGTAGCGGATTACCTTGCGCTGGTGGAATACAATGAATACAATCAGTCCGATGGTAAGCACCAGCATGCCCACTGTTCCAAAAAACAAAACGGTGGTAGGGGAACTACTATTTGCAGCCTGGAGAAAATACATGTAAACAGGGGTTAGGGTAAATAGTTTTGGTTAAGGGTTTTCTAAGATTGATTGGTAATCAAGTAAATCTTTTTCAATGGCTTTTCTATCTTTTCTTCCGTGAATATATATAGCTAATCCAAAAAGAATATTTTTTATCGCATTGAAAACATAGTTTATGGGCCAATATTTAATTAGTTCTTCCTGTGTGAGGTTGGCGGAATAGATAAAAATAAAAAAAGTGCCTGCGAGATAAACCAATATTCCGGTTACGATCCAGAATTCGGAAGTACTATAAATGAATAAAGAATTTGGGTTGCGAATCTGTTCAAAGAAATAGATGACACACAAAGACATTATAAAAATAGCCTGGAAAGTAACAGGTATGGTATCTAGGTTATCGTATCTGCTGAACTCCAGAAAAAGATTTAGAAAGCAAAACACAGCAAACAAAACCACAAAAACTAAGATTATTTTTCTTATTCGAGGATGATTGAGAAGGGTAAAGTAAAAAAAAAGACTGAAGCAACAAAATTCAACAATTGTGAATAGACTAAATAATGTGTTAGAAAGGCTTGGGGTCATATATCCCCTTTCATCCATATATTTAGTTAATAAATCTGTGCAGAAAGAGTATAAAACATAAAAAATTATTATTATCATCCCCTTTCCTTTAAACTTTCTAAATACAAAAAAGAATAAGAAAATAGGAATAACTGCTGAAAAAAAGCTGGTATATAATAAAAAATTATCTATATCTGGTAAATTTTACCAAATATAGATAATTGAGAAATAGTTTCAAATATTAATCAATTGTCCACCACTCATCATCATCTGCAATGGCAGTTCCTGGTTTGGAAGTGGTCCTATCTCCTGTTCTAATTCTGTCCGCAACAATTCCAGCTTCAGAATTGAGCTCGCCATTAACACTAACCACTTTGAATTCAATAATCGCCTTTCCATTTTGATCAACCCCTACATAAACCAATGTTTTTTCGCCGTTTTCATTGTAGGAATTATAAAATTTAATACCCACACAACCCGGTTGTGCCAGGATCTGATCGATAATATTTCGACCAATCAGGTAGCTATGTACATCAGATGGATTTGCTTGCTGATAGCCTTTTACCATTTGGGTACCCAACTCAAGACCAATTTCTTCGCCAATAGATGCTACTTTCCTGGCAGTGAGTTTTGTTTGAGCCATAATTGTAAGTTTTTAGAGGTTTACGTTACTAGTTTTGGAAACATAAAAGACCTCTAAAAAAAAAACATGGCCAACGGGTCATTGCTGCTCCAAATACTGTAATTTGCCTGTAAGTTAAACCCCCCGTGCATTTCCGAAGATTTGATTGGTAAAGATACGAGAAAAAATTGAGTATATTTTCGCATCATATTTAGTAATTTTACTAATAATCAGCCGTAAGTTTACTTGGTAATTATTCTAATCCAAGTAAAGTTTTACACAATTTTGGAGAAACTGTGGATAAATGAAGTTTTATGGATCGAGATCGATGGCCAGGGAGAGAAGTAACTATTTGGTGATGACCTAAAGCAATTAAAATCAGTCGCCTGCGTTTCCATGAGTTCTTAGGAAATGCTTGGTTTACTCATTATTAAAGTAACAACACTGGATTTTAAAAACGGGGAGAAAAAGAAGAAGTTGACTGACATTGGATCTCTCAATGGATTTCATAAGATGATTGGAAATTATTTACTGGACGGTAATCAGGATATTGGATGGATGCTGAGGATGCTAATCCTTATCAATCAACTTCTGATTCAAAAATAGGCTATCATTAATATCGTTACAATAGCATAAGCGCCCGATTTTACTTATTCAGTATTTCCTGCCGGCTTCGTAAAATTGCAGATCAGGAAAACGGAAAACCCGATATGGAACTGAATTTGAACTATGAAAAAACCTGTTTAACCTATTTAAAAGCCAAACCTGCCCATTATGAGTACTGAACTGGTTATTAAAGTAGCACTGGCCGACGACCATAAAATTTTTCGCGACGGCATCCGGATGGCCCTGAAAAATAAAGAGTACCTCAAAATACTCTGGGAAGCCGAAGACGGTAAGGATCTGATGCATAAAATTCAGCTTAAAAAACCCGATGTTTTACTGATGGATATCCGTATGCCCGAAGTGGATGGGGTGAATGCCATTGGCATGCTGCGGAAAGAATACGATGATATCAAGATCATTGTATTGACTATGTACGACGACCAGGAGATGATCAGTAAAATGCTGGAACTGGGTGCCAATGCCTATCTCACCAAAACCTCCGATCCCGAAGAGATCTACCAGGCCATCCTGGGCTGCATGAATGATGATTTTTATTTTAACGACCTCGTCAATAAAGCGGTATTAAGTAAACTCCAGACCAAAAAACAAGTGCGGCAATTTTATCCCAACCCGGTAAAATTTTCCGAGAAAGAACTTCGTATTTTAAAATTACTGGCCGACGATAAAACAACAGAAGAAATATCCAAAGAAGTGTTTTTGAGCCCCCGAACCATAGAAACCATTCGCCAGAATATGAAAACAAAAGTAGGAGCGAAAACCATTGCGGGACTTATCATGTATGGCATGCGGAATAAATTAATCGATTAGCACCTGGTTAAAAGAGAAGGGGTATAAATCAGAGTTTGGATTTAAAAACAGGTTCCATTTTCAGCTTAAGATTGTTGGGAAGGATCTTCTACATAGTAAAAACAAACAGTTTTATCTTATGTTTGCTTTAAGTTAATTGAATCTTTTATGGGAAAAAAAATAAACGGGCTTTATCAAATTAGTAGTAGCCCTCCTGAATTTACTCTCGGGAAATATTAATTAGAGTCCTACCAATCCCTGCCGGATTGCATACATGGCCAAGCCCACCCGGCTTTTTACGTCTAATTTTTCAAATAAATGATCCCTTAAATTATCTACCGACCGTGGATTCAAATCCATTTCCACCGCGATTTCCTTATAAGTAAGATCCGTGGAGGCCAGTTTCAGGAATTCTATCTCCTGGTCGTTGAGCATATTTTTCTGTATGCTGGCATCACTGTTATTCCGGAATAGATTTACAAGCTTCCCGGTGGTATTATGCGAGTAATAATAACCATGCTGTATCACCGACTGGATGGCAAAACGAAGTTCGGAGGGGTGCACGTCTTTTTTTAAAAATCCTTTTACCCCGGCCTGCAATAGGCGGATCATGGTGGCTTCCGCGTTGTACATGGTCAGCATCAATACCTGCACCTGTGGGTAATGCTCCTTAAGCCAGCAAGCGGTTTCATACCCGCCCATCCTGGGCATATTGAGATCGAGTATGGCAATATCAGGCGGGGGAGAAATCTTTAATTGGGCCACCAATTCTTCCCCGTTATTGACCTGGTGAATAACCTTGCAATCGCCAAAACTATCGATCAGCGAAGCGAGGGCGTTGCGCAATAACTGGTGATCATCGGCCAGCGATATTTTAGTAATGGTAGTTTTTTCTTTCATTTTTTAATAGGGATTATTATATCAATAAGGGTTCCGTAATGGTTACTGGTGATGGCGAAAGTTCCGTCCAGGGATTTTGTACGGGCCTGCATATTGAGCAGGCCGGAACCGGTTTGGCCATTGCGCCGCCCGGTATCAAAACCACAGCCGTTATCTTTTATCTTAAGCTGGAGTCGTTCCGCCGAATAATGCAGTTCTATCCGGGCCGTGCTCGCGCCGGCGTATTTTAGAATATTATTCATGGCTTCCTGGATAATGCGGAATAATAATAACTCTTTTTGGTCGTCCAGAAACACCGACTCGCCAAATACTATGATGTTTACCTTTAGCGTACCGATGCTGCTGATCCGCAAGGCTTCCTCTTCGAGGGCATTGAGAAGACCATTGCTGTTGATGACATTGGCATTCAGGCTATGGGAAATGGCGCTCAGGTCCTGGATCGCTTTCCCGATCAACTCAGCCGATTCCTCAATTTTTTTTGTTCCGTTGCCCGTGGATATACTATTAAATGTATTGAGGTGGAGTTTGGCGAGGGTAAGGGAGAGACCAATATTATCATGAATCTCTCGGGAAATATGCTGCAGGGTTTGTTCCTGGATTTCCAATTCGGTGTTCAAAAGACTTTTTTCGTATTCTGATTTAAGGGAATCAATATATTTTTGAAAAGCTAATTGTTTACGTTGAGAAAAATAAAGCAGGAGTACCACAAATAAAATCAGTAGCATTGCTATAAGGGACGCGGTAACAATCAGCCAAATTATGGTTTCACGGGTGTCTTGCATAAAAACGCTCTTGTGATGAGGAGAAAGAAAATACTATAACAAATGAAATTAATGGAATAGATCCCCTGTTCATTTGTAATACTTTTTTCACCAAAAACGAATCTTCCGCCTATGTACAATGGAATTACACATAAAAAGTAAAGAAGGACTCCAATTGTTATCCAGAAAGATGGTTCATCTGATAGTTTTGGTTTGGGTTTGTCTGAAAAAAGATCGATAAGGTGAATTACTGGAAAAAATAAAAACC
>JANMBO010000084.1:0-1638 GCA_031360425.1 Chitinophagaceae bacterium | reverse complement strand
GGGGGGGTGACAGCTTAAAAAGTAAAAACAAAGACCTTCGGCGGTCTTTTTGATTAACATTGCTGCTAATTTAACTTTCGGCACTTTAAAATTTAACCACTTCTTTATATTGTATGCAATGGCTGCCCCTATCATAAACTTATTGGCCGCCTTTAACCCCCTGGTCCATATTCTACGCACGCCCATAAAATTTATTAATGTGCCCAATACCGGCTCCACGGTGGCTTGTCTTCGTTTCTTCATCGCTTTTGCATACTTGGTTTGAAGACGCTGGTGCATTTGATCGTACAAGGGTTTGTCTGTAGTATGCTCTACCTTTTTATAGTCTGCCCGGTTTCCAATGCAACGGCTTCTAAGCGGACAGTTTTTACAATCCAGTGAACTGCTGCGGTATTGCTTTTTATAATAGCCCTTTTTATCCTGGTAGGTTTTTTTGTAAGGCAGTTTTGCACCCCTTTCGCACTGGTAATAATCCTGCTGATGATGATATGTAAACCCTTCTCTTACTACTTTATACTGACCAAAATTGGGAATGTAGGCAGTGATGTTTTGATCTGCACAGCTTTGTAATGCCTTGCCACTGCTGTAACCAGTGTCTGCTGCTATTTCTTCTACTGTTAAGTGATGCTGTTGTAAATTACTGATGGTGTGTTGCAATACCTGCGGCAAGCACTCGCTGTCTCGTCTGTCTGCCAAATGGGCTTCTGTATTGGTGATGACATGGCTGCCCATATCCACTGAGGTTTGCATGCTGTAGTTTAACTGCCGCGGCTTTCCAGGCTTTACACTTACTCTTGCATCTCGGTCGGTAGTGCTGTAATGGGTATGGTTGCTCACAAATTTTGGGCGGCTTTGTTCGTCGCTGTTGTCATCATTGCGACGATGGAGTGATTTGCCTCCTGGCGTTGTCTTATATTCTTTGCTTTTCCAACCATGATGGCTTTGGGTACTGTTATGGCGGCTTTGCGTTATTGTATCATTATCACGGTCATCTTTCATTACATTATCATGCTGCTCTATTTTGTTGCCATACTCATCCAACTCCAGTTCCTCCAGATACTGTTCCCCATCAGCAATAATCTCTTTTTCTAACAAGCTGTCCATGCTGGCATTGGCTTTTATATAAGCGCTGTCGATGGCTTGCCGCCTGCCACTCAGCATTCCCTTTTGGACACATAGGCCCAGCACTTTGCTGAACAGTTCTTTAAAAACTTCTTCTCCATACAACTGCCGGGTCCGGCTAAGCGTACTATGCCATGGTAATTCTTCATCCAGGTCATATCCTAAAAAAAATAAAATATCTAACCGCATTTTACTATGCTCCAGAATTTTCCTGTCGCTGTTGAGGTTTTCTAAATAACCAATCAGTATCAATTTGATGAACACCACAGGGTCTATGCTTTGCTGGCCTTCAGTACCATAATACTTTTTGGTTTGCTTATATAAAAACCGGAGATCCACCTGCGCTTTTAACCTACGATAAAAATTGTCAGCCGGTATTCTATCACTTAGTTGAAAACTAAGGAACAATTTTTCGGATAAATGTTTTTTGCCTTGCATAATTCATTCACCACAAAAACTATTCTATTTACGGCTTTATTCACATCCTGTGAGTATCTTAGTTGTGCAACAAGCACA
>JANMBO010000078.1:0-13907 GCA_031360425.1 Chitinophagaceae bacterium | reverse complement strand
AGCCGGAGAGAGATATCCCTGGCCGTTATAATACTATCGTGGTTATTCCATTGGTGAGTAAATATCAGGGCGTTACTGACAGCAATCTCCTTCACACGAATTTTATTCAGGTTACCCAGTAACTGACGAAACACTTGCTGGGGAGGAATCGGTGGAGCTGAATCTTTGTTCATTCCGGTATATATAATTTCTATCAATGGGTTAATGATCTCCACCCGTTCTCCTACCACTTCTTTATCGATTAAGGCACGGGGAGTTTGAACACCCCACACATTTAAAGAAGGGATCCAGATATTTACCAGGATCGATGGAGCATCCTTCTTTTCTAAAAAATCTTTATACACTAAACTATCGAAGGCAAGATGAATATTCGTAACATTCAACGAACCGGCTACTTCATCGAGATTGAATTTATCATAGTTTATGACATACAACCCTTGCGTTTTCTTTTCCAGGCTGTTGTCAATTTCATTTTTAATGATCGATTTTTTTTTGGCATTCCAATAAAGAATTCCCCCCACCACCAGCGAGCATAAAACAAGAAAAAGGGAAAGGCTGATCCACCTGTTTTTGGGGGTTGCGGTAGCCTTCTTTAATAACTTCTTAGCCTGCTGCATATTTTATTTTTAACCGGGGAATTTAATTGAATGCAGCTAATGCAATTAACGCCCCAAATTGGTACGAGACGAATCTTTCCTTAAACTCCCTACGTGAAAGCCCTCGGTCGCCGCATTTGAGTAAAGTTTTCCCCGATTCAGGAAAATTGGTTTTTAGACATGTTCTTTTACCAACTGTCCGGCCTTCTTACTAGCCCAGTGTTTATTCCAAAGGCTGATAACACCGAATATAATCTATAAGCCGGAGATCGTCCTGTATAATGAATAGCATTTATTATATTTATAGCGCCAGCACCATTCCCGGCGTTAAAGTCATCCAACTAATTAATTTGTTTGCTATGGAAAAAATCCCTGCATCTGTTATCGAAGCCTTAAACGCACCATTCGATATTTCTGCTTCCCAAATCGCTTTCTTTCAGAAAAATGGGTTTATAAAAATCAAAAATGTATTCAGTAAGGAAGTGATTGATTTTATGAGCGAGGCAATCACCGAAGCAGTTAATAAGCTCAACAAACAACGCCTTTCGATGGAAGAAAGGGATACCTATGGCAAGGCTTTTTTACAGATAATGAATATCTGGCGTACCAGCGACGTAGTAAATGAAATTGTTTTCGGGAAAAGACTTGCCCAAATTGCCACCAGGCTTCTGGAAGTGAAGGGAGTCCGAATGTATCACGACCAGGCTTTATACAAGGAGCCGGGTGGGGGGCATACGCCCTGGCATGCTGATCAATATTATTGGCCATTAGATACGGATAAAACAATAACCGCCTGGATTCCGCTTCAGGAAACTCCGTTGCTATTAGGTCCTTTAGAATTCAGTGCAGGAAGTTACCAATTAACGGAAGGAAGAGATAAAGAGATCAGTGATGAAAGCCAGGAATTTCTGGAATCTGTTTTAAAAAAATCCGGATTTGAACATATTGTTGAAGCCTTTGATTTAGGGGAAGTGAGTTTTCATAAAGGCTGGCTTTATCACCGGGCTGGCCCGAATAAATCAGCTCAAATGAGAAAAGTAATGACCATCATATTTATGGATAAAGATATAAGATTAAAGTCACCAGAGAATAAGAATCAACAGGCAGATTGGGATACCTGGTGCCCTGACGTTAAAATTGGGGAAGTGATTAATTCGCCGCTTAATCCCATCATTTACCAATAACCCTGGCATGTCTTTAAAATACTATTGCCCTCTCTGGGGAAATAAATTACCATTTAATAAATTTTGCCAACGGGTAAAGCAGGCGGGGTACGACGGAATAGAAATGGATTTACCGTTGGATTTGAAAGAAAAAAATATCGTTCGTACAACTTTAGAAAAAAACGGGTTGAGTTTAATAGGGCAGTACTGGCAATCTATCGAGAAGAACTTCATCGCGCATTCAAAAAATTACGCAAATTATTTGTACCATTTAGCTTCCGCGAATCCCGCACTTATAAATGCTCAAACAGGAAAAGATTATTTTTCTTTTGAACAAAACATGCGGTTAATTACGCTGGCCAATAAAATTAGTGACGAAACGGGAGTAGAAATAGTTCACGAAACACATAGGGGCAAATTCTTGTATAACATTCCGGTATTTAAAAGAAGTGTACAAGAAGATAAAAGCATTAATATCACGTTAGACATCTCTCATTGGTGTAATGTGCATGAATCTTATTTGGAAGATCAAAAAGATGGCGTGCAGCTCGCTATTAATCACACCCGGCACTTACATGCCCGGATCGGTAACACGCAATCTGCCCAGGTTAATGATCCGCGGGCCCCAGAATGGAAAGACACCGTAAATAAGTTTTTAGGTTGGTGGGATAGAGTAATACTAACTCATTCGCGAAAGAAAAAAACGTTGACCATTACCACCGAATTTGGACCTTTCCCTTATATGCCAACCGCCCCCTATACACAAAAGCCGCTTTCAGATCAATGGGAGTTAAATCTATTTATGCTGCAGTTATTAAAGACCAGGTACAGCAGGTAATATAACCGATCCATACAGATACTGGTTTCTCCATGCGGATAATATATATTTCATCAGCACAAATTCAGGAAACATATTATACCCTGGTAAGCTTGAAAGGATATAACTTTCCGGAGGCCCATTGGGCAACATAGAGGTTTTCCTCATTATCTACACATACGTCATGCGGATGAATGAATATTTTTTCTTTTTGAGACATTGGGTTAAGCACTCCGTTTTCATACACAGGTTCAGAACCGCCTATATTAGATACCACATGGTTGTCTTTATTTAAGATCGTTACAAAACCCGAACCCACATTGTCAAGGTTCGGTGAACGTAGAACGGCCGCATAAAGATAGTCTCCTTTAATCACCGGGCGGCAAACGGCTGCCCCGGGCAGGTGAATTACCTCAATCAGTTTTCCGTCTAACGAAAACCGTTTAAAGGCCGCACGGGTCCTATCCGTGATTAGCAGGGAAGGGGTTGTTTGCCGGTAGTCAATACATATACCATGCGCATTATCCAAAAACTGGTCTCCTTCCCCTCTTCCGCCAAAAAAATTTTTCAATTTCCCGTTGGCATCATAATGTAAAATGTATTGGGAGCCATATCCGTCGGCGATATAGAATTCGCCATTTTCCAACACAGCCGTTTCGGTAGGAACAAAGGCATCCGCCTTCTTATAAATGCCGGCATCCAACGGGGGATCAATCGTTATTAATATTTTGCCTGTACTGGTAGTCTTAAAAACCTGGTGGCGGTTGGTATCGGTAATAAAAAAAAGGTCTTCTTTCCCGGTATGATGAACGGTTAGTCCATGCGCTCCAGGGAATTCGGTACCCCAGGTATTAATGAGCCGACCCGATTTATTGTAAATAATAATATTGTTTTTTGTTTCATTGGTGAGTAACACAATGTTACCATTTCGGTCCTGCACCATTTCATGGCAATCATTTACCGGTGTTTTCCCGGGGTTCAGGTTTCCCCATTTTGTATTCAACCGAAACCGCTTTTCATTATAGCCATAAACAGGGCCTTTGGGTTTAGCCATCATATCTTTGGCAATAAAAAAACCCGCCGAGCCCAAAATGGTGGTTTTGACAAATTCTTTCCGGTTCATGTTTTGCTTTTTTGAAAACTGAAATTAAGATAAATTTGATCACCCCGCGTGCTGAGATTTCAGCCAATGTTAGTTTAAAAAAGGAGGAAAATGGTGGAAGAAAAATATTATCCCTCGTACGGTAATGTTACTTTCCGGATGGAACAAACCATGCGATGGTTCGGACCCGATGATCCGGTATCATTATCCGATATTAAACAAGCCGGCTGTACAGGAATTGTCACGGCCCTTCATCACATTCCTAATGGAGAAACCTGGTCTATAGAGGAGATCAACAATAGAAAAGCCATCATTGAAAAGGCCGGTCTTGTTTGGAGTGTAGTGGAAAGTGTACCCGTTCATGAGTCTGTTAAAACGCAAAAACACGGCTTTCAACAGTACATAGAAAATTACAAGCAAACTATCCGAAACCTCTCCAGTGCCGGTATAAAAAATATGACCTACAATTTTATGCCGTTGTTGGATTGGACAAGAACCGATTTAGCCTATGAATTGGAAGATGGCTCCAAAGCATTGCGTTTTGAGATGGCGGCCCTGGCTGCTTTTGATGTCTTTATATTAAAAAGAAAAAACGCAATAAATGAATACAACTCTGATACTATTGAAAGAGCCAGGAAAAGATTGGCCGAAATGAGTGAAGAGGATACAAGGTTGCTATATCAGAACTTGCTCCAGGGTCTTCCCGGGAGTGAAGAGCATTTTACCCTGCAACAATTTCAGGATTCATTGAATACCTATGATGACATCGATAGAAATAAATTACAACAGCACCTCATTTATTTCTTGAAGCAAATAATACCAATTGCGGAAAGTTGTGCAGTAGTAATGTCCCTTCATCCGGATGATCCGCCATTTCCTGTTTTTGGATTACCCAGGGTTGTTAGCACGGCAGATGATATCACTGCTTTAATCCGTGCCGTACCTTCCCTAAGTAATGGCTTGTGCTTTTGTACCGGTTCGTATGGCGTACTCGCCAAAAATGATTTACCCGCCATGGTAAGATTGTTCGGGGATCGCATACATTTTATTCATTTAAGAAGTACGAGAAGGAATAAATGGGGCGATTTTTATGAAGAAAATCATCTCGAGGGCGATGTAGACATTTATGCAGTAATTAAAGAATTAATAAAGGTAATGGAGCGTCGAGAAAAATGCATACCGGTTCGGCCTGATCATGGACACCAGATGCTGGACGATTTGAAAAAGCACACAAATCCAGGGTATTCGGCCATTGGAAGGTTGCGCGGACTCGCAGAAATTCGCGGAGTAGAGCTTGGAGTGTTGAGAAGTTTGAAGGATATAAACCGATAACGGTGTTCAGTGATATTTTAAAATGATAAATGAAAGAAGAGTAAGAATTCTTTCCCTTTTTGCGTGTTCGTAAATACTCAAACCCCTGAAT
Source organism: Chitinophagaceae bacterium (assembly GCA_031360425.1). Taxonomy (GTDB): domain Bacteria; phylum Bacteroidota; class Bacteroidia; order Chitinophagales; family Chitinophagaceae; genus Endoryza. The sequence continues at coordinate 8,806 of JANMBO010000078.1, read as the reverse complement.
GCGTAAACACTTCAGGGGTTTGAGTATATATATTAAGATTGAAATAATTATTAAAAGGCATACCGGATGGCAAAACCTCCCCATCCACTTTCAAAATAAGAATACCCAACAAAATTGAAAGAGGGTTGCCAATCGAGACTCAGATTAATTGGAGCTCCTTTAATTTTATAATCCAACCCGATTACTCCATCAAGACCAATGGATACTCCATCGTTCCGATAGGGGTAACGATTTTTCCATTCGGTGTTCCAAACACCTATATGCGCACCGGGGCCGATATACCATTTTAATCCCGGCGCCCCATTAATATCTCCATGTATTTCATAAAGTCCCGTAAAACGGAAGCCATAATTCCAAAAATATAATAACCCTTCCAGTGCCCTGTTAGGTTTTGTAAAGTGTTTCAAGGTGATGGCCCCCGGGTAAACTTTAACCCCCAAAGCAGTCTTGTAAGAAGAGCTGTTATTTTGCGAAAGCGCCGCTATGGAAAAAAGTAAAACAGCAGCAGAAATGGTCAGAAATTTTTTCATTTTTGTTATAGTTATTTCAAGACTCAAGATAGTTATTTCAAGACCCAAGACGAAAAATTATGCCAATTTTGGCTTTTGAATTATTCTGCCCTCTTAATTCTGACCAAATGTCTTACCAGAAGGCCACCGGAGAAGGAGTAATCCCACAAACCAGAAAGGAAAGAATCGAAGAACAATCGCAACCAATTAATAGGTGAGAGAATAATAATAATAAAAGGGGCACAATGCTAACCTTGATTAGGAAGTGGAGGACCTGATATGATTAGTGAATAGATTATCGCTCCAATAAAAATGCCTATATACCTGAATTATATAGCGATAGGCTTTGATTCTACCCATTAAATAGTATACCGATGACGGTTCTCATGTTAATTACCCAGGCATCAAAAATTATTATTCCCATCCAGCCGCTTGTGGATTCAGTAACAATCACCGCATAAAAAAGATAGAGTTTCCTTTATGGCTCCGGCATATTCGTAGACCGCCAAGGCTGGTCCTAAGCGAGATATGGGGAATCTATAACCCAAAAAAGACAACAGATCGCATGGAACGGTATAAAATCTGAAAACCATTTTGAGCGCCGGGCCCTCATAAAAGGCAAAATAAATGGCCAAATGAACCAAGTTAAAAGCAATGATCCGTAAGGGCAATACGGTATAATCCAATAATACCCGCCCAGTCGGTTTTAAAATGAGATTTACAAGATTAGGATAGATTGAAAAGCAGCTAATTCCTGTTTTTATGTTTTTGAGGTGCATAGGGAGCTTCCTGTTACCAGCCTTACCTAATCTTTATACTCACCAGTTTACTGTATTTTTGCCGCCGCATGAAAACACGAACATTAAGGAAAGATAAGGTCAATATCATCACGCTGGGCTGTAGTAAAAATATGGTCGACAGTGAGGTATTAAGTGGGCAATTATTGGCCAATGAAATTGACGTGGTTCATGAAAATGAAAAGAAGGATCACAATATTGTAATTATTAATACCTGTGGCTTTATTGAAAAGGCCAAAGAGGAAAGTATTAATACAATTCTCGACCAGGTTTCCTTAAAGCAAAAAGGAAAACTGGATAAAGTATATGTTACCGGTTGCTTGAGTCATCGCTACCGTAATGATCTTGAAAAAGAAATACCGGAAGTGGATGCCTGGTTCGGAACCATGGATCTCCCCCTTATTTTAAAAAAATTTGAAGCAGATTATAAAAGCGAATTGCTGGGTGAACGACTTTTGTCAACGCCGCAACATTATGCGTATTTAAAAATATCTGAGGGATGTAACAGGACCTGTTCTTTTTGCGCCATCCCCCTTATGCGGGGTACACATGTAAGCAGGAGTATGGAGGATCTTGTAAAAGAAGCAGAGAGCCTGGTAAAACGGGGAGTAAAAGAAATAATGCTTATCGCCCAGGAGCTGACCTACTACGGCCTTGATTTATACAAGAAGAGAATGTTACCCGAGTTACTCCATCGCCTGGCAGATATAAGAGGATTGGAATGGATCCGGTTACACTATGCTTACCCGCATAAATTTCCATTGGAGATTTTAGACGTAGTGCGCGAACGGGATAATATTTGTAATTACCTAGATATTCCTTTGCAGCACGCGGCCAATAATATGCTGAAAGCCATGAAGCGTCAGATTACGCGGGAAGAAATGGAAGAACTCATAGTGGCCATCCGGGAAAAAGTTCCGGGTATTTGTATCCGGACCACCTTGATTGCAGGTTTCCCCGGCGAAACATTGGATGATGTGGAAGAGATGAAAGGGTTTTTGCAAAGACAGCGGTTCGACCGTGTTGGTATCTTCACCTACAGTCATGAAGAGGGCACTTCTGCCTACGATCTTATCGACGATGTTCCTGCCGAAGAAAAAGAAAGAAGAGCGCAGGAAATTATGGAAGTACAGCAGGAGATCAGTTATGAAAAGAATGCAGCCAAAGTAGGCAACACCTACAAAGTATTAATTGATAAGAAAGAAGCCGGCCGCTATTTAGGCAGAACCGAATTTGATAGTGTAGAAGTTGACAATGAAGTAATCGTACAATCAGAAAATGAACTTCCCATTGGGGAATTTGTAAACGTTACCATTACCAAAGCGTTTGATTATGATATTGAAGGAACGGTAGTATCCTGAAAGATAAAAACAAACCTATTACAGGAGCAGTCTTATTATTTCTGAACCGGTTTACGGAACTCACTATTTATTTTTGCTGTTTTAATAAACAAGGATCCATCTGCTGCCACTCCCCGAATAGTAACCGTATATGGTCCGGGATGGTCACTGCAATAAAAGCGAATGGTCATCTTGCCGGTACTATCGGTGCCCGATTGACCGTTCCAGTACAAAGTTGTTCGGTTATCAGCTGCATAGTCTGATTTTTTTTGTTTTTCCGAATAATCCGGAGAAGGAAATGTTTCAGGCAAATGATACCCCTTGATGAATTGAGCATGCATACCAGTCTTATTATCCTTTTCTGATAATCCTGTACGGGGGCTTGCGTTCGTATAAACTAAGATTACTCCATTTCCTCCCACGGTTCCATATTGTGCACCCTGGGAACCGGTAAGCACCTCTATAAAATCAATATTCCGTGCAGAAAAAGTATTCAGAAAATTCATCACCGGGCTTTGATTAATACCGATCCCCATTTCTGATCCTCCACCCACATTGAGCTGCACGCCATTTACGATTACCAGGGGCTCTACCGCTGCATTCACAACTCCGCTGATGCCACGCATACCTCCCTGGATCGTTACGAAACCACCCATCAGCATTACACCCGGCGCGCTTAATATCAGGTTAGCCGTGCTGCCATCACCTACCTGGTCCAGCATTTCGGGAGTGGCGATCCAGGAATCCTTGTTCACCCTTTTTTTATCGATGATCTCGTTGAATGCTTTGTAATAGGTACTCACGGTAACTACTTTTAGTATTTTAGCCTTTTTGAAATTATTGCTGTTTTTGTAATAACTCAGTTTAATCCGGTTGATATCTTCCGTCATGGTATAATTAGAAGGACAGGAAACAGACTCGATGCTGCTCCATTTAGGAGGAGCCGGGTCGTTGATGCGCAGGATAGCGTCTTTTATAACGGTACTTTTTGGATCGCTTACCTGGAAATTAATAAGGGTGGTTCCGAAAAAATCGGGCAGGGAAAATGAAAAATTTCCATCATCATCCGTGGTGGCTGTTTTGACGATACTTCCCCCATGATTTGAAAAAAGCGTGATAAGATAATTACTCAACGGCAGATTTTTTTTGTTGAATGCCCTGCCATTGATAGTTAGTCCTTCTGCGATAACATCAGCAGAAACGGAATTTTCAACTGTTTTATGCTCCTGGCTAATCATAGCCCAATCCAGGCTCTGATTGTCTTTTATTAATTGCGATAGTTGTTCCGGGCAAAATGATTTATTAACCAGCCAATCATTCAGAAGTAACCGAACCCTGATCAGGGAATCCGAAGTGGGATTTATTTCATATACGTCATCGGTTACAGAAACAGAAAAACGGGAGGCAGCAGGCTTGCCGGAATAGTCATTTACATTCACATCCATTTTAACCCATTCGCGGGGATCATAAACTTTTTGATTGGTGGTAATTGAAACGGAAACAGATTCCTCTTGCTTATAAACGGCCCGATTGCTTACCAGTTGCTTTTGTTCATTATATAACTTAAAAGTGGCGATTCCTGCGTGAAAATTAGTGAGCGGAACATTCATTTCATACATTCCTTTACCATTGGCTGCGAAAAAAATTCTTCCCCCCGCTACACCAATAACATAAGAAACCGGTTTGATTTTATATAAAGAATCACTTAAGGAAACCCGCAGTTTTACCATATTCCCGGTTCGCTCAACAACCGAAAGCTGCCAGGCAACTGCCGGCGATGCCGGAATCTCTTCTGAATATTTTTGATCCTGATACTGCATCGTGGCTACATACTTCCTGTTCTTAATACCCATTAATGTAATAGCGCCAAGTCCCCATGTATTGGTATGAAAACGAATCGAAGCAGTATCAATGAGATTGGTCAGTTTACCCTCTACTTCCAATGGCTTACCGTCCGCGTCAAAAGCGGTAACTACAATTTTATTATTCACACCTGAAATGATCGATCCTCCTTCGGGATAACAATGGAATTGGACTGATGGGGTGCCAGGTGCCCGGTAGATTCTCTCCGAACCAATAGTGACAGAAGAATTGGCTGAACCTGGATTCAGGATAAAAAGCGGCGTAATGGCAACCTGTTCTGGATTTTTCTCCATCATGCTTTTGGTATACACCCGGAATTTATACTTTCCTTCAGATAAAGAATCCGGCAGTTTAATATGTCCACTTAACGAAAGCCCTTGTTTATTTAGTAATACATAGCGGATCAGGCTATCATTTTCATTTATCAGGTCGGCATATAATATTTTTTCGGCTACTGAGGCTACGTAATTAGGCGCCTTTAATTGATACACGGAGAACCACAAATCCGAACCGGGCGTATACAAATACTTGTCGAGATGCACCCACCGCGAAAGCTCATTTTTTTGCGGAGAGTTATAATACTGACTGGCAATTTCGTTGAGCGCGCTCAAATTTTCATTTTGTGCCTGCAAGCTGGAAGGGTAATGAAAAATTAATACCAGGGCGGCTATTATTATATTTCGTTTCATTCTTGTGTTTAAATAAATAAGCTGAAGGAATTTACCTTCTTAAAATTTTATTAGACGCCGAAATATTGTAACTACCTGCTATGGCTGTCAAAATTGACACGATTTTTAATTTCTTAAAATTACTATTAATATTCAGGTTGCCGGATTTCGTTTGAAAGGTGAAAAAAGATAGCTGATAAATCAGCCGCTAAATCAACCCGGGTTGAGATAGTCAACCTGCTGATTGGATAAAAGACCCTGCTGGAGCAAGAATGGAATAAAATAATTATAGTGATTATGAAATCCGGAAGTTGTGGGTAAAGACTATTGATTTGTTGTTTTACCAGCGCGGTTCTTTACATGAGGAATAAATGGCGATGATGGCACACGGGACAAATAGCCCGTAACTGCTATATGCGCTGGTTCCTTTATTATTTCTTTGAATCGATGATGGAATCAGCAAGGCCTGATAAAAGCTTTTAAGTGTGTGTCATTTATTGTAAATTTGAATATACAAAAAGTACTATGACGCAATTAACTATTGATAAGAAGAAGTATATACTCATTTCCGAAAAAGAATATCATGCCCTGCGGGTTAAAGCGGCTCGAAAATCAAAGCCGGCGAAAAAGCTGTCTCTTGCCTCGGGTAAAAAATTAGCAAATAAACTGATTGATGAATGGGCAAAAGAAGGGTAAGCATTCTTAACCCAGCGGCTATATCGGTTGCTGAAATAGCTTTTTTTATTGAGAGTAATGGTTTACCGCAAACGGCAAAGAGATTTATTGCCGATGCCTTTATGTTTTTCGGGAAACTTTCAGACGACCGGATTGAACATAGTCTTTGTACTTATGAAGCGTGGAAAAAGCTGGATTATCGGTGCGTTCCCTATAAGAAGAAATATGTTGTTGCCTATTTAAGTCTCCCTGGAGAAATTATTATTTGTGAATTTGTATCTGCGAAGCTTATTGCCCGCTAGGGCATTGCTACTCTTAATGAGACTCGGTTCTTTATAAATAGGCCCAAAAATATTATTTGGATATAGTTCTTTGAAAATTACTTTCATCACCCTCCCTTCGGTATGCTGATGCCCATAGGAAGTTAATCCTTTTTTAGTGCAGGTATATAACCAATAAACCCGGCGCAAACATCGCGCTTATGCCTTGCGTAGATATTTTTTAGTTTACCTTTTTATTAATTCCTTGAAAATTACTTCCGTCACGCTCCCAATTGAATGAAGGACCTTAATCTGATCTGAAGCTACTTGCCCGGGGTACTATTGAATTCAATGCGACAAAAATAGACTTACATTTAAGAATTAAATTCCCGTGTATGAGCGACAATTCACCGCTGGAAATAAAAGCAGGTCTTACCATACAAAAGCCGGTTCAAGATGTGTTCGAAGCAATTACCGATCCGGCTAAAATGACTAACTACTTTATTTCAAAGAGTACTGGACCCATGGAAGAAGATAAGACCATTCATTGGTCCTTTCCGGAAATGGAAATGTCGTTTCCCATTCGAATTGGCAAAATAATACCTCCGGAATATATTTCCTTTTACTGGAACGATATCGACGGGTCTGAAACCTTGGTGGAGATGTATCTCCTTCCCAAACCCTCCGGAACATTTGTTTCTATTACTGAAAAAAGCAGGATTAATGATGAAACCGGCATTAACTGGCTCCGGCGCAATACAGAAGGATGGGCTAATTTTCTTGCCTGCCTGAAAGCCTGGATGGAATACGGTATTAATCTACGCAAAGGAGCATTTGACCCCTCTCAAATGCCGGCATAACGAATCAAGCCTCACTTTCATGCGCCTGCTTTTCCCATAAATTCATTGAGATATTCTGTAGGAGAGCGACCCGTTGTTTTTTTGAACACCCGGTTAAAGGTAACCACATTGTTGAATCCGGCATGATAGGCCACGGAGGCAAAAGAATCAAAATTCCCCTGCATCATTTTTTTACAGGCTTCTGTTACCCGGATTTCGTTTAAAAAAGAGATATAGGTTTTACGGGTGTGTTTCTTAAAATAACGACAAAATGCCGGTGGGGTAAGGTGTGCTACTTTGGCAACAGAAGCCAGCGGAATATTTTCTGTATAATGCTCCATCGTGTATTGGTACACGTCATTCATGCGCAAACCTTCCGATTCAGAAATACTATACACCGAGGTTACGGTAGACAGGGTTTTCCATTTTTTAATACTGGCAAGCTGTTGCAGTAATTCAAGAAAGCTGGCAAGCCGCAGCGCATTTTTTTGATCATTTACCTTTTGTATGGCCCCCCTTATCTGTTCAGTAAAATGCTCCGGCACCTGGAGACCCCGATGCATTGTTTGAATAAATTTTTGTATCGATTTTAACTCGGGCAACTTAAGTATCTCTCCGAATGCTGAATTAACATCAAAAAATAAAGTAAGCGAATGAACCTTTTTCTTCCGTCGCTTATCAAAAAAAGAAGGATCACTGTTGAACAGATGCGGTTGGTTGGCCCCTATAATATAAATATCCCCCGGCTGAAAGCGCTGCATGTAGTCACCCGCCAGCAAGGTTCCTTCTCCCTGCAATATCCATGTAATCTGCGTTTCCTTATGCCGGTGAAGATGATGATAGAAATGCGGAAGTTTGTCCTCCTGTACTATCACCGAATGCTCCCCGGCCACCGGTATAGTGAACTGAACTATCTTCATTTTACCAATATTACCAAGTTTATTCGTGAAAATTAAGAAACAGGGTAAAATCGGTAAATAATTGATTAATCCCGGCAATGGACCAGGGAGCATTGGCCGTTACCTTTGATAAAAATTTATCCCCCATGAGTATTTCCTGGAGTGGCGTTTATCCCGCCTTACTAACCCCTTTCGATGCAGCGGACCAATTGGATCTTCCTCTTTTTGAAAAAAACCTGCGGGCACAACTCGAAGCAGGAGTAAATGGAATAATCCTCGGTGGCACTTTAGGGGAAGCCAGCGTATTAACTACCGCAGAAAAAGAAAAGCTCGTAAAATTTGCCGTGAAGAAAACAGCCGGTAAGGTTCCTGTTATATTGAACATCGCGGAGGGAAGTACCCGGGAAGCCCTGCAGCAGGCGGCTTTTGGAAAGGCATGGGGAGCGAAAGGGTTGATGATACTGCCTCCAATGCGGTACAAGAGTGATCATCGCGAAACGGTTACTTATTTTAAAACGGTAGCTGATTCTACTGATTTACCAATGATGATATATAATAATCCTGTTGATTATAAAATTGAAGTAACACTGGATATGTTTGAAGAACTCACGGTTTGCAGGAATATTAATGCCGTAAAAGAAAGTACCCGCGATGTAACCAACGTTACCCGTATGCTGAACAGGTTTGGAGACCGGTTTAAAATTCTTTGCGGAGTGGATACGATTGCCATGGAGGAATTATGCCTGGGCGCTCACGGCTGGGTAGCCGGATTAGTAGACGCGTTTCCCCGCGAAACAGTCGCCATATTCAAATTAGTAAAAGCCGGTCGTATAGAAGAAGCGGCAAAAATCTACCGGTGGTTCATGCCTTTGCTGGAACTGGATATTCAATCCAAACTGGTTCAGTATATTAAATTAGCCGCGGAAAAAACAGGGATCGGAAGCGAACAGGTAAGG
>JANMBO010000070.1:0-162294 GCA_031360425.1 Chitinophagaceae bacterium | reverse complement strand
CCCCCCCCACCCCCCCCACAACCACACCCCCCCCCCCCCCACCAAACATCCCCCCCCCCCCCCCCCCCCCTCCCCCCCCCCCCCCCGCCCGCGGCCGCGGCGCCCCCCCGCGGGCGGGGGTTTGGATTAAATTCTGGGGGAGTGGGATTTATGTAAATTTTTACCTTGGTCTTTTTTGAAATTGGGCCAACTGGAAGCCATTCAAAATAAATGTTATGTTCAAAATCATTATCAGGATATGTTTTCCACTCAGGATTTCCTTTCTCATCCGAATATCCTTTTCCTTGAGGATATTTCTTAAATACCACATCATGATAATAAAGAAATCCACCACAAAATACTTCAAATCTTCTTAATGCCTTTCTATTCTTAAAATCAGGTAAAGGATTATGCACCGCATCACCATAAAGTTTTATTGCAGCCTTTTCTTCATCAGAATATTCATCTTGCTGAGCTGGAGTTTTTTTGTCAAAAGGATAAATAATCCATTTTACGAATTTCTTTTTGTTTTGCAGATCAGCATTAAGAATTGTTTGATCAAGATAAACTTTAAAAACAGATATTTGGTCCACATCACTTTTGTCCACATCCTCAGCGTCCAAGTCATTGTGTGTTTTTACCCATTTCATAATTAATATTTTTATTTGTTAAATAATATATCTACTCTTTCAGACTTTTAAGTGAATCGGCCATTATAACAAAATTCAGATCTATAGTCCATATCAGGAATTGTCTTACTTATTGTTAATCACCGGGCAGCGTTGTTTTAAGTAGGGTTTTATTGAAATAAAATTTTCCTGAGAAGGAATGGTGGTGAATAGCTTCATTGTCGTCTAAATACCACCCTCAAAAAAAAATAGTGATTTTGATGAAATCACGAAGAAAAGAATCTTAAAAATATCCTCTCAGATTAGAAATCGCAGGATAAAAATAAAAGATTCAAAATAGGATATTGTAAAATGTATTTATATCACTAAGACTTTGTCGTGAAACTCTCTTAATAGGGAATCAAGACCAGCCTTCTTTTTCTCATTGAGTAATGATTAATCAGGATTTACTTCTGTTCCAGGAGCGTTAAGAGTAATCGTGGAGTATGGAGCTACAAATATTCTTCTCAATACTAATATACTCAAATTTACCGCCTCCTAAACGGAATATTTTATATTATATTGATATTTGTCAATGAATTCAACATTATAGATAGATTAATTACCAGCCGAAAGCAGCCACGACATCACTCCCATTTTTTTTCAAGCCATTTCTTTGCCGTTTTCTTTCCTTTCAGGTCTTCATCCACCACCTGCTGCAGCAATTGCCTCGCAATTTTTGAGTCGCCTGGCTGATTGCGCTTGATTAGAACAAGGGCATGATAGAATTTTCCTGGGTTCGAACTGAGTTTCCTGGGAAAGTTTTCCAGCCTTTGAAAATAACCTAAAGTCTTATCGTATTTCTCCAGGCGAAGGGCGGCAATTCCGGCAATTTCCAGTGCCTCGTAATTAGAACTTTCGTTTTGCACCAATGGTTCAAGGGTAACTAGTGCCTCATCCAGTTTTCCCTCGTTAAATAAATTCTTCGACTTGGAAAGCAAATCATTATCACTTCCCATCGGCACGCCCAGGTTTTGAAAATTATCCTGCATGTACTCATCTGCCAGTTTTATCGACGATACTGCTACATTAAAAAAAACAAACCTGGCAACCAGCACAATCGTAACCGCTGCTGCAGCAACATAAGGCCAAAGTTTTCTTATGGGATTCATTCTCACTACCCGAGTTTCCTTATTATTATATATGGCACGGAATCTTTCTTTCTTATCCGCTACCAATTGCGTCCCTAACGCTTCTTTGGTGCCCAGGTAAAACCCCACTTCCTCCGCAAAAACCGGGTCTTCCGTGATTCGCTGTTCAAATTGGCCGGATTGTTCGGGGGTTAGTTCTTTCTTAAAATAATGGTCAATATATTCGAGATTGTCTGTCATTTCTTCATTGTTATTTTTGGCTTTGATATAATTGCCGCAACTTCTCCATGCACCGCAACCGGCTGGTCTTTACCACATCGGCTGTCTTATACTCCATCAGTGCCACGATTTCTTTATCGGGATACCCCTCTGCCCAGAAGAATAGCAGTTTCCTGCAGAGTTCCCCGATTTCCGCCAATCTACGGCTCAATAATTCCTTATCTGTTTTATCAATCATTTGTTGAACTACCGACCGGGCCTTATCCGGCAACGCAAATAACATGTCAGAAATAGTCTGCGTATTATGTACGCTGTTCTTATTAGTCGACTTTTTACGTAAAAGGTCAACACATTTGTTGTGGAAAATCTGGTAAATCCATGTTTTCAGGGAGGATCGTCCCTCAAATGACCGGTTGGTGATTTTATCTATGGCGGAGATTACTGCATCGGAATAAGCATCAAATGATTCGTCGTTTGACAAAGAGTATTTACGTATACCCTCTTTCATAAAATAGTCATACTGCCTGAATAATTGTTCTTCTGCCCTTTTTCTTTCAATGCCAATGCTTAACAGGCCGCCGACTATTTCCTGCTCAGAGATGTGCGTTGAAATGTTGCCTGAAGCCATAAACGGCTATATATATAAATGAATATACTCAATTTAAGAGGGTTTAAAAAAAATAATTATCCCTTGTTTCCTTTTGTTTCCTTCTTCCGACAAATATTATATCTCTATTTAAGAGATGGTAAAAATCAACATCGTTAACTATTAAACCTTTCAAAATGAAAAAGCTCCTTATTATCTCAGCGGCGGTTTATTTTCTTACCGTTATTGCCAGTTATGGCGGTTTTACTCAAAGTGATACCAGGGCCGATTATGCTAAACTTGTTTTACCGGATACAGGAGGCTTCTTTAAATCAAATTCCCCTGTTAAAGAAGAAAATCTCAGCGGGATCAATACCCGGGCCATGAAGGATTTCAAAAATTCATTTAAATCAAGTTCAGAGGAAAAATGGTACAGAACCGTTGAAGGTGGTTTCGTCGTCAAATTTATCCTGAACGGAATTAAGAACAGGGCCGATTACGACAAAAAAGGAAACTGGATTGCTACCACCCGCTATTACACGGAAAAGGAATTGCCGAAGGATGTACGGGCACAAGTCAAAAGTGTATACTATGATTTCGCCATTACCACCGTGGAAGAAATTACCTTCCCCGAGCACCTGGTGTATATAATACATATGCAGGATGATACCAAATGGATGAATGTGAGAATCTGTGATGGAGAAATGGATATAATGAAAGAATATCTAAAACAATAAAGGCCTTCCTCTCTTTCCCGCCAATTTCCAACCGCCGCGAGCTTTCCTCTGAAACTACGGTTACACCGTGAACAGGTATTTCGATACCTGTTTTTTTATTTCCTGAGCATCTAATAATCTCTTTCAATTCTGCCTGCTAAAAAAGTATTAAAGGGGAATTGTCAACTTTAAATATCTTGCGGCTGATATCAAACGCATAATATGATTCAACGAATACAAACCCTTTGGCTCGCCTTATCATTTTTGGCCGGTATACTTACCCTTAAGTTCTCTTTTTTTAGTGGTAATAAAACGGATAATGCGGGAGCGGTAACCTGGCAGGAATTGACCGCCGTCAATAATTTATTCATTCTATTTCTCTCAGTGGCCGTTGCCGTTATTGCAGTGATGGCTATCTTTCTCTACAAGAACCGAAAGCTTCAGTTACGCCTTACCTTGCTGGCCCTGGCGTTTAGTCTCATCAATATTGCACTTTACCACAATGAGACAAGAAAATTTACGCAGGGAAATTACGATCTAACGGCTATTGTCGCTTTATCGATCCCGATACTGCTGGTCTTAGCGAGCCGCGGCATCTATAAAGATGAAAAGCTAATTAAGAGCGCCGATCGATTGCGATAAAATTTTGAATAATAAAAGCTGATTAATACAGCCTATTTACTAACTTTAACATCTCTTATCGCTATATATAAGTACCGTACCTCACCGGGAATCATACCCTTCTGAACTATTTATTCTTTACCTATCTATCGTAGAATTCACTTCCAGTAGCATGGGATCAATCGTTATTTAATTAACTAAAAACATGTGTATGAAGAAAATTTACCTTCTCTCCTGGGTGATGACGTTTCTGTTATTCTCCCTAAGTGCCAATTCTCAAATAGCTTGCCCCGGGCCCAACCCGCCAGTTATCAGGCATATCAGCTACTTCGTCAATGGACAGCAGATATGCGCCATCTATGTAGAAAACATGCTTCCCAATGCTCCGGTAACCTTATTCGGTCCGGGACTTACTCTCATCCCTACCTCCAGCGGAACCGTGGTTGTTACGGATGCGTCCGGATTTGCCTGTTATATTTATGACTGCAACAAAACTCCGGTGAGAATCTCCTCATGCGGCGTTCCTGGCTGCTGCACATCGCTGGTGCCGGCTGCTACTATTTTACCGGTTCGTTTGACAAGATTTAACAGCCGCTTACTAAACGATAATTCAGTAAGCCTGGATTGGACCTCGGTGGCCGAACTGAATAGCAATAAATATGTAGTGGAACGAAGCAGCGATGGTAGAAATTTTGAAGCAGTCGCTATCTTAAATTCTGCCGGAAATTCTGCCCGTGCCATTAACTACCAGTTTACTGATAAGCTTTCCGTTCCTGGTGCTTATTTTTATCGACTGAACCAGGTAGATATCGATGGCAAAAGCGAATACTCTAAAGTAGTTTATGTTAACAGCGGTAAAAGCAGCGGCCGAGTTACCAGTGTATTCCCTAATCCATTCCGCCAGGATATACAAATAGTAGGAATTACTGCCGGGGATCTGAATAGCAAAAATGTACGCTTATACAATACCGCCGGCCAACAGGTTGGCTACCGGGTAAGTGGAGCGAATGCAATCGCTATTGTTGATAACAATCCTAAAGGATTTTATATTCTTAAGGTAAAGGATCAAATTTACAAGCTGATAAAGCAATAGGATTAAGCCCTGATGAACCATTTAACCGCCGGCACAACAGTGCGGCGGTTTTTTTTATTTACCCAATTCGAACTCGTATGACCAAACCGATACCCCGCTCGGTAATTTTTGCTTTGCTTGTTTTACCATTATACTTTTATTTCCATCTCCATAAACGGTGTCAATATATTCACCAAAATTTTCCCGTTTAATGGTTCTAAAATTATTTCTCAACATCCATTCTAATAATTGCAGGTACTCTTTTTTCCTATACGTGCGGTAAGTTATCATCCGGCTCCTCACCTTATTCACACTTACTTCGCGGCAAGTCAATGACCGGACCCATGTGGCCCCGACAGGGTTTCGCTCAAGGTTTGTATAATAAACCAGGTTCACCCCAGAGTCCGTTTCCTTTTGCATCAGCCGGTATTCCCTTTTTTTCATCAGGGTATCAATCTTGTCAGATGAAAGATCAAGTACACTGAATAATTCAGGTAGCGTTAAATTTTGCGCATTGGCCAGCTTCAAGATTGCCAATAACGAACACAGTAAAAAAGCCTTTTTCATACCCTTGCTTATTTCGGCAAAGAAACACTTCCCATTGCAGAGTTTATGTTAAAAAAAATGAGCTGCACGGCCTGAAGTCCGATCTCGTTTCTCCCCATCTCATTCGCTATTGTTTACTCCACCGGGTAGAAAAAGTGGCGGTATTACCAAACCAGGAAAGTATATAATTTCCATTTGCCAGGTGATCAATAATAAGACTGCTCTTTGATGAGTTGGTCAGTGAAATAACGGATAACCCGGCTCCCCGGACGATGGCAGCGGATTCAAGATTTACATTATAGATGGTGGCTGTAACCGATAATTCATTTCCCGCATTCCCGTTAAAATCCCATCCCACTTGAATTATATTTCTGCGAGTAACTGAGTGCATGCAATAAACAGGCCGCAGCAAGCAGGTAATTTTTCCTCATTGCAGTAATTTTTATGGTTATTAATAAACCAGCACCTGAACAATATGTATCCCGGGAAAACAAGATGCATCTTCGAGTATTGATCAGTTATACACTGTCCATATCAAAAGTAAAAAGAGGAAAGAAAAGAAAGGGTATACGGAGGCGGGGATTTTTCTTATTATTTCAGGTATTTTCCGGTATAGCTGTTGCGCATGTTTTTGAGTGCAGACGGAACACCCATAAAAACTATATTACCTCCCCCGTCGCCCGCTTCGGGACCAAGGTCTATAACCCAATCGGCCGATTTTATTACATCGGTATTATGTTCAATTACGATAATGGAGTGACCCTGCTCAATGAGTGCATTAAATGAACCCAGCAGTTTTTTTATATCGTGAAAATGTAAACCAGTGGTGGGTTCGTCAAATATAAAAAGAATATGGCCCTGGGCTTTGCTCTTGCCAAGGAAAGAGGCAAGCTTTACTCGTTGAGCTTCACCGCCGGAAAGGGTATCAGACGATTGCCCCAGTTTTATATACCCCAACCCCACATCGCTGAGCGGTTTTATCTTAGTAATAATATCCTTTTCTGAATAAAAAAAATCCAATGCTTCCTCCACACTCATATCTAATACATCATAAATACTTTTCTCTTTGTAAGCAACTTCGAGTACTTCTTCTTTAAACCGTTTACCCCCGCAAATCTCGCAGGTAAGATGCACATCCGCCAGAAACTGCATTTCCACCACCTGCTCTCCTTCTCCTTTACAGGTATCGCATCGTCCGCCATCTACATTAAAGGAAAAATGCTTGGGTTGAAAGCCTCTTAATTTGCTGAGTGGCTGATTGGCATACAATTCACGTATCTCGTCATACGCTTTAATATAGGTAACCGGGTTACTGCGCGATGATTTGCCGATTGGGTTTTGATCAATCATTTCGATCTGGGTTATGAAATCAATATCGCCCGTTATGGTACGGTGCATTCCCACTTTATCCGCAAACTCTCCTTTTATTTTTTGTAAGGCGGGATACAAAATCTGTTTTACCAAAGTTGTTTTTCCGCTACCACTTACCCCGCTAACTACACATAGCGTGGTGAGCGGAAACTCTACTGTTATATTTTTAAGATTATGTTGCCGGGCGCCTTCTACCGTTATGGACTGTTTCCATTTACGAATCGTTACCGGGGGGTCAATCGATAATTCACCCGTAAGGTATTTTCCGGTGAGACTTTTTTTATCCTTTATAATAGCATCAAAATTACCAGCCGCTACTACTTCGCCGCCTAAGTGAGAGGCGAGTGGGCCCATATCAATAATATGATCGGCTTCCCGCATCATCATCTCATCATGCTCCACTACTACCACGGTATTGCCAAGGTCCCGTAATTCTTTTAATACCCGGATCAAATTTTCAGTATCGCGTGCATGCAGTCCAATGGATGGTTCATCTAATATATATAATGAGTTGGTCAGGTTACTTCCCAATGAACGCGTGAGTTGTATCCGCTGGCTCTCACCTCCGCTTAATGAATTAGCCAGGCGGTTCTGGGTTAGATATCCAAGACCAACATCCAATAATGTCTTAAGGCGATGATGAATTTCAATAAGAATTCGCTTGGCAACTTTCTGGTCAAACTCACTGAGGGTAAGATGGTCAAACCACTGTTGCAATTCTTTTACCGGCATTTCACACAACTCACCAATATGCTTCCCTCCAACCTGGATATATAACGCCTCTTTGCGCAAACGGTAGCCTTTACAATCGGGACAAAGCGTTCTTCCCCGGTAGCGCGATAACAGCACGCGGTATTGAACCTTGTATAAATTCTGTTCTACTTCTTTAAAGAAATCATTGATGCCCTGGGCAAATTCATTTCCTTCCCATAACGTATTATATTGGGCCGGGAAGAGATCCACTATTGGTTTGTGAATAGGAAAATCAAATTTTTTAGCTGCTTTGATAAATTGTTCTTTCCACCAACCTAACTTTTCTCCTTTCCAGCATGCAATGGCTCCTTCGTACACACTCAATCTTTTATCGGGGATAACCAGGTCGGTATCAATTCCCAGTACCTGGCTGAATCCCTCGCAGGTTGGGCAAGCTCCAAAAGGATTATTAAAAGAAAATAAATTTGGTACCGGTTCCTCAAACTGAATTCCATCCAGTTCAAACCGATTAGAGAAATTCAATTTCTTCCTATCATTTATTTCTACCAGCAACTCCCCTTCTCCTTCGTAAAAAGCGGTACCGATAGAATCGGCCAGACGATGCAGATCGTCTTCGTCAAATGGTTTGGCAACTAACCTGTCAATTAACACAAAAGTTTCTTTGGAAGGTTTCCATTTTTTGTCTTCCAGCAGATCCTCTATTCGAACCACATCCTTATCATAGAGACGGGAAAATCCTTTTTGCATCAGGATACTCAATTCTTCCTGCGGCTTACGGTTTTTATGCTGACGAAAAGGAACAAGTATAAGAATTTTTTCTCCTTCTTTTGATGCACTTATTATTTTAATGACGTCCTGTACATCATCTTTTTTTACTTCACGACCCGATACGGGCGAAATGGTTTTCCCGCACCGCGCAAAAAGTAAGCGGAGGTAATCATAGATTTCAGTCATACTTCCCACTGTAGAGCGCGGAGTGCGGGTAATTACTTTTTGCTCGATGGCAATGGCCGGACATAGACCTTTAATATAATCCAGATCAGGTTTTAACATCCGGGCCATAAACTGGCGGGCATATGCGCTAAGACTTTCTGCGTATCGTCGCTGCCCTTCTGCAAAAAGGGTATCAATTGTTAACGAAGATTTACCAGAACCGGAAACCCCGGTTACCACGACCAACTTGTTTCGTGGAATTTCTACATCAATATTTTTCAGGTTGTGTACCCGGGCACCTTTGATATATATACCATCAAAACGAAGGGGTTTGGCAACCACACTGCTTTTCAGCTTACTTTTTTCAACTACTGGCATACGAGTTATAAGAATAAAATCTCTTCAAAAATATCACATTAGTTGCTTTTCCGCTTATAATGATCTACGGGTTATTGGGTAAAAAAATAAAAAGTTTTATTAAAATTTGGTTTTTTGGTAAAAGTATCTATCTTTAGACGGTAATTTGTACAATAATTAGAAAACTAAACTCACACGCCTATAGATAGCTATCACTTCTACTCAGAAAAACCAATTTTACTTAAAATCCTTTTTTTATATAATATCCTATCACCTTCAAAACCCGTAGAAGTTTATGAATTCACTACGTCAAAAAACCGACCATGAACTCATCCAGAATTTTCAGGATGGAAGTCTGAATGCTTTAGAGACCATTGTTATTCGTCACAAAGACAAGATGTACACCTCCATTCTTTTCCTGGTTAAAGACAAGTACCTCGCGGAGGACATTTTCCAGGACGTTCTCATCAAAATCATCGACACAATCCGTGGCGGCCGCTACACTGAGGAAGGAAAGTTTCTTCCGTGGGCCATGCGTATTGCCCACAACCTGTGCGTTGATCATTTCCGTAAAGTGAAGCGCACTCCTGCTATTAAAACCAGTGATGATCGCGACATTTTTGAAGTTATCAATTTCACAGAAGATGGTGCTGATGTAAAAATGATGAAACGTCAGAGTCACGACCGTGTTCGGCAAATGCTGGACCTGTTACCTGATGATCAGCGGGAAGTAATCATCCTGCGTCATTATGCCGATCTTAGTTTTAAAGAGATTGCTTCTCTAACTAATTGCAGCATCAATACAGCCTTGGGCCGTATGCGCTATGGGTTAATTAACCTGCGTAAAATGATGGTGCAAAAGAAAATCGCATTATAAGAAACCATTCTTTACAAAAGTTTAACGTCGACAAAAAATTTGGAACTGAAACAACTGCTTAATTTGAATCAGAATAACAGATTGGAAAACGACATTGTCATTCTGGCCCTCCATCCGACCCTTTGTTAACTAATTCGCTGTTGTCGGAAGGCTGGAACAGAATGACGCCTAATTAGAAACTCACCCGGTACGACGGGTGAGTTTTTTTTGGAACACGATTCTCCGATTCGTGAAAAAGAATAAGAGGTATACATTATGGGTTGCGGGAAAAAACCCGAACTCTAATATAACCGATGCTGATGCTGTTTTCTACCGTGCTGCCAGTTACCTGGTCTTTTCAAAAGCGTTCACACCACATTGTAACCAGGCAGCATATTCTTTTACATTGGGAGTATACCCGACCGGGCGATTGAGAAGCTGTTCTTCGGCAGTAATAATGGCATATAGTGGTTGCGAAGCATTTTTAAAGTTTTCTGATTGCAACGTAGCATACTTGTCTCCAATAGTTTTAATAGATTTTTTTGAACTATCTGAGGAGGTAAAAAGAAACTGATCCTCTTCTTTTAATTTTTTGCGGTCGTCTACATATAAGGATACCAGGATAAAATTCTTTTCAATTAATTCTTTTATTTGCGGTTCAATCCACACATTCTCTTCCATTTTCCTGCAATTCACACAGGCCCAGCCTGTAAAATCAATCAACAACGGTTTGTTATTCTCTTTTGCCAATTGCAATGCTTTTTCATAATCGTTTACCACATCCGCCTCTACGCCGTTTCCTTTCGAAGAATCATGACTATAAACACTATATGATAGCGGGGGCGGAAACCCGCTTATAAAGGATCGGTTGGCATATTTTGTCTTGGTAAGTCCGGGAATAAGATAGAGTGTAAACAACAGGAATAACAAGGCCGAGGCCCATCTCATTTTGCTCAATCGTGCTGGTGGGGGATCATGTTTGAATTTAATAATCCCCAAAAGGTATAAGGAAGTTGCCAGGCTGAGCACTATCCATACTCCGAAAAATACTTCGCGTTTTAATAAACCCCAATGCATCACCAGGTCGGCATTAGAAAGAAATTTTATCATCAGCGCCAACTCAATAAAAGCGAATACAATTTTTACCGTATTCATCCAGCTACCCGAACGAGGCAGGGAAGAAAGCCAACGAGGAAACAAGGCAAATAGTCCAAATGGCAATCCTAACGCTAAACCAAAGCCTGCCATTGCTACAGACAATTGAACCGCGCCACCATCTTCATTGAGGGCACCAACCAATAGTGTTCCGAGTATGGGACCGGTACAGGAAAAGGAAACAATTGCCAGGGTAAGCGCCATAAAGAAAATACCTCCTAGGCTGGTTATGTCTGATCTGGCATCCACTCTATTGGCAACCCCACCCGGTAATCCAATTTCGAACAAGCCAAAAAACGACAAAGCAAAAACAAAAAATACGAGAGCAAAGAAAATATTAAGCCATGCATTGGTGGAAATATTATTTAATATATCCGAATTACCCGATTCAAGAAAGTAAAAAGGTATGCTCAGTAATACATAAATCAGGAATATAAAGAACCCATACAAAAAGGCGTTTCGAATTCCTTTTTTAGGATCGGGTGATTTCTTCGTAAAAAAGGAAACCGTCATTGGAATCATGGGGAAGGTACAGGGCATCACCAGGCCCACTAATCCGCCCAGAATACCCAATAAAAAAATCCGCCATAAACTTTTTGAGCCTTCCGTTCCAGTTCCTCCGCAATCATTCACCGGCGTGGATAGATTGATTGCTTTTCGATTTAATGATTGGGCAGCTTTGTCCGACTCTTTTAAATCAGATGACTTAAAAACGAGGTTGCCCGAATCATCCAAAACAAAACGAAAAGGTATTTCTGCTGGGTTAGTAAACTCATCCCCTTTAAACGCCATAAATACCACAGATCCTTTAATTCCTTTATTTATGTCGTTGATTTCTAGGTCTGCTGTAATCTCCACCTCGTTCTTAAAGTATTTAACGGGTATTTCAAGTAGTTTATTTTTCTCTTCTATGGGACTTCCTTTTTCCAATATATTTTGGATAATTACGGAGGACCCACTATCCAGTACTATTCGAGTATTAGGCTGATCATCGGCCATATTAATCGAAAAAAGACCCCAGTCTTTTTCAATTTTCCCTTTTATTAAAAGAAGGTATTTGGTATTACTGATTTTAGAACTATTGAATGACCATTGCACCTTTAATGAATGACTGCTATCCTGCCCCATCATTTCGATAGATGCCACAGTAAGCAGGGCCATAAATAAAATTCGAAAAAAATTTTTCATCCACATCGTTATTAGTAATTAAAAAGAAACGAGTTTCTTATCGCAAAGAAACTCGTTTCAATTGAATACGTTTTTTCACTTCCACGACTATCCGCCCACATTAACAGTAAATTCAACTTCAGAAGGGGGTAAACACTGTCGATCGTCGCAAACCATAAACTCTACCTTCCCGGCTATATTAGTCTTAATATTACCCTTAACTTTCACGACCTGTATAAAATTCACTGATTTTTCATAATAGTTTACAACCCCTCCCCAAACTTCTTCTTTTTTCTTTATGACTTTTCCCACTTCCTTCGGTTTACCATCTACCAACAGAAGAGGGTTTTTTGTATAAGTAAACGCGGTGGGAACAGGTCCATCCACGCCTACATTTTGTGCATATATGTGCCAATTGCCATTAATAGTGGCAGTCATATGTATTTCGTAGGTTTTGTCAGCAATCTTTTTCGTGGCAAAACTCCATTTAACCTGCTTTGCCGACTGAGCGGCAGCCAGCGTAGTCATTATTAAAACGGAGAGAAGAGTAAACAAATGCTTCATTCTATATAATTTTCATTATTAACGAATAGAAGAAGCAAAAATCGCAGAAATTTTCCTAATATTTCTTTAAATATTCGCCAACTCTTTGGCCGGTTTTACCGTTGAGGAGTTCGAAGTCATCAGCAGGCTTTGAATTACGATTCGGCCGTCTGTATTGCCCAGTGCCTGAGTACAAGCTCTTTCGGGATGTGGCATCATTCCAAATACATTACCGGCTGCATTGCAGATACCGGCAATGTTGCGGATAGCCCCGTTTGGATTGGATTTGGGGATTATATTTCCCTGTTCATCACAATAACGATACACCACCTGGTTATTTATTTCCAGTTCATCCAGTATTTTTTCTTCAGCAAAAAACCTTCCTTCTCCATGCGCGATTGGAATTTTTAACGCTTTGTCTGAACCAACCCCCTTTACAAAAACATTTTTGCAAATAAATTGCTGGTTGGCATTTCGGAGTAATACGCCCGGCAACAAATGCGACTCGCATAATATCTGGAATCCGTTGCAAACCCCTAATACTTTACCGCCTTTATTGGCAAATTCAATAACACTCTGCATCATCGGACTAAAACGGGCAATTGCCCCGCATCGCAGGTAATCTCCATACGAAAAACCGCCGGGTAATACAATACAGTCGTTCGTGGAGAACATACTCAGATCTTTATTTTTATGCCAGAGCATAATCACTTCTTGTTTCAAATCGTTCTGCAGCGCTTCCTGCATATCGCGATCGCAATTAGATCCCGGGAAAACTACCACGCCAAATTTCATTTTAATAGTTTGTGGTTTGTAGTTTGTGAGTTGGGGTTACTGAGTTTTTAGAATTCAAATCAAACTGCATGTTACCTGCTAATGGCAAAGTTGCACCTGATGAACTTTATGCTACAAACCATAAACTACAAACTGACTAATGCTGCAAAGATAAAATTTAACAACCGAATAGCGGCAACTTATTGCCAGTAATTAAGATAAATAGCGTAGGCAAAAATATTCCAGTGTAAAACAAGTGGAAAAATCTTATTGGGAGGATAGAAATAGGCCGCGGCATGGAAGGCAGCAAGCGGAATAGCACAAAGCAGCCAGTTATCATAATTATTCCCCCCGTTAACCATAATAACCAGGGTAGAAATAATAAGGAAGAGCAATAAAAGACTCCAGTTTTTTCGAACCTGAATAAGCATCTTACTGAGGTTGTTTTGCACATAAAAACCACCTATGATAAATGCCAGCACCAGTAATACCAAGCTAATAGTTATGAATATGGAAGAGGGCATGGCCGGCAGTGTAAACTGTAAAGCCGGAATCACTTTTTGCCAGTTCCATTGATTGGTTAAGTATAATATTATAGCGAGAAAATAATAAGGAGTAGTAAGACCCAATAATCCGATAAGCCATTCTCTTATGATAAACGGGCGCATAATGTAAAGGGAAAACCAAATTAGCAATACAAAAAGCACGGCCGGCTGGTAGAATAAAGTGACAATTCCCATTCCTACGCCGATATTAAAGATAGAAGAGGACGGTTTAGAAGAGTTGTACAGCAGTACCATCCTGTAATATATCCAGATGAGTATAGAATTTATAATTAGTGGAGCTGAAAAATGGCTCCATTCCGGAAGCAAAGAGGTAATTAGTATATAGGACATGGCCGGCAAATAGGTAGGTTTTGCCAGCATTTTTTGAGTATTGCAGATTCGATTAAGCAGGGAAGCCTGGGTGAATAATAAGGTGAAGGCAATTAAGGAATAAAAAATCGGTGGAAGATTTAGCGGTTGAAGAAAATTGAGTAAACTATTATATAAGAAATTGTCTTCTGCCTGACGAATAGGTTCTACCGGATGAAGAAAGAGATTAAACTTCAATGCCAGGGCATATATCAATAATATTAAAACATTGGAAGAATTTTTTTGTCGGAATATTCCTATCACGCTCGGTATTTTAAAACTCAATTTTAGCAAAGGTGAGACTATTGCGATACATACACGGTATTATCAGCGCCCTCGCACTAACCTGCTTTCCAAACCGGGGCATAAAATCAACTTCCCGGTCCAGATTTTTTAAGGTAGGATGGCGGGATATCTTACCTTCCGGTGAAATACTCTGGTTATTCAGAATTAACGTTCTGCGTTCATATAAATTAAATAACAGCTGCAATTCTCCTCCCGCAATTAAAACCTGGTGCGAGATGAGCCCATCGTTATCATCGTCGTACTGTGTTTTTGGAATTCCATTATTCCATTCCAGGTTCCCATCTTTATCAAAAGAGAATACCATAATATTCTCAGAATGGTACCGGGTATTTTGTGAAGAAGTACCCCACCGGTTGGAAGAAAAGGACCAGGGGCTGTAATAGTAAGAAGAATAGGGTGACCAGTAATAATTATCGAGTGGAGATGCCCATGGGTTGTTCCCGTAGCGGTAATCCCAACGGTTGAAATTATTTCCCCTCGTGCTCGTAAACATTGCTTCGGTAATCAAAATGTATCCCCCGTCTTTCCTGGTAATAATATTGGTAATATAATAGTCATCAAAAGCCATTCGCAGGTTGGCATCGGGCCCCTTGGCTAATTTTCGCATCTCTTCCCCAAAAGGTAATTCCGTTTTACGAACAATGCTATCCCGGTTATTATCCCACACTACGGTATACAACCCTTCAACATTGCCGCGGCGTTGCTTATAATATAAAGCAGTAAAAATATACCGCTTATTATTATTATCTACTTTCAGTTTTATTTCATCCAATACGTGATCGCTGGCTTTGATATCGCGCATTGCAAAAGATTCTTCACTACTTTTCTTGGTTACCATGTATACATCTGAGATGGACTCCCCTCCTCCTTTGCGAATGAATTTTCCAAAAACAAGGTTGCCCTCGTTATCTAAATAAAAATCAGTGAAATGATCATTGCGTTCATGCATGGCCATTTCCATCCGATGTTTATACTGGCTTTCCAGGTTGTTATTGAATAGAAGAGTAGTAAAAATAAAATTATCGGGATTCTTGCTGTTTACCTTAAATACCATCACTTTACTCTTGTCATCACTATATAGAGTAGTATATATTTTGTTATTGGCGGCCCACCCGATACGGGTAGTATCCAGTTCTACCGGATCGGTGATCCGCTTTCCTTTCCCGTCAATTTTTACCGCCATGCAATACACAATACTTTTTCGTTGGTATTGGTAAATCATCCAGGTAAAATCGGGATAGGGTACGAAATCAACATTGATCCAACGATCATCCAGGTCGGTTTGCTTGACCCGGTCCACCAGCTTCATATTATTATCGTATACACTGATTTCGTTATCATTTCGGTTATTTTTAAAGATAAGGTAATTGCCCCCTACCCGTCCTATAATTTCAAAATTGGTCCGTCGGGTATCTTCCCGCTCTGGTTCCGAATAGGTAATTTTCTGGGCGCTGGTTTGAGCCCATTGGATACTGAATAAAAAACTCAATACGATTAAGTTTTTTACAAAACGTTTGTTAGCTTTCATGATTGGTAATGATAGCATCTTGTATGCCAAATTAAGCATTGTGAAACGGCTACCCAAACTTTCCATATAATTTTACATTTTGAATTTCCGGGTCGGTCATTAAGGCCCATACTCCGGATGAAGAATGTCTAACAATTGCACAGCCCCTGCAATAAATCGGTAAAAATTTAGTTTTTTTAACTATACCTTTGACACGCATCGGCCAACCACCGATGTTATTATTTGTTATCAACCCTTTGATAACGCACAATAAGTAAACCGAACGTGGGCAAACAAATTAATAAAGTCAGTACTGCCAGCTTACTGATCGCTTTAGGAATTATTTATGGAGATATCGGCACTTCTCCCCTTTATGTTTTCAACGCTATCATAAACGGGAAAGTTATTGAATCCAACCTCATCTTAGGTAGTTTATCCTGTATTATTTGGACACTGACCCTTCAGACGACTATAAAATATGTAATACTTACCCTGAAAGCCGATAACCGCGGTGAAGGGGGAATATTTTCTTTGTTTGCCCTGGTAAGACGTCAGAAAAAATGGCTGGTTATTCCAGCGATGATCGGAGGTGCAGCATTATTGGCTGACGGAATGATTACTCCTCCAATTTCCGTTACTTCTGCTATTGAGGGTTTAAAACAGATCCCTGCATTTCATGATATTACCCAAACTACCATTGTATATATAGTACTGGTTATTTTGGCCATACTCTTTTTTATGCAACAGTTTGGAACCGCTTCTATCGGAAAAATGTTTGGTCCCATGATGATGGTCTGGTTCCTAATGCTTGCAGTATTGGGTATAATGCATATTTCCGACGACCTTGGTGTATTCAAAGCTTTTTCTCCTCACTACGCCGTCGAACTGCTAAGAAACTATCCTAAAGGCTTCTGGATTCTGGGAGCTGTTTTTTTGTGTACTACCGGTGCAGAAGCTTTATACAGCGATTTGGGACACTGCGGAAGGGCCAATATCCGCTACTCATGGATTTTTGTAAAAACCTCTTTAATTCTTAACTACCTGGGGCAGGGCGCCTGGTTGCTCTCCCAAAAAGGAAAAATATTTGCTAACCCTGATTTATTGAGCAATAAATCATTCATTTCAAAATTTCCCGAAGCAATTGAATTAAAAAGTACTTTCTTCAGCATCATGCCACAGGGATGGTTTTTATATATTGGCATTTTAATAGCAACCATGGCAGCCATCATTGCCAGCCAGGCTTTAATAAGCGGATCTTTTACGCTGGTAAGCGAAGCCATGCGATTGAATCTTTGGCCCAAAATGAAACTGAATTTTCCTACAGAAGAAAGAGGGCAAATCTTTATTCCGGGTATAAACGTTTTATTATTCCTCGGCTGTGCCGGTATTACCCTATATTTTAAATCATCGGCTAACATGGAAGGAGCTTATGGTTTGGCAATTACCATGTGTATGATCGCCACCACTATTCTCTTTGCCAATTTCCTTATTTCTAAACGTGTACTTTCTTTATGGATCTATTTATACCTGGTGGTTTATTTCGCTATTGAATTCTCTTTCTTATTTGCTAACCTCGATAAATTCCCCCATGGAGGTTATGTAACGCTGATAGTGGGAGGTGGTTTATTCGCTGTGATGTATATATGGTTCCGCAGCCGTAAGATTAAAAATCGCTATGTTGAATTTGTACGGTTGGAACATTACATACCACAAATCCAGGAGTTAAGCAATGACCGTTCGGTGGTAAAACATGCTACCCACCTGGTTTACCTTACCAGTGCCAACAATCCAAAAGAAATTGAACATAAAATCATTTATTCTATCCTTAATAAAAAACCCAAGCGGGCCGACATATACTGGTTTGTTCACGTAGATACGATGGACGATCCATATACCTGTAAATATTCCGTTACTCATATTATTCCAAATGATATTATCCGGGTAGAATTCCGCCTCGGATTCAGGATAGAACCCAAGATTAACCTCATGTTCCGTAAAGTAGTGGCTGACCTGGTAACTAATAATGAAGTAAATATTACGAGTCGGTATGAAAGCCTGGAGCGCAATAATGTAGTAGGTGATTTCCAGTTTATCGTGATGGAAAAATACCTGAGCCAGGATAATGAATTGCCTTTCTTCGAAAGGATAATCATGAAGCTTTACTTCAATATAAAAGAATGGAGCCTGAGTGAAGAAAGAGGGTTTGGACTAGATACGGCCAATGTAACCGTCGAAAAATTTCCTTTGATTGTGTCGCCTGTACCAGACATGAAGTTGAAGAGAATTTATATTGAGGAAGAGGAGCCAGGGTTCTAGTTACAGGATACTAAATGCGGGATGCAAGATATTAGATGCGGGATACATCTGGATTCGAATCGGTACTATTCAACTTATTTCGATTCTGCAATTATCCGGGGTTGAATGTACGGAACGACATGAGCAGCATCTTAGATCAGCCATCTTTTCTATACCTTCATCGCCTAACTAAAACTGCTCTCTTGCCCAATCTTATTTGGTATATTCTCGGAGCTATTACGCTTTTGACCACCGCAGTCTATTTTATCCAGGAAAAATTTATTTTTAAGCCGGAAAAGCTTCACCAGGATTTCGAATTCAAATACGACGCTCCTTTTAAAGAATTGTTTTTTGATATTGAGCCGGGCGTTCGAATCAACGGACTTCATTTCTCCCGCGAAAATGCCAAAGGTCTGATTCTATATTTTCATGGTAATACCCGCAGTATTAAAGGATGGGCCAAATATGCACGCGATTTTTACCGCTATGATTATGTTGTGGTGCTGGTTGATTACCGGGGCTTTGGAAAAAGTACCGGCAAACGCAGCGAAAAAAAAATGCTTTCCGATGTTCAATTTGTATACACTGACCTGGCTAAAAAATATCCGGAAGACCACCTGATTGTGTACGGCAGAAGTATGGGAAGCGGTTTCGCTACCAAAGTGGCTTCCGATAATAAACCCCGATACCTGATTCTGGATGCTCCTTATTACAGTTTCCGAAAAGTTGTGGAACGGTTTATACCGATACTTCCGGTTCGCCTGGTATTGCGATATCATTTACGCACCGATCGCTGGATTAAGGAAGTGAAATGCCATACGTATATACTCCATGGAACGAAAGATATGCTTATACCATTGCGCCACAGTAAACGATTGCAACAAATCAATCCCACCAAGATTACCCTTATACGCATCCATGGCGGCGGCCACAATAATCTACCTTCGTTTGACGAATACCACAATTTCGTACGTGATATATTGAAATACTAATATGAACCGAACGCTGATCTTCCGCTGGATAAAAATGATTGTACTTATTTATTCCATTATTGGCATTGCTTTTTACTACCTGCAGGATACTATCCTTTTTCACCCTGAACCCCTGGGCAGCGAGTATAGTTATAACTTCAACATCCCGTACAAAGAAATAAATATCCTGTACGCGGCAAAATCCACTATTAACATCATACAGTTTCAACATACAGGAAGCATTAATAAAGGTGTGCTGCTTTATTTTCACGGTAACCGTAATAATATTAGCTGGTATGCGAAATACGCACCTACTTTTACCAAACACGGTTATGAAGTTTGGATGATTGATTACCCCGGCTTTGGCAAAAGCACCGGGAAATTTACCGAACAACAATTATATGATTGGGCATTGGCACTTTACAAACTGGCTCGTGTACGTTATTCACCAGATAGTATTATTATATATGGTAAATCACTGGGCACCGGTATTGCCGCTCAACTTGCTTCGGTAAGAGATTGCCGGCAGTTAATTCTCGAAACTCCTTATTACGATTTTCAGTCCATCGCTGGAGATTGGTTGCCATTATATCCGCTACACCGGATGATGCGCTTCAAAATTCCTACCTGGCAATACCTGCAAAAAGTAGACGCCCCGATAATTATTTTTCACGGAACCAATGATGGAGTAATCGGATATCGCAATGCTTCGAGGTTGAAACCTTTTCTAAGAGAAAAAGATCAGTTCATTACTATTGAAGGAGGAAGCCATAACGACCTTTACCAATATCCGTTGGTTACTCAAGAACTGGATTCCATCCTATCCAGGTAAAAAATCAACTTTCCGTTCCTCCCTATAGAATTCAGGCTCCAAAAAGTAAAGTTACCAGCTATCCCATAAAGTAATTTAAACTTGTCTATATGTAAAGTTTATTTTACTTTTAGTAAAATTTACTTATCATGAAATCTATATTATTATTACCAGCTTATTATAAGAAAATAGGCTGGATGGTATTGATGCCCTCCCTGCTATTAGGAGTAGTTGTCCGTTTTTTTGATTTTGAATGGAAATTTTTGACCCTGGGCAATGGTAACAATTCCATTTTTGACAACAAGATCAACTTCACGGATGAAATAGCTTTAACAGGGATAATTCTTGGATTACTATTCATTGCTTTTGCCCGCGAAAAGCAGGAAGATGAATTCATCTATCATACCCGGCTGCAATCCTGGCAATGGTCGGTATTGATCAATTATGGATTGTTATTGCTGGCCACCTGGCTGGTGCACGGATTCGCATATATTGATGTAATGATGTACAACATGCTTACGGTTCTCATTATTTTCATTATCCGATTTCATTGGGTACTGAACCGCGAAAAAAAATCCGAACAATAAACCCTCTGCTTATGAAAAATACGATTAAAGTAGAAAGAGCCATTCAAAATATCACCCAGCAGGAGTTGGCCGAAAAAATCGGTGTATCCAGGCAAACTATCAACGCTATTGAAAGTAACAAATATGTACCATCCACGGTACTGGCTTTAAAAATGGCCCGGTTGTTTGGAAAAAAAGTGGAAGATTTTTTTCAGCTAGACGAAGAAGACTGAAAATCATAAATGCAGAATAATAAATGTAAAATGAAAAAGTGGCCTCCATGTTGATTGGACATAAGTCAATTCAACACATTTTACATTTTATGTTTTACATTTTAGATTTTTACCACATGCTCATTCCGGTTTTTCTTTATCTTATCCGGTACAGCTGCAATAATTTCTTCTTTCAGCGCTTCAATCATGCTTTTCTTCACGAAATCCCGGTGCACCACCATACTCACTTCCCGCATGGGGGCGGGCCTTTTGAATTGTCGAATCAATTTCAATTGGTTGGCTGAAAGGTCGAGCGTAGTCAATTCCGGTAAAATAGTAATACCATCATTTAACTCCACCATTCGCCTCAGGGTTTCAATACTTCCTGCCTCATATTCAAAATGGCTGCCGCTTTCGCTGGCTTTTCGCAATTCGCATAAGTTTACTATCTGCGAACGGAAACAATGGCCTTCCTCCATCAGCCATAATTTATTTGGGTCAATATCCTGCGCCAACACATATTGTTTTTTATAGGCCGAGTTTTTTTTTGATACATACACCAGTAATTCTTCGTAAAACAGCACATGTTCTTTAATACCATTTTCCAAAAGCGGCGTTACCAATATACCCATATCAATTCTTCCTTCCCGCAAGCGAGAAACGATAAACTCGGTCATCATTTCATTTACTATCAACTTCACATTCGGATATTTCTTATTAAAACTTTTAACAAACAAGGGCAATAAATAAGGCGCCAGCGTAGGAATTATTCCGATTCTCAATTCGCCGGATAATACCCCTTTTTTCTGCTGAATTATTTCGTTGATAACATTCCGTTCTCCCAATATTTTGCGCGCCTGGTCAATAATTGCCGCCCCTGCTTCCGTGGAAATAACCGGTTGCTTGCTGCGGTCGAATATTTTTACACCCAATTCCTCTTCCAGTTTTTGAACCTGCATGCTCAGGGTAGGTTGCGTTACAAAACATTTGCCGGCCGCCATCGCAAAATGCCGCCAGGTATCTATGGCTACAATGTATTCGAGTTGGGTAAAGGTCATAATATAGATTTTGTCGATAACTATATAAAATTAATCAATTAGGTTGATAAAGTTATTTGTCACAACTTTGTAAGCGCTATATTACAATCCTTAAAATTTATTTTATGAGTGAAAATAAGAAACTGACTACCGCGTCGGGGATTCCCTATTATGAGAATGAAAATACCATGAGTGCAGGCGCCAGAGGCCCCTTATTATTGCAGGATTTTATTCTCCATGAAAAGATGGCCCATTTTAACCGCGAGCGGATTCCCGAGCGGGTGGTGCATGCTAAAGGTAGTGGAGCATACGGAACATTTACCGTTACCAATGATATTACCCGATTTACAAAAGCCAAAATTTTCAACCAGGTGGGTAAAAAAACAAAAGTATTTCTTCGCTTTTCAACAGTAGGTGGTGAAAAAGGCAGTGCAGATACAGAAAGAGATCCCCGGGGATTTGCTATGAAATTTTATACAGAAGAAGGTAACTGGGACCTGGTGGGTAATAACACGCCGATTTTCTTTATAAAGGATCCCAAGAAGTTTGGCGATTTCATACATACACAAAAAAGAGACCCCTATACGAATTGCAAAAGCCCCACGATGATGTGGGATTTCTGGAGCCTTAATCCCGAAAGTCTCCACCAGGTTTTATTTCTGATGAGTGATCGCGGCACTCCTTACAGCTACCGACATATGCACGGCTTCGGTAGTCATACGTTTAGTTTCATCAATGAGAATAATGAAAAAGTATGGGTAAAATTTCATTTCAAAACCAAGCAGGGCATTAAGAACTTCACCAATGATGAAGCAGTAAAGATGAAAGGACAGGACCCTGATCATGCGCAAAGAGATCTGGTTGCCGCTATTGATGCCGGTGATTTTCCGAAATGGGATGTAAAAATTCAGATCATGACTACAGAACAGGCAAAAACCTACAAATGGAATCCTTTCGATCTTACCAAAACCTGGAGCCAGAAAGATTTTCCTTTGATAGAGGTAGGCGTTCTGGAGTTGAATGAAAACCCGCAAAATTATTTTGCCGAAGTTGAACAAGCTGCCTTTGCACCTGCCCACGTGGTGGATGGTATCAGCTATTCTCCCGATAAAATGTTACAGGGTCGCATACTCTCTTATCCCGATGCGCACCGTTATCGCCTTGGCAGCAATTACGAACAATTGCCGGTGAATAAATGTCCATTTGCCGTAAACAATTACGAGCGTGATGGAAAGATGCGGGTGGATGGAAATGGCGGAAAAGCGCCCAACTATTTCCCTAATAGTTTCGATAATATTAAGCCGGATGCGAATTATAAACAGACGCCCATGCAGTTGGATACCCTGGTGGCGGATTGGTACGATAGAAATGAAGAAGGGGAAAATGATCACTTCACACAACCGGGAATTTTTTACCGGGAAGTATTAAGCGACTATGACAAAAAAAACCTGGTAAGCAATATTGCCGGAGCTATGAAAGGTATTGATGGACCTAAGAAAGCGGAGATTGTAAACCGCCAGCTTTGTCATTTTTTCCGCGCTGATATCGGGCTGGGAATGGCCGTGGCACAGGCTTTAGGTGTAAATGTGGAAGATGCGATGCCTAAGCAGCATAGCAAAGAAGCATTGGCTCTATCATAAAGAAGTTTAGTATAGAAAAACCCAATCCCGCTGCAGCCTGTAGCGGGATTTTTATTATTCTTCCAGTATTACTTTACCCTTTCCTACTTTCAACTTGTGTCCCACGCCCACTTTCAACGCGACGTTTTCTTTACCATGGCTCACGGGAAAGCCAAAACATACCGGGTAATCATAGTCGCTAACCATATCCCGGATAATTTCATAAGCTGTTTTGCCAAATGGCCGTTCCGTATCCTTGGATTCGGTAAACCCACCAACAATTAACCCCGCCAACCTATCCAGTTTTCCGCTCCGTTTTAATTGCAATAGCATTCGGTCGGTATTATAAAGGTATTCGCCAATATCTTCAATAAATAATATTCTACCTTTTGTTTTGATATCCGATACGGTTCCGCTCAGGTGCACCAGAAGGGATAAATTTCCACCCACCAGCTCACCAACGGCCTCGCCCTTCTTATTAAATTCATGGGCGGTACAGGAATATCTTGTTTTTCTTCCTTCCAGTGCATTTTTTAATGAGCGGATAAATTCATCTTCTACTGTTAAGTCTCCTCCTTCATCGCGCTGTACACCTTCATCAAAAGCTCCGGCCATGGGTGCATGGAGAGAAGCGGTTTTAAAATGAGAATAGATATGTGCGTGCAATACGGTTATATCGCTATACCCAATAATCCACTTTGGTTTCTTTTTAAATTTTTTAAAATTGATTCGATCAATGATCCGCGAAGTTCCATAGCCACCCCGCGCACATAAAATAGCTTTCACTTCATCATCATATAAGAAACGTTGAAATTCGGCCAGCCGCTCATCGTCCGTTCCTGAAAAATAAGTGGCCGATTCGTTGCCGAGCATTTTACCTACCTTAACCTTATAGCCCCAGTGCTGTAGGGTACTGATGCAGGTAGCCGCTTTTTCGAAACTCATATAACCTGCTGGGCAAATGATACCAATCGTATCGCCCGGTTTGAGATAGGGAGGGGTTTTAATCATATGCTTATTTTGTCAAAAAGACACGAAACAATTTTCTGTTTCACTCTTTTGGTTTAAATTATTTATACTTCTTTCAATATACTCTTTTCCGTTTTCACTTCCAGTTTATGTCGAACACCGCATTTCAATGCAAAATTATTTTTCTGGTGCCCTACCGGGAATTCGAAACAAACCGGGTAACCATAAGGTTTTACTTTTTCTAGTACAATGTCATATAAACTTCTTCCAAACTCTTCACCGGGATCATCGGGCTTTATTTTAAAACCGCCAATAATAAGCGCAGCCAGTTTATTTAGTTTACCGGTTCTTTTCAGGTTCCAGAACATACGGTCGATACTGTAGAGATATTCCCCGGAATCTTCTACAAAAAGGATTTTTCCTACAGTATTCATTTCTGATTGGGTTCCAGCTAATGATTCAAGTGTTTTTAAATTGCCTCCCACCAGTAAACCTTCCGTTGTACCGGCCTGATTATTTTCGTTGTGTGCTACTATGTACTTCATCTTCTCTCCCATCAAGGCCTGTTGTATAGAAAGAATTGTTTCCACCTGTATCGGTTCCGCTTTATTCCAATCATCGGGAAAACTATTGCACATTTTTGAATGAATGGAGGCCACTCCTAAGTTCCTGCTGAGATGAGAATGAAAAACAGTTACGTCGCTAAAGCCAACGATCCATTTCGGATGCAGCTTAAATTTTTCCCAATTCAATTTATCGATAATCCGGACTGCCCCATAGCCCCCTCTCGCGCATAAAATGGCCTTTATCTTTGGATCATCCAATAATTGCTGAAAGTCGGCCGCTCTTTCTGCATCGGTTCCCCCAAAGCTGAAATCTCTTTTACCAATAGTGGTGCCTGGTTTAATTCTTAAACCCCAGCTTTCTATCTGCTGAATAGCCGGCTGAATAGCTTCTAGGGTAATAAAGCCGGCGGGCGAAGTAATGCCTACGATATCTCCCATTTTTAAATAGGCCGGTGTAATTCTGACTAATTCATCATCATCTTCATAATTAGCAGCAGACATTGCCTGGGAGGGCAAAATTGCCGAGGCTAATAAGGAACCCGATGAAACGAGAAAATGTTTACGATTCATAAATAAATTTACTTCAAATCCTGCTTAACAGGCTTGGAACTATTTCAACATTTCCCCAACTTTTTTCCAGAATCGACAGTTAGTGAGCCGCATGAAATCTTTCTTAATAAAATTAATTCACTTAACTGAACCATTGAAGGTAATCCTCCAGATTGGGGGGATTATAGTTTCCCCGGGACCCTAAAAATACAGTCTTCTATCTTTCGGAATTCACCATATGGTTCCATAAGGAAATTAACGGGGCAATTGCCAGTTAATGGCTTCATACCGTTATTCTATCTATACTTTAGTTATTTTTGCTCCTCATTTATTCTTTACGAGCAGTTTATGACCCATCCCAAGCGATATTTAATAACATCCGCCCTGCCCTATGCCAATGGATTGAAACATGTTGGTCACCTGGCAGGTGCTTATATTCCGGCTGATATATATGTTCGATACCTGCGCGCTCAAAAACGAGACGTGGTATTTGTATGTGGCAGTGATGAACACGGTACTGCTATTCCAATTCAGGCCAGGAAAGAAGGAACAACCCCCCAGGCTATTATTGATAAGTATCATGTGGCTATGAAAGAAGATTTCGAGGACTTAAACATTTCCTTCGATATTTATCACCGCACCAGCGCAGCGCTGCATCACGAAACGGCGCAGGAATTTTTTACATACCTCAATAAAAGAGGTGAGTTGGAAATAAAAGAGACTGAACAATATTTTGATGAGGAAGCCAACAGTTTTTTAGCTGACCGGTTTATTAAAGGTACTTGCCCAAATTGCGGCAGCGATCGGGCATATGGTGACCAATGCGAAAATTGCGGCAGAACACTAAGTCCGGATGAATTGATAAACCCCGTAAGCACACTAAGTGGCAAACCGCCCATTAAGAAAAAGACATCTCATTGGTATTTGCCCCTGGGAAAACATGAAAAATTTTTACGGGAATGGATACTGAAAGAACATGCAGCCGATTGGAGAACCACTGTAGTGGGCCAGTGTAAAAGCTGGATAGAAGGTGGATTGCAATCAAGAGCAGTAACCAGGGATTTGAACTGGGGTATTGAAGTTCCCTTACCGGATGCAAAAGGTAAAGTGCTTTATGTATGGTTCGATGCCCCCATAGGATATATAAGCGCTACCAAACAATGGGCCACAGATAATAAAAAAAATCTGCCAGACGGCGAGGCTGCCTGGAAACCTTATTGGTACGATAAGGATACTCAACTGGTACATTTTGTTGGAAAAGATAATATTGTTTTCCATTGCATCATCTTTCCCATTATGCTGAAATTGCACGGAAATATACTGCCTTATAATGTGCCGGCTAATGAGTTTTTAAACCTGGAAGGAGACAAAATGAGTACCAGCCGCAACTGGAAATTAGAAATGAGGGATTATATCAATGACTTTGTGAAGAAAGAAAACGGTGGTGGTCAGTGCGTGGATATGCTTCGGTATTACCTCACTCAAATTGCTCCTGAAACCAAAGACAGCGAATTTACCTGGAAAGGATTTCAGGATGCGGTTAACAGCGAGTTGGTGGCCATCTTCGGTAATTTTGTAAACCGCACGTTTGTATTGATGCACAAATTATCCAATGGCAAGGTTCCTGTTTTTCACAATGAACTGAAGGATGATCTGGATAATCAACTTATCATTGAAATAGCCGCCGCCAAAGAAAAAGTGGAATTGTTACTGGAACAATTCAGATTTCGCGAAGCATTGTACGAAGTGATAGACCTTTCCCGGAAAGGCAATCAATACATGCAGAAAAAAGAGCCCTGGATTGTAGCCAAAAGGGTTTCTATCAACCCCGAGGCGCAGAAAAGTATCGAAAATACATTGCATCTATGTTTACAATTAACCGCGAATCTGGCGGTGCTTATCAATCCCTTCTTACCCAATACAGCGAAAACTATGCTTTATATGATGAAGGTGGTAGATAAATTGCTGGATTGGAATAATGCTGGAAAGCTGAAATTGTTGAGTGCGGGTTATAGTTTGAGAGAACCGCAGCTATTATTCCGGAAAATTGAAGACGCGGAGATAAAAGAGCAGGTGGAGAAGTTGAAGGCCGGATTGATTAAAGAAGAAGGTGTGAGCCAGGAGGTAAAAACCGGGAGCCTGGAGGCAGTTGGAAAAGGCAATCATTTAATTACCAACCAACCGATAAAAACTGAAATTCAATTTGACGATTTCGCAAAGATCGACCTGAAAGTAGGCACCATTTTGTCGGCAGAAAAAGTGGAGAAAGCTGATAAACTGTTGAAACTTCAAGTAGATCTTGGCTTTGAAAAAAGAACCATAGTATCAGGTATTGCCATTCATTTTAAGCCCGAAGAAATTATAGGTAAACAAGTAGTGGTAGTAGTGAACCTGGCCGCACGCAAAATGCGGGGGATAGAAAGTAATGGAATGATATTAATGGCAGAAGACAGTAATGGCAAATTGCATTTTATAAATCCGGAAGGGGTTATTGATGCAGGGGCGGGTGTTAGTTGAGAATTCGGATTGTTGTTTTTAGTTTGTGGTTTATAGTTTGTCGTTCATTATGTGTATCCTTCCTTAATAAATACTGGTAGACGTTAACCAAGACTCTAAGAATCTCAACAACTACAAACTATAGACAGTAATCTCACGCTGCTTTTGCATTTGCATACTGCGCAATTTTGGCGTGCAGATCCTCTGGACGAAAGGGTTTTTGTACATAATCGGTAAACCCTTTATTGATCAGGTACGCGTGCATGTTTTCAAACAATGCGGCGGTAAAAGCAATAGCCGGAATTTGTGTGTTTCGTTTTCGGATATTATCGAGTAATTCAAATCCATCCATTTCGGGCATTTCGAGGTCGAGCAACAGGAGATCGTAATCCTCATCGTTATATTTTTCAAGAGCCTCTTTGCCATTAACGGCTTCCGTTAATTTGATTCCCCATTTATCCAATACCGCTTTTGCAATCATCATGTTGATGGGATTATCCTCCGCAATCAGAATGCGAACCCCTTTAAGGCTCTGCAGTTCCTTAACTTTTTCTTCGTTTACATATGTTTTTTGCTGATTCTCCACATCTAATTGTATGGTAAAGTAAAAACAACTTCCTTTTCCTGGCTTGCTATCCACTTCCAGTTTTCCGCCATATAGCTCAACAATTTTGGAACTGATCGTTAGTCCAAGTCCTGTTCCACCAAATTTACGGGTTGTTGCCGACTCTACCTGAGTAAAACTATCAAAAATATGCTCTTGTTTTTCGGGCGGGATACCAATACCCGAATCCTGCACGAAAAATCGAATGGTACAAACCTTGCTACTTTGGGTAACCTGCATAATAGATAATATCACTTTACCCGAAGCAGTGAATTTATGCGCATTAGATAACAGGTTGGCCAGCACCTGGCTCAACCGGGTGGGGTCACCAATTAGTTTCTTACTTTGTAATTGCGGGTCAAATGCTAATTCCAGATCGAGTTTCTTCTCCTCAAACTGGCTTCTGAAAATGCTGAAAATATTATCGACCAGCTTTTTCATGTCAAAACTTGTATACTCCAGGTCCATTTTACCCGCTTCAATTTTGCTGAAATCGAGTACCTGATTAATGAGACCAAGCATATGCTCGGAAGAATATTTTAATACATCGAAGTATTGCTTTTGCTCCGAATTCAAATTATCCTGCATGAGAATGTTAGCCGCGCCAATAATTCCGTTCAATGGAGTTCGTAATTCGTGGCTCATATTGGATACAAACCGGCTTCGGGCGAAAACAGCTTGTTCTGCTTTTTCTTTAGCCATTTGCAAAGCGGCCTGGGCCTGCCGGATATCGGTAATATCCAGGATATTAATCTTTTTGAACATAATCCCATCATATAACAAAGGTACTACGCTTACATATCCGGCAAAAATTTTACCCTGGTGAGTGATGCAAGATAGTTCTCCCTTCCAGGAAATCGACAAATCGTATAAGGCATTATTTAACAGTTCCGTGCTATTCTCTGATAGTTCGGTGAAGTAATTTTCTATCTTTTCCCCTGTCAATTCACTTTTAGAAGTGGCTCCAAACAATGCAAGGCTTTGTGTATTGCAATCTGTAACCAGGCCATTCTTTACATCTATAATAAATACGGCATCCAGAGACGTGTTGTAAACTGAATCAAGATAACGCTGACTACTGATGAGTGATTTTTCTTTAAGAAAATTATCCTTCATCATATGATAGGAAAGCATACCGGCAATAATGAAAGAAACTACTGCATTGATATAAAGATTTATTTGACGATCCTCCAACTTAATAACCTGCAGGGTGCTATCCTGTGGACAAACAATAAATGTAATTGCCAGTGAAACAAATGTGAGGACATAGATCAACCGTAATTCGAGGTATTCTTCTTTATTGCTGATAAAGCTGGCTATAATTACCACCAGGAAATAAAAGAAATAGGCCCCGGAAGAAATTCCTTCCACATAACATAAAAGGAAGGCGGTAACATTTAGGAAACTGGACAAGAGTATTCGGGAAGTCTTAAGATACCCCTGGTCATAGGTTACGCGAAGGCCGATCGCATATAAAATTCCAGTTGCCGTTAGTGCGAAACTATATGGTAACGCCGCCAGGTAATTGGCAATAGTAGTAACCAGGAAAACAAAGAGTAAAATCAACTGGGCAAGTCTGAACCGGTTGATGTGGCGCTGCCCTCCTTTTTGAACAACAATACAAAACCATCCGGTAATGTTTTTGATTACAAATCGCCAGCGAGATATATTTAAAGCACTTTCCATAACTTTTGGTGGAATGAATATTGAGTTGAATAGTTTATGTTTCATATTAATTACCTAAACTATCTGTTGATAAACGAATAGCTTTTTGAGGTATTGCCCCGCTAATTGCACAATGCGATTGTCGATTCCACCTTCACCACCTAATTCGAAGGATTTACTTAGGTCGGTCGGATGTTCCTGGCAAAAAATTGATAGTTACACCTTATTACCCGTAAGTGTTAGGTATTAGTTAATGAAATAACACAGGTAATCATGAAATAACAAAGTCTTTCCTAAAACCAAAAAATACTGAACAAATGCCCAGGCGATCACCTCCTTTTCCTATTTCACCCAGAAATCAATCTTTAAATACCCCCCATTTTGCCGGTTTAAGGATAATATTTATCCGTTTTGGATTTTATATTATCTTCGATTTTAGAATAGTTGCATAACTAACTAATTATTGAGATTGAATTATTTGCCAGTCAAAGTGCATCCGCACTGTAAGCAACCAGGTCAGTAGTTTGTAATCAAGCCAAAGCCATTGGGTGGTTTGTTTCAAGAAGGTTTGGCCTTACTTGCTCAGGGGATAGTACTATGACCGTGTTCAAAAAAAGATCATATGAAAAGAGTAATTAAGAAGATCGCTGTATTAGGTTCGGGTGTGATGGGTTCCCGTATTGCATGCCATTTTGCAGGGGTAGGTGTTCAGGTATTGTTGCTTGATATTGTGCCAAAAGAAGCGATCGAAAGTAAGAAGCCCGCGGAAAGAAACAAGATCGTGAATGATGCCTTATCTGCCGCTATTAAAAGTAATCCTTCGCCAGTTTATACTAAAGACGTGGTGAAAAGAATTGGCACGGGAAATTTCACTGATAACATGAAGGATATTGCCTCCTGCGACTGGGTTATCGAAGTGGTTGTTGAGCGCCTCGATATAAAGCAACAGGTATTTACCGAAGTGGAAAAATATCGTAAGCCAGGAACGTTGATCACCTCAAACACATCGGGTATTCCCATTCACCTGATGACAGAAGGAAGAAGTGAAGACTTTCGAAAACACTTTTGCGGTACACATTTTTTCAATCCACCAAGGTATTTGCGTTTGCTGGAAATTATTCCCACTCCTCATACTGATCCGGCTATTATTGATTTTTTAATGCATTATGGTGACCTGATCCTGGGAAAGACAACCGTACTCTGCAAAGACACTCCTGCATTCATTGCTAACCGGATTGGAGTGTATGGGATTATCGCATTGTTTGGGTTGGTAGATAAGATGGACCTTACTATTGATGAAGTGGATGCATTAACAGGTCCGATCATCGGTCGCCCCAAATCCGCCACCTTCCGTACCGCCGATGTGGTAGGCATTGATACCCTGGTGAATGTTGCCAAAGGCGTATTTGATAATTGTCCTTCCGATGAAGCCCGTAACAGTTTTGTTATTCCGGCCTGGCTGCAAAAAATGGTCGACAATAACTGGCTGGGCGATAAAACCGGGCAAGGGTTTTTTAAGAAAACAAAAGGTAGCGGTGGAGAAAAAGAAATTCTGACGCTTAATCTTAAAACCACCGAATATGTACCGAGAGTAAAACCAAAATTCGCCTCTGTTGAAGCAGCCAAGCCAATTGACGATCTTAAAACAAGACTAAAAGCCCTTTGCACGGGCATGGATAAAGCAGGCGATTTTTATCGTCATTTTCATTATGGGTTGTTTTCTTACATCTCGTTTCGCATACCCGAAATTTCTGACGAAATCTACCGGGTTGACGATGCAATGATGGCTGGTTTCGGCTGGGAGATCGGAGCGTTTGAGAGTTGGGATGTGCTGGGGGTTGAAAATACCGTTAAGAAAATGCGCGATTCTGGATATAAAGTGGCAGGATGGATTGATGATATGATTGGTTCGGGAGCAAAGACTTTTTATAAAGTAGAAAATGGTAAACGACTCTATTTCGATGGTGTATCAAAGAGCTATAAAGCTTTGCCTGGTGGAGATGCTTTCATTGTAATGAAGAATTTCGAAAACCAAACTGTTTGGAAAAATAGTGCATGCCGAACCTATCATTTAGGCGATGATGTTCTGGGTTTAGAATGGTATACTAAAATGGGAAGCATTGGTGGAGAAGTGCTGGAGGGAATACAGAAATCTATTTCGCTGGCAGAAGACAAATACAAAGGCCTGTTGATTGCAAATGATGCTCAGAATTTTTCAGCGGGTGCCAATGTGGGTATGATCTTTATGCTCGCTATAGAACAGGAATACGATGAACTCGATATGGCAATTCGAATGTTCCAAAATACCATGATGCGTGCCCGCTATTCAGCCGTTCCGGTAGTAGTGGCTCCTCATGCGCTCACATTAGGAGGTGCCTGCGAATTGAGTTTGCACAGCGATAAGGTTTGTCCTGCCGCAGAAACATATATCGGTTTGGTGGAACTAGGCGTTGGCTTAATACCCGGTGGTGGCGGCACCAAAGAATTTGTATTGAGGGCCGCGGA
The DNA here is from genome assembly GCA_031360425.1 of Chitinophagaceae bacterium. Lineage (GTDB taxonomy): Bacteria > Bacteroidota > Bacteroidia > Chitinophagales > Chitinophagaceae > Endoryza. The sequence goes on along the minus strand of JANMBO010000070.1, from coordinate 129,334 downwards.
TGAAATGCATGAAGATGAACCGGAAACCATCACTTTGAAAAATCGTTTCTTAACGATTGCTACCGCTAAAGTAGCTACCTCTGCCCAGGAAGCTTTTGCCCTGGGAATATTGCGAAAAGGGCAGGATGAAGTGATCATGAACCAGAGACGCCGAATAGGAGAAGCAAAAAAAAGTGTGATTGAATTATATGATAGCGGTTATGTAATGCCCGCCCAGCGAAAAGATATAAAAGTATTGGGTCAGTCGGCTCTTGGTGCCTTGTATGCAGGGGTAAATGGAATGAAGGTGGCTGGCTATGCAACAGAACATGATTCATTAGTTGCTAAAAAGTTGGCTTATGTAATGTGCGGAGGCGACTTAAGTGAACCTACCTTTGTTACTGAACAATACTTGCTGGACCTCGAGCGTGAGGCTTTTCTAAGTTTAACCGGAGAAAAGAAATCATTGGAAAGAATACAGAGCGTATTGAAAGGAGGGAAACCGGTGAGGAATTAGGATTGCAGCGTGGTCTGACGGACCCTGACTGACCAATTTATCCTATCAGCCTCTGAAAATCCAAGTTACTTAAGAAAATAATTATTGGAAGGAGACGGTCAGACAAATGTTTTCTCATCATGAAATTCTTTTCCTTTGCTAAATTATAATACAAGTCCTAACCAGTATATCACCCTGCCAAATAGACTAATACCTGGTATCTATTTATTATCGTTCCTGTCTTACTGGTTTTAATCTCAAAAACCAAAAGCAAAATCTCCTTTTATTTAAGAAAATAATGGTCAGATGGTGACCATCAGACCATTATTTCACCTCATGGAATCTTGTCCTGATAATATCTGCCATATTTATACCCAGGGTAATAATCAACAGAGAATTTTTCATAAAACAGTAGACTATCTAACTTTCTCCGGTTAGTTAGAAAAGTAATAGTGCCATTCTCAGAAATGATTGCATATTCGCTTATGCCAAATCATTTTCATTTCATGATATATGCTGATCTCCATTGTACTCCTGAGATAAAACAAGGAAGACTCTTGATTGATCCTATTACCAATGGAATCAGAAGATTGATGAGTGGATATGCAAGAATATTTAATTCCCGCTACAACCAAACAGGATCTGTTATTCGTCAGAAAACAAAAGCAAAAAACTTGTCTGAAATCGATTTAATACCTCATAAAGTATCAAATAATCTTGATTACTATTATCATTGTTTTCACTATATTCATCAAGATCCCTTAAGGGCTCCATTGGTTACAAAGAGGGAAGACTGGGAATTTTCATCTTTTAAAGGTTATGCAGGATTAGGGAACGGACCAATTTGCAACAGAGACCTGGCGGTTAAATATTGTTCTTATCAGCCGGACACCTTTTTATAGAATTCATACTCCATGGTTCCTGAGGAAATTATTATTCAATTAAAATAATTTTGGTCAGACCGGTACGGTCAGACCATGGAAAGGGTTCATTATGGGCGAAGCCGAACTGATCAAACAATCAAAGCAGCTTATTATCCGCTCCGCATTCCATTTATATGGTGATGCGGCCTCTGCTTCCGTTGCACAACAAATTGCAGAGGATATTAGCCTGCATTGGAATGAACCCAAAGCGTCCGTAAAAATCAAAAATGACTGGTATGCAGTTATGTTTGAAATAAGCAGCATTTATCAACCCGATCTCGATCCGGAGGTGGTTTGGTACAATGATAACCCACAGCTCAATTTTTTTCGTATTGAAGAATATGTAATGGGAAACATTTCCTTTGTTGATGGGTTGAATTGTAATACCGGATACTTTAAACTGGATAATCTGAGGCAAACCTCTACCACGGCCGCTCATGAATACGGCCATACAATTGGACTCGATCATCCCGGAAATCTTGATATCCGCGGGCAACAAGGTACCGGAATTATGTATCCGCGTGGCACCATTTGCGATCCGCAGTGGCAATACCAAATCGAAGCAATACCCGGGCAACCCGGTGGAACCTTAGATCCAAAACACCGCAAAGTTTTACAGGCAGATATTGATGCGTTACGGCTCCATCGTTTATCTTTTTCAGAGAAAGGTTTTGCCATCGCGGGAGGGTTCTCCAGTATATATCATGAAAAACACAGCCCTCCTCCCACTCTATAACCGGCTATTTATTTATACATACGGTTTGGGATGATTAGAAGAAAACCGCACCTTTAGCAAATAATCTACCACATGTCTATTTTATCCGTTCAAAATCTTTCTAAGAATTATGGATCTATCCAGGCATTAAGAAATGTAAGTTTTGAAGTGCCTAAAGGATCGGTATTCGGAATACTGGGACCCAACGGGAGTGGTAAGACTACTTTATTAGGGCTTATTATGGATGTATTAAAACCATCCGGAGGTAGTTTTCAGTTATTTGATGAATCACCTTCTGAAAAGCATCGTCAGCAAATAGGTACCCTGCTGGAAACTCCTAATTTCTATCATTACCTGAGTGCTGTAAATAACCTGAAAATTGCAGCAGCTATTAAAGGCCGTGGGTTAGGCGATATAGATCATGTTTTGGAAACGGTAAACCTCCACCAGCGCAAACATTCGCGGTTTAACACCTATTCACTCGGAATGAAACAACGGCTGGCCATTGCCTCCTGCCTGTTAGGAAACCCTGAAGTAATGGTCTTTGATGAACCAACCAATGGACTGGACCCGGTGGGCATCGCGGAGATCAGAGAGTTGATTAAGCGATTGCACCGGGAAGGAAAGACAATTATCATGGCCAGTCACCTGCTGGATGAAGTGGAAAAAGTTTGTACCCACGTAGCTGTTTTACAAAAAGGTACATTAATTACCCATGGACGTGTTGATGAAATTTTAATCAATGAAGACATCGTTGAAATAAGCGCCTCCGATATTATACAATTATACTCGGCGGTTGAGCATTATCCCCTGGCATCGCAGGTGAAAAAACAGGATCAATTTGTAGAAATTTATTTTCCGAATGGCGCCGCGTCCCTCGAAAAAGTGAACCGCTATTGTTTTGAAAAAGGGATCACACTCAATCATATGAGACTACGGAAAAAAAGTCTCGAGGCGAAATTCTTTGAACTCACGAAAAATAACTGAGAACATGATCAACTTATTAAAAATAGAATGGCTTAAGCTGAAAAACTACCGCACGTTCTGGGTATTGGGAATCTTATACCTGGTAAGTGTGTTCGCGGCCGGATATATTGGTTACAGCGTAGAGCAACGAGCCCTGGAGAAATCCAAAGAATTAAAAATGATCGCCGGAACTTCATTCTCGTTCCCCGATGTATGGCAGAGCGTAAGCTGGCTATCTTCTTTGCTTGTATTTATGCCAGCATTGCTAATTGTTACATTTGTTACTAATGAATTTGTTTACAAAACACATCGCCAGAATATTATTGATGGTTGGAGCCGTTCCCAATTCATCTTCGTAAAAATTATCCTGGTAGTTATATTATCGGTGGTTGCAACGCTCATGGTATTACTTACCGCATTGGTTATAGGAATGCTGGGCGACCGCTCGTTTAGCTGGGAAGAAAGCAATTATATTTTCTACTTCTTTATCCAAGCCTTATCCTACAACAGTTTAGCATTACTATTTTCGGTACTTCTGAAACGTACCGGATTAGCACTGGGTTTGTTTCTGGCCTACGCCTACTTTCTTGAAAATTTAATTAGCAACCTGCTGGATTGGAAAATAGAATCAAAGCCCGGGGCTTATCTTCCATTAAATTCAACAGATAATCTCATTCCATTTCCTTTTGTTAAGAATGTAACGAAACAAATATTTAGAGAACCTAATTTTACCCTGCTGCTGATTTTTGCAGGAGTTTACCTGGCCCTCTATCTTTTTTTTTCTATCAAAAAATTTAAAACCGACGATCTGTAGGTTTAGAAAGCACAAAGAACTTCCAGTGCTTTATTGATGGAAGGATATAAGAACTCAAAACCGGAAGATTCTATTTTACGGGAAGTTACCATGGCGCTTTTTAATACTTCAATACTCATTTCGCCTAAGATCATCTTAAGCGCGATGGCCGGAACTTGCACCGGAATGAAGAAGCGACCATTTTTCTTTTTTGCCAATTGAATTGTTAGTGCAGCGTTACTAATTGGTTCAGGTGCCACGGCATTGTAGATACCGCTCAAGCCTTGTTGCTGCAGCGCATACATAAACAAACGGCAAAGATCTTCAATATATATCCAGCTGATGATTTGACGGCCGTTGCCCAAAATAGCGGCCACACCAACCCGTAAAGGTTTTTTAAATTCGGCGAGGGCACCCCCTTCATTACTCAATACAATACCAATCCGGAGTATTACTAATCGTTTTTGTAATCCGGCTACTGGCTTAATACTTTCCTCCCATTGGTTGCAGGTTCTTCCTAAAAACCCCTTATCTGCCGGATCCACTTCGGTAAAAGCAGTGGGCGTACTATCTTTCGCATTCGCTCCATACCACCCAATGGCGGATGCATTTATTACCGCTTTTACTTTGTTGGGTATTTCCGTTAATGCCTTAACCACTAGTTGCCCGCTTTGTACCCGGCTTTCTGCAATTTCTTTCTTTCGGGCCGCTGTCCATCGTTTTTCAGCCACTCCGGCTCCCGCAAGATTGATAATATAATCAGCCTGTTCTATAGCCGCTTTATCAATCTGTTTCTTAGCTGGATCCCAATATGCTTTACGAAGGGTTGGTCCCTCTTCATTACCTGGAGATGCTTCCGGCAATGGGGGTATTGACCGACTAAGTAAGATAACGGTATATCCATTCTGTAAAAGCAATTTACTGAGCGCGGTGCCTACCAGTCCGGTTCCACCCGCTATTAATACTGTTTCCATTTGTAATATTATAAAGCAACGAGCGCCAAAGATATTTCGTAATTTAAAGAAGAAGTTGGTTTACCGGTCGTTGACAGCAAATACTATAACAAACTTTTCATGCACATGTTCAGCAAACTGCCGCAGAAGTTGGTGTATTTCCTGGTATTAACAGGCAGTTGTTATCATTCGATGGCACAATCAGTACAGTATTTCCCTCCCTTCGATATGCCGGTATCTGTCAGCCAAATACTGCAATTAGCGGGCAAAGTAGAAAATAATTATCTTCTGTACCATTATCAGCCTGGTGCAATTCCCGAACTTATGTTATTTAATGAGCAAGGGCAAATAGCAGGCATTCGTTCACTAAATTTTATTCGGCCAGGGTTCGCCTCCCGGGTGAATATGGTTACTTTACCTGATCGCTTGAACTTAATTGTGCAGGAAATAAGAGAAAATAAACATTACGTGTTTGTTGCCGGTCTCAACAAAGATGGAAAATTATGGGAACCCATTCATTACATTGACTCCACCCGGATTGATTTATATGGTGCAGCAGTTTTTTATAATGTAATAAGCAGCGCCGATAAAAAATATTCGTTGCTCTACCGTATTATCCAGGGTTTTTCTTCCTTCCAAATATTATTTAATGGAATTTTACTCAATGAAAAGAATGAGATCCTTGGAAGCGCTGGTTTTTATATTCCTTTTAATACCGAACTGGAATCAACTGATATTCCTTTACTAAACAACCAGGGTATTGTGTTTCTTCCTGTATTTGACAAAGCTACTAACTTTCGCCTGGGTACCAGCCTGCGAATTTTTCAGACAGCTTTTCAAAACAAGCCGCCCGTGGTCACTGAAATTTACCTGAAAGAAAATAAACCCTGCGAGCTATTGCTCGATTGGTATGCTGCAAAAAATCAATTGGTGATTGGGGGCTTGTACTATAATTTTTATAGCAAGAATATTGAAGGATTCATAGCTGGATTCATTACTCCTGGTACCAGTAACGCTGATACTATTATTTATTTCTCATTAGACAAAAGTTTTAAAAAAGGACTGAAGAACCGTATTTATGGTTTGTCCACCAATGAAGCAGTCAATACCCTTCAATCCCGTTACTTTAAAGTGGATGCCAAGGGAGGGGTGATATTACTCGCTGATATGTTTACAAATTCTTCCTATTACAGCAATTCTTTATTCACGGGATTCCCAAATAGTGGAACTACCAGCGACGGGTATTTGCCCCAAAATACGCGACCCAATTCGATGCGGAACCAGCCTGGTACGCTTAATAATCAGCAATTGGAAAGAGACATTGCTGCTGGCCGAAATACGACCACTATTCCCAGCAATCGATCTAATTTTTCCGATCGGGCCTCCGGAACTAACCAAGGCAGAAACAGGACATCATTACCTCCCAATCCCCCAACTGAATATTTTATCAATTCGCAAAATAGCCGGTTGAACAATCCGTTTAATTTCACTCCTTCCACATCCGCGGCCGGAGATGTTTTGGCACGAAACAAATCGCTTGATTATAAATCTGTCTTTTTTTCTATTGATGCATCCCATACCAAGAAATGGAAAAACTGGACACGAAGCCTGTTTGTTCCCGGAACGTTATATTCTAATGTTATTATTTTGTCCGATGAAAATTCAATTGGTTTGCTGAACTACGAAATTAATAACCGAAATAAACCGTACCTGGTAAGCCAGAAATTTGAAAACGAAGAAAAAATAATTAAGCAAGTGGTGGATAATGCCGGTAACCCGATCTTATTCTATAAAAAGAATGCTGTTCATCTGGGTAATAGTTCCCTGCTAACACTTTATGCAGATGAAGAACAAAACAAAGTTGGACTTGCCATCATTAAATGGTAAGGTGTGAGAAAGGGCCTATTGGTACTTTAACGGATTGCGGCGGAATGAAAGAATATATCGCTTCATATTCATCCAGAAAGCAAGAATGAAGTAAACAATTAGCGGAGACCCCATAGTTAAGAATGAAATATACACAAACCAGGTGCGGATACGGGAAGTAGCAATACCTAATTTCTCCCCAATGGCGGTGCACACTCCAAACAATTGCCATTCGATATAATAGCGAAACCGGTTCATACTGCTAAATTAAAAAAATTAAACAAAAGAGAGCGCTTTCCTTCAATAACCTTACATTTTATTTCAATAATTTCGCCTTACAATAAATCGTTTGCTAACACTTTAAACGTAACTATCATGGTTTTTGATATTGAAATGATTAAGAAAGTATACGCCAGCTTCCCCGCCCGCGTAGCGGCCGCCCGAAAAATAACAGGCAGGCCTCTTACTCTTTCCGAAAAAATATTATATGCGCATCTTTGGCAAGGAGATGCTACCCAGGCATTTGAAAGAGGAAAGAGTTATGTTGACTTTGCCCCTGACCGGGTGGCGATGCAAGACGCTACTGCTCAAATGGCCCTTCTCCAATTCATGCAGGCCGGCCGCACCAAAGTAGCTGTTCCTTCCACAGTCCATTGCGATCACCTGATCGTTGCCAAAACGGGCAGTAAGGAAGACCTCAATAAAGCAGTTAGCGAAAGCAGGGAAGTCTTTGATTTTCTAGCTTCCGTTTCAAATAAATATGGGTTAGGTTTCTGGAAACCGGGTGCAGGTATTATACACCAGGTTGTATTAGAGAACTACGCATTTCCCGGAGGCTTGATGATTGGAACCGACAGCCATACCGTTAATGCAGGCGGACTGGGTATGGTGGCAATCGGTGTAGGGGGAGCTGATGCTTGTGATGTAATGGCCGGCCTTCCCTGGGAGTTGAAATTTCCAAAACTCATCGGGATTAAACTCACCGGTAAATTGAATGGCTGGACAGCCCCCAAAGATGTTATACTTAAAGTAGCCGGTATATTAACCGTTAAAGGTGGTACGGGGGCTATTGTTGAATATTTTGGTGAAGGAGCTACCAGCATGAGTTGTACGGGCAAAGGAACTATTTGTAATATGGGTGCTGAAATAGGAGCAACTACTTCAACTTTTGGCTACGACGAAAGTATGAGCCGCTATTTGCAGGCAACCGGGCGCAGTGAAGTGGCCAAATTAGCCGACTCTATAAAAGAACACCTGACGGCCGATCCGGAAGTGTATGCCAAGCCAGCTGCTTACTTTGACCAGGTAATTGAAATTGATCTGAATATACTGGAGCCACATCTTAATGGACCCTTTACTCCTGACCTGGCCACGCCTATTTCTAAAATGAAAGAAGAAGCTGAAAAAAATAACTGGCCCACAAAAGTAGAATTCGGTTTAATCGGTAGCTGTACTAACTCTTCTTATGAGGATATAAGCAGGGCAGTAAGCCTTGCCAAACAAGTATTGGCAAAAGGTTTAAAAACAAAGGCTCAATTTACCATCACTCCGGGGAGTGAACAGGTTCGATATACCATTGACCGGGATGGATTCCTGGATGCATTCAATAAAATAGGCGCTACCGTTTTTGCCAATGCTTGCGGTCCTTGCATAGGAATGTGGGATCGGATGGGAGCGGAGAAACAAGAGCGAAATACAATTGTCCATTCTTTCAACCGCAACTTTGCCAAGCGTGCCGATGGAAACCCAAACACCTTAGCTTTTGTTGGTTCTCCCGAATTGGTAACTGCTATAGCAATTGCCGGTGATCTCACCTTCAACCCGATTACCGATACATTGATCAATGAAAAAGGAGAAAAAGTAAAACTTGATCCTCCTACCGGATTTGAATTGCCTCCTAATGGCTTTGCTGTGGAAGATGCGGGTTACCAGGCACCGGCTCCAGACGGTATCGCAATAAATGTGATTGTAGATCCCGCTTCTAAGCGCCTGCAATTGCTGGATCCTTTTCCAGCCTGGGAAGGAATAGATCTGAAAGGATTAAAACTTCTTATCAAAGCAAAAGGTAAATGTACTACCGATCATATTTCAATGGCAGGACCCTGGTTAAAGTTTCGAGGTCATCTTGATAATATCAGTAACAACATGCTGATTGGTGCTATAAATTTCTTCAATGAGAAAACGGATAGCGTAAAAAATCAACTTACCGCTATTTACGGAACCGTTCCCAATACACAACGGGCGTATAAAGCAGCGGGCATTGGAACAATTGTAGTAGGAGATGAAAACTATGGAGAAGGTTCTTCCAGGGAACATGCAGCCATGGAACCCCGTCACCTCGGTGTACGTGCTGTATTAGTCAAGAGTTTTGCCCGCATTCATGAAACTAATCTTAAGAAACAGGGAATGCTGGCCCTGACTTTCACCGACAAAAATGATTATGATAAAATGCAGGAAGACGATACCATTGACATAACCGGTCTCACTACCTTCACACCCGGAAAATCATTGGAATTGGTCCTTCACCATTCTAATGGTTCATCCGAGACAATTGAAGTAAACCATTCCTACAATGAACAACAAATTGAATGGTTCAAAGCCGGAGGTGCATTGAATATTATCCGAAGGGAGTTTGCCTAATCAATTCCCGGCTAACTTTTAATATCATTCTTAAAACAAGGGGCTGGTTCATCTATTGAACCAGCCCCTTATCTTTTAAGTATATGGTAATATTTACAACTTACCGTTTATCCACCCAATAATTCCGCCCACTATCCCGGTTACTACAGTACTGGCTCCAATATCAGCGATCATTGAAGTAGTGTCATATAAATTTACCTGCGCATATAGCATGCAATCAATTGCCACAGCCCACAGCAAGCCAAATACAGCGCCGGTGGTAATTCCTCCTGCCGCTGTATTAATACCCGCTTTGGAAAGTACATATGACACCAGAAAACCCATCGCAAGGTTGCCAACCACCATGGCCCACCAAATCATGTCTGCATCTGCCCGGAAGACACCAGATGAGGAATTACTGTGGCTTTTCATGAAATCCATCAGTAACATCCCCCACACTAACCATCCTAAAAGAAAGAAGGCGATTCCGCCTGCTATTCCTCCAATGAGAAATTTTTTAGAGTTCATATACAGTTGTTTTGGGGTGAAAAATATAAATACTTATCCTAAAGTAGTTATTCCACGAATAGGATATTTACCGGAGACCTTTTAATTTAGCCACCCTGCTGCATTTTAACCCATTTAAAGAAATTATTTGATCAAATCATCTTGTCAAACGGTACAAAGACCAAACCGGTCATTTCATTTCATTGCTATGGCTTCTGTATTTTTACTGTATGATCTCTTACAATCCCAAAGACTGGCTGAATTTTATTTTCCGGTTCCATAAGGGCGATACATTGCGCAGGTTAATGCGGTTTATGATTGGCATTGCCGCTTATGCGGGACTGATTGCATTCTTTGAACTGCAGTACTGGAAATTATCGAAAGAAAGTTATATCAGTAACCTTGTTGTATTACACCAATTGCTAGGGTTTGTGTTATCCTTGTTACTCGTATTCCGCACTAATACCGCCTATGATCGTTGGTGGGAAGGAAGAAAGTTATGGGGATCGCTTGTAAATAACAGTCGTAACCTTGCTATCAAACTCAATGCTCTTTTAAAACCTGAAGATGAAGGAAGCCGAAAATTTTTTACCCGCATGATTCCATTATTTGCCAATGTATTAAAAAATCACCTCGCACTGGAAACTACCCGGCTCGCCTTGGACGCCAGCGAACACCCCGAACTGGCAGAACTCGATAAAAATAAACATGTACCTAACCAGGTAGCCTCCTTACTTGCACAGCGCATTTACCGATTGCACCAGGACAAAATAATTAGTGGTGAAGAATTGATTACTCTTAATAACGAATTACAGTCGTTTACTGAAATTTGCGGAGCCTGCGAAAGGATCAAAAATACCCCCATACCATTTTCCTACAGCATGTTTGTAAAGAAATTCATTTTCGTTTATGTGATTACTCTGCCGTTTGGCCTCGTATTAAGCCTTGGTTATTGGGTTATTCCGGTGGTAACTATTGTTTTTTACGTGTTGGCCAGTCTCGAAATAATTGCAGAAGAAATTGAGGATCCTTTTGGAGGCGATGAAAATGACCTGCCTACAGATAAAATTGCTTCAAGCATTAAGAGACATGTGGCAGAAATATTGCAATAAAGGGATAATTAAAAATAATCGGCAACCAAACGCATCTGCTAATAGTGAACGTATAGCAGAATAACTTTTTAATTTTTGCAGCGAACCTATATTTTTACCGGTCAATACATTATGATTTTGAGAGCTTTATTCGCGATAATCCTTGGCATTTTTTCTGTGATCCAGGCGCATTCCCAGGCCTGTACTACGTTGGGGCAAACCCCCTCTACAGCTTTCCCGGTTTGTGGGGTTGATACCTTCAGCCAAAGTATCGTTCCCAAATGCGGTGGTACTCCAATTCCTGTTCCGTGCAATGATGGGGCTGCTTATTCAGATATATTTCCCTTTTGGTATAAATTCACCTGCTTCAGTAGCGGTACCCTGGGGTTCCTGGTAACTCCCATTGATCTTGCAGACGATTATGATTGGCAAATTTTCGATATTACCGGAAAGAATCCAAATGATGTATTTACCAATGCATCGTTGTTTGTTGCCTGTAACTGGTCGGGCAATACCGGTTTAACCGGAGCCTCCGCTGCAGGTACCCGGTTGATTAATTGTGCAGGACCCAATTATCCCACCTTCAGCTCCATGCCTTCACTGATTATGGGGCATGAATACTTATTACTGCTCAGCAATTTCAGCGAATCTCAAAAAGGATATAAGCTGTCTTTTGGGGGAGGAACGGCCAGTATTACTGATCCAACAATACCCAAATTAAATACAGCGTTAGCTGGATGTGGCGGCTTGCAAATTGGCATTAAGCTGAATAAGAGAATGAAATGCAGCAGCCTCGCTGCTAACGGAAGTGATTTTTCATTGTCACCGGCAAACGGAATTATAACCGCTGCCACCGGGGCCGGATGCAATAGCGGATTTGATATGGACTCGATTATACTTACCATGAATACCGCACTCACTCCAGGCAATTATATCCTCACCATGAAAAACGGAATTGACGGAAATACCTTACTGGATTATTGCAACCGCGATATACCACCGGGTGAAACTATTTCTTTTACAGTTTTCCCTGTTCAACCCACCCCCATGGATAGCCTAACGGCAGTTGCCTGTGCGCCGGATATGCTGCAACTTGTTTTCAAAAGACCCATCTACTGCAATACTGTTGCTTCTAATGGAAGCGACTTCACCCTAAGCGGTCCCTCTGCTATAACAGTGGCCAGTGCGAGCGGCAATTGCGGTTCGAATACAGGAAGCAGAATTATACAAGTAAAACTTTCGCAACCCATTCAATTGGGAGGTACTTATCAAATCCGGCTGCAACGAGGATCGGATGGAAATACGCTTTTAGATGATTGTGGACAGGAAACACCCGCCGGCTCGTTTATTAATTTCACGGTAAAGGATACTGTATCCGCCGATTTCAATTACCAGGTGCTTATGGGATGCAGGATTGATACCGTTGTTCTGTCGCACGACGGCCGCAATGCAGTTAATAACTGGATTTGGTCATCCAACAATGCAATAATAAGCAATCAACAAAATCATACCATCTATTATACTGTATTCGGGCAAAAGCAAATTAATCTCAAAGTATCAAACGGGGTTTGTACTGATTCATCCAGTGTTACATTTAATTTAGATAACGAATTGAAAGTGCTTTTTCAATTCCCCGAAGTGGTTTGTCCTGAAGACCTGGCCACTTTTGTGGACAAGAGCATTGGCAAGGTCCGGTTCTGGAACTGGGATTTTGGAAATGGCTTCAATAGCTCACTTCAAAACCCACCCCCCCAGAAATATAATGCCCCCACTGCTACCAGGGAAACCTATTATACTGCCAGGTTAATTGTTCAAAATGATAATAATTGTTTCGACACCCTCTCCCAAAAAATCAAAGCCGTAAATACCTGCCGTATCGCGGTACCCAACGCATTTACTCCGAATAACGACGGAAAGAATGACTATCTCTATCCCTTGAACGCTTATAAAGCTGACAACCTTATTTTCCGTGTTTATAATCGATTTGGCCAGCTCGTATTTGAAACAAAAGACTGGACTAAAAAGTGGGATGGAACTATTAATGGAAAACAACAACCTACCGGTACATTCGTATGGATACTTCAGTACATTGACCGCGATACACAGCAACTGATAGTGAAGAAAGGCACTACCATTATTATCCGGTAATCAACCAACCCATTGATATTTCTGGTAAATGAAGAATCAAAAATTAGAAATTAAAATTGAAAAGGTATGTCGTAAATGATTAACGATCACTTTTTCTTTCTTCAAACATAATATTTAATACGCCTGCGCGATAAGAGGTTATAAAAATAAAAAAGTGGGTTCTTGACTATCGAGGACTCACTTTTTTATTCTGAATCTTAATTCTTAATTCTTAATTTCTCTATCGGCTATTACTCACAAAGGCAATCTGTTTGCTATCCGGGCTCCAGCTTGGGGTATTAATAGTACCCTGTCCTCCGTATAAATAAGCAATCACCTTAGGTGCCCCGCCGCTTACCGGCATTAACCGCAACATTACTTTTTTATAAAAAGGATGATCGCCGGGACTAACAGTTGTAGGAAAAGATAACATTACCATCCATTTACCATCGGGCGAAATATGCGGGAACCAATTATTGTATTCATCAAAAGTCAATTGCTCATTTCCGCTTCCATCCAGTCTCATTCTCCAAACTTGCATAGTACCACTTCGGGTGTCGCAGTAATAAATCCATTTACCATCAGGCGAAAATTCCGGTCCATCCGCCAACCCTTTTGTATTGAAGGTAAGTTGCACTTCCGGGCCACCATCAATCGATTTTTTATAAATATTATATACTGTGGCTTTACTGATACGCTGCGCAGTATACACTACTTCTTTCCCATTAGGGTTCCATCCATGGAGATAAGAGGGTGTGCTATCAGTTATTAATTTTGGTTCACCACCAGTTATAGGGAGATAATAAACAGTACTTCCACCGCCCGGCATTCCATCCCGGTGACTGCTAATAGCCAGCATTTTCCCATCAAAAGAAATTACATGATCGTTATTATTCCTGATCGCAATGCCGGTATTCAACTTCTCCGGAGTACCACCCTCAACAGGAATAGTATAAATAAATCCATCCTGGTTGAATAATAATTTCTTCCCATCCCTCATCCAGTTGGGAGCTTCAAACCTGCCTTTATATTCATAAATAATCCTGCGTTGACCTTCAAAAACATTAAGGGTCTCCATGCGGCTCATCAATATTCCATCCCGGTACCCATCATAATTATCAGGCACTGTTCTTTCAATCCGAACATTCCAGGCCTGTCCTTCTTCCAATACATTTTCATTATGACTGCACATAATTAAACCAGCCAATGCCTCATCGGGAATATCCACGGCATCCGTTCTTCCAATTTCCTGCAACGGCTCACCTGGATTAGCTATCCGCATAATATAAGTCTTTCCAACTCTCTCTAGTTGAATAATCTCCGCATGCGTTTTTCGGGAAAATAATTCATCCTGCGGATCCCTCATATGAGCCCCCCGCAACCGTCGCCATTGTAAAACAGTCATGCCATCTCCATGTACTACTGCACTAATGTGAGCGGCATCTTCGCCGGTTCCGGCCCTAACCATCCAGCCTATTTTACGATGCGGATCCGTGCCCTTTCCTATCAGTTTAACATTTGCCGTTAATATAAAATCGCCAATGAGTTTATTATAAGCATAATGAAATTCATCACGACCGAACCAAATATTATACCCACTGCCTTTGATGGAATAGCTTTGATCGGCATTGTATGTTACACTTCCCTTTACTTTTGGATTTCCAATGTCGGTGTGATCCGGGAAAATACCCACAGGATTGTTCTGCGCTATTAAGAAAGTTGTGGTGAACAATGCACAAGTAAGAAGCAGGAATTTCATATGCCAATGTTTTGAGTTGATGAAAATAAATACAGGATACCAGTTATGAGATACGAAACGTGAAAATCATTTTATAAAAGGGCGCGATTGAAGCCGGCAACTCGATTTTAGGTGCGATAAAAATCCGAAATAAAGAAAGAACGATTAATAATCTGAGCCTACCTCTTATCCCGCATCCAGGACTTCGGATCAATTATGTTGTATCTATTATCTCGTATCCGGTATCATGTATCCAGTATTATGCTCCTCTTTCGTGCATCTCCTATCCTCCCGAATCTGCTTACAACTCTCCCTTCTTCAACTCCTCCACCGCATGATTAGCCGCCCTGGCTGTAATTGCCATATAAGTAAGAGAAGGATTTTGCGTGGAGGTGGATGTCATACAGGCCCCATCAGAAACGTATACATTCTTACAGGCATGCAATTGGTTCCAACCATTTAATAAAGAAGTTTTCGCGTCCTTACCCATTCTTACACCTCCCATTTCATGGATATCTAACCCCGGAGCCTGTTTGCTATCATTAACTTTTATGTCGATGAACCCGGCTTTCTCAAACATCTCTGTAAACTGCTCCTGGAAGTCTTTGATCATTTTTTCATCATTATCGTCGTAACTGACATTGAAATTTATTTGCGGTATTCCCCACTCATCTTTCTTCTCTTTATCCAATGCTACATAATTTGTTGCTTTAGGTATTGTTTCGCCCATGCATCCGCCACCAATATTCCACGGACCGAGTGGAATCGTAGTATTCATTAATTTACTCTTTAATTCCTCCCCGTACAAGCCCTCGTTACTACCTTCCGCGCTACCACGGTATGCATTAAATGTACTGGCGTATCCCCGTAAAAAATCCGTTTCTTGTTTTCTTACATTTCTGAACCGGGGTAAATAGGCACCGCTTGCGCGACTTTGTTCTGTTTTAAAATCAAGATATCCATCATACCTGGCTCTGATACTTGCCCGGTAATTATGAAAAGCAAAATATTTCCCCATTAAACCATTATCATTTCCCAACCCATTAGGAAATCGCTTTGATATTGAATTCAACAGGATGAGATTGGTATTAACAGCCCCTGCATTTACAAAAATAACGTTGGCAAAATATTCAGTGTCCTTTTTAGTGATTGAATCAATAACCCGAACACCCGTCGCCTTTCCTTTTGCTTCATCATATATTATTGAATCCACCACAGAAAACGGACGCAAGGTTAAATTTCCTGTTTTAGCAGCCCAGGGAATTGTCGTAGAATTTGCATTAAAGTAGCCGCCAAAGGGGCATCCCCGCTGGCATAAGTTCCTGGCCTGGCATTGACCGCGCCCCTGGTCCAAATGGATTTGTTCCGGTTTGGTAAGGTGAGCGCACCGGGCGAAAATCACATGGCGGTCGTTATAATTCTTGCTGACAAAATTTTTGAAATGATTTTCGACGCAGGTAAGTTCCCATGCCGGTAAAAACTCTCCATCCGGTAATTCAGCTAATCCATCTTTATTGCCGGCAATCCCTGCAAATTTTTCCACATAACTATACCAGGGAGCAAGGTCCTTATATCGAATGGGCCAATCCACCGCAAAACCATCGCGAGCCGGTCCTTCGAAATCAAAATCACTCCAACGCTGCGTTTGCCTGGCCCACATAATACTTTTTCCACCTACCTGGTAACCGCGTATCCAATCAAATGGTTTCTCCTGTTGATAAGGATGCTCAGTATCCTTACAAAAGAAATGCATAGCATCTTCCCGGAATGCATAACAACGGGAAACAACCGGATTGTCTTTAGTAATTTCATAAGGAACCTGACCCCGGTGAGGAAATTCCCAGGGATTCAGATTAGTGGTGGGATAATCCTTTAGATGCTTTACATCCCTTCCCCTTTCCAGCATCAGTGTTTTCAATCCTTTTTCGCATAATTCTTTGGCGGCCCAACCACCGCTCATTCCGCTACCAATTACAATTGCGTCGAATGTATTATCTGTTGCGGGCATAGTGTATAATTAAATACTGTGTTGTTAAATTTTCTCTTTCCGGGCTCCCTCTATTATTGGTACACATCCCTTAAAATTGCTGCCGGGCACCAGGGTAAATTTTTTTACATCAGTGAGATATTGATTGCATGAAGTAAATCCTTGCAAAGTATATTGTTTTACCGTTCTATAAAATTTGTAAGCATCCTCTTTACTATCCTTTGCACCCTCGATTTCCTTAAGGAACTCAATTCTTTGTATCATGGTGGCGCTCACAAAGGATCTATTAGATTTCTTTTTAAACTTCTCTTCAAAATGCCGCAGCCCATTTAAAAAAGTTTGCTGGTCCTCCGGTTTAGCACAATCATCTACCATGGTCAGCAAGAATTCATGCAGCGTCAAATCATTGGCCCCGGGAAAATTGGCGGTACGCGGAATAATCGTTTCCGTCAATACTGCTATCAACTCCTGTTCAGAACCGGAAAGAGCTATTCTTTTTAGTGGGAAAAGCGCTTTATCCGGCTGAATACAAGATGGAATAATAGTAGCGCCTGCCGAAACTACTACTAAGTGTTTTATAACAGCCCTCCGGTTCATAATAAAAAATTAATTGAAATGAAACTATAACACCTCATTAAAAACCGCACAGTCTCCTGCATAATTTAATTA
This sequence comes from Chitinophagaceae bacterium, assembly GCA_031360425.1. GTDB lineage: Bacteria > Bacteroidota > Bacteroidia > Chitinophagales > Chitinophagaceae > Endoryza. The sequence goes on along the minus strand of JANMBO010000070.1, from coordinate 111,905 downwards.
TAAAAATTCACAAACTTCTTCACGTTTCAACATATTTTCCGCAGTTGCTGTTATCACCAACCCCATTATTACCAACCATTTTATATTCCCTCACCAAACTCAATAAATTAACTCACCTATTAATTAACCTTTTAACCAATCCGGGATGCACATAAAGAGTGAGTTACATTCACTGTTTTTCATGCAGGTCGTGAAAAAGTTTACTCAAGGTAGAATTAATTATGGAGGGTTTAGGATAGCGGCCCATTTCAATACGAATGTTTTCCATTCGATCTTTAAATACAGGGTGGGTACTCATAAAAGAAGCCGGTTCTTTTCCTGCTGTTTCCTTTTGCAATATTTCCATCAACTGCAACATTCCATTTGTATTTAACCCACTTTCCGCCATTAGCAACATGCCATAGCTATCAGCTTCTGTTTCCAAAGCCCGGGAGTATTGTAATCCTTTCAATGAATCAGCATTCTCTGCAAAAAAACGAACCATGCCATCATCATAGCCAACTAAGAGAAGTAAGAACATTTTTCGAGCCAGTCCACGGAAAATAGTACGCAGCGAATGCCTTTTGGCAATATGGGAGGCCTCATGTCCCAGCAGTGCGGCTAATTCTTCAGGCGTTTTCATTCCCTCCAGAATTGCCTCGTGCACTATGATATTTCCCCCTGGAATAGCAAAGGCATTTACTTCAGTAGCCTCTACCACCGTAATAATAACCGGATAATCCACCCTATACTTGAGTTCTTTGTAAAAGTTATTAATAGTAACGGTTTTGGCGCTGTCTATTTTATAACTACTGATGCTTGAAGTATACATGGTATTCCCCAATTCTATTTCAAACTCTTTGGAAAAATTCACAGCAATCCGTTCCCCTATCCAGGGGAGGAACCAGAGATAAGCTCCTGCGAACAGGAATAGCAACACACCCAATATCAAAAATATCTTATTGCGTGTTTTACCCAGGGTATGATGATAAAAACCGCCAATAAACTTATAAGACCGGTAATTTTTCTTAATTGCTGATACTAATTCCAAGTCCCGAATTTGTAATTGCTGCATATTACCGGTGGAACCAGGGTAATATAATCGGGTATCTGCAGGACGCTCATCGATGGATTGCACTCTTTCGCCCAGCCAATACAATTCTTTTTCCTCACCATGCTCGTTTCTATAGCGAATAGTAAGTGTTACAGAAGATAGAAAAATGGTCGCTGGAAACCGCTGACCCGCTTCATTAATATAAATCGCTCTATAGGTGTCTTCCATAATTGAATTATGAAATTAAAATAAAAACCCCGAGTCGGTGAAAATCCGGGCGAAGATTTAAATACCCATTTCTAACACTTTCATGCTAAAGCCGGATATTTGAGCGTTTATTTATTCAAACACAAAGGATGAAGTATTTCCCGGTATTCTTATTATTAAGTTTTATTGCAGCTACGGGCTGTACCAGCAGCAAGAGAACAACCAGTAGCGAACCACCAGGTCGAATATTGCCTGCTTTGCCCTCTTCACAGATTAATATTCCCATAAAAATATATATGCGACCGCTACTCGCCATTATGGATTCGATGACCGGAAATGAATTCACAAACGAAAAATGGCCCGAGTATACTGAAAGCTCCTGCGATTTCCGGTATAAATATCGTTTCCTCCGTTCGCCGTTTACTTTTAATTGCGTAAATAATAAAGTTTCCCTTAGCTTCAAAGGTAATTATCAAATTGCCGGTAGCAAACGCATTTGTGCCTTTGACAAACCGGTTTCTCCCTGGGTTGGGGGTAGTTGTGGATTTGGAAGTGAGCCTTACCGAAGAGTAGATCTTGTCATTGGTTCATCATTGGAACTTTTAGCCGATCACCAGGTACGAACCACTACCCGTTTGGAAAGTTCCAGCGCTATCGATAAATGTTCCGTAACCATTTTACAATCTGACATCACGGTGCTGGTAATGGATAGCATAAAAGCATCTATTGACAGCTATTGTTTAGCGTTCGACAATTTTGTACAGGTATTAAACAATAACACCTTATTACAGCAATGGCGAAATAGTGGTAACCGCGTGTTGCCTATTAGCCGGTATGGATTTTTAAATCTTAACCCAACGCAGCTCCGCGTTGGCCGCTTTAATATTAACAATGATACCTTAATGTTTTCAATTGGATTTAGTGGAAGCCCCCGATTTTCGTCGGACAGCAACCGGCTTGTAACGAATAATAAACTTCCGCCTGTTACCAATACTTTATATAATTCCGGCATCAATACCTATCTCGATGCGCAATATGAGTACAAATTCTTTAACCAGCTTCTTAACGACAGCTTACGGAATAAGCCTTTTGAAGTTGATGGAAGAACCTTTGTTATAAAAGAAGTAACTATTGGGGGTGACAATTATGGTAAAATAAATGTGGATGTTTCTTTTTCCGGCAACCGGAAGGGCTTGCTGCATATCAGCGGTACTCCCGTTCTTGATACAGCTCTACAGGTATTATCTATGCCAGATATTACTTTTTCAATAGATACCAAAGACATGCTGATGAATATTGCCAAAAGCCTTTTCCGGAAGAAAATAATGAAGGAACTCAAGAACCAATCTGTATTGGATATTGCCGCGCTTATTCAAAAAAACAAGACTTTGATTGAAGTCCGACTCAATCAACCAATAACCGCCTGGATGAATACGAGTGGCAAGCTGAATGATATAAAACTACTTGGTTTTTTGCCCCAGAAAGGTCATTTACAGGTTCAAGCCTTAATAAGTGCCGATATCAACCTTTTTGGCAGCCCCCCCGCTTCATTATTGAAAGGTTTTTAACCGGCTTTGAGGCAGAATTTCAGGCAACCTAATAAGCCATAGTAGCGTAATTATAGTATTCTGTTGGAAAAATTTGTACTTTTTCGGAGCGATTACCTGCGCAAAAACCAACACCCTTGCTAACAGATAACTCAAAAATAAGCTCGTTGCTGCTGGGTTGCCGTCAAAACAACCGCAACTGCCAGAAGGAGTTGTATTACCTACTTCGGGGTTTTGCTATGAAGATCTGCTACCGCTATACTGATAATTCTGATGATGCAGAAGAACTGATGAATGAAGCTTTCATTAAGCTTTTCAAAAACATTCAGCAATTCGATGAGTTCCGCCAGGAGGATACTCTGCTGTCTCTAAAAGGATGGTTCAAAAGAATTTTGGTTAATACCTGTATAGACCAATACCGGAAGAAGAAATCATCAGTAAATGGACATATACTTAGCAACGAATCAGAAAAAATTGCTGATACCGGAGAAAACGGCCTGGATGTATTATCCTACAAAGAAATCATAGAAGCTATCCGTTTGTTATCCCCTTCTTACCGAACAGTATTCAACCTGTTTGTAATTGAAGGATTGAGTCATGATGAAATTTCCAAAAAGCTGGGTATTTCGGTAGGCGCCTCAAAATCCAACCTTTCGAAAGCAAGAGACAACCTGAGAAAACTATTATTAAACAAATCGAATTTCAACATTTATGTATCCCCTCTCTGATAAAGACCTTGACCGATTAAGCCGCGAGGCTGCGGAACAAAGCGATGTGGACCTGCGCCCATCGGGTTGGGAGCAGGTAGAACAACGCCTTGAAAAGGAATTTCCTGTTCAAAAAGAAAAAGACAGAAGGCGATTCCTTTGGTTATTTTTTATATTCCTTTTAGCCGGAGGAAGTGGATTGATATGGATGCTGACAGGGAAAAAAGAAAACGGCATCGCTTCAAAACCCAACATCCATTCATCTATAAATACTGATAATAAAACGTTGACTCCTCTTCTAACCCCTATCAATCCGAATCCTTTTGCCACCAATGATGACAAAATATCAAAAGAAAAAAATAGCACACTCTTTGATAATGATACCCGAAATACTGCCTCACCCAGGAATCAAAACACTTCGCCGGATCGTAAATTTTATCCGGAAAACAAAACAACCAGGCCCAACAAACCTGTATCAATTACTGACTCAAAAAATAAATTCACCGATTCAAGGTTAATGGCTGTTAAAAAAGAAAAAACTAAACAGGTTATTGCGATGAGTAAACCGACAAAGTCGCAGGGAAAACCTATTATTCGCTCTTCCAATACAGATCAAATCATAATAAAGCCTTCAAGTATTGATAAAACAAAAGCTTCAGTGACAATATCAGGTAACCTCAATCAACCAACAAAACAGGATATTCAACCCGTCATTACAACTGCCAGCACTAAAGTTCCTTTAGCAATCGATACATCGGTCATTATTACCAAAAAAGCTAATCCGGTTATCCCGTCAACCGTAATCGCCGAACCCACCCAAGAGCAATTAAAATCTGCCATAGCCTCGAAGCCCCAAAAAAAGAATGCCGGAAAATCCAGCATAAATAAACCAATTGCTTTGGGACTTCTTGCAGGTATTGATTACAGTCGTATTCATGGAACGGGTAATAATAAACCGGGTTATAATATTGGCTTACAAGTATCTTATAATTTTTCCCGGCGCTGGTCTATAAATACGGGCTTCATTTTTACTAAAAAGAATTATTCTGCCCAGGGCAAGGATTTTTATCCGCCCAAGCATTATTGGACAACTTATGTGAAGCTCACTTCTTTGGAAGGAGATTGCGATATGTGGGATATTCCACTGAATGTGCGATATAATATCATTATAAAGCCGGGAATTAAATGGTTTGTAAATACCGGTACTTCATCTTATATAATGCGCAATCAAGCTTATACTTATTATTTCATCGTCAACAATTACCCAGCTAAGAAAGACTGGAAAACAGGTTCTCAACAAAACGAATGGTTCAATATAATAAACTTCTCTGCAGGCTTTGAAAAGGCATTGAATAAATCCTGGAGTTTGCAAACCGAACCTTTTGTGAAGTTACCTGTCCGGGGAATGGGCTTTGGAAAAATGGATATCAGTAGTTACGGAATATTGGTTGGAATTAAATATAGCCCGGTTTTTAAATAACCCCAAAACAACCCGGATAATAAAAAATCCGTACCAATTAAAAATCACTGTATGACCAATCGATATATTACCATTTCAAAATGCTTTTATCTCCTGTTAATTGTCAGTGCCGTTTTATATGCTTGCAGTAAGGGCGATGGAGGTGGTACAACCCCTAATGTGTGCGCAGGAGTTAATATAACTGTAACCGGTACCATTACAGACACGGATGCGGGAGCATCTACCGGAAGCATAGCTGCCGCTGCAAGCGGGGGAACCGGTAGCGCTACCTTTAGCGTCGATGGGGGAGCGTTTCAGTCGGCCGGAACATTTAATGGCCTGGCAAAGGGTGTTCATACTATTGTTGCGAAAGACAGTAAAGGTTGTACAGGAAGTGGTTCTTTTACCGTTAACGAAAAAAATGCATGCGCAGGCGTAAGCATTACCTTAACGGCAACTTCCACCGATTCTGATCCCTGTGCGCCGAGTGCAGTGGTAACGGCATCGGCTGCTGGAAGTACCAATTTTACTTACAGTCTTGATGCGGGAGCCTTTCAGGCATCCAATGTATTTAATAATATATCAGCCGGAAATCATACCGTAAATGTAAAGGACGCTGCAGGTTGCGGAAAAAGCACTCCTATTACGGTTAATGCACAGGCGGCGGGCACCCTGTTTCTAGCCGCCCGCTCGGTAATACAAACAAATTGCGCGGTGACTGGTTGCCATACGGGTCCCACTCCTACTGGTGGAATTAATTTTTCGGTTGATTGCAATATCGTATTGAATAAAGATCGGGTGAAAGCAAGAGCGATTGACGGCAACCCTAGTTTTATGCCTCCAACGGGCGCCTTACCCCAATCAGATCGCGATAAAATTACTTCATGGATCAACGCCGGCGGACGGTTTACGGATTAAGTGAGTGAGTAGTCGATAGTCAAAAAAAGAGAAGGTAAAGAATTATAAATGTAACTTCCCATTTCAGGATTTGATTCAGCATTAACTATTCGCTATTCACTTTCCTATTTCGCGTCAAACCAAATCGTTTTCGTATCGTTCCAGTTGCCGTTGTAATTGATAAACAATTCTTCGCCTCCTTTGATCGCGCATACGGTAGTTATAGTAATATTTCCTGCGCCAAAATCCATTTCATATTCACAATTGGATTCATACGAATGATTGTAAACGGCCACATAACCCAGCGCCATACAACATTGCATATGATCTTCCCCCCATTCAAAAATGTAATCGTGTAATGCTGTTTGATCAATTAGTTTGCGCTCCTCCGCATTCATTACAATAACGGGTGATATTTCTATGGTAAGGTCAGCTTCCAGGTCCTCGCTGGTAAATACTCCCCGACCCATAGAACCCGTAAGGCCAATAAATAAACTAGGCAAAATCATATGCGGATTTAATCAATTGGTTACCTGTTAAATTGGGGAAATCCCGGTTTCCAATTTAGGATTTAGAATTTGTATTTTGCACTATGAGTTTGGAATTTGAACAACCTACACTACAAGAACAATTCCTGGAAATTCTGCAGAAAGAAGAAGTACTGCAAATCCGCGAGTTTTTGAACGATCAAAACATCAGCGATGTGGCAGAACTTATTAATGAATTCCCGGAATATGAACACCAGATTGTGGGTAATATGAGTGTACACCGGGCCGCTAAAGTGTTTAAGATTCTTGATCTGCCCACCCAAAAAAATATCATTCAGGAATTACCCCCTTTCAAAACAGCGGAGCTATTAAATGAGTTACCTGCCGATGATCGAACTTCTTTTCTGGAGGAATTAAATAGTGAAGTGGTTAAAGAGTTGATTAAACTGCTTGATCCGGAAGAAAGAAAAATCACCCTATCCTTACTGGGATATCCCGAGGGAAGTGTAGGCAGGTTGATGACCCCCGATTATATTGCGGTGCAGGTAGACTGGACAGTAGAGGAGGTGATCCAACATATACGGGAAGTTGGCAACAACAGTGAGACCATCGATGTAATTTATGTAGTAAACGATAAAGGAGAATTTATTGATGATATCCGAATCCGGGAAATCATCCTGGCAAATCCTGAAAAAATTGTAGAGGATATCATTGATCATCGATTTATCTCTCTTAATGTAACCGAAGACCAGGAAGTAGCCAATCAAACATTTAAAATGAATAACCGGATGGCCCTTCCGGTGGTTGATGATAAAAATATACTACTGGGCATTGTTACTATTGACGACGTACTATGGGTAGCCAATGAAGAATTCAGCGAAGACATGCAGAAGATTGGGGGTACAGAAGCCCTGGATGAACCTTACCTGGAAATGCCTTTAATGAAATTATTTAAGAAAAGAGTAGTATGGCTGATTGTTCTGTTCCTGGGGGAGCTACTTACGGCTACCGCTATGAAATATTTTGAGGACGAGATTGCCAAAGCGGTGGTACTGGTATTGTTTGTTCCGCTGATTATTTCAAGCGGAGGTAATAGCGGTTCGCAGGCTTCTACATTGATTATACAGGCTATGGCAGTAGGAGAACTTACTATTACCGACTGGTGGAGAGTCCTCCGCCGAGAACTTATCCAGGGATTATTGCTGGGAAGCATTCTGGGATTGATTGGTTTCGTCCGGATTGTGGTTTGGTCATCCCTGTTCCCGGAATTATATGGTGCACATTTCCTAATGATTGCACTGACAGTAGGTATTTCGCTGTTAGGAGTGGTACTTTGGGGAACACTCATAGGTTCCATGTTTCCCATTTTATTGAAGAGGCTGGGCGCAGACCCAGCCGTAAGCTCAGCCCCTTTTGTTGCTACTATGGTAGACGTAACCGGCTTAGTAATTTATTTTTCCCTGGCATTTCTCTTTCTTAAGGGTCTGTTGCTGTAGAGCCTATTGGTACAAAATGAAAAGTGCCATGAAGCCATTCCCATTAATGCAGGATTTTTATATAATATTGCACAATCGATTGCGTTTATTTAGATAACGAAAATTCTCTAAACCTTAATAAAGTTATGTGTGGAATTGTTGGATATACCGGGCCAAGAGAAGCCTACCCGGTAATTATAAAAGGATTAAAAAGATTAGAATACCGCGGTTACGATAGTACCGGGGTGGCCCTGTTGAATAGTGGCTTAAAAGTTTATAAGAAAAAAGGAAGAGTCGCAGAACTGGAAGATGCAATAGTAGGCATGGACCTTCATGCACATACGGGCATAGGACATACCCGATGGGCCACCCATGGTGAACCCAGCGACCGCAATGCGCATCCGCATGCTTCGGCCAGTGGTAAATTAGCCATGATACACAATGGGATTATCGAGAATTATGCCCAGCTGAAAAAAGAATTGAGTAATAAAGGTTACACTTTTAAGAGCGACACGGATACGGAGGTGTTGCTGAATTTTATTGAAGAAATAAAAAATAAAAATAAATGTGGGCTGGAAGAAGCCGTTCGGATTGCATTGAAACGGGTGGTGGGGGCCTACGTAATTTTATTATTGGACCAAGATGATCCTGAAACAATTATTGCTGCCCGAAAAGGAAGTCCGCTCGTTATTGGTATTGGAAAAGGCGAACATTTTTTAGGATCGGACGCCAGCCCCATGCTTGAGTATACGAAGGAAGTAGTGTATGTAAACGATTATGAACTGGCCATTGTAAAACCAGGTGAATTAATACTGAAAAACCTGGGTAATGAAAAAATTACTCCCTATGTTCAAAAATTAGATATTGAATTGGCCGCTATTGAGAAGGGAGGATATGATCATTTCATGCTGAAAGAAATTTTTGAACAATCCCAAACTATTTTTGATTGTTTACGGGGAAGACTCGATCCCATAGCAGGAACCATAATAATGGCAGGTGTTGAAAACTATCTCGAGCAATTTAAAAATGCCAACCGGATACTCATTGTTGCCTGTGGAACCAGCTGGCACGCGGGGTTAATTGCAGAATATATATTTGAAGAACTCTGCCGCACGCCGGTGGAAGTAGAGTATGCGTCAGAATTCAGGTACCGCAACCCGGTTATTCATGCAGGCGATGTAATCATTGCTATATCGCAAAGTGGGGAGACCGCAGATACCCTGGTAGCCATTGAGAAAGCAAAAGAACAGGGTGCTATTATTTTCGGAGTAGTAAACGTAGTAGGCTCATCTATCGCCAGAATTTCCAACAGCGGGGCCTATACGCATGCGGGTCCGGAAATAGGCGTTGCAAGCACCAAAGCATTTACAGCCCAACTGGCCGTACTTACTATGATTGCGGTAAAGATTGCCTATGCAAAAGGCACCATTAACCGGGAGCGGTTCATACACTTGCTTCAGGAACTGCATGAAATACCTGTTAAAACTGAAATTGTCTTAAAACAAAACGACAAAATAAAAAAACTGGCAGCAAAATATAAAGACGCAAGGGATTTTCTCTACCTCGGTCGGGGATATAACTTTCCTGTGGCGTTGGAAGGGGCACTTAAGTTGAAAGAGATTTCTTATATACACGCGGAAGGTTATCCGGCAGCCGAAATGAAACATGGTCCTATTGCCCTGGTTGATGAAACCCTGCCGGTTGTATTTGTGGCCACCAAAGATTCGTACCACGAAAAAATTGTAAGTAATATCCAGGAAATAAAAGCCCGCAAAGGAAAGGTGGTTGCTGTTATAACCGAAGGAGATGAAACGATCCGGGATATGGCCGATGATGTAATTGAAGTACCGGAGGCCGATGAAATAGTAGCTCCCATGTTAAGCGCCATTCCCATGCAATTACTAGCTTATTATATTGGAGTTGCTAAAGGATTGGATGTTGATAAACCACGTAACCTCGCGAAAAGCGTAACTGTTGAGTGAGAGATTTATTATTTGCCCCAGATTTCAGGCCGGGGATTAAAGAGAATTTGACCATTCACCATTCACTATTCACCATATGAACCAGATTCAACGCAGCCCTATTCATACGCTGGGTTATAATTTTATTTCGGCAGAATATCTGCCAAAAGGAAAAGATGAATACTACCTGCGCAATAAACAAAACACCAATGGCATCCAATACCGGAAGCTGAGTGCCTTTGAAATTGAATTGTTGGTTCGTAACCGCAACACCTCCGACGACTGGAATAAAATATTGGTTAGTGACGCGTTTAATCCTGAACTCGTACAAAACTGTAAATTCTTCGGGTTGGTTCGAATCGGTAAACTCGAATCCTTTTATCTCGAATTTCACAATCTGCGCCGACCGGTTGGATTATACAACAGTACTATCATCAGTTGCGATTTTGGCGATAATGTGGTAGTAGATAATGTTAATTATATATCTCATTATATAATAGGGAGTGAAGTTATGCTGGTAAATGTGAACGAAATTGCTACTACTGAACATGCCAAATTCGGGAACGGTATCTTAAAGGAGGGTGAAACGGAAATCAGGCGTATCTGGCTTGAAGTATGTAATGAGAATGGGGGCCGAAGTATTATTCCTTTCGATGGAATGCTACCCGGTGATGCCTATTTATGGACCCGCTTCCGAGATAACGAAAAACTTCAAAACAAATTCAAAGAATTCACCGATAAAAAATTTGATGCCCGGAGGGGTTTCTATGGTAACATTGGCGACCGCACAGTAATCAAAAACTGCCGGATATTAAAAGATGTAAATATTGGAACCGATGCGTACCTAAAAGGAGCCAATAAAGTAAAAAATGTAACTATCAATTCTTCCGCCCTCGCCAAAACGCAGATAGGAGAAGGATGTGAACTCGTAAATGGTATTGTTGATTATGGTTGTAAGGTCTTTTATGGGGTAAAGGCAGTACGTTTTTTTATGGCCTCCCACTCGCAATTGAAATACGGCGCCCGGTTAATCAACTCTTACCTGGGAGATAATTCAACCATATCCTGTTGCGAAGTATTGAATTCCCTGATCTTCCCTGCCCATGAACAACATCACAACAATTCCTTTTTATGTGCGGCATTAATAGCTGGTCAAAGTAATATGGCTGCCGGCGCTACTATTGGTTCCAATCACAACAGCCGCAGCCCCGATGGCGAAATTGTAGCGGGGCGAGGCTTCTGGCCTGGCCTCTGCGTAAGCCTTAAGCACAATTCGAAATTCGCTTCCTTTACCATTCTAGCCAAAGGTGATTATCCTTCAGAATTAAATATTCCTTTACCATTCAGCCTGGTGAGCAATGAAGTGAGTAAGGATCAATTAACCGTAATGCCTGGTTACTGGTTTATGTACAATATGTATGCGCTTTCGCGAAACTCATGGAAATATTCCGACCGCGATAAGAGAATCAATAAAACGCAATTCATCGAATTTAATTTTCTGGGCCCCGACACTATTAATGAAATAATATTCGCCCTGGAGCTGATGGAAGAACTCACCGGCAGGGCTTATCTCAAACGGAAAGGTACCCTCCAGAACACCAGCCGCCAGGAAATGACTAAAACCGGGAAAAAATTATTGGAACAACAACACAAAATACTCGACGAACTCGAAATAACCGCTCCTGCATTTGAAAATTCTGCCCGCAAGGTTAAGCTGATAAAAGTTCCGCAAGCCTACCTGTTGTTTAAAGACCTTGTACTTTTTTATGCATCCGAACAATTACTTCAGTTCATGCAGCTCCATAAAATAAATTCATTGCCTGCGCTGGCTGAAAAAATACCTGCGAAATTTTCACTAACCAACTGGACTAATATTGGCGGACAACTCATAGTCCAATCGGCACTCGACAAACTAATAAAACAAATAACGACGGGTAAAATGAAAAGTTGGGAAGACGTACATGGATTTTATGAGAAGCAATCAGGTCAATATTCTACGGATAAATTTTATCACGCTGCCGGGGCTCTAAAAAAAGTTATGGGAATCGATATGAAAAAACTTACCGTCGCGTCGTTTCATTCCTTAATTCAACAAAGCATTGCCACCAAATCATGGATGACAAAAGGAATTTATGAATCCAGGGCTAAAGATTATGAAAACGATTTCCGCAAAATGGTATACAACAACCCGGCTGAAATGAATAAAGTTACAGGCAGGCTTAGCGAAAACACATTTATCATTCAGGAATCATCTGCCTTAGAACAATACAAGAAAAACGCAGAGGCATTAATAAAAAGGATTAAACCTTCGGTGGCTAATATCAAAGCTGTAACTGCCTGAAACCGGAAAATGTATTTTTGGATACCATATAGGTTTACAAAGTTCGCCCCGTGTAATTATTAAGCAATGATTTGTTTCCACCACTTGCGATAAAGTGAAGTTCGGCAATTGCCTGTTATTGCTTTATCAAACGCAAAACGTTTGATCTTCCTTCGCTACTTAGGCCGCTTATGTAGTACAATCCAGGCGCCAGGGATCCTAAATCCATTATCACCGTATTGGTGCCCTGAACGAGGTCCGTCGTTAATAATTTTACTTTTTTCCCCTGTATATCCACTAAACTTAAACGCATTGTAGTCCGGTTTGAAGAAGCTATAGCTAGGGTCGTCTGCTGGTTTATTATGGAAGGAGCTGCAAAAACTAATTCAATTCCCTTTCGTTCATAAAACAAAGCGGCGATCTTACTCAGGGAAGCTATTCCACTTTTTTCAATTACCCGTATCCGGTAATAGGTTATACCTGCTTGCAACAGATCATCAGTAAACTGGTAAGTTTTCCTGTTATTTTTTGCAGTTATAGTAGCCACAGTTGTAAAATGCCGGTTATCGTTGGAAGATAATACTTCGAAACGGTCTGCATCCGTATCGGCACTAATTTCCCAATTCAATATTCCCTGGTTGCCGTTGCGGCGGGCAGAAAATGAAGCGACCGTTACAGGTAGTGCGGCGGAAAATGGATTGGTGCTGGTATTGGTACTTGCCAAGGTAAGCGGACCGTAATTAGCGGCACCCACTTCAATGGTACCGTTAGACGTATTGCCGGTAACAATCCCATTACCCAGGTTGAGCCATCCGGTACCGTCAAAATAACCAACAACAAGGCTCGAAAAATCTGTAACACCACTGTATGGTGTAATCTTGAACCTTACCTGGCGTGGACTGGCGGTACCATTAATGAGCCAATACTCAACAGTACTGATATGGTCGATTAGTTGAGACAATATATTGCCATAAACTGATTGCGGATTTGCAGGAAAATATTCTACGGTATAAACATCACTGCCGGTACCGCCGCCATTGGCATTTATTACTACCGGTGAATAACGCCCGGATTTGCCAACAGGAAAAGAAAAATTTTGTTCCCCGATTTTCTTCAGTGGACCATCAATATATGATATAGCCGAACCGCCCACCAATGCACTATTGCGATTCATAGTTAAGGAAAAAAAACTATTTGTTTTCACTAACCCGTTTTCAAGTTGTAACGTACCGCCTGTAACAATAGTAACAGGACTACTTATCGTAAGGCCTGAAGGATGACTGTTATTGACTTTTAGGGTTCCGGTTATAGTAGCTGGAAATGCATTTCCCGTTGACTGGGGCAAACTGCTCCTGAATTCATAACTGTTGACCCCGGTGAAATTGTAATTACGGGAGCCTGTTACCTGTATGTTACTGGCCAGGGCAGAAGTCAGCAAACCTGGAGAGGCACCAATAACCAGCCACCCGCCACTGCCATTATAAAAAGCATCGCCTGTTGCTACGCTGAATTCATCAAAACTTAGGGTCCCGTTTCCCGTTAGTTCAATAGTACCTCGGTTGGGCGCCGGGCCTGATAAAGTTCCTTTAAATGCAATTACTGCCTGGTTGCTCAGAAATAATTTTCCCTTCGAATTCATGGCACCAATCCTCATTGCCGAAGCGAGGGAACGGTTAAACAAAATAGTATCTGTACTATAATTAATAATCCCCGTATCCCCGGTAGTAGCGCACCAGCCAGTAGATAAAGAAAAGGTTCCATTACCCTGGCAAACCTGGCACACGCCGTCTTTCATATCAATCTTGCTGCTGCTGTTAAATAAGCCACCCGAAACAGCGAGTGGTCCGCCATTCATCGTAATTGAATTAATTCCCGCATTAAGTGTTCCTGCAACCACCAGCGCACGCAATGAACCAAGAGAAATAGGTCCGCTTAATTTAATCATTGCTCCGGCCGCAACTTTCAGGCTGGCATTAAGGGTGGTTGAACTATAAAAAGATTGAACGCTATTGCTGTTGGCTACCAGCATTGGGTCTTCGGACTGAGCAGTAATTAATCCTGTTCCTGATACTAATAGATTTCCTTTAAAGCGTAATTCATTATTAGGTTTAAAATCAACAGTGCCCAGGTTTAAACTGCCGTTGCTAATAGTGATATCTCCATTCACCTGAACAAAAGATGTGGTACCATTGGCGTTTCCATCTTTAATATATAAGGACGCCTGGTCAATTTCCAGGTTTTGCCCGATGGTTAATGTAACACTCGTATTGGTCGTTAGTCGAAAATCCTGTCCCATTGTACCTGTTCTTTTGATGATGAGGTTGCCCTGTATATTGGTTAACGCTCCCTGCTGGTTCCAGTTGCCCCCGATACTTCCATTATAATTTATTACCAGGTTGCCCCAATTTACCGGAGAGGGTAAAGGAGTTGTGTGATTGATCCAGTTCCGGATTTCAAAGGTAGAGCCTGGGGCAAATGATTCCGTTCCTCCAAAAATGCTGGATCCGGCACCTGGAGTAACTGCTCCGGCATTATCATGATAATAGATGCCTCCATTCTTTAATTCAAATGTGCCAGTTAACAAAACTGCATAAGAAGCATACAATACTCCTCCCGATTCAATTCTTAATATGGAGGTGGCTGATCCGACAGTCCAGGTGCCTGTTGTATAAAGCGTATGTGCATTCTGAATTATAAACTCGTCGCCGGCATTAAGAAAAGAAGCCGGAGAAGACCCGCCTCCCAACCGGTTACTATTCCAATTGCTGAGGCTATTAGGAGATGCCGAGCCCTGGGAATAATACGTAGTTGCAGCAGAGGAAAAGTAAATACCTATTAGGATAACAAATAAAACAGCATGCTTCATGCAAAACAATTTATTCACTCATATTTATTATGATGAGCAACGTCAGGGCAATTGGAATAATTCAGAATTTAAAGAATTTCAGGGGATTTGTAAGAAGGGTTGAAGATACTCCAAATACCTGAAAATATCCAGGGCCTAAGCTTTGCAAAGTCAAAGAAATCTCCTGATTCCCCGGCTTCAGTTGCAAAGGGATTTTTTTTACCAGCTGGCCATTAATATTTACAATACAAAGAGTTAATGGCATTTTTTTAGGCGCTGCCAGTATAAGAGAATAATTCCCGGGCAAACCGGACGTTTTAATACCCGTTAAATATACTTTTTCCGGGGAAAAATGAAAAGCAACCACTTTGCTGTAAAAATTATTTCCTGCAAGGCCCACTACACGAATACGGTAATAATGAATTATCGTCGATGGATTATTTGTATGGTATGTATCCATAAAACTGGTTTCGTAACCTGATAACCTTTTTATTGTTTGGAAGGTATGCCCATCCGTTGATCGTTCAATTTCAATGGCCGATGCTGCCGTGTTCCCGTTAATCTGCCACATTAATTGAATGCAGGTTGTTGTTCGCATGGCAGTTAATTTCACCCACTGTACTGGTAAAGGGTTTTGATTTGGATCACTGCCTGCCAGTGTAAAATAATTCGAGGATGCGTCAAAATTATTTTCAGTATTACTGATCACTGAACCCGCAGCACCTGCTGAACCTGTAGTGCTGATATTGCCCGAGTTTAGCCAGCTGCCGCCAGACAGATGTGCTACACGTAATGAATTTATATCCGTAACTCCACCGCTGTTCACATTATCAAATGATAATTCGATGTTCGCTGAAGCACCAGAATTAGCATCAATACTCCAGTATTCAATATGCGAAACATGATCTATACCACTTCCCATACTCGTCGACAATGAATAAGCACTGCTCTTATAAAACTCCACCGTGAAATTTCCGGTTGCGTTTTTTACTTCTGCCCAGCGTTGCAAGACTCCTTTTCCAACAGGAAATAGAAAAAAGGAAGAATTGCTTAATCCTAATTTTTGGAGGGGCCCATTCACAAAACAATTATTATTTGTGCTGTCTGCCTGTATGGAACAATTTGGTTGCAGTGTAAGCAAAAGGGAAGGAGTGGTAGTTAATTTTCCATTCACAAGGTCCAGTTTAAAGGGTAAAGAAACAGCGCTCAGGAGCGTAGCCCCTGATGGATTATTCAATTTAAGTATTACACTATTAAGAATGTTGCCGGGGATGGATATATCCTGGTTTGTATTCCCATTAAGTTCTATAACCGGAAACCCGGTTGAACTTTCTGTAATATTGCCGGAACAGAATAAATGCTGCCGGACTTTTATGTTATTGTTATTGGGAGCTGCAGCCAGGTTAAAATTGCCATTGATATACAAAGATCCGAACACCATCAAATCGCCGGTGAAGTCTAATGTATAATTTACGCCGGCCCTGATACTGCAATCGCCCCTTATATTGGCAGTAGTTATTCCGTTTGATAAATACGACTTGTTTCCACCGGCCGCTGTAGCGGACAATTCGAAGGCACCATATGTTCTTCCGGATAAAGAAATCGTATAGCTTGCGGCTCCAGGTACATTAAATTCAAATATTCCTTTTTCTGTTCCAGGCGCTCTGGATAAACGGCTCACAAAGGAAGCATGGCTATTGCTTGTTTTATGAATGAACCTTCCGCCATCGTAAATCTTTACAGAATCAATTACAACTAAAGCAGCGCCCGGCGACCCCCCCGATGAATTAATAAATATTCCCCGGTTGTTAATTACAATTCCCCCTGCTCCGGTAACGGTAAAGGCCGGAATTACGGTGTTGGTTATTGGAAGAAGCAGTTTAATTGAGTCTGTAAGTGCGGGTGTTATTGTTAACGAATTTATGGTTACTGCCGAATTAGGCAGTTGCACCATAAAAGAACCTGAGAAGATCATATTATCCAGCAATACATCATCCGTTGAAACAGGAACTATATCATCGGTCCAATTAGCAGCAGTAGTCCATTGATTATCGCCCCCGCCCCCATCCCACTTTTTCTGTGCATTCATGAGTTCTGGATGAAGCATCAGCAAACTCACAATTAAAAGAAGCTTGATCAGAACCCGCGTTTCATTAACAACAAACATATTACAGCTATTTGGTAAAGGAATACCTGCAAAATAAAAAACCCCATCACAAACCGTAATGGGGTTTTTCCTTATTTTCTTGATTTTTTACTGATGAACAAAGCGTATGGTGCCAACCTGGCCATTACTCATAAAGGCAGTTACCTGGTACGCGCCTGAAGCCAGGTTTTGCAGATTGAGAATGACCTGTTGGTTTCCTGTACCTATCGCGGTCAGTTGTTTTTTAACGATTCTTCCATACATATCAGTAACGATGATTTGCATAGTTCCATTTTCAGAAGAACTGATGGAAAGCGTAGCGGAACCAGTTACAATTGTCGGAATCATTGAAGCTAGTATTACTCCTTTTACCCCATTCAATACGGCAACTATCTGGCTGTAACTAACTTGTCCGTTTTTATCAATCATTCTCAACCGGTAAAAAGAAGTACCGGTTTGCAAATTATTATCAGTAAACGAATAAGCAAATTGGCGATCCACCGCATTTATTCCACCCGTAGCAATGAAATTTCTGCCGTCGGTCGATTTTAAAACTTCAAATTGTTGTGCATTGCTGTTGCTGCTGATCATCCAACTAATATACGCGCTGCCGGTAGAAATTTTCCTGGCATCAAAATTAAGCAGCCGTATAGGTAATGAACTGGCAACACCATACCCGAACGTATAGAATCCATTAATGGTAGCCACAGAACTTCTTGCTGAACCACTGGAAGAGTTTCCTGGCTGAATAAGTGTACCACCAGTACTGAAGTTGACCCAGTCTAAGCCATTATATCTAACAACCACAACCGCATCGCTGGCAACCGCTCCCGGAACTGGCCCTGTGAGGGTTAATATAATTGCTGCATCCACTCCACTAACAGTTGATATTTCCCAATATTCCTGGTTAGAAACTCCATTGATGGGGCTGATGCTACTAAGATCAGAAAAAGCGGCTCCAAAATATTCGGCTTGGTATATAGAAGAAGTTGCAGCGGAAGGTCTCACCTGAACCGGATCGTAGGTGCTTCCCTTACCAGTTGGTAATAAATAGTCGCCGGTGCTGGCCGTGCTCCTCCGCATTGGTCCGTTTACGAAACCATTGGAAGCGGGTAAATTCACTACCAGGCTATGAGTACCCGGATTGGTTATCGATAGTACATTGGTAGTAGTGGTAGTCAGATTCCCTTTATTGGCGGAATTAAAACTAATTTTTCCAACAGAAAGAGGGGCTGTAAGCGTGGCGCCTGCTGTATTATTTAACAACAGGCTTATTTCATTATTAGCATTATTAATTATTCCGGTGGAAGAAACATTTTGGTTTGAAGTTCCATTAAGCTCCAATACAAATAAATCAGTGGTGGTACTTACTGAGGTACTGCTGCTGCCGAAAGTACCGGCCGTATGATTTACATTACCTTTTACTTTCAATTTAGTTGGATTATTAACTACGTTATTGCTTATCTGCAAATCAAAACTTGTTCCTCCCACATTGAGGTTTCCCAAAACCTGAAAATCCACGACTTTATTCGCGTTCGACGCGTTGGCAATCGCCACTCTGGAATTACCACTGATATCAAAGTTTCCATTCACCGTATAACTAAAATTATTTACAGTCACACTTCCATTAGAGGAAAGTATCAACGTACGGTTGTTCGTGTTCAAAATTTGAAAATTCCCTTTTATGACGAGGTTGTTGCTGAGGCTCCAGCCACTGATACCTGGAACTACTGCAGAACAATCAAATATTAGATTGCCTATTTCTGATAGCGTGCCCACATTAATGGAAGGGTTAGAACTGGTCACACCCGTTACCCGGATGGTGGAAGCAGCGTTCCAGGTTGCCCGTGGGCTATTTCCTCCATTTCGGTCGAGCCAATAAGTTGAGCCGCTATTGAAGAAAATATAATCCTGGCCGGTCGATGGGTTAGGACAAAGGGTATTATTTCTGAATTGAATAGTTCCGTTTACATCAAGCCTGTTGGATAGCCCTGTAAGACCCGGCAGGGAGAAAGTAGCCCCATTAGCACCGAGGACAGTACTTCGCCCAGCAAAATACCAGGTACCGTCAATCAATCCTTTTGCATCGGAATTAAAAGAAACTAAGAAGGGAATATTGGTATCACAACTATCTTCGAGTCGGCTTCCCGTATTAATTCGAAGAGCTGGATTGACGAGGCTTGTACTAAATAAATTGATTGCAGGTGCTGTCATACTACCCCCTACAAACATTTTCGCAGCTATTGAATTAGTAACTGTTAATGAAAGCAGGTCAATATTCTCCAGGTTCACATTCACCAAAGCGTTTTGATCAAAGATCACATTATGAACAGAACTATTGGGAAAGGATCCCGCGGGAGCTCCGCCGCTGCTGAGTGACCAGTTATTGTTATCATTCCAATTACCACCTGCGCCTGATGAAGGTCCAATCCAATAATAGGTCTGCGCTTTAACTGAAACAATTAGAGATAGGCATACTACGAACAGCACGTAGATTTTTTTCATACTAAAGAAGTTTATAAAGAAATAATAAGCGATAAGGAACAATGCACAGGAGATAGGATTCCAGAGGTTTCGGGTAGGAATAAATATGTGGTTAGACGCGACAAATTACAATAAAAACTTCTTCCCCACAAGGATTTAAGCAAAATTGACTTTCGGGGGTCCACTATCCATATAGCAAGGCTTTCTTCCTATATTTTTTGAAAAGACCCTTTTGCAGTGGTTGGTGAACGATGGAGTAAATTAGGCAGCTCACTTGTAATCAATCTCATCCAGTTAACTCATGAAGGAAAGATCAAGCCTATTTCTTGCGGAAAAAAAGCCTTACCGGAACCCCTTTAAAATTGAATTTTTCTCTCAATTGATTTTCGAGGTAGTTTTTATAAGGCTGCTTTACATCATCCGGAAAATTGCAGAAGAAGGCAAAAGAAGGAACGTGCGTATGTATTTGGGTAACATACTTAATCTTAATGGGATGGCCCCGAACCACCGGTGGATGGAAAGATTCAATTGCTTTGAGCATCGTTTCATTTAGCTCGGAAGTAGAGATTTTACGCTGTTTGTTTTCGTATACCTCCAGGCATACTTCAATGGCTTTATGAATGCGCGTTTTTTCTTTGGCCGATATAAAAAGGATTGGTACATCAGAAAATGGGGCAATTCGATCTTTCAATTGTTTCTCATAATCACGCACCGAATTGGTCTCCTTTTCCATAAGGTCCCATTTATTCACCAGTAACACTATTCCTTTCCCTTTTGTAGCGGCAAGGCTAAAAATATTCAGGTCCTGTGCTCCGATACCTTTTACTGCATCCAATACCAATAAACATATATCCGCTTCATCCATCGCCTTAATAGCCCGGATGACAGAATAAAATTCAAGGTCCTCGTGCACTTTGGATTTACGTCGAATTCCGGCCGTATCAATAAGAATAAATTCCTTATTAAAAAGATTATAATGGGTATGAATGGTATCCCGGGTTGTTCCTGGAATTTCACTTACAATGGTTCGCTCCTGGCCTATTAGTGCATTAAGCAGGGAGGACTTTCCCACATTAGGTTGGCCAATAATAGCAAACTTGGGCAATTCGTTTTTTTCGAGGGTATCTTCTGACTGATCTTCGGTTATTAGGAGTACGAGCGCATCCAATAATTCCCCGGTGCCGCTGCCGCTCATTGAAGAAAGAAAAAATATATTATCAAAACCAAGACGATAGAATTCTGTTGCTTCCAGTAAACGATCGTGATTATCCACTTTATTTACCACCAGGAAAACAGGCTTGGCAGTTCTCCGCAAAATATCGGCCATAGCTTCGTCAAGATCGGTGATACCTGTTGCCGCATCCACCATAAACATTAGTGCGTTGGCCTCTTCTACGGCAATCATTACCTGTTTCCGGATCTCCCGTTCAAAAATATCTTCACTTTTAGGCACAAAGCCGCCGGTATCAATGACGTTAAAATTCTTGCCATTCCATTCTGTTACGCCATATTGCCGGTCGCGGGTAACTCCGCTGACATCGTCAACGATCGCTTTTCGCTGCTCTAATAACCGATTAAAGAGCGTACTCTTTCCTACATTGGGTCGTCCAATAATCGCTACCGTGAAACTCATGCTCTTATCTTAATTGTAATTTATCCCCGAAGTAAACCAGGGGGCGAATTTAGGCTTTTAGTTTGGCTTTACCGGGAGCCACTTTCGCTATAAAACCCCGGCGGAGGCGGGGTTAACGAAATCAATCAGGCCGGATTATCTACCCTTTCTTTTTAGTATTCAGGTAATCCAGAAACCGGATTACATCTTCTTCCTTTTTGAAGTTGATGGAATTTTGTTTTATCCAGGCCTCCGAGTTGCTATCTGAATTCAGCATCTCCATTACATTATCCCTGTTGAGTTTACGGAGGCGGTTAGTTTGACCAAATTTATTATTGAGGAAATAAAGTACCTGGTTGGAAAAATAATATCTTTTCATAGTTCCAAACAGAGAGTCGGCAGTTACAAACAAAACTTTATTATGCTTTAATAATTGCAGATCTCCATTATTCATCACCTGTACGAAAGAGGGTGATTCCGCATTCGGGTTATTCTCTATTATGACCGGGAGATTATTTTCAAATACAGCGAGCACCTCTTTTTCATTATCCTCTTTTTGAAAAATAATCTTTCGGGCTTTCCCCGCCGTTACTACTCTTTCTTCCCCTTTGGGCGTTAAGAAATACACTTCATTAGTGTACAGGTTTAATTTAACCGGTGCCTTCCCCATGATTTGGTTGTTGTTATCAATAACGATAGCCATTTGGTATTCGTTTTTCCAAAAAGGACTGCCGCTGATCCGGTCATAAGGTATTCGCTTATTCCCGATATTATTGCTGCCGTAAACAACCAGCACCCCATCTCTTGAAGTTCCTACTGGCTGGGATTCCAAAAAGGCCTGGGCATGGGTTTCCAGGGAAATCCCCAGGACCATTATGGAAATCAGAATAATATTCAGTACCCGCATAGCATTGTTTTTAATAAAAAAAGAATATACTAATCAGGAAAAGGACAATTGGCCCCAGTCAATAGCTGCATTAATGATACCCGTACTCTTTCAGTATAAAATCATTGTCTCTCCATTTGGGCTTAACTTTTACAAATAATTCGAGGAATACTTTCTGCCCCAGGAATTTCTCAATTTCCATTCTGGATTCCGTTCCTAATAGTTTGATCATCTTGCCTCCTTCCCCCAGCAGAATTCCCTTCTGGGTATCCCGTTGCACGATTATGTTTGCCACAATTTTTACCAGGGTAGATTTTTCTTTGAACTCCGTAACCAGTACAGTGGTGTGATATGGTATTTCTTCCTGGTACAATTGAAATATTTTTTCGCGAATCTGTTCGCCCACAAAGAACTTGGTAGGAAGATCGGTGAGTTCATCTCCTTCAAAAAAAGGCGCACCCTCCGAAAGATAAAACAGGATGCGTTGCAGTAGTTGATCTGTATTTGTTTGTTTAACCGCGGAGATACTCACTACTTCCCGGCAATATGGTTTGCTCTTAAAGAATTCTGTTGCCTCCCTTATTTTTTCTTCTTTACTTTCATCTATTTTATTTAAAACTACAATACAGGGAACCCGTAGTTTTAACGATTGAAAAATTGCATCTGCTTCTGTTTTGTTTTCTTTCATGTCTACCAGCAGCAATGCAACATCCGCATCTTCCAGGGCCCCTTTTACCGCTGTCATCATCTTCTCATGCAGCTTATATTTAGGCTCAATTATGCCAGGGGTATCAGAGAATATAATCTGGTACTCATCCGTATTGAGAATTCCTTTAATACGATGTCGGGTTGTTTGCACTTTCGAAGATACGATGGCCAATTTCTCTCCCATCAATACATTCAGTAAAGTGCTTTTGCCCGCATTGGGCCTTCCAAATATGTTTACAAACCCTACTTTCATTTAATTAATTCTGGTAAAGGTAGAAAATAAAAAACCCGCCTTGAAGGGACAATTTGACGAGATGGGTAGGATGGAACTCCCATGCGCCTGCTCTGAGATAGATGCCTCCGGGACTTGATACCACATTACCCGGGTTTTGATGCCACAATAAAAAAAAGACCCAACTGAGTCTTTTACTTGTTGCGAAGGGGAGGATCGAACTCCCGACCTTCGGGTTATGAGCCCGACGAGCTACCGCTGCTCTACTTCGCGATATGGGGGGCAAAGGTAACTGTATTCACTTTTCGTTCCAAATATCATTTGTTCTTTTACAAATTGTATTTTCATAAAATGAAATATTTTTTAGTTCCCGTATTGGTACTCTTGCTATTCTCGTGTAAGAACAAATCCGCTGATCAGCAGGAAGATAAAATTTATAGCCGCCATCTTCAACGCGAGGTGAAGCTTACTATCATTAACACCCCCATACCCGGCAATAAAGAAGAGCTCAATTTGTTGTTGCTAAACGATGGACAGGATCTGAAGATTATGCGTGTGAAAGAAATAATTGACAGCCTTTATAAAGCAGCCCTCATTCAGCCACTAATAGTAGTGGGCATTGATGCCGGTGACCGAATGCAGGAGTATGGAATATCTGATAAACCTGATTATGAAAAAAAAGGCAGTCGCGCCTCTTATTATAATGCATTTATTGATAAGGAACTTTACGCATTTATTAAGAAAAGAGCTGGGGTTAGAAAATTTAAGTCTGTGGCTATAGCGGGATGGTCGCTGGGGGGATTATCCGCATTTGATATAGCCTGGAATAATGCGGATAAAATTGATAAAGTGGGTATCTTCTCTGGTTCCTTTTGGTGGAGAGATAAAAGTACCAGCGATAGCAGTTACTCCGATGAAAAAAGCCGAATCGTTTATGCTACCATAAAAGCCGCGCGCCGAAAGCCCTCCACGAAGTATTGGTTTTTTACCGGCAGTCTTGAAGAATCCAGTGACCGCGATAAAGATGGAATA
Source organism: Chitinophagaceae bacterium (assembly GCA_031360425.1). Taxonomy (GTDB): domain Bacteria; phylum Bacteroidota; class Bacteroidia; order Chitinophagales; family Chitinophagaceae; genus Endoryza. The sequence continues at coordinate 87,866 of JANMBO010000070.1, read as the reverse complement.
ATTGATGTGCAGGATGATACGGAGGATATTCGTTTATTACTGATGGAAAAAGGATTGGCCCGTAAAGAAGAAATGCCCCTGGTAATTGACCGGTTGGGAAAACACGATTTAGCCAGCTGGAGCAAACAGTTACCTGGTTTTTTACTATGGGCCTTCGGCAAATAAGAAAAGCGATGGAACAATTTCATCGACTGTTCTTCGCTTTAGATTTTACTAGATACATTTTTTACTACTAGCAATCAAATTAACTTTTGCGGCTTACACTTCCTCCACTGCTGGTATGCACATCACGGATTAGCCCGTTTCCTTTATAATGAATGTACCCTCCGCTGGAGGCTTGTACTGTTAATTCTTTATTTACAGTAACCTGAACCCCGGCACCACTGCTTGTTTCTGCATCGCAATTTTCCACAGTTAAATCATACCCGCGAAATACACTTCCACTGCTACCCTCCACTGTCAAATTACCGGATATATTTCCTGAAATAGTTATAACTGAACCGCTACTTTGATCCACCTCCAAAGAAGAGGCCTCCAGTTTACCATTGATTGATGCACCACTGGAAGCTTCCATGCTAAGTTTGCCGGCCTTTATTAATCCTTCTACACGAACATCTGAACCTGATGATGCCTGAATCCTATCAATATCTTTTACTGATACATAGGCCCTTGATTTTTTATTAGTGAAATTCTTCCAGATTTTCCAGTCATCCTCATCATAATAAATTTTCAAAATACCGTTCTCTACCCGTGTTTTAATTTTATTGCGAACCTCCACTTCGTTGGCACTCACTGCCACTGCTTCCGTATTTCCCTGGATTAAATAAACAGTGATTCCATTTGAAACTTTGATGCCATGAAAACTGCCCACATTTCGTACTTCCGCATTGGCATCGTCAATTTGTTTCTGTGCCATCATAGATATTGTTAACAGCATCGCAGCAATAATAAATACAGGCTTTTTCATAAATTTTTGTTTTAAAGACTCCTTGAACGATTAAATGTTGCATGCAAATCAATCCCTGCGGGTAATACTACCACCCCCGCCGGCAGAATTACGTTTTATCTGAGGATTACCTTTATAATAAATATCACTTCCCCCAGAAGCCTCCGCATATAATTCCTTGCTCACACTAAGTTGAGCATCGCTTCCACCCCTCACTTCTATAATCACATAGTCAGCCTGTAGTTCGTACCCTTTAAAATCACTTCCCCCGTTAGCTTCTACTTTTAAATTGGCAGTCTTTCCTTTAACGTGCACATCAGACCCGCCGCTCATAGTTATAAAGAGTTCGGTAGTTTTCAGCTCCCCTACAAAATCGCTCCCCCCCGAAAGATCGAGGCTTAGTTTGGTGGCCGCCAAGCTACCCTGAACAATAATATCCGATCCTCCGGAGGCCTTGATTTCATCAATGGTTTTTGCTGAAATGTAAGTCCTTAGTTTGCGGTCCCGCCAGGTAAGGTTAAATCCACCTTCCTGTTTAAAATATATTTTCAGCACTCCATTCTCTACCCTTGTTACAATTTGATTACGATATTCTTCCTTATTGGCACTAACTGCCACAGCTTGTTCATTACCCTGCGTAAGGTAAAGATCAATACCATCCCCAATTTGTATAGCATGAAATTCACTTACTGAACGAATGGTGGCATTCGCGTCACTAATTACTTTTTCATTCTGGGCGCAGGCCGACACCCCAATAAGAGCAACTATGAACAGCAAGCAGGATTGTTTCATAATCTGGTTTATTGGTAAGACGGGCAGCCAAAAGAAAATGTTACAGGACTTTAAAATGATTTTGGGCTTATCTTTGTGCTGTCTTTTCGATTTTTTGCAAAGACATCAGATTCCCGGGGTGCTTCGCACTTCTGAGCTTGATGAGGGCAGTCTTCTCATGGCTCAGGGTAAAAGGCTGAGATAATACCCGTAGAACCGGACCAGGGTAATGCCTGCGCAGGGAAGGTGGATAGATTTTTTCCTACACTTCGCTATCGCAGCATTTCTCTCAAATCAATTTTTAATACTTAATCTTTAACAAGATGAAAAAATTGCTTTTGGGGATATGCTTCAGTTTGTTCGCTCAAATTGTTCTTTCCCAATCCATTTCAGGTAAAGTGGTCGATGCCAAAACAGGGGGCCTGATACCTTTGGCTACGGTTGAACTGGGTAACCAGTACAGCACTTTTACTGATGAAAAAGGGGCGTTTATTTTTTTAAAATTAAAACCAGGTACTTACTGGGTTCGAACCAGCAGTATTGGCTTCAGAGCGCTGGAAACAATTGTCTCGACTGATTCAGGTCCACTGGTAATAAAAATGGATCGATGGGATTTATTTATGGAGCCAGTGGAGGTAAAGGCGGTGAGGGCCTCCGACAAAGCGCCTTTCACCAAAACAAATCTTACAAAAAAAGAAATTGAAAAGATGAACCTGGGTCAGGATCTTCCATTTCTTCTTAATCAAACCCCTTCGGTTGTGGTAAACTCTGATGCGGGAAACGGGGTTGGTTATACAGGGATACGGATCCGGGGAACTGATGCTACCCGTATCAATATGACCATTAATGGAATTCCGTATAATGACGCAGAATCACAGGGTTTATTTTTTGTGGACCTGCCCGATTTCGCTTCTTCTGTCAATAACGTGCAGATTCAGCGTGGAGTGGGCACCTCATCAAACGGAGCCGGCGCCTTTGGTGCCACTATCAATTTCAGCACCAATGAAGTGATTACTTCGCCTTATGCGGAAATAAATAATAGTTACGGATCCTTCAACACCTGGAAACACACCGTAAAAGCCGGTACCGGTTTAATCAGCGATCATTTTACCGTTGATGCACGAATTTCCAATATAAGAAGCGATGGATATGTAGACAGGGCCACGAGTAACCTGTCTTCTTTTTATTTATCTGCCGTATACCTCGCAGTAAAAACATCTATCCGATTTAATATCCTATCGGGTAAAGAAAAGACATATCAATCATGGTATGGAATACCGGAGGCTTATTTAATGAGTAACCGAACCTTCAATTCGGCCGGAACCGAAAGACCGGGATCTCCCTATGAAAATGAAACAGATAATTACAGGCAGGACCATTACCAATTGTTTATTAATCACGAGCTCAATAATAAAATAACTTTCAATACCGCTTTCTTCCTGACCAATGGGAAAGGATACTATGAGCAATACAAAGTCCTGCAGAATTTTTCATCTTATGGATTAGCCGATTACCTGTCCGGCAATGATACGCTGCGCAAAACGGATCTCATCCGGCAATTATGGCTGGATAATAATTTTTTTGGACAGGTGCTATCATTACAATACAAAGGAAGTAAGAACCTGTTGACTGTTGGCGGTGGATGGAACCATTACAACGGCAACCATTTTGGCAAAATAATATGGGCCAACGCAGGGGTACCTGATAACTACCGCTGGTATAACCACCAGCCATATAAAACCGACATTAATTTTTTCGCAAAATATCAGCAGGCGCTTACTTCTCATATCAATGTCTTTGCCGATCTGCAATACCGGAATGCATTGTATAATATTGATGGATTCCGTGATAATCCCTCCGTACAAATCCGGGGAAAATATGATTTTTTTAATCCAAAAATCGGCATCTCTTATACGGTGAATAGTTACCAATGGTATGCATCTTATTCACTGGGACAGAAAGAACCTAACCGGGAAGATTTTGAAGCAGGCAATAATCAAATTCCTAAACCGGAAAAACTACACGATATAGAATTAGGAATTGAAAAGAAAACCAGCCAGTATAGTTGGGGAGCCACCGTTTATTATATGCACTTCAAAGATCAGTTGGTTCTTACCGGTAAAATTAATGATGTAGGCGCCTATACCCGTACCAATATACCTGTTAGCTACCGGCTGGGCCTTGAACTCCAGGGAAAATCCACTCTTACCCATTGGCTGAACCTGGCTGGCACCTTTACGGTAAGCCGAAACAAAGTTCAAAACTTTACCGAATTTTATGATGACTATGATAATGGCGGACAGAAGACAAACACTTACGGAAATACCACTATTGCCTATTCGCCTTCTGTGGTTGGTAGCGCATCAATTAATATAACTCCGGTGAGGAATTTGGAGATAAGTTTACCCGGCAAATATGTTAGCAGGCAATATTTAGATAATACATCCAATTCGGCACGAAGTCTCAGGGCCTTTTATGTACAGGATCTGCGTATCGGTTATATTTTCCGTAAAGTAATTTTTAAGGAGATCAACCTGGTATTGCAGGCTAATAATATATTCAATAAAAAATACGAACCGAATGGCTATACATTCAGTTACCTGTATGGAGGATCAGTAATATCAGAGAACTATTATTTCCCGATGGCAGGAACCAATTTTATGCTGGCGGTGAATATGAAACTGTGATTTGTAAATTAGAAAATGGGGAGATGGGCAAATAATTACGTGGAATATTTCTTCAACTACCGCTCAAGTATTAACGACCATTTTATTTTTCATAAACTGCTTAATCAATATCCCCCACTACAATATTATTCAGTATTGCATCGGTAAAATGTTCCGGTTTGAGAGGCCGATAAATCTTAATATTGAAGGGTATTTCGTTCTTGTTGGTGAAGACAGCAACCCGGGGTTGTGCGGTTGAATTAAGAAAACAACCTGGCTAAATATAAAAAAAATCATTTTTTTACAAACTTATCCTGCCATGCCAGCATCCCGCCCACGAGGTTTTTTGTGTTTTTGAAACCGAGAGTATCGAGTACCACACAGGCTTGCCCACTTCGGTTTCCACTACGGCAGTATACAATTACTTCTTCATTTTTCAAATCTTCCAGTTCATCCACCTGCATGGTTTGAATTTTACCCAATGGAATCAATACCCCGCCAATATTGAATTCAGCATTTTCGTGCGGTTCGCGCACATCCACAATATTAATTTTTTCACCAGCTTCTATTCTTGTCTTTAATTCTTCCACAGTAATGTTTTGCATATATGATTTTTTATTGGTCGTTACGTAGTAAAGTAGAATCAACAGCTTGCCGTACCGGTTTTTGTACACTTAAAAATAAATCTATTGTTTGTCCCTGGCGAACCCGGTTCAACCGGCGATCCGCCGTATAACGTTCTGGCCTTTGCTGGTATACAAAAGCATTTTTGGTATCCGCCACATCAGCGTCAGGTATGGTAACACCCACCATCAACCCGGTTGATTCGATAGCGATCCTGGCTTCCGCATAAGGCATTCCGAACAGATCGGGCACTGCGAATTCCTCATTACCCAATCCACTCCCCAACACGAGGTCTATCACACTCCCCATCTTTATTTTAACTCCGGGCTTTATGCGGTCTCCCTTATAAATCTGCTCCAGCACCGAATTCTTTGCCATATCTGACCGGTAGGATGTATCCCCAACCCTCAGTCCATATTGCTTCAATACAATTTCCGCACTTCGAAAACTCAATCCTTCCAGGAAAGGCATTTCAATTAACGGAGGTACGGAGCGATTAATAGTTAAGTAAACAATTCGGTTTCTTTTTACCACTTCATCTGCTTCCGGAAACTGGCGGATTACCGACAATGCAATGGCGGTATCATTATAAATGGAGTCCTGAATTTCTACTTCAAAACCCTGGCTTTCCAAAATCCTTTTAGCATCCATGAATGATTTTCCTGTAACAGAAGGAATGGAAAGGGTGCTCCCATGGTTAGTTATAAAATTCAACGATACCAGGAACAGAAGTAAAACAACTGTTACCAATACAATGCTAAAGAGGATATTTACCCACAATGGCTTTCCGGTAATGAATTTCAACACAATATATTTTTTTTTGATTTGGATTGTTAATCCCCCGGTCAACTTTTCGCAGACAAGGCTTCTTCAATTAGTAATGAATAGAATTCTTTCAGTGATAAGCCCATGATTTGCACCTGTTGTGGTACAATACTGGCCTCACTTTGTCCTGGCACCGTATTTATCTCCAGTAAATACGGTTGTTTTATTTCCCCGTTATAAATAAAATCAATTCGCACTACACCACGGCAATTAAACACTTCGTATACTTTGCGGGCGGTGTTTTGAATCTTACTTTTCATTTCATCATCAATATTTGCCGGAGTTACTTCTTCGCTCATGCCCTGGTATTTGGCTTCATAATCAAAAAAATCTTTTTTCGTCATTATTTCTGTTATGGGCAATACCACAATTTCTTTCGTTGTACGAAATACACCAACAGTAAATTCTCTGCCTGATATAAATTCTTCCACCAAAACCTGGTCATCTTCGTTAAAAGCTTTTTGTAACGCTTCGTTCAATTCTTCCGGTTTGTTTACTTTACTCATCCCAATACTGCTGCCTCCATTGTTGGGTTTTACAAAAACCGGCAAATGCAATTGTTTTAAGATTGCATCCGGAGTCAACAGGCTGTTCTTAAAAATATGTAGTGATTTTGCCGTATGAATACCGGCAAATGCTGCAACAGCTACCGTATATCTTTTATTGAAAGTGAGCGCCGAAGTAGCCGCATCGCAGGAAGTATAGGGTAGCCCTAATAAATCGAAATAGCCCTGAAGTTTGCCGTCTTCTCCCGGACTACCATGGATACCAATTAGCACTGCGTCAAATTTTATTTTATTTCCCTCTACAGTCAAGGAGAAATCCTTTCGATCAACTTCCTGTTTAACGCCTTTATGTTCGTAAAACCAACCTCCGGGGGTTATATCTATCTTATAAATATCATACTTGTCCTGGTCAACATTTTTTTCAATGGTTATCGCGCTTTTATATGATATTACGGCTTCATTGGAATAACCACCGGTTACGAATGCAATAGCTGGTTTCATGCAGGATGACCTATTTTAAGCAAATAAACGAAAAGGAATTGGGATTGAGAAAGGTGGAAAGCCTAACTTTCGGAAGCTTATAACAAAAAGAAAGGTGAAGGAAGTTGCCCCTTCACCTTAATACGACGGGAAATATCACCCGCCTGCAAGTAGTAGCACTAAGGCTACAATTACTATTATATTAGCTGTAAGTTACTGCCGCCAATGGCCAATTTCCAAATAATTGACCTGGTAATTATGCACAGAACTGAAATTGCTAAATATGCAACTTCCCTTTCTTCGTCATTAGCTCATCCACCGTTTCCTGGTACATATCGTCGGGAACGCAGCAATCCACGGGGCATACGGCAGCGCATTGGGGTTCTTCATGAAAACCCTGGCACTCGGTACATTTGTTTGGAACTATATAATAGATATCTACGCTCACAGGAGCATTTTTTTGATCCGCATCTATCACTGTTCCATCTAAAAGAGTAAAGGAACCTTTAACAGTAGTTCCGTCTGTAATAGCCCATTCCACACCCCCTTCATAAATTGCATTATTCGGGCATTCTGGTTCGCAGGCCCCGCAATTGATACATTCTTCGGTAATCTTGATTGCCATAGTTATCTAAGGATTTAATTGGGTTGAATACAATTATTTTTGCAGCACAAATTTAGGCGAAATGAATGTACAACATCGTATTGAAATATTAGAAAAACTGGGAAATTATATTTTATCGGATAATGCAGAATGGGAATCGATTAAAGAAAGGGCCGTTCAAGAAAATACCTGGTTCATCCCGGAATTTATTCAACTGGCTGTTCAACATATTGCAAAGGTTTTTCTGCAATCAAAACCACTTCACCAGCTCGCTGAACAGTATTCCATTCCTTCTCTTAACTCCCGTCCTCAAAATGTAGGGATCGTTATGGCTGGCAATATTCCATTGGTAGGATTTCATGATCTGCTTTGTACTTTTCTTTCGGGACACCATCAAACTATTAAACCATCTTCGAAAGACCAGGTACTTATTAAACACTTGGTTCAAAAAATGACAGAATGGGACAACGAAACGGACAGCTTGATTTCTTTCGCAGAAATGCTAAAGGGATGCGATGCTTATATTGCCACCGGAAGCAATAATTCATCCCGCTATTTTGAGAAATATTTTGGCAAATACCCGCATATTATTCGCCGCAACCGGACATCGGTAGCTATTTTGGAGGGAAAGGAAAGTTCAGATGAACTTGAAAAACTTGCCGATGATGTTTACCAGTACTTTGGCCTGGGATGTCGTAACGTAACCAAAATATGGATACCCACGGATTACGATTTTGTGCCACTGCTGGAAGCATTTAAAAAATACAATTACCTCGCTGATCATCATAAATACAAAAACAATTACGACTACCAGCTGGCTATTTTGATCATCAATAAGCGGTTTTATATGACAAATGGGTCCATAGTACTGCACGAAGACCCGCAAATTTTCTCCCCCATCAGCCAACTTAATTACGAGTTCTATAGCCATATAGAAGACATACAACCAGGTCTCATGGGAAATCCAGCTATTCAATGCATTGTGGGGAAAAAATATCTTCCTTTTGGATATGGTCAACAACCGGGACTTACCGATTTTGCCGACGGAGTTGACACCCTGAAATTTTTGCTGAATCTTTGAAAACCAGTCAGCAACACCTGCAATAATTTCATACCTGCCCCAGATCAGGATTGATCAAATAACATTATTAATAATTCGGGAAATAAAACCAGCTTTTTATCTTTCAAACTTTCCGACGCCTGCTTTGCAATACGAACTTAATCTTCCTAAATTTGTATCCCTAACTACGAAGACCTTAGTAAATTAATTGTTAAACTAAAGCAATGGTATTACTAAGCCGGGTTTTGCTTCGTTAATTTGTTAAGTAGTGGTACATTTTTTGAAATACGTTTTGAACGATAAAACTTCGAACATGAATATGAAACAGATTGCCAGCATTATCCTTATCAGTGTGGCTTCTACAGCAGCTACATTATGGGGATATAATAAGTTCGTAAAAGAAGAAGTATATGTTTACCCAACCCGCGCAAATAGCGACCAGGTTAAGACACCATCTAATTATGCTGAATTTAATGGGGTAACGGGTGGAGAAAACCCGGTTGATTTTACCCAGGCGGCCAGTGCGGCCATACCCGCCACCGTTCATATTAAGACAAAGGTAAACCGTTCGGTTACTAATAACCTTCCCCGTAAAAGTCCATTTGGTGAATTGTTCCCCGACTTTGATATGGACGATTTTTTTGGTGACCGGGCGCGCTCAATACCACAGAGTGCTTCGGGGTCAGGAGCCATCATTAGTGAAGATGGATTTATTGTTACCAACAATCACGTAGTTGACGGGGCAGACGAAATTAATGTTACGCTCAACAATAAAAAAACATTCAAGGCCAAAGTAATTGGGGCTGATCCCAGTACCGATCTGGCAATAATAAAAATTGATGCGAAAGGATTGCCTTTTTTATTGTATGGCAATTCTGATGAAGTAAAAATTGGCCAATGGGTACTTGCAGTGGGCTATCCCCTGACTTTAGAAACAACGGTAACGGCGGGCATCATCAGCGCCAAAGGAAGAACACTGGAAATTAACAGGCGCCAAAGTGCCACCCCGGTTGAATCTTTTCTCCAAACAGATGCAGCAGTGAATCCCGGAAACAGCGGAGGCCCGCTTATTACTACGGATGGTAAGCTTATTGGAATTAATTCAGCCATTGCTTCTCCAACTGGAGCTTTTGCAGGGTATTCATTTACTATCCCGGTAAACATTGTAAAAAAGATTATTGCCGATGTAATGAAATTCGGTACGGTTCAGCGGGCGTTCCTGGGAATTCAATATCCAAGGGATAACCTTAGCGAAGAAGTGAAGAATCAAAATGGTATTAAAGAAGGCGAAGGTGTATATGTTTTAGAAGTAGTTAAAGAAGGGGCTGCTGAAGTCGCCGGTATCAAAAAAGGAGATATTATTACAAAAGTAAATGGGATGGATGTTACCAACGGACCAGAAATGGTAGGGCAAATTGCTACCTACCGCCCGGGCGACAAAGTGCCTATTACGTATAAGCGGAATGGAAAAGAATTTACTATCAACGTGGTTCTTCGTAACTCAACGGGGAATACGGATGTAGTCAAAACCTCCGTGCTTGATAAGCTGGGGGCTGAGTTACAAACTATCAATAAAGACGTAGCTAAAGAATTAGGAGTAAATGGCGGTGTTGAGATAAAATCTATCAGCAGCAATGGATTGTTAAGCAGGGTTCGCGTGCAGGAAGGATATGTTATTACCAAGGCGAATGGTAAGGAAATAAAAAGTGTAGATGAATTAAGAAAAGCAGTAGAATCTGCCAGTGGCAGTTTAAAACTGGAGGGAATGTATCCGGGGTATGATGGAGTATACCCGATCGTTATAAATCTGAACAGTAGTAATTAAGGCTAAAATATAATTTCATCTGGAGCCCTGGCGAATGCCGGGGCTTTTTTTGGCTGAACCCTTAAAACAATATTGTTAGAAATTAAGTATCTAAATTAAAAATAAAGAATAAAAAAGGGACATGCTGCTAACTTAAAAACCACCCCGGCAATTCAGAAGTATACTATTTTTATTTTCATTTCTCATTCTTAATTTTTCATTTCTCTGCTATAAGGTAATCCCAAGCTTTTAATTCAAACGAATGCCGGGGAATAATTTCCAGCTTGGCGCCGGTAAATATATTGGTAAATATGCCTTGTACATACCCATCGGGCAATTGAAAAAAGCCGTGATTAGGAGACAAATTTAGCAGCACGAGTATTTCCTTTTTTGCATGCCTTCTCATAAAAGCAAACACATATTGATCGGCATGAGTAGGAATAAATACCGGTTGGTCACAGTTTCCACTTCTGATGGCGGGATGATGAGCTCTTAACTTCAATAACACTTTATAAAATTCGTGCAACTCCGGTTTGGATTTCCAATCAATAACATCCTTATCAAAAAATTTCAATCTTTTTTGATTAGGTAATTCCTGTCCGCTATAAATCAGTGGGATCCCTTTCCAGGTGCAACTGAAAACGGCCAGGACTTTTGCAGCGTCACCATATTTCTCATATTCAGTTCCATTCCAGCTGTTCTCATCATGATTGGTGGTAAAAAAAAGCTGTGTTGTTTCTGAAGGAAATTCTCTTTGATAACGGAATAGTACTTCTTTCAACCTGAGTAAATCGATTTCCCCTCTGCAAAATTTAACCGTATCATGCATCCATTGCCAGGCATAACAACAGTCAAATACATCTACATAATGATAGTCTTCGGTTTCTGCCAGCCAAAATAATGGTCTTCTTGAATCTAAAGATAACCGAGCCTGCCTCCAGAAATCGAGTGGTACCAAATGGGCCATATCGCATCGAAAACCATCAATGTTACAATCATCTACCCAAAATTTCATTGCTTCAATCATGGCCATACGCATCGCCCCGTCATAATAATTCAGGTCAATTACATCGTGCCAGTTATTGGTATCATAAAACTTCCCTTCCGCATTTTTTTTATAATAGGACGGATTTGTTTTTGTCCAAACATGATCCCACCCGGTATGGTTGGCCACCCAATCGATAATAATTTTAAACCCCGATGCATGGGCCTCCCGAACCAATTCGCGAAAATCTTCGAGTGTACCAAATTCCGGGTTTATGGAGGTATAGTCGGAACAGGCATAATAACTGCCAAGGGTTCCCAGCCGTTGTTCTACACTGATGGGTGTAACAGGCATAAACCATAAGGTTTCTACTCCCATCTTATGAAGGCGGGGCAGGTGTTTGGCAAAGGCCTTAAAGGTTCCTTCCGATGTATATTGCCGAATATTTACTTCGTAGATATTGGTATGATGACTCCATGCCACAGGGTTGAACAAACGGCTCATAATTTCTTTAATTGATTAAATACAATCTTATGGCAGGCAAAGGAATATAAAGGCGCGAAGATAACCATTCAATGGATGCCTTTCAAATTTTAGGATATAACCTGTTGTAAACCTGTTGAAAAATTATTACAGAACAATCCACTTAGAAGGATTAATGCTCAACTTTGTACCTTCGCCATTGTTGTAAAAAATATGAAAACATTCGAGGTACCTTCTATTTACCGGAGTCCCCTTATTTCGGCCATTAAAAATTACCGAAAGCAGCAGGATAAACTAAAAAAGGATTTCACACCCACCCTGTTGGACCTGGGCTCCCTGCATATTTACCTGGCCCGCCATTTTGGATTTTGTTATGGGGTGGAAAATGCTATAGAAATTGCTTTTCGCACGGTGGAAGAAAATCCCGGCAAACGTATTTTCTTGTTAAGCGAGATGATTCATAATCCACAGGTTAACGCCGGATTGCAGGAAAAAGGAGTACAGTTCTTACAAGATACACTCGGTAATCAATTGATTCCATTTGAAACGATCACTAAAGAGGATATTGTGATTATCCCGGCCTTTGGTACCACGCTGAAAATGGAAGCCAAACTTAAAGGAATGGGTATTCATACTGAGAAATATAATACCACCTGCCCCTTTGTTGAAAAAGTATGGAACCGCAGTGAACAGATCGCCGGTAAAGGGTATACTGTCATTATTCACGGTAAACCCAAACATGAAGAAACAAGAGCCACTTTTTCTCATGCTGCTTCTAATGCCCCTTCTGTGATTGTGAATGATATGAAGGACAGTATCGAACTGGCGAAATATATTACCGGGCAAAAACCGGCAGAACAATTTTATGATGAATTCAAGGGATTATTCTCAGAAGGCTTTGATGCCGCAAAGGATCTCCAACATATCGGTGTAGTAAATCAGACTACGCAATTAGCCAGCGATACGCAGGCTATAGCCGATTATTTAAAACAAACTATTCAGCAGCACTTTGGCTTAACTGATAAAAGTATTGGTGAACGATTTGCCGACACCCGCGATACGCTTTGTTACGCGACAAACGATAATCAAACGGCGGTAACCGGTATGCTCAATACATCAGCCGACCTGGCCATTATTATCGGTGGATATAATTCTTCCAACACTACCCACCTCGTGGAATTATGCGAAGAAAAACTTCCTTCCTATTTTATTAATGGAGATGATAAAATAATATCCCGCTCCGAAATACTTCACTTTAATTTCCACCGCAAACAGGAATTGCACACTACCGGGTATTTACCCGATAATAAACCAGCATGTATATTAATTACAAGCGGTGCTTCCTGCCCCGATGCATTGGTAGAAGCTGTTATCCGTAAGCTTGGTGGTTTTTATAATGCAGCAGATCAAATAGACAATCTGATACACCAATTCAGTAATTGACTTTTTAAGACGATTAAATTTTCTGTATCAAAAAGCAATATTTGTACAAAAATGATGCATTCTGAAATGCTTCAACATTAGACGGTTTGGGTTTTAGTTTGTGGTTTATAGTTTGAGGTTGGGTACCTTATTTTTATATGTAGTAAGTTGCCTTCTTTTTTTGTGATTTTGATTCCTGCTTGCTACTTATTATTAACATGCATATCTATTAAAAGAAATATCCTTATACCCGTACCGTTTTAATTTTTCTCCTTCAGCGTTTTTGCCCGGGAAAAAAGAGATACCATCTGCAGCCTGAAAAGAAAATCAATTGTTACAGCTAAGGAGAAACGGAATGCGATAATGTACTCGGTGAATATCCCCTTGTGACAGGTAAGAAAATTAAGCGCCCTCCCCAAAGCGTTCCGCGTGCCACGAAGAGAATCCAAATAAAATAGCCGACGAAGCACCGAAGAACATAAAGAAAAGAAAAAAAGCAGGTTGAAAATTAATGTTGATGTTACCCATTGCCGAAAAGCGCTCCAACAGCACAAGAGTGCGACGCCACCAACGCTTTATAGTAGCAATAAAGTCCGGTTCAAAAAAAGATAAGATTAAAGCAATCCGGCTTTCACTTTTTCCCCCTTTTTTCTTTTATCATCTTAGCAAAAAAAAATCCCGCCAGAGCGGGATCATTATAAGTAATTGGTTTGGAATTACACCATTTTAAATCCTTCCAGGAACTTGGTATTGAAATCACCGCTGATGAATTGTTCGTTTTTCATGAGTTGCTGGTGAAAAGGAATAGTTGTTTTAACGCCTTCAATAACATACTCGCTTAATGCACGGCTCATGGTATTGATCGCTTCGTTGCGGGTGCGGGCCACCGAAATTATTTTCGCTATCATCGAATCATAATAGGTCGGAATGTTATATCCAGCGTAGGCATGCGAATCGATCCGGATACCATGACCACCCGGCTGATGCAATACCGTTATTTTACCCGGCGACGGACGGAAATCATTATAAGGATCTTCGGCGTTGATGCGGCATTCAATCGCGTGCATGGTAGGTTCGTAATCGGCCCCGCTGATGGGTTCCCCGGCTGCAATCTTTATTTGTTCTTTGATCAAATCGAAGTTAGTTACCTCTTCCGTAACGCAATGCTCTACCTGTATACGGGTATTCATTTCCATGAAATAGAAATTACGGTGTTTATCTACCAGAAACTCGATCGTTCCCACGCTTTCATACCCGATGGCTCCGGCGGCTTTTTTTGCTGCCTCTCCCATACGCAACCGAAGCTCAGGTGTCATAAAAGGAGAAGGAGACTCTTCTACTAATTTCTGGTGCCGCCGCTGAATGGAACAATCGCGTTCACTTAAATGACAAACTTTTCCATACCGGTCACCGGCAATTTGAAATTCTATATGGCGCGGTTCTTCTACAAACTTCTCCATATAAATACCGTCGTTCTTAAATGAAGCACCCGCTTCCTGCCTGGCACTATTATAAGCTTTCTCCAATTCACTCTCCTCCCACACTACCCGCATTCCTTTTCCACCACCACCAGCAGTCGCTTTTAAAATAACGGGGTATCCCACTTCTTTAGCCAATCCTATTGCCTGATCCACACTTTCCAGTAGTCCTTCGCCTCCGGGAACCACCGGTACACCTGCCTTTATCATGGTTTCTTTAGCTGTGATCTTATCCCCCATCGCGCGAATCTGGTCGGGGGTAGGCCCAATAAATTTAATATTATGTTCTCCGCATATTTCAGAGAACATGGCATTTTCTGCCAGGAATCCATAGCCCGGATGAATGGCATCGGCATTCGTTATTTCGGCAGCCGCCATGATATGCGGAATATTCAGATAAGAATCAACGCTGGCCGGCTTTCCTATACAAACAGCTTCATCAGCAAAGCGAACGTGCAAACTATCTTTATCAGCCGTGGAATAAACGGCAATCGTTTTAATACCCATTTCCCTGCAGGTACGTATAACACGCAAGGCTATTTCTCCCCGGTTAGCTATAAGAATCTTTTTGAACATGCTTTTGATTTAATGTGCCAATGTGCAGATTAGAAAATGTGCAAATTCATCAGGCTCGGTCTCTCGGCTATTATACGAGCTTTCCAACAGGCAGAGCTCCCATTTGCATATTTGCACATCAATTAGGTTCTACCAAGAAAAGAGGTTGATCGTACTCGACAGGGCTCGCATCTTCTACCAGAATTTTCACAATCTTCCCTTTTACCTCACTTTCTATTTCATTAAATAGTTTCATCGCCTCTATGATACAAACTACTTTACCTGGAGTTATGTCATCGCCCGGCTCCACAAAAACCGGTTTACCCGGAGTAGCACTTCGGTAAAAAGTACCAATCATTGGACTTTTTATAGTTATAGTATTGCTTGCTGGTACCTCAGCTGCCTTTGGCTTTTCCTGGGAAGGGCCTGCTGAAGCAAGCTGGTTAACAGGAGCCTGGGCGTAACTGGCCATAGGGGTAGTGATGGCTGACCCAGTTATTATTTGCTGTGCAGGTTCTTCTTTTTGTTTGATGGTAAGTTTAAATCCTTTTTCCTCAATAGTTACCTCCCCGATGTTTGACTTATTGATCAATTTGATCAATTCCTGAATTTGTTTGAAATCCATCAGAATTTTTTTTAGGTTATGGGTTGGTTTATTATAAACAGGCGGCTAAGATAAGGGAAAATAATAAACAAGTTTGTGGTTTGTAGTTTGTAGTTCGATTCCCCACAACTTCATGAAATCCGTGTCTAATAGGCACACAATAAATAATTTATCGCCCTAACCGCAAACTAAAAATCACAAACTATTCTTTCACTCGTTCCACATACTCTCCTGTTTTCGTGTTGATGCGTATCATTTCTCCTTCATTTACAAAAAGAGGCACATTTATGGTGGCACCCGTTTCGATAGTGGCTTGTTTTAATGTTCGGGTTGCCGTATCACCTCTTACCCCAGGCTCGCTATACGTTACTTTCATTACTACCTTATCGGGTAATTCCACACTCATCGGCAATTCTGTTTCTGTATTCATCAATACCGAAACAGCACAACCATCTTTCAAAAATTGTGGTGCATCTACCAGGTTTTCCTGTACAGCAATTTGCTCGAATGTCTCCGTATCCATGAAATTATAACCCGTGTCGTCTTTATATAGAAACTGGTAATCCTTTCGTTCAACGCGAACCGGGTAAATGGTATCACCACTGTTCCAGGTTTTTTCAATACTGCGGGCATTATCCACCCCTTTTAATTTTGCCCACACTTTTGCGGCCGCGCGCGCGGTTTTGTTTTCCCCAAACTCTACGACTGAATACAAGCTGCCATCGAGTTTAATAATCATACCGCGACTTATATCTGATGTATTGGACATTTATCAACGCTTTTGGCTGTAACGGAATACTTATAGCCGGTTAAAAAATTAGAAGTTTGCAAAGCTAAGTCAAAATCCGGAGCAGGCAAAACAGTATCATAGGCTCATTTTTTTCGGTTTTGATTTCTTTTCCGACCCTGTTGATTAATGCAATATCGGAGGGTCGATGAAAATGCAGGAAGCCATGAGAATTTCTATTGAAGCTATTTATTCCGAGTCAGAACTGAAACTTTTTATCAGCTTCATCTTACAATTTAAACTCAATCTTAAAATTTTCCGGCTTCCCGGGCGGCTTGGGCTGCCTTTGTCGGAGTTTTTTCACCGCTCTGAAGCTACCATCCCTGATCAAAAGAATAAAATCCTTTCTTGTATTCTTGCCCTGGTTTTATTATTATCCAATCCGTAAGTTATTTAATGCAATTAACCATCAATTTTCTATTGAATTGTAATACTTATCGAATACAATGCATAATAATCAGGTAACCTGTCTACTTATAATATTCAACCAATTGGGGAATATCTACAAATTGCCAGCGTTGCAGGTTTTGGCATATAAAAGCTATAGTTAATAAGAACGGATTTCAATTAAAGTTGCTAAGGGAAACGGTTTTTATGCATTAACAAAATACATATCAACAGGTCCTCTATTTTTTGTTTCAATTTTCCCCCTGTAAGCGCATTGAAAAGAATTTTTGATCAATTCATAAGTATCACCAGAGATATTTACTTTTTCTGGCTCGCTTTGCTGCTCCATTTGTGACGCCAGATTTACCGTATCGCCCCAGATATCATAGGCAAATTTCTTAAGCCCCACCACTCCGGCAACCAGGGGACCTGTATGTATACCAATGCGCACTTCAAAGACAGGTAAGTTTTGTATTTTATTGGCTAACCCAAATTCTTTAATAAAATGCTGCATATCAAGTCCAGCCTTTACTGCTTTTACCGCATTATCTTTATCCGAGAGAGGCAACCCGCAGGCACACATATAAGCGTCTCCGATAGTTTTTATTTTTTCCATTCCATACTTGGCGATAATATTATCAAAAGCACCAAAAACTTCATCGAGCTGAGTTACCAGTTTTACGGGAGTAAGCTTTTCAGCTATGGAAGTAAAACCCTTGATATCAGAAAACAACACACTTACCTGTTCATGCTTCCTTGCATATGATTTTCCAAATTTTTTCAGTTCCTCCGCAATTTCATCAGGCAAAATATTTAAAAGCAAAGAATCGGACTGTGCTTTTGCTGCTTCAATTATTTGTTTTTGCTTTTCAATTTCCAGCGTACGCAGGTGAACTTTTTCTTCCAGTTGTTCATTATACTCCTGTAGCCGTAGTATCAGCTCTTTGTTGTTGCGCCTGAGCATAACAGTTTCAATAGCATTATCAATTGTAATTTTTAATTCGTCCTTATCCCATGGTTTGGTAATATACCGGTAGACCTTTCCCGTATTAATGGCTTCAATTATTGATTCCATATCGCTAAAGCCGGTAAGAATGATGCGGATATTATCCTGGTCACCAGGAATATGCTGCAAAAATTGCACCCCTGTCATGTGTGGCATTCGCTGATCGGTTACCACAACATGAATATCGTTTTTGGAGAGGATTTCCATTCCCTCTTCTCCATTGAGTGCGGTAAAAATATTATAATGCCTGCGCAGGGCAGCCCTGAATGAATTCAGGTTATTTTCTTCATCATCTACATATAATACATTATAAGATCCTTTCAAAACTTCCATCGATCAGGCAGTTGATTTTTGAAAAATAGGAATGATAATAATAAATTCAGTTCCTTCACCCGGCTTTGAAATTACTTTAATTTCTCCATTATGTTTTTGAATAATTCCGAAAGAAATGGACAATCCAAGCCCGGTTCCCTTTCCAACTTCTTTCGTTGTAAAAAACGGGTCAAATATTTTTTTCCTTACTTCTTCGGACATGCCATATCCCGAATCCTTAATCGATACTTTTACCAAATCATTTTCCCGCCATGTTTTTATAACTATTGTTCCATCTTCCCGAATTGCCTGAATAGCGTTGGAAAGAACGTTCATAAATACCTGGTTAACCTGCCCCGGGAAACAATCAACTTCGGGTATATCCCCATAATTCTTAACTATTTTGATTCTTTCTTTGTAGGAATTATACAATAAAGTAAGTGTTGATTCCAGGCTTTCATTAAGGTTTGCCTTTCTGAAAACATTCTGATCCATGCGAGAGAAATTCCGAAGACCTTTTACTATTTCGGACGTTCGCTTCGCCCCGTCTTCAATTCCCTTCAATAAGTTATTAACCTCTTTCATAGTCAAATCAATTCTTGCATCCTGCTTAAATTGTTCAACTTCTGAAAATTCATGCTCAATTCCTTTTTCAATGATCGCTTTTTCGTATCGTCTTATAACAGTCAGAATGTCGGCCATATCCTCTTTCAATGGCTGTATATTGGCGGTTACAAAGTTGATGGGATTATTTAATTCATGAGCGATCCCGGCAGTCAACTGGCCTAGTGATGCCATTTTTTCTGCCTGAATTAATTGTTCCTGTGCCGACTTTAAATCTGCAACAGTCTCTTGCAACGCTTCGTTGGTGGAAGCCAGGTTTAAATTGGCTTTCCTTAACTCTTCTCTCGCCTTTGCCAGATCTGCCACCATCTTATTAAACGCCCTCGCCAGATCACCTATTTCATCTCCGGATTTGTTGTTTACTCTTTGCGTCAAGTCGCCTTCGCCCACTTTATCGGCTGCATCCCTCAACGCTAATACAGGAATAGAAATATTCCTCGCTAACCAAAATCCGATCAATATTCCGATAATGAAAACAACACTGCTAACTATTAATGAAGTAGTGCGGATTTGCTTCTTCCCCTTAATAATACTTTCAGTGGAAAAACACAATTCAATGACACCCGTCATCGTATTGGTGGTAAATTCAGATACTTTAATAATGGTATCTCTACCTGCGTGAGCCGTTTGCGCAACACCCGGGTTAGGGTTTTCAGGAAAGGTTGCAAAGAGGGTGTCCTGCAAAGTATACTTAGATTGATTATTATTCCAGATTGTATCAATTTCCTTCAGGTTTACAAAAATCAGGCGGGGATCATCTTTTACAAAGCTCATAGCCGTCTTGATGCCCTCGAAATTCTCTAATGTAAAGGCGATCTTAACTCCCAGGGCAATTGTATTGGCGAGATTCTGCGCTTCAGTATTAAAATTCTTTTTCATTATTATTTCCTGTTGAGCAGGAAAATAATAAAGAGAAAAGAAAGAAAACATCAGCACAATGGTGAGAACAGTTAACCAGATTTTCGTCTTTAACTTTATTCGCATAAGATAAAATCAGATTATTAAAGTTACTTACATCCGGATTTACATAAGCATTATCGCAAAACAAAATAGGTAACTGGTTCAAGATGTTAACAAAGGGAGAATGGATCAAAATGATTTTTTTCCATCAATTGTAGTGACTTTAATATTCGGATTAATCAAAATCTTGTCAATGATACCAATAGCTCCCGGATTATCGGCAATATTAGACAGCAATTCTTCTTCAGAATTGCAAAAGGTAGGTGCATCAGCTTTCCCTGCCAATTGAAGCCCTGCCCAGTATCTTTTTACCTTATCCCCACTCATTCCATAAATTTTAAAACAGGTCGTTTTCCCAACCGCCGTTTTGGTCATCATCAACACAATATTCACTTTTGTACCATCACTCCATCGCTGTCTTTCTCCTTTGAGTACAGACTTTAATTCTGTCATACTCATATTTGCCGGAGCCCCCTTTATGTTAGTGATAACTGATAATGTACTATCCTGTGCGTGAACAATGGACCCAAACCCTAATAGCAGTAATACAGTAAGGTATTTACTGTATAATGATATTTTATTAAGTTGAAAGGTCATTGACTAGTATTTATTATTAAAACCCTATAGCAATTTGTGCCGTAACCTTGTTCAAAGACTTACTATTTTTTGAATTAAGATGTTGGTATTCCAGCTTCACAACCGTCAGATAGCTTATGTAATAACGAATGCCACCGACAAACGAAGTGGAATTATTTATGTCATAAAAGAGCTCGCCTTCATTGAAATGCAACTGGTCGACGCGAATATAAGGCACCCATTTATCCGTTATTTCAAATCCGGCATAGAAATAGGAAGCAAGTGTTTTTCTCGAGCCGGTGGTATCAGTATGATTAGTCGCCAAGGTGCCTTCGGCCAGCAGTTCGATCTTTTTTTCAAAATAAGCCACCGATCCGCTGAACAAATTTTGCTTAATCTCCCAGTTTATAAAATTACCATCATGATTCTTGGTTCCTTTGGCTATTTTGTCATTGTACCAGGAGAAACCAATTCGTAGTCCATTAGCCGGTTTGATATGAATGGCTGCTGTTAGGGACTTTCTCTTATCATTATCGAGTACATCGGAAGACCCAATGCCATTACCCAGCATCAGGTCATATCCGAATTTCAGTTTGCCAAGATTTTGACCCTGGATACTAATTCCAGTTGTATGTAAAGGGATAATGCTTGCTTCAAATAAGAGCGGCCGAAAAATAGTAGGAAAAAATACCCTTCCGTGGTGATAGGTATCATTCCAATAGTTCAATGGGGTGTGATGTTTACCAATAAGCAGGTTATGATTGCCCGAAAGATTATATTTTATAACTACCCGCTCAATACTAACAGAAAAGGTGGTAGGGCTGGAGGGGGTGTATTTGAATACACTTTCTCCCAGAAAAGAAAATCGGTCAGTGAGCTCAGAAGTTATGAAGAGATCTTGCTCCCCAAGTGAAAAGGAAGTCTTATTTTGTTGAAAACTTGCCAGGGCATCTATAAATCCCCTGATCTGCGTTTTTTGGCCGTTTGAATGGTTATATATGCAGAAACAAATAAGGAAAATGACATGGAAAATTAATATTTCCCTTCTCTTTCTCATAAACAGCTGCAATTAAGTTACTTAAAATTAACTTAATTTTTGCTAACTAAGAATAATTTTATGAAGTCTATTATAAGAATCAACTTAAACACTATCCTTAGTATGCATGGTTTTCAACCATTATGTATTTATTGATGGCTGAATAATTAATACTCCGCCGGCGGGAAAAGTTTTTTATTTTTTTTCTCGAAGTTTTTGATGGTAATGAAAATTCCAACCCCCGTATCGAAGGGACTCATAGCCCAGCAAAATCAGCCGTCAATTCATTGGCATTAAAAAACCACCTTACAACGGAATTCATCACCTATTAAAATTCTACTATTAAGATGATGATTCCGAATGAAATAAATTTCATGCTGATTCAGTTTATTTACTTAAGTGTAGCTAGTTTTTGTAATAAAGTATTTCCATATTTTTTCATTTTCTTAATTGTTAAATCAATAAAATGATAATTGATGGACTGGTATCAGAATTTTGAATGAATAGATAAAATATATTATTATTTAATTGCCTTGACAAGTGCAATAGCTGCGGGGAGATTAATTACAATACCATTGATGATGTTTAAGATAAAAGCATGATCGCTGGTTATAGGAAAAACATACTTAGAAAAAAATATTTGATATGACGCGGGCATGCTGATTTTGCATATTCAGCACTGTATTCTTCATCCTTTGGGGGCGGTGGTTTTCTTTTCTTTGATAGTAATAATTTCAATAATCCCATCCCTTCCTTTATCTCCATAAGCCTTTGCGGCACTTTCTCCTTTTAACACATTTACTGATTCAATATTCACGGCTTCGAGGTTTAACGCGGTAAATCCTTTCTTATCGTATTCTTTACCATCTATTATAAACAAGCCGTTAAAATTATCCATCCGCTCCAATTGAACGTTGCCATTCAGCCTGATTTTATCACTTTCGTTTTTACGTTGCGCATACTTATTTGTAGTAATGGATACTACCCCGGATTTCCCCTTCTCCCCATAAACTGCTTTGGCACTTTCCCCTTTTAACACATCTATTCGTTCTATATCATTTGGGTCTAGTTTATTCAATGCATTTTCGCCTGGGGGCTGTTGAACACCATCAATAATAACCAACAGGTCCGGATCAGAAGAAACTTCACTCCATCTTATTACAGGTGGTTCTGGCTTATTAGGTTTGCTAAAAGGTTTTGCATAAAAAGATCCCGGGGAAGGTGCTATGATTATTCCATTATCGATACCGGGCGCTGAAACAGCCGGAGCAACCGGATCCAGGTTTTCTTTAATACCCTTCCCTTTAACAGGGTCAATTGGTGGAATACGTTTTGGGGGAGGCGGTGGGGGAGGAATTTCTCCGTACTTTGATGTATTCTCTTCTTCGTTTGCATTCCATTCGCTCAGTGCCAAGGCTTTTACGATCTTATGGTCTTTATCTTTTACAATCACTACACATTCACCCTGATTATCAGCAATAGTAATAACATATCCTTTAGCGTTAGCTCTTTTTTTAATTGGTGGCTGAGGAGGCACAGGGGGTGATGGGGGCAACCCAGGTGTTGGCGCTTCTGATGGAACAGGAGAAGCAGGTGGCGAGGCAGGTGATGGCGCTTCTTCTGGTGCCGGTGGAGAAGGTATTTTGCCATACTTTTTTTCAAAAGCGGCTTTCTCTCCGGGTTTATCAAGATTATATTTTTCTGTTTGCCCGTTTTTTCGATTTACGGTGGCCATATTATTATCTATGTCAATGGAAGAAACACCTTCAGGCATTTTAGGTTTTGCATGGCG
Organism: Chitinophagaceae bacterium; assembly: GCA_031360425.1. Lineage (GTDB taxonomy): Bacteria > Bacteroidota > Bacteroidia > Chitinophagales > Chitinophagaceae > Endoryza. The sequence goes on along the minus strand of JANMBO010000070.1, from coordinate 64,573 downwards.
GGAGGATCTTTGTGCAGGAGTTGGAACCGTATCCGTATTAGGGAAGGCTATTACTTTTATTACCTGTAATGGTTCATCCTGTTTTTGGTTCCTGAAAGCAAGCAGCAGTATTGCTACCAATGGCAACATAAAAAGAAATTTAATCAAATGCACTTTACCACTCTTCATTTTGTTCATCATGGCTATACGTTTTTTGAGTGACGAAAAATTAAACTGGGGGGCTATACTAAAATGAGATACTCCAATAACTTTCAATAATAAATACTGGTACTCTCTTTTATCAATTCCGTTTTGTAATACTTTATTATCGGCAATAAACTCCAGGTTCTGCCGGATAGATTGGCGGAGAAGCCAGGCAAATGGATTGTACCAGTTCAATATGCAAAGCCATTCGGCCCACAAAATATCAAGCGTATGTTTTTGTTTCACATGAATAAACTCGTGCCGTATAATCTCTTTCAATTCTTCCTGGCTGTGCTGGTGCTGGTTTACAAAGATGGAGTTGCCGTAAGAAAAAGGAATGATATCCTTATCAACCTGGTATACTTTTACCATACCATCAATAATGAGTTTGGAAGCACGACGTATTCGCCAAAAAGAAAGTTGTTGAATCACCAACCGACCCAACATAACCGCTATTCCGGCAATAATAAATATCAGGGCCCAATCGTGGTAGGACCATGGAATACTTGCTTCTCTAATTGATCCATCCGGCTGAGCGCCCACTACCGGTATATAATCCAGTACGTCATACCTGCTCCAATTATTCTTTTCGAGCACCGGGTAAACATTTATAAAAGGAATAATAAAAGTGAGGACGGAATAAAGCAGCAGATACCAACGGTTCCAGTTATAAAAAGTGAGTCGCCTTAAAGCTATATAATAAAATAAATACAGCACCGAAAGACTGATGGAGATTTTGAGTAAGTATAATAAGATAGAGGTCATATGATAAATGTAAAATGCAGAATATAGTATGAAGAAAGAAGGATTAAGAATACAGAGTTAAGAATACAGAATTCAGAATACAGAATTAATAAGGGCTTTTGGCTACTGGCTCTCAGCTCCTGCTTCACTACTCCAGACTACAGGCTTATTTCTCTTTCTCAATCATCTCAATAATCTCTTTCAGTTCTTTCGGACTCACTTTTTTCTGCTCCACAAAAAAGTTCACTAACTCCTTATAAGAGTTATCAAAGTAATTTTTTACCACGCCGTTCATAAATTGTTTCTTGTACTCCTCTTCGGTCATAGTAGGTTTATATAAATAAGTATTGCCCATGGCCCGGCTCCGGAGATAGCCTTTCTTTTCCAGGTTCTTGATAGTAGAGGCAAGCGTAGTATAGGGTATGGCATCCCTCAAATATTCCAGGAAAGATTTTATATTTCCTTCTCCACTGGCAAAAACGGCGACCATGGCCTGCTCTTCCTGGGAACTTAATTTTTCAAACATGACTACGAATTTTTCGTAAATCTACGAATTCTTCGTAATTGAACAAATTTATTTTTTTCTTTTTTTGTTAAAACATCCAAAAACTAAAAGCCGGTTATAGTTTTGCTACTATACAAAATAAAGGAATCACTATGAAATGGATCTTGTTCTTAATATGTGTTATGGCAGGAGTTGATATTTATGGTCAGCAGGGAAAGCCAATACAGCAAGAAGCGCCTTACAAACTTCACCCCACCCTCCCTCCTTTTGAACTGGTTTTACCCGACAGTAACAGGCTCACCAAAATTGAATTTAGAAAACAGCCGATTCTTATTATGTACTTCAGTCCGGATTGTGAACACTGTATAAAGCAAATGGAAGAAATGAATACAAGAATGGAGGATTTGAAAAAACTCCAGATTATAATGGTTACGCATCAGCCCATGCCAGAGCTGGTTCAATTTATTGAGAAGTACAAGTTGGCCGGCCAACCAAATATTACAACGGGACGTGATGTTAAATTCATGTTGCCCGGTTTTTACCGCATTAAATCCCTTCCCTACTTTGCCCTGTACGATAAAAAAGGTAAACTGATTACTACTTTTGAAAGCAATACTAAAGTGGATAAGATTTTGAAAGCGTTTAGGAAAAACTGAGAATATAAAATCTAAAAATCAAAATGTTGAATGTAAAAAGCGCCTGCGGCTAAAACCTCTTATTAATTAAAATTCTGCACGAACCAATTTTGTATTCATATTCCATATTTTGCATTTTTCATTTCCTATCTTTACCCCTTCAAATAATTTCCTTACAAAATAAATTAATTGCCGAATGAAAGTTACTGTAATTGGTGCCGGTGCCGTTGGAGCTACTTGTGCCGATAATATCGCCCGCAAAGAACTTTGCCAGGAATTGGTATTGCTTGATATTAAGGAAGGGATCGCCGAAGGAAAGGCCCAGGATATGATGCAAACCGCTACCCTCCTTGGTTTCGATACCAAGATTACCGGAAGCACTAATGATTACAGTAAGACCGCCGGCAGTGATGTAGTAGTAATTACTTCAGGACTTCCCCGTAAACCAGGCATGACCCGTGAAGAACTGATTGGTGTAAACGCTGGTATCGTAAAAGGTGTTTGTGAAAATGTCTTAAAACATTCTCCCAATGCCATCATCATAGTAATCAGCAACCCGATGGATACGATGACTTACCTCGCATTACAATCAACCGGTTTGCCTAAGAATAAAATTATCGGAATGGGTGGTACTTTGGACAGCGCGCGTTTCAAATATCAATTGAGTCAGCACCTGGGTTGCAGTCCGGCCGACCTGAACGCGGTGGTGGTAGGTGGTCATGGTGATACGACTATGATCCCACTGATTCGTTTAGCTACCTGGAACAGCGCACCGGTAACAAAATTCTTATCGCCAGAGCAACAACAAAAGATCGTTAAAGATACTATGGTGGGGGGAGCTACATTAACAGCCTTAATAGGTACTTCTGCCTGGTATGCACCCGGTGCTGCCGGAGCCGCCTTGGTAGAAAGTATTGTGCGGGATGAAAAGAAATTATTTACATGCTGCGTAAAATTAGATGGTGAATACGGACAAAAAGATATTTGCCTTGGTGTTCCTGCTATTATTGGAAAAAATGGCTGGGAAAAAATTCTTGACTTTGGATTGAATGAAGCAGAACAGGCAGAATTTAACAAGAGCGCAGCGGCAGTGAGAAGCATGAACGACGTGTTGGCGCAAATTAACGCGAAATAGGAACACCAATGAACGCCCATAAAAACGAATAAACGCAAATGTTGAACACAAATGGACGTGAATGGGGAACACGAATGTGGACGAATGACGGCGAATAATCACTGATACATTGATAACGGGTGGGCAATAGGCTGCCCGTTTTAAATTAATGGAAGTCACTTCCTGTAGGTCAGTTGTCGCCCAATCCAATCCACCAGTTTATAATTAAAATATTTTAACTCCCCCTTACTGGAAATTACGTGAAGAATATAGCAGGACCAATGTTACCCCTACCCTAAATCCAAGGTAAAAAGAGAATCTGGCAATTCTTCAATTCATTGCAAAACATCTGTTTCTTTCTCTTACTCCTTCTAAATAAAATGTCCGGATAAAAATAGAAGAACAAAAACTGCTTTGGTAAGACTAATAATCGATTGAGGTCAAATTTTAAGAGCACGGTTTAATTGCTAATAATATTGTATTGCAGGTTGTTTCGAATTTTAGCTTACATTTGAATTACTGAAAGTCTTCAGTAATATAACCACTATTCTCCTGCTGTAAGTTTCATCACCACTCTAAATTAAGATTTATGTCCATTCTTTACTTGCAGCGGAATCGCTTCTTTGTGCGTATTCTTTACATTTTACTTTTCCAGGTATTTAGCTTATCCTCCAGTTATGCTCAACCTGTTATATCATTTACCTCCTTTATAAGCGGTTTAAATGCCCCGCTTGATTTGGTAAATGCAGGTGATGGCAGTAACCGACTGTTTATTGTTCAACGTAATGGTACTGTTCGGATTCATAACGGAACTTCTTTATTGCCTACTCCTTTTATTGATCTTAAAGACACTGTCCTGGATAACGGAGAGCAGGGTTTGTTAAGTATGGCTTTCCATCCCAACTATGCAATCAATCGCTACTTTTTTGTGTACTATACCAATAAACAAGGAGATGTAACGCTGGCCAGGTATCAAACCAGCGCCGGCAATCCCGATGTGGCTGATCCACGATCTGAAGTTGTAATGCTGGTGTTACCCAAACCCGGCTCCCCTTATTTTACTAATCATAATGGAGGTAAGATTAATTTTGGGGCCGATGGTTATCTATATGTTTCAATTGGTGATGGGGGAAGCGGTGGTGACCCATTCAATAATGCACAAAATGGCAATTCCCTCTTCGGAAAAATGCTCCGGCTTGATGTAAATAATTTTTTTTCGCCTCCGTATTACAATATCCCACCCGACAATCCCTACATAAGTAATCCCAGTGTCCTGGATGAAATATGGGCCATGGGCTTACGGAATCCCTGGCGGTGGAGTTTTGACCGGCAAACAAATAATATGTGGATCGCAGATGTAGGGCAAGGGCTGTGGGAAGAAATTGATTTCCGCGCAGCCGGAACAACTGGCGGAATAAATTATGGATGGAGATGTTACGAAGGAAATAATACGTACAATACAAGCGGTTGTTTACCACCCGCCAATTTTGTGCCTGCCATTTTTAATTACCCTCATAACAGCAGTACCGGTGGTTTTTCTGTTACGGGTGGTTATGTGTACCGAGGCCCTGATTATCCATTACTCACCGGCTATTATTTATGTGCTGATTATGTATCTGGCAATCTTTGGAAAATTAGACCGGATGGTGCAGGCGGATGGAATATTTTTCAGCAGAACGGTTTGCCCGGAAGCATTGCTGGTTTTGGCGAATCAGAAAATGGTGTGTTGTATGCTGTTTCGTTAGGAGGAAGCGTATACCGGGTGGAAGCCAATTCTGCTCTTCCGGTTCGATTATTGAATTTTACCGCGCAATCTAAGAAAGACGTTGTGTTGCTGGAGTGGCAAACAAGTTTTGAAGAACAAGTTGCTTCTTTTGAAATAGAATTCAGTTTTGACGGAATTCAATTTGAAAAAGCCGGAATCGTAGTACCCGTTAACAATAATGCCGGAAGCAGGTATAGTTTTAATCACCAGTTAATCGGTAATAAGAAAATATTTTACCGGCTTAAAACAACCGATCAAAACGGAGGAATTGAATATTCAAAAATAATAACTGTTAATAGCGGAAGTAAGGGTTGGCTCCATATAAACCCCACCGTTTTAGGGAATAATACCCTTTTATTGAGCGCTTCAAAGCCCCTTGATTGGGTACTGGTCTTTAATTCGGAAGGCAAAGTAGTGTTCCGTAAGAATTTAGGGGGGCGGCAAGGGATAATTTCAATGGTTTTGCCCCAGCTTCCTCGAGGTTCGTATATTGTCCAGAGTCTATCTTCGACCCAAAATGATATTCAAAAGATTGTTATCCAATAGCTTCATAATAGATTTTGGAGGGAGCAGGCACCTGATCCTTTTCTTTTTTTCAACAAGAACCACGGAAATGCAACCACCAGTAAAGAATAATAGTCTTTTACCATTACCTGAAAAATTTACTGAGTTCATTCCTATCTAAAAAATAATGACTATTTTACATTTCCGCTGATCGTCCTCTCAACATGTACTTAACAAAAAAAGCTTATGAATTCTGTTTACACAATTATTTTTTTTGGATTGATCGCCGTATCGAAAAATGCTAACAGCCAGGACGTACCCACTTCTCATAATCCAAAAGTGGAAATTTATCTCAGTCCGGCTAATAACAAAAAAATCTGCCCCGATAATAATGCATTGATTAATCCCCGGATGAACTGGAAAATAAATCCACTTAAGAATAAGGACATTAATCCTACGTTAAATCCTTCGATCAACCCCCGATTTAAGCCAGAATTGAATCCCAGTGTAACCACTTCATTGAACCCGCTCATGAATATTGGGCTACACCCTACCGGAAAACAATGGAGGCTATATTACCTCTTTAATAAAAAGGATGAGTTGGTGGGTTATCTTACAGAACCCTCTCAAAATATTTTACTATGTTTCGATATGAAAGGCGAATGGACCTGTTATTATGTTCGTTCCGCGGAAGGTAGCTATAACCTATTTGACAAGGAGGGAACTTGGACCGGAGATTATATTTGTTACGATAATAATGTCGGCTATAATCAATTCGATAAAGAAGCGAATTGGACAGGGATGCATATAAAGTGAAAGGGAATCAAGATGCCGATACGGGATATGGGATGCGAGATATGGGATAAAAGAGACGAGTTACGAGATTCAGGATGATTTCCTATTACTGGTGAATCACTTAGCTTTTACGTTTCAGAATTTACATTATTGCCGTCCAAGCATTTGTTCCGTTTTGGCAATTATTTCCTCTTCACTGATATTTTCCATGCACTTAAAATGTCCTTTCGGGCACTTATTATAACCAATTTTAGAGCAAGGCCGGCAACGCAAATTTGTAATCTCAAATCTGGTATCCGTTACATTCTTATTGGTATAATAGGCAGTCATTCCAAAAGCTGGAATCGTATTCCCCCATAATGAAATCATAGGTTTATTGAATGCTGCCGCAATATGCATCAGGCCGGTATCGTGTGTAATAATAAACTTGGACCTCCGCACCAGGTCAGCCGATTCGTTTATAGAAAACTTGCCACAGGCATTGTAAATTTTGTGCGGATCAGTGGCCGCAATAATAGACCCATTTGCAGCATCTTCTTTTCCTCCCAATAAAATAATAGGATGATGAATAGCCGCGCACAAGGATGTCAGTTTGTGTACCGGCATTTTTTTGGTATTTAAAGCCGCCCCAATTGCTATGGCGATATAGCCGGCATGATGCGCGGCCGGAATATCCTCTTCTTTGACAAGATCAATGTCGGGAATAAAATAGTCTAACCCCGCCTGGTCGTTTTTGATACCAAAATTTTTTAGGGTATCCAGGTAGCGGTCCACGATATGAATGGGGGGAAGTCTATTGATCTTTAATGCAGTCAGCAGCCATTTCTCAATATTCAGTTTATTGAATGAAAACGATATTTTACCAAGGGCTCTTTTAACCTTAAGCGTTCGCATGTTGTGATGAAGGTCGATAACATAATCAAAGTCCTCCAGTTTCAATTGTTCTATTACACTTTCCAGATCATTATCAAAATAATGCGCTTTATCAACATAGGGGTTGGGTTCAATAATAGCGCGGAAAGCAGTCTTCGTTAGGTAATGCACTTCGGAGGTTAACACCTGCTTTTTCAAACATCGTACAACCGGGGTGGTAAGCACAATATCGCCAATCGAGGAAAAGCGGATGATCAAAAACTTCATAACATAGATAATAAGGAATGAAAACAAATAGGACCTTCCTCTTGATTAGGGCAACATCTCTTCGCCTTCCATATAATTCAGATCTTTTTGAAAAGTTTCTTCAGTAAAATAAAAAGCAACGAGGGTAATAGAGATCGCAATAACTCCTGTTACAATTCCACTTTGCACCAGCGGCCAGCCCCAGCTCTTCTGAAATACGTCAAGGAAGAGCATATTAATCAGCGGCAGGGCGCCCCGTACCATATTCGGAATCGTTGTGGCGGCGGTCGCGCGCAGGTTAGTACCAAATTGTTCGGCCCCCATAGTTACAAATATGGCCCAGAAACCCGTACTGAAACCCAATGCCGCACAAATAATGTACATGGAGAGGTCACTGTTATTATAACTGCTAAAAAAGAATACCAGAGAAATGATGGTGAGCATATAGAAAACAAGCAGCGCTTTTTTGCGGCTCTTAAAATATTGACTAACCAGCCCTATCAGTATGTCCCCGATCGCGATACCGGCATACGCGAACATTATGGAGCGCCCGGAGTTAATTGTTTTGGAACCAAATAATTTCTCTCCAAACTTATCGCTTTGATTAACCAGGATACCAATCACATACCAGGTAGGTAACCCGATTAATATAGCCAGCAGATATTTTTTGAAGCGCGTTCTATTATTAAAGAACATCCGGAAATCACCCAGGCTTTTATTTCCTTTCGCCTGCTGGAACATTCCAGATTCCGCCACTTTAATTCGGAGGAATAGTAATAAAATTCCTAATCCACCACCGACCTTATAACAGAGACGCCAGTCATCGGTAAACTGGTAAGTAAAATAAGCTGCCACGGCGCCGCTTAATCCAATCCCGGCTACTAAAGAGGTACCGATGCCTCTTTTATTTTTCGGTAAAATTTCGCTAACCAGGGTAATGCCGGCGCCCAGTTCACCAGCTAAACCAAGGCCGGCAACAAACCGGCAGATGGCATACTGATCTACAGTTTGAATGAAACCCGTAACAAAATTAGCTATTGAATATAAAATTATAGAGCCGAACAAAACGGATAATCGTCCCCGTTTATCACCCAAAATACCCCATATGATTCCTCCAATCAATAAGCCGGTCATTTGCCAATTAATCACTTTAGTACTATCGGCCAGTATGGTTATATCAGTTGACCCCACAGCAAACATACTGGGTTTTTTTACAATCGTAAATAGTAACAGATCGTAGATGTCAACAAAGTAGCCCAGTGCCGCTACAATTACCGCGATATTAAAAATGGAAACAGGCTTTTGTTGATTCATCCTATAGATAATTATTTTGAAGTAATATCCGTCGGATTCACCGGGTGCTTTTTTGAAAAGAACAATTTATATAGCACAGGTAACGTAGTGATGATAATTATAATAATAGCTATTGCTTCAATATGGTCTTTGAGACTGTAGCCAAATTTTTTTTCAGTCCATTCCTGGAGAAAATACCCTCCCATCATCATGGAAGCAACCCATGCTACACTTCCGAAAATATTGTAAAGCAGGAACGAACCTTTTTCCATTCTCACCACGCCCGCCACAATAGGAGCAAACGTCCGGATGATAGGAAGGAACTTAGCTACAAAGATGGTTCCCTTACCATATTTATCATAAAAATCTTTCGCTCGAAAGAGGTGTTTCTTTTTAAAGAGCCAGGTATCTTTTCGCTCAAATAACAAGGGACCTGTTTTTCTTCCAAACCAATACCCTGCCATATTACCTAAAATGGAAGCAATCATAACCATAACCATAATGATACTCCAATGCACATCAAAAAATTCTTTAGACAGGTCGTTCATATAAATACCAGCCGCAAACAAAAGCGAATCGCCGGGAAAGAAGAAGCCAACAAAGAGCCCGGTTTCGGCAAATATTACCAATAGTAAAACATAGAGTCCACCATTATTGATGATCCATTCTATGAACTGCTGTACAAATCCTTTATCCATTGAGCTATTGTTAAATAATTTTTTACTTTTTTCAACACGATATCCGGTTGTTCTTCACCTAACTCTCCTTCCCATTTGCTTACCACTGCGGTAGCTATGCTATTACCCACTACATTGGTTGCACTTCGGCCCATGTCCAGCAAAGGATCAATACCCAACAGTAAAGCGAGACCCGCTTCCGGAATATTGAAGGTTCCTAATGTTCCGGCTATCACTACTAATGATGCGCGGGGAACCCCTGCAATGCCTTTACTGGTTAGCATAAGCACTAATAACATGCTTAACTGGGTACCGAAATCGAGATGTATCCCATAAGACTGCGCAATAAAGAGTGATGCAAAAGTCATATACATCATACTTCCATCCAAATTAAAGGAATAACCCAGGGGTAATACAAAACTTACAATTTTATCCTTGCAGCCAAATTTTTCCAATTCAATCATCGTCTTTGGAAAAGCGGCTTCGCTGCTGGAAGTGCTAAAAGCTAGCAATACAGGTTCTTTGATTCTGCGCATTAATTCAAAAATTCTTCTTTTTACAAAAACAGAACCTGCCAGGATCAGTATCACCCATAAAATGAATAACCCTGAATAAAACTCTCCTATAAAAATCGAATAGGTTTTTAGGATTCCCAGTCCTTGTTTGGCAATGATGGCAGTCATAGCCCCAAATACGGCCAGGGGGGCAAAGTTCATTACATAACCGGTAATTTTCAATACTACATGGGCTATCGCGTCAAAAGCCTTAACAATTTTATGACCCGTTTCACCGATTGCGGCCGTAGCTACTCCAAAAAACAACGAGAATATCACAATCTGTAATATTTCGTTTTTTGCCATTGCATCAATCACACTGGCAGGAAAAACATGATATAAAAAATCTCGCAGGGTGAGGGCCGATTTCGCTATCCCGATATCTGTTCCCGATTCCGGTAAGGGCAAATGCATGGCAATACCCGGCTGGAAAATATTCACTAGCATCATACCCAGTGCCAGGCTCACGAGGGAGGCGCTTATGAACCAAAGTAATGTTTTGCCCCCGATTCTTCCTACCGCTTTTATATCTCCCAATTTGGCAACCCCAACAACCAAGGTAAAAAATACGAGCGGAGCAACAATCATCTTAATCATTCGGAGAAATACATCAGCCACTAAAGATAAAGGATCCGTTTTTTTATCCCTTGCAGCCAGGGCCCCATTCTTTGTTTTTATTTCCAGTGCTCTATCCTGTTTTAATTGACCATATGATACTGAACTGGTATCGGTAGAGTTTTTAATAGCTTCATTCAGGTTTTTAATCCGAAGTTCGGAAGCGGCCAATTTCGTGTTTTCCTCTTTTACATAGGTTTCGTTGAGAATAAACCCCAGTACAATACCCAACACCAGGGCAATTATTATATATAAGGTCAACCGGTTCCCTTTTCTCATAATCAGCAATAAATTGGAATCAAGTTAAGAATGACCGAAAATCCGAAAAATATCCGGTTGGTAAAAGTTTTGACCGTTAATTTCCCCATTTATAAAAGAATTGCAGCTCTTTTTGAATATTTCTTTATTTTACACATATTAACTCAGTTATAAAACCTAATTACCAACTGTTATGAGTTTATTCCGAAAAAAATCATTGGATGGTCTGATGACACAGTCTGCCGATTCAGAGAAGGGATTAAAGCGGACTCTTGGAGCCGGTAACCTGATTGCATTAGGAATTGGCGCTATCATAGGCGCCGGTTTATTTGTGCGAACCGCTGCCGCGGCGGGTGAACATGCAGGCCCTGCTGTTACTATTTCTTTTATAGTGGCAGCCGTAGGTTGTGCCTTTGCCGGTTTGTGTTATGCTGAGTTTGCTTCTATGATACCCATTGCAGGAAGTGCCTACACCTATGCTTATGCAACCATGGGCGAATTAATTGCCTGGATCATTGGTTGGGCCCTGATCCTGGAATATGCGTTGGGTGCTGCCACCGTTTCTATTGCCTGGAGTGAATTTTTAAACAAGCTACTGGGGGGAAGCATTCCCTATGAATGGTCGCATTCCCCTTTTGAAAAAGCCCTGGATGCAAATAATGTAATGCATCATGGTATAATGAATGCGCCCGCATTGATCATATTATTGCTGTTATCGCTATTGCTAATAAAGGGCACGCAGGAATCTGCCTCTGTGAACGCAATAATTGTTTTCGTAAAAGTGGCCATCGTACTGGTTTTTATAGTTATTGGATGGCAGTTTATGAATCCTGCCAATCATACTCCTTATTTAATTCCGGCAGATGCTCCGGATGCTATTCTTCCGGATGGTTCAAAATACAGTTATGCTAATTTCTTCCGTCATGGCTGGGGAGGTGTATTGACCGGGGCCGGAATAGTATTCTTTGCTTTTATTGGTTTTGATGCTGTTTCTACCGCAGCCCAGGAGGCAAAAAACCCCAAGAAGGATATGCCCATTGGCATTCTTGGATCTTTAGTTGTTTGTACCATATTATATATCCTCTTTTCATATGTATTAACCGGTGTTGCTCCCTATACCGATTTTGTACGATCCGGCAAAGAAGCATCGGTAGCCTATGCTATTGATACCTATATGCATGGTTATGGATGGTTAGCCAAATTGGTAACGGTAGGAATTCTGGCTGGCTTCTCATCGGTTATCTTAGTGATGCTGATGGGTCAGAGCCGTGTTTTTTATACGATGTCAACAGATGGATTGTTACCAAAAGCCTTTTCCGATCTGCATCCTAAGTTCCGGACCCCCTACAAATCGAATTTAATATTATTCATTTTTGTTGGCTTATTCGCCTCCTTCATACCGGGAAGCGTGGCAGGAGATTTAACCAGTATCGGCACGCTCTTCGCATTTGTACTGGTGAGTGCCGGCGTATGGATCATGCGGGTGAATGAACCGGGCCGGATACGTCCATTCAAAACTCCATTGGTACCATTGGTTCCAATTCTTGGTATCCTAATTTGCTCCGCGATGATTGTTTCGCTTGACAACCAGACTTTACTAACAGCCTTTTTATGGATGCTGGTAGGATTATTTGTTTATTTCCTGTACAGCCGCCGCAACAGCAAGCTAAAAAATCCTGCAGATATTATTCCAAAAGCATCAGATTTCAACTGACAAAAAATCCGCCTTCGGGCGGTTTTTTATCATTTTCTTTACTGTAACTTCAAAAAAAACAGCCGTTTTGCTTAAAGAAATTTTTTCAACCATTGCCGCCGAAATAGAAAATTACCTGCTGGTAAAAGGGCTGGCTACCAAAGTAAAAATAGGATCGCCAGCAGGAAAATCAAGCTCAAACAACAATGTTTACCTGGCTATGCAGGAATATGGCATCGATCCTTTTCTTAAGAATCATGGACCTACTATTAACGAAGAGGGGCCTGGCGTTCCAAATTATTCGCACCTTATTTCTTTTTACATATTGCCGGTTAGCAACAAGTACAACACCCGCCTGCAATTAATTGAAACAATTGTAGAACTCTTTGAAACAAAACCTTTCTTTCAATTGATGCTTGGTACGGGTGAATACGAATTATCCATTTCCATGAAAACAGTTACCACCAGTACCTACGAACAATTCTGGGTGGCACAGCAACAACCTCCACAGCCCGTGGTTTTTTACCAGGCCAGGGTATCTGCTCTGTAATTAATAATGCTGCTTGGCAAGGTCGGTATCTTAACTTATTTTCGCCGACTGTTTGGAGAAATTCGGAAAGTCGGAAAGCATCTCCCTTTTATTCAGGCATATCTTTCGGACTTCCGGACTCTCGGACTTCCTGACTTCCTAACCACAATCGATAAACTATAAACTTCTCACATGGGTCGCATATTTGAAGTTCGCAAGTCAACCATGTTTGCCCGCTGGGACCGGATGGCGAAGCAATTTACCCGTATCGGCAAGGAAATTATCATTGCAGTAAAAGCTGGGGGCCCCGATCAGAATACGAATGCGGCATTGAGGCGTTGTTTTCAAAATGCCCGCAGTGTGGGTATGCCGAAGGACCGGGTAGAAGCTGCTATTAAGAGAGCACAGGGTAAGGAACTAGTAAACTATGATGAAATACTGTATGAAGGATACGGACCACATGGTGTGGCGGTATTAGTAGAAACAGCTACCGATAATCATGTAAGAACCGTTGCGAATGTAAAATCCCATTTCAATAAAGGGGGTGGCGTAATGGGTAACAGTGGAAGCGTGAGTTTTCAATTCAGGAAGATGGGGGTGTTTAAATTAAAACCGGAAGGCTTGAATGCGGATGACCTGGAACTGGAACTCATCGATTTCGGACTGGAAGAATTAGGAGAAGGCACCGGGGAGAACGGCGAATCTGTATTAGTGGTTCGATGTGCCTTCGTGGAATTCGGGCATATGCAAAAAGCATTAGAAGATAAGGGCATTACGCCTATCAGCGCGGAGTTGGAATGGATACCGACCACCACCGTACCCCTAACCGATCTTCAGGCAGAAGAAGTAAGTAAATTGATTGAAAGACTGGAACAGGATGAGGATGTGCAGAAGGTGTTTCATAATATGGGATAAATCACTGGAAAAAGAATCTAGTAAACTTTGCTATCGGAAAAATAATGTGTTTGAGTGCTTGCGGCAGTCAGGCCACCTCCAGTGGAAGTTGATTGTTTGCCTCCAACCGTTATTACATCTCCTGCATTCAATTTAAGATTTGTACTGAGAGTAGCAGTGAAATTCGGGCCCGATACTCCAACAGTAACTGGTACGATTACTTCGTTCACTGGTACCGTAGCAGAAAAACTACTATTAAATAATCCCAGGCTTACAACTTGATCTGTTGCACTTAATGAACGCCATACCACCCTGACTTCAAAATGATATAAACCTGCTGAAGGAGCGGTAAAAGAATTAGTAGCAGAATTATTCCCATCGTCATATTGTTCAATTAAAAAAGTCACCAGGGAATAGGTTGTAGTTATATTTGAACAGTTGTAGCATAGGCAAAAAATCCAACCCTTGAGTTGGATATCTCCAGCCATCCGGTTGAAAGTCCATTGCCATTATTAACCCAAATTGTATTGGTTACTGTATCTAACATCATCAAACCTTTTGGGGCATTCGTGTTCAAAGAATTTCTAACGGTGGCATTGCCCCTGGGAATAAGCAATCTCTGGTTAGCACCATTAATAACCAATACAGCATTTGTATTCGGTGTGGCAGTTCCAATACCCACATTTTGAGCAAATATAGGATAGGATAAAAATGCAAATACTATTGAAATCATTTTTTCTCTCAAACTGAATCTTTTAATATTTGAAAGCAGGATGAAAAAGTATAAAAGGGTTTTCAAAAAAACAGACTATTATTCGCCATATTCTAAGGGAATAAAAAACATTTGAAACGAAGTTGAAGTAAGTTAGGTGTAATGCATGTGCTTATTGAATTAGCTTAGCCACCTGCTGTAACGGTAAGGTATTGGCCATAGCAAGCATTTGAGTATCCGTACAGTTTGCTACTTTATAGGTAATTAATGCATTACTTAATGGAATCTCTATGGAATAACCTGTTTTTCCATCACCATGATCTTCTTTGGTCATCCTGCCTTTATAGCCCTGCACTTTCACTACTTTGGTATTGCCATCACTCATCATACCACCCAGCAAGGGACTATTTAAAAATGTATTAAGGGTTGCTACCATGGGTGAATTACTGATAATAGATAAATCACCGCTACGACTCATTCCGTAATTACGGCTAATGGTGGTGCCCAAAAAGCCGGAACTCGCGGCTACCCTATCCTCTTTTATATTCGCATTCATGGTATCCATTTTAGCCGGTAACAGTTTTAATATTTCCTGCCCTACTTTAATATCTATTTCCTGCATAGCCTGCATGAGTGCAAAATGAGCTTCTTCCAATTTCCCGGAAGAATAGGATTGTTTGGCGTTGGTAATATCTGTTTTAAAATCCTGTGTTGTACCAACAGCACTGAATAACAAGAAAGATATAAGTAAAATTATTGTTGATTTCATAAAATTTGCTTTTTACTGTTCGCCCATCATTTTTTTAATGCCGTCAATATCGAAAGCGGAAGCGGCTTTCATCACTTCCTCTTCGGTGGCAAAGTTTATACAATCCCAAACTATCAGCGAGGATTGGCCCAGCTGCGTCATCAGGGTATACCCTTTACTGTCGTCGTACTGGATAATTGCTTTATACCCTTTGACCTTTGTTTGTTTTATATTCTGTTTTTGATCATCTGCCTGAATATAGGCTGAGTTGGAGAAATATAACATGGCCATTCCAGCGTAAATAGAATTATTGCCAATACTGATCGTCATCTGCTTATCGGGTTGCTGGCTGTATACGGTTTGAATAGTCAGATTACTCCATCCCCATTGGTTGCTCGACACAACATTTTTGGTAGTGTCCTTGGTCATTCCATTTACCTCAGCGGGTAGTGAGGCCAGAATCTGCCTGCCCAATTGAATTTCTATTCCAACCAGGGCTTGCTGAATGGAATAACGGGCATCGCTGTAATTGCCCTGTTCGTGCGATTTTTCGGCATCTGACATTTGCTGATTAACATCCGGGGGCGTGCTGTTAGAAAGCCCACCTCCCTTTGTATTAGATGGTTTTCCCGCGCCTCCTGATGTCGGTTGATTCGTTCCTTCCGGGGATTTATTTCCCCCGGCGTCAGGCACTTTTTTATCAATGGTCTTATCGACCGCCTGGTTTACTTTGTCTTTTAATTTTTTGAGTAGCTGTGCCTCCGTATAAGAGGCGGTTAAGAGCGGGATAAAAAATAACAGGAAATATTTCATGACCATGATTTTTGGGTAAAACATTTCAGAGGCAGCCGTTGGTGTTACACGATAAGGAATTATTAATGTAAGGTACGGCAGAATTCAAAAATAAAGGTCGATTTATAGAATTAAAGTTGCCCACCGATATTTTTATATCCTGGTAGTTATTGGGAGAGTAATTTTTTAAATTGAACAGCAGGAAAATCAAAAAACTGAAAGCTGGGGGTTATTCTTTAGAACGATTTGACGATGGCCACGGAATGCCCGGATAATCACAGATACTATCAATTTTCTGTGAAAATCTGAAGCCTCTGTGGCAAAATAATATAGCCAGGGTTTTTATTTTCAGCCATATAAGATACCATACCAGCGAAGGACCTTTGGCTTTTTGGTTGGTTACTGCTTCTTTTCCGATGATACTATAAAGGAGTCTATTCCAAGGTAATGCCCCGGACCCAAATCAGGCAATCATGATCCCATTAAATACCCACCTATCTTTGTATTATGCCTGATCATAAAAAAATTGTCTTATTCGACGGCGTCTGCAACCTCTGCAGCACCAGCGTTCAATTTATTTTGAAGAGGGATAATAAGAACCAGTTCCTGTTCGGTTCCTTGCAGGGAAATTATGGGCAAAGCGCACTGAAGAAGTATAATTTGTCGACTGATACTTTTCACTCTTTTATGTTACTGGAAGAAGAAACCTTGTACAGCAAATCCTCCGGTGCCTTACGTATGCTGAAACATTTGGGGGGCGGCTGGAGTTTATTGTACGCGTTCATAATTGTCCCCAAATTTATCCGGGATGCGGTGTATGATTGGATTTCGCGAAATCGTTATAAATGGTTTGGTAAAAAAGAAGCCTGCTGGGTACCTAAACCCGAATGGAAGGAAAAATTTTTAGACTAATTAGTGTTCTTGCTTTCCGGTTACTTTTTTTCAAGCAATTCCAACTTCTTGAGCAAATCATTTATCTGGGTTTGCTGTTTATTTATTATCAGTTGCTGCTCCTGTACTGCTTTAACCAATGGCACCACAAACTGAGAATAAGAAAGTCCATAAGCTTCCTTGTTATTTTTTGGAATAACTATACCATCAAAATCATAACCTGTTGCTTTGGCTGCCAATTCCACTTCCTGTGCAATAAATCCGCTGTGCCTTATTTTTTCTGATTCAGTATAATCGATGGTATCAGCAGCCTTTATATTTTTATTTTCTTCTCCATTTATAAATCTATCATATTTTTCTGTTTGAAAATTATACAGTACCGGACGCAGCTTCATAATAAAATCAAGGCCTTTTACCGATTCGGTAATGGCTGTTTTAAATCTTCCATCAGAGGGAAATGTGAAGGCAACCTGTCCCTCAATTACAGTTACTGCAGCAGAACCAATACGAACTTTATTACTGGCGTTTACAATGGCCCCAGAGCCAATTGCCGTAGCATTAACAAAAGACCCGGCAGATACATTTGCATTACTTCCAACAACGGTATTGTTGGTACCGGTTGTATTGGAAGAAAGTGAACTGGCGCCAATAGCGGTATTGCCATTTCCGACTGTATTAAATGCAAGTGCTCCATAACCTACAGCAGTATTATTGGCCCCATTGGTGTTATTAAAAAGAGTATCATATCCATTGGCAGTATTCTGCCCGCCGCTGCTATTAACGAACATTGAATGGGTACCGGTAGCTGTATTTAAACCTCCGCTACTATTATTTTTAAGAGCCTCAAAACCATAAGCAGTATTAAAACTTCCCATATTGTTTAACCAGAGAGAGTTCCAGCCGGTAGCCGTGTTGGCATTACCGCTACTATTAAGATACTATGCTTCAAACCCACTTGCCGTATTATAATTTCCGTTAGTGTTGGTGCATTTTCTGCGCCGGTTGTGTTGTTGTATAAAGCATAAGCGCCAACACCCGTATTCTTATTTCCGGTGGTATTAAAAAATAAAGAAGCGTTACCCACAGCCGTATTTTCCATTCCCGCAGTATTGTAAAATAAAGCATACGAACCGATGCCGGTATTAGTATTACCAGAATTATTTGAAAAAAGGGCTTTAGAGCCAACAGCCACATTGTTTATAGCATCCAGGCTGGAAGCAGCCCCCGTACCATTATTATATAAAGCAGAATCACCAACGGCGACCAGGTTGCTGCGGTCTGTATTTAATTTTAATGCATGGGTACCAATAGCCACATTACTATATCCTGAAGTGTTTGTTGAAAGTGCTAAAAATCCACTTGCCGTATTATTGTTACCTGCAGTATTTGATGACAATGCTGCATTTCCACTTGCTGTATTATAATTACCTGAAGTATTTAGTTGCAATACGCCATATCCGTAGGCAGTATTGCCCTCTCCTGACACATTTGAATAAAATGCATCGCCACCCAGCGCAATGTTGCTGGTACCGGTTGTATTCAAATAAAGCGATCGGGTTCCTAATGCCGTATTAATGCTCCGGAAGTATTTTTTCTGCCAGACCAGCCACCGACAAATGTATTATAAATTGCCGTATTGGAAAATGCGGAACTGTCTCCAATAGCCACATTGAGTGATGGAGTACCGGTGGTAAAGCTATACCCTGCCGCATGCCCGATGGCAATATTTCCATTTGCGCTGGTATTGTTAAATCCTGCTCTTTGACCGATGAAAATATTGTCGCTTCCAAAATTGTTGAACGCCCCAGCCAGGTAGCCAAAAAAGCAATTGCCACCGCCATTATTGTTTGATAATCCACTGTAGGCACCAAAAAAAGAATTAGAAAAACCTGACCGGTGATTGAATCCACTTTTAGAACCAAAAAAAGCGTTATAGCCACTACTGCTGTTTTGCCCGGCAAAGCTTCCAAAAAAAGAATTTTCTACTCCGGTGCTGTCATCTCTTCCGGCATTATCGCCCACAAAAGTGTTTCTAAAACCAGACGTATTTTTCATACCTGCGGCAGAACCTATAAACACACTCCCATCAGCCTGATTACGGCGACCTGCATCAATGCCAATTTTTGTTGTCCAGGATCCTGTATTACCAACACCGGCATTTTTTCCCATTAACACGTTATGGTTAGCAGCCGTTGTATTAAAAGCGGCAGAGTCCCCGATTACCGTATTATTGATACCGGAAATATTGCTTTCCCCTGCGCCGGCACCGATAAAATAATTGGCTGTTGCCGTGTTCCATCTCCCCATCCATTTATTATTCTGCCAGAAACTTAAAGCTTGATTATCGGCAGTCCCTATATAATTGGTTGAAGCATTAGTACCTGAGTTGCCTACCAGGTTCCATCCGCTTTTTGCACTTTGCAGTTTTATCCATACCAATCCATTGTACCAGTAAAAGCTACTGTCAGCTACATCCTCCTGGTATACCAGCAAACCATTGGCCGGTGAAGCAATGGCCTGGCGCTGTACAAATGTCATCCGGGGAATGAGTACTCCCCTGGTGGTACTGGTTATATCCAGTTGTGCTGAAACATGGGGATTATTGGTACCAATGCCTATGTTTTGAGAAAATAAAAAAACTGTAGTAAACAGCTGCACATTAATAAGCATTACAATTTTTTTCATATCCCTTTATTTTATTGGATTAAGAAGCGATTCAAGTTTTTCAATCCGCTTCAGCAGGTCTTCCTGCTGTTTTTTCAATTCATCATTTTGTTTTGAAAGTTCCTGTACTGCTTTAACCAATGGTACTACAAACTCGGCATACCGCAGTCCATATAAGTCTTTATCATTCTTCGCTGCATCTACTCCACTAAAATCGTAGCCCAGTTCTTTAGCTGCTTTTTCCACATCCTGTGCAACAAAGCCGGTGTAAACAATTTGCTCCTTTTGTTTACGTGCGTCTGTTTCAAACTGCATAGCAGGAATACTGCTTCCGTCTTTATTCTTTCTTCCAGGAGCTTGAATTATTCTGTCAACTGCATCCAGGTCCAGGTTATAAGTAACCGGTTTAAGCATATTAATGAACGACAGTCCTGGCACATTATCCGAGATATTTTTCTTTATCCTGCCATCAGAAATATTTGTCCAGCCAGCATAACCGCCGATAGAAGTAGTAGATGAATTTCCGATACGGGCCTGGTTACTAGCTGTAGTTATTACCGACACGCCCAGGGCAATTGTATTATATATATCTGAAGCATTTGCTATTGAGTTGGCACCAATCAAGGTGTTATTCCAACCCATAAAATAAATAGTACCGGAGCCGGCATTACTACCCAGGACCGTATTATAGGAAGAAGAAATGGCATCGGCGAGCGTGTTATAACCAACTGCCGTATTTTGATTCCCGGTAGTGTTAGAAAAAAGGGATTCAAACCCATTCGCAGTATTACCTATTCCCGAGGTATTACTATACAGTGCTTCCATGCCAGTGGCTGCATTATACCCACCAGTGGTATTGCGAAAAAGTGCAATGTATCCCGAAGCTGTATTATTAATTCCCGTTGAATTGGAATATAACGCCTGTGCTCCTATACCGGTGTTTTTACTTCCGTTATTGGAAAAAAGGGCCTGGTAACCCGTTGCAGTATTTGATTCACCAGCGATATTATTATTTAGTGCGTCTGAACCACTCGCAGTATTGTAATTACCAGAACTATTACGCAATAGAGCTGATGAACCAGTAGCGGTGTTAAGAGTACCGTTTTGGTTGGAAAAAAGTGCTAACGAACCAATAGCTGTATTACTAGATCCTGAGGTGTTCAGCCCAAGTGCACCATAACCATAGGCGGAATTGCCACTGCCAAAAGTATTGAAATAAAGGGCATCTCTTCCAATGGCCGTATTGTTGCTGCTGCTGGTATTAGACCTAAGAGCGTTAGTGCCACTAGCTGTATTAGAGTTACCAGTGGTGTTGGAATAGCCTGCATAACTGCCGGTAAAAGTATTATTAAGTCCATTGAGTAAGGCATTATTTACCCTTCCGGCTTTTAAACCAATAAATGTATTACTGGTATCATCAGAATGAATATCCAGTAGTTCAAGGCCACTGCTTGTACGAAGTTTAATAAGGGGCTGTGTATTGCTTTGTGTGCTATGGGCATCTATTGTAAACTGAGTAATATCCGCAGAACCCTTGATATGCAGTTTAGCCGCAGGAGTGGTGGTACCAATGCCCACGTTTTGGCAAAATAAAAAACTTATATTGATTACCAACAAATATAAAAGCAGTAGTATATTTTTCATAGCGTCTTATTTTTTGATGTGAGAATATATTCAAGTTTTTCAATCCGTTTCAGCAGTTCCTGATTTTGTTTTATTAAATCATCTTTTTGTTTTGAAAGTTCCTGTGCTGCTTTTACCAGGGGCACCACAAACTCGGCATAACGCAGGCCATATAAGTCGTTATCATTTTTTGCAGCATCAACGCCACTAAAATAGTAGCTCAATTCTTTTGCAGCTTTTTCCACATCCTGGGCAATAAAACCGGAATAAACAATTTGTTCCTTTTGTATTCGGGCAGCTGTTTCAAATGGCATAGTCATAATACTATTTCCATCCTTATCTTTTTTGGCGGGTCGCTGTATTATTCTGTCAACTACTTCCAGGTCCAGGTTATAATTCAACGGCTTAAGCATATTAATGAATGCAAGCCCTGGTACATTCTCTGAAATATTCTTCTTTACCCTGCCATCGGAAATATTTGACCAGCCAACATATCCGCCGATAGAAGTAATAAATGAATTTCCAATCCGCGCCTGGTTATTAGCTGAGGATAAAGCTGATTCGCCCAGGGCGATGGAATTAAATATTCCTGGAGCATTTGCTTTTGTGTTTGCACCAATCAAAGTGTTATTCCAACCCATTAAAAAATTGGACCCACTACCTGCACCACTACCCAGAGTTGTGTTATAGGAAGATGTAAGGACATTACCGAGAGTGTAAGACCCAACACCAGTATTAAAATCTCCAGCATTCCCATTAAATGAATAAAAAGCTTCAAATCCATTAACCGTATTACCTATTCCCAAGGGGTTTTTATAAAGTGCTTCCATACCAGTTGCTGTATTATAATTACCAGTGGTATTGCCCTTTAGGGCCTCGTATCCGGAGGCTGTATTATAAATTCCGGTGGAATTGTTATAAAGTGAATTAGCACCTATGCTGGTGTTACTACTTGCATTATTAGTGGAAAGTGCAGTATAACCGCTGGCAGTATTAAAACTACCGGAAGTATTATTGTTGAGTGCTGATGAACCATTAGCCGTATTGTAATTACCCGTCATATTCCCAATAAGAACAGAAGACCCAGTAGCTGTATTGTAATTACCGGTTGAGTTATTATAAAGGGCATTACCACCGGCAGCTGTATTTTGATTTGCGGTACTATTTAAACGAAGAGTGGATGAACCATAAGCGGAATTATTTCCACCCGAAGTATTGAAATAAAGTGCATCTCTACCTGTTGCGGTATTATTGTACCCGGTGGTATTAAACCTAAGAGTATTGGAGCCGGTTGCTGTATTGGAGTTACCCCAGGTGTTAGAATAACCAGAATAGCTGCCGGTAAAAGTATTATTAAGTCCATTCAGTAAGGCATTATTTATTCTTCCGGTATTTAACCCAATGAATGTGTTGGTGGAATCATCAGAATGAATATGCAGAAGTTCGGTGCCACTGCTGGTACGAAGTTTAATAAGTGGTTGGGCATTGCTCTGGATACTGTTAGCATCTATCACTAATTGAGATGTACCGGCGGTACCTTTTATATGCAGTTTGGCCAAAGGCGTAGTAGTACCAATACCTATATTTTGGGAAAAAGATGAATAGACTAAGGCAAATAAATAAGAAAAAAGCATGAAAACATTTTTCATAACAATTAATTTATTTTTCCAAAAATGGCTTTGCCATTACCCGCTTTAAACCCAATGACAAACCGTTTTGTTGCGGCATCGATAGCCGTTGCGGTGCCGAATAGTCCAATCGAACTTTCTGTATGCTGTGTTACATATTGCAATTTTGACCAACCGAGCCCCACCCGTTGATAGATAGTTGCTGAACCTTGTGAACCATATGGACTCGGATTATCCCGATTAGCTCCAACCAGGGAATAGTTGCCCGACATGGAAACACTATGACCAAAAAAGTCATTCGCTTCTCCCGTTAGATCGGCTAACTTTTGAATCCATACCCATGTAGTGCCATTATAAAAATAAATACTGGCTGAGCCCTGTGAGGAATTCGTTCCTATGTTATCAGCTTCATCTCCAACTATAAGATAATCCCCGGAAAGGGACACACTATTTCCAAAATAATCACTGCCTGAACCGGTAGGATCTGTGACCTTTTGTTTAAACAACCATATTCCCCCAATCAGTTCATAGAGATTTACATAACCCTGATAATTATTGGTTCCTACTTTACCTCGCTCAACACCAACAACAGCTTTATTGCCCGAAACAGAAACACTGTTTGCCGAAAAATCACCAGAAGCAGCGGTGGGGTCAATCAATTTTTGCAGGAATATCCAATTACCACCGCTTAACTGAAAAACGTTTGCAGACCCAATACCGGTTAAGCCGAACTTGCAGGCGCCTACCAGCGCATAATTTCCCGAAAGTGACACACTCCACCCAAACTGCACCTGTGCAGTTCCAGTAGGGTCCGTTATCTTCTGCATCAACACCCAATTAGTTCCATTGAATTGATAAATGCTGCAGGACCCCTGGTCTATATTAGCAGCCACATCATCGAGGTAAGCACCAACAATAACATAGTTGCCCGAAATAAATACACTCTTACCGAACTGATCATCACTTGATCCTGTTGCATCGGTTAGTTTCTGCATAAACTGCCACGTAGTTCCATTGAATTGATAAATGCTGGCAGAGCCCTGATTAACATTTGAACCAACAAGATCATACCGGTCGCCTACGATCGAAAAATTGCCAGACATAGATAAACTTTCTCCAAATGCTCCGGCATTCGGTTCTGCAAACACAGGATTGTATTCGCTGATATTGGCGTTGGCAGCACAATCACCCCAGTTTCCAAAACCCACCGAGCCTGTGGCTGAAAGTGTGTTTGTTTGCCAACTTGCATTGCCTGCTGCATCACTGGTTAGAATTTTTGTGGTGGCTGCATTGGCGGTAAGTGTTAACACATTTGGCTTCAAGGTATCGGCTTTTAAATTGCCAGCTACATGAAGTTTTTCTGCAGGCGTTGTAGTTCCAATACCTGTATTTTGTGAAATTGAATATCGGGGGAATCCAACCTGGGCAAAAAGAAACAGTATATAATAAATACATCTTATTTTTTTCATGACTTCCTGTTTATAGATTTCGTTATGGTTTCCTGTTTTCAATAGCTTATTTTTCCCATTACAACTTTTCCACTACTGTTTCCATACTGAAAAGCCCCGCTGGCAAAGCGTTTAGAAGCCCCGTCGATAGCTACAGCAAAACCAAACCAATCATTTGTATTGGCACCCGGATCGGTGAGGTATTGTATCCGTTGCCAAGTAGCTCCCATTCTTCTGTAGATTGCGGCTGCTCCTACATCTGCTTGTGCAGTGTTGGTACCTGCATCATGATTATATATTCCTACTATAGCGTAATCGCCAGAAAGGGAAACACTGTTGCCAAACTTGTCGAAGGGTTTTCCATCTGAGTTAGTCAATTGTTGCAGTAATACCCAACCGCTGCCATCGTACCGGTAGATTGACGCAGCTCCCTGGTCCTCATTATTATCCTGCGCTCTACCTGACTGGTAAGCACCAACAATAGCGTAGTTGCCGTCAAGAGATACACTCACACCAAACCAGTCGCCTGTGAAACCATAGCTGCTATTTATTATCTTTTGCATGAGCACCCAACTACTTCCATTATACTGAAAAATAAGAGCAGCGCCGATATCAGTATATATGGACGAAAAATCGCAACCAGGTGCTCCAATGATGACATAATTTCCAGAAATAGATACACTATAACCCAACCGGTCAAAAGCTACTCCTGCTGCATCAGTGATCTTCTGCATGAGTACCCATGCCGCTCCATTGAATTGATAAATACTGGCAGAACCTTGAAAGGCATTGGCGCCAACGGTTTCAATAAATGCACCCACTATTGCACGATTGCCGGAAATAGATACACTGCATCCAAATGATTTATCCGGGCCACCGACAGCATCGGTTATTTTTTGCATGAGAACCCAGCTTGCACCATTAAACTGGTAAATGCTAACGGACCCCTGGTTTGTATTTGGGCCAATGGCATCCTGCCAGGCGCCGACAATGGCATAGTTACCGGATATTGAAACGCTGATACCAAATTGGTCATTGGCAGAACCTGTAGCATCGATTAATTTCTGCATGAGGACCCAGCCGGTTCCATTAAACTGGAAAATGCTGGCAGACCCCTGGTTATTATTGCCGCCTACATCATCAAAAGGCGCACCTGCAATGCTATAATTGCCCGAAACAGCTACGCTGTATCCGAAATAATCGCCAAATTCAGCAGTTGGGTCTACTAATGGTGAGTATTCACTAACATTTCCATTTGCATCGCAATTGCCCCATACCCCATAACCTATATTTCCGCTGATGGTGCCCGGTGAGATAGTTTGCCAGTTTGCATTACCCATCGAATCACTGATTAAAATTTTTCCCACACCGGCATTGGGTATAAGTTTTAAGGCATTGGGTTTTATGGTATCTGCTTTTATATTGCCAGCTACATGTAATTTTTCTATGGGTGAATTGGTACCAATACCAATGTTTTGAGAAAATGAAATACCATAAACTCCGGCAATAATATAAGAAAGTAATATACCTTTTTTCATAAATTCATTTTTTCCTGTTTTCAAATTGCAGTTTCATTTTAAAAAATATTCCCATTGGCATCCAGCCTTATTATCCAATAATCATAAGTCCCATGATTAATGGGGGTAACGTCTCCGTTGACGGAAGAATTAGAATACCCGGCTATAATATATAAACCATCTGGTGTTTGTCGAACACTATACGCGTATTCAGAATTATTTCCACCATATAATTTATTCCAGATGATATTTCCAGTAGCATCTAATTTTACGATCCAGTAATCCTCGAGCCCATGGTTGGTGTAACTAACATCCCCGTTAAGGGAAGAGGTTGCAATGCCTGCTATAATATATCCTCCGTCTGTTGTTTGCTGAATGCTATAGGCAACATCTATGTTACTACCCCCTAATAATTTATTCCACACAATATTCCCTGAGCTATTTAATTTAACAACCCAGTAATCATAGCTTTCGAAGCTCATGTTGGAAGTTCCATGATTAATAGGAGTAACATCCCCATTGCCGGAAGAACCCGAAAACCCTGCCACTATATACCCCCCATCAGATGTTTGCTGAATACTATAACCTGATTCTGAGAAACCTCCACCCAGTAATTTATTCCAGACAATA
Organism: Chitinophagaceae bacterium; assembly: GCA_031360425.1. GTDB lineage: Bacteria > Bacteroidota > Bacteroidia > Chitinophagales > Chitinophagaceae > Endoryza. The sequence goes on along the minus strand of JANMBO010000070.1, from coordinate 38,043 downwards.
TTTCCTGAACCATCTAATTTTACTACCCAAAGGTCAGCACGCCCGTGGTTTGTTCCGGTAACATTGCCATTGGCTGAAGAAGACGAAGATCCTGTTAGTATATAACCACCATCTGAAGTTTGCTGTAAACCAAAAAAAGTTTCAAGAGCATTTCCTCCTAATAGTTGATTCCAGACAATATTTCCCGATACATCCAGTTTAATGATCCAGAAATCAGAAGATCCATGATTGGTGGCAGTAACATCGCCGTTTGCAGAGGAAGAAGAAATGCCTCCCACAATATATCCACCGTCGGATGTTTGCTGAACACTAACGGCTTCATCATTATCATCTCCCCCCAATAATCGGGTCCATATGATGTCTCCCGGTCCGTCTGTCTTCACAATCCAGTAATCCTTTAGTCCATGATTGGTACCTGCAACATCTCCATTGGCTGATGAAGTGGAATAACCCACTATGATATTTCCGCCATCTGAAGTTTGCTGAATATCATTGGCATTTTCATCCCCATTGCCTCCCAACAGCCTGTCATTTTCGATATTTCCATAATGATCCAGTTCCACCATCCAGAAATCATTTCCGCCATGACTAGTATTGGAAACATCTCCATTTGCTGATGAACCTGCAGACCCAATAACCATATACCCACCGCTCGTTATGTTGCGGATTTTCTTTGGTTGTTCTATTCCATTACCCCCAATTATTTTGTTTGCTCCGGGGATTTCTGTTTTCAGTTTACTCCAACCAAATTGGGTATATATTTCAATAGACTGCGTGGTGGTATTAAAAATCATTAACCCGGGAACAGGATTCACAATTGAATACCGTTGGGCTGTTGTCATGCGGGGAGGCAATAAACCACTATTGGTACTGGTGATATCTAGCTTTGCGCTAGCGTTTGGTGTTCCTGTACCTATCCCTACATTTTGCGCAACTAGACAAAGCCCCATTAAAGAATAGGCGGCTAAAAAAAGGAAGCGTTTCAGATTCATGTCAGTTAGATTAATTTGACTTAGAACTGGTGATCCTAATCAATAACAGCATCCTTTGCTCACCTCTTTAACTAACCAGAAAATCATAAGAAGCTGCCAAGGGATGAATGCAAATAAGGTGTTTCATTGGTATTCCTGCAGGCGGAGCAGGTCTTTAGCAACAGGCTAATTAAAAATAATATATTCTAATACCTGCGTACAGCAGAATTATTGATTAACAGGAAAGAATGAGTGGATGGTAGCACGGAAGGCTAAAACCAGTAAGTAAATCATTTATAAACCGTTTATTTTGCCAGAAAGACAACCGTTTAAGAAAAGGAATGAACAGGAAGGAGCACTAAATCAATTTCCCGTTTGAGGATAACTCATCCAGCAGTTGACCATCTTCTATTTCCCGCTTAATGAGGTGTTTTAAACGTCGTTCATTTTTTTGCCAGCTATAGATGGTAAGCGCTGTAGTTATAACAAAACTTACAATTGGAATTATCCAGGGTCTTTCTGGCATAGAAAAAGAAAATAGCATCGCTGCCACAAATGATACAATAAGGGAGGTGACTATGGTTCCTGAAATAATGTACAATACGAAGTAGGATCGCTTTCCGTCTTTACGTTGGTCTTCCCAATAACGCACAAATCTTTTTTCTTCGGCTGATAACATGAATTACAGATTACAATTTTATTTCGCCTTTCATATAAAACACACATTGACCCAACATAAGAACCCTTTTCTCATTCAATTGTTCGCAACCTATTTCTCCACCACGGAAACTTAGTTGTTTCGCCTTCATTTTTTTCTTTCCTAATTTATTACTCCAGAAGGGGATCAATTGGGAATGTGCCGAACCGGTTACCGGGTCTTCATCCACCCCCGCGGCTGGTGCAAAAAAACGGGAAACAAAATCACAATCTTTGCCTGGAGCGGTAATAATTATTTTTTCTCCTGTTGCTTTCAGCAGGGTAAAATCGGGGGAACATTTTTTTACCGCGGCCTCATTGGCTAGCTCAACCAGTAAATCACGGTTCTTATAAACGGCTACTATATCAACTCCTCCCAGTGCGGCTGACAAATTAGAAGGATATTCAGTAATTAACTCAGGCACCCAGCTGGGAAACTCCATTTCGATATGATCTTTTTTACGGGTAACTTTTAATAACCCGCTCTGGCAGCTAAAAATTATCGACTTTTTCTTTTTCTTAAGAATAGTAAATATTACATAGGCAGATGCCAGCGTAGCGTGACCACATAAATTAATTTCAACCGCCGGGGTGAACCACCGGATATCATAATCCACTCCATTTTTTTCGGAAGGCACAAAAAACACTGTTTCACTGAGATTATTTTCCAAGGCCAGCTGTTGCATCAATTCGGTACTCAGCCATTTTTTTATCGGAATGACCGCTGCCGGATTTCCGCCAAAGAGTTTATTGGTGAATGCGTCGATTTGGTATAGGGTGAGTTTCATTATGAAGTTTGGCAGTTTGTATTTTGCAGTTTATGGTTTGTAGTTTGTATTTCGTAAGCTGTGAGAGTTTGAGTAAGGGCAAGCGGCATCAAATAAAGCATTTTTTAGATATTCAGCAACCACAAACTATTATTCTCTCATCATTTCCCTGATTACATCAACAATCTGTTCCACATTGGGTTTGCTGAAATAATCTCCATCGCTGCCATAACTCGGCCTATGCGCTTTTCCGGTAATAGTACGGGGTGCCACATCCAGCCAACGATAACCACCCTGCTCTTCCATTACTTTATTGTACATGTAAGCGGTGGCCCCACCCGGAACATCTTCATCTATAAAAACAATGCGGTTGGTTTTCTTTAAAGATGCAAGAATAGTATAGTGAATATCGAATGGCAGCAAAGTTTGCACATCCATAATTTCACAATTGATACTGGCATTTTGCAAGACTTCGGCCGCTTCCTGGATAATACGCAGAGTAGATCCATAAGAAACAATGGTAACATCTGTTCCTTCGCGGATCACCTCCGGCACACCAAGCGGCACTTTGTACTCTAATAAATTGGCAGGTAACTTTTCCTTTAACCGATAACCATTTAAACATTCTACGATAATGGCCGGATCATTGCCCGAAAGGATGGTATTGTATAACCCCACTGCCTGTACCATATTTCTTGGTACCCCAATATGAAATCCTCGAAGCGAGTTTAACATTAAACCCATGGGCGAACCACTATGCCAGATACCCTCCAGTCGATGACCTCTTGTACGAACGATCAACGGGGCACTTTGTCTTCCCTGGCTGCGCCAATGTAAGGTGGCGGCATCATCAGTTAATGGCTGCAATCCATATATAAGATAATCGATGTATTGAATTTCGGCTATGGGCCGTAAGCCGCGCATGGCAAGACCAATTCCCTGTCCCATGATAGTTAATTCGCGAATGCCGCAGTCAAAAATGCGGTATTCCCCATGTTTGGCCTGCAAACCGGAAAACCCCTGGTTTACGTCACCAATCATTCCTACATCTTCTCCAAAAGCTACTACTTTCTTATTACTGGTAAAAAGTGCATCAAAATAGCGGTTCAAAATTTCATAGCCATTAATGGTTGGGGCATCATCACTGTATTGAACTTCTGTTCCCGTAATAAGTAGAGGACTGTTAGGTGATTCGCTATACAAATGAGATCCGTAATAATTAGTTCCCTCGTTTTTTAATTTTTCAAAATAATTTCTTACAGGGGCCGCTTGAGCAGCATCTGTTGCTTCACAGGCATGGTGCAAAGCAACCAATACATCCTTTCGCATCGGCTCACGATGAGCCAGGAGATTTATCTTTATTTTATTGATTTCTCCATTAACATCTGCGCCGTTGTTTATGAGTGTATCAAATAATTGAACGCTGAATGCCACCTGTTCTTTAACAGGTATCCAAAATTTTTCCCATGCCATTTGCTTACCATTGCGCACTTTTTCTTTGGAAGCTACTTCAATGTCATTTAATTCTTCCTCACTAGCCAATTCATTCTCAAGTATCCATTCCCGCATTTTTTTATTACCATCCCACTCCCGCTCCCAAGCCAGGCGCTCCGGGGTTTTATATCTTTCATGGCTTCCCGAAGTCGAATGACCTTGTGGCTGGGTTACTTCTTCCACATGAAATAATGCGGGGGTATGGGTATCGCGAATCTTTTGAATGCCGGCTTCAAACACTTCGCACATACCGGCATAATCCCAAGCTTTCACTTTATAAATTTCAATCCCATTCGAATCTTCTTTTTTCTGCATTCCTTTCATGGCTTCCGAAATAGATCCTTTGGTCGTTTGCACTTTTGTGGGAACGGAAATACCGTACCCATCATCCCATACAAAAAATGCAATGGGTACCTGCATAACGCCGGCGGCATTTATAGTTTCCCAAAAATGACCTTCGGAGGTAGAGGCATCTCCTATAGTGCAAAAACAAACCTCATTACCATTATTACTTAGCTCAGGAAATTGACGGTATCCTTTTTCGTTTCGAAATAATTTTGAAGCAAGTGCCAGCCCAATTGAACGGGGCATTTGCGCGGCAGTAGGGGCCATGCCCGAAGCAATGTTTTTGCGATTCACCAGGTCGAGCCATTCACCCTTTTCATTTACAAACGGAGAAGCAAAATGTGAATTCATCTGGCGCCCCGCACTGTGCGGTTCATTAGCCGGATCGGGATCGGCGTACAATTGTGAAAAAAATTCTTCCACTGTGGCTACATCAGTAGCAAAAGCAAGGGTTTGATCGCGGTAATAACCCGACAAAAAATCGCCGGGTTTAAAAAATTTGGCAGCAGCCACCTGCGCTACTTCTTTCCCATCTCCAAATATGCCAAATTTAGCCTTGCCGGTGAGGACTTCCTTACGGCCAAGAAGACTTGCTTCACGGCTTTGACAGGCAATGCTGTAATCATTAAGTACTTCACTGCGAAAGCGGTCAAATGACAATTTTTCGCCAGATACTATTTCATTGGTGGAGGAGAATTCCATAAGGCAAAAATAGGGATACTAACACCCATTTGCTCTCCGTGTTAAAAAAATGTGATTAGGGGGGAAATTAGTTGGCTTTTCCAACGTTAAAAATGTACTTTTGAAATTGATTAAAGCATACCTGGTCATGAAGACTTTATTTTCTATATTGCTGTTATTTGTTACTGTTGCCGTGCAAGCCCAAACAACCGGAGAAACAAAAAAACCAAGCCCCGAAATGCTGGTTCTCAAGCAGGTGGGTTATGATTTTGGAAAGATCCAGCAGGGCAGACCGGTTACCCATTTATTTGAGGTTTCCAATGCAGGTACTGAAGATCTGAGGATTGAAAACGTACAGGCGAGTTGCGGATGCACTACGCCGGAATGGAGTACAGACCCTGTTAAACCCGGCGGAACCAGCATAATAAAAGTAGGGTACAATGCAGCGAGTGAAGGGCCATTTCAAAAAACCGTGACTGTAATATTTAATGGTAACCAAACAAAAACTATTCAAATTTCAGGAACAGTTTTTAAGGCCGCTGCCACCTCTGCGCCTGCAAATTCGTCTATCTCATTATTAAAACAATCCAATCAATAATTATTTAAACTGATACGCATGAAAAAAATGACCTTATTATTTATTGTAACCCTGTTTTCAGCTGCTATGTTTTCCCAGGAAGCTGCTACGGTAGCCAAGAAACCCGAGGATTATGTAAAGTTCAAAGATGTAGCTTTCAATTTTGGAAAGATAAAACAGGGAACTCCTGTTACGCATGATTTTCCTTTCCTGAACAATAGTGATAAAATAGTAGTGATTGAAACTGCCCAGGCTTCTTGTGGTTGTACTACTCCGGTTTGGCCCCAGGCACCGGTGGCCAAAGGAAAATCAGATAAGATTACTGCAGGTTTTAATGCAGCCGCACCTGGTCCATTTAATAAAACTATTTCTGTAAAGCTGGCGGGTGTAGATGGTTACCTTACCTTAACTATCAGTGGTGAAGTATTGGGCGCAGAAGAATTTGCCAAATACGAAAAAACAAAAGCACCCACCAAAGGATAATTTTTCTAAATTGTTTTATACAGCCCTCCCGTCATGGTACAGGAGGGTTTTTTTATTCCAATCCAGACCAAAAACAGGGCTACTTCAAAATTGCATATTCCTTTATCTTCGTTCCATGTTAACAATCAGTAACCGCGGCGAATTAATGCCGCCGTCTCCCATTCGCAAATTGGTTCCTTTCGCAGAAGCAGCCAAAAAAAGAGGTATCAAAGTATATCATCTGAATATTGGCCAGCCTGATATTGAAACACCCCCTGCCATATTAGAGGCCGTTCGAAAAGCCGATATTAAAGTATTGGAGTATAGCCACAGTGCCGGAAATGAAAGCTACCGTCGTAAATTGGTACAGTACTATAAGAAAGTAGGCATTGAAGTAACCTACGATCAGATACTGATTACTACTGGAGGCTCCGAAGCAATCCAGTTTGGATTTTTCTGTTGCCTGAACCCGGGAGATGAAGTAATTGTTCCCGAACCTTTTTATGCTAATTACAATGGATTTGCCTGTGCGGCTGGGGTAAATGTTGTCCCTATCACTTCGCATATCGAGAATGGCTTTGCTCTTCCCCCGATTGAAGATTTCAAAAAAGTAATTACTTCCAAAACCAAAGCGATCATCATTTGCAGTCCCAATAACCCCACCGGTTATTTATATAGCCGGGCCGAAATGGAAGCGTTGAAAATAATTTGTTTAGAACACGAATTATATCTTTTCAGCGATGAAGCCTACCGGGAGTTTTGTTATGATGGGGAGTATGTAAGCGCTCTACACTTACCCGGACTGGAACAAAACGTGGTATTAATGGATACCATAAGCAAACGCTACAGTGCCTGTGGGGCCAGAATAGGCGCTTTCGTTACCAAGAATAAACTGGTATACGATACCGCAATGAAATTCGCACAGGCAAGATTGAGTCCACCCGGTTTGGCACAAATAATGGGCGAAGCGGCGATTGATCTGCCAGATAATTATTTTGATAAACCCAAAAGCGAATACCTCCAACGAAGGGATGTTTTGGTTAAACGATTAAATTCAATGCCCGGAGTTTTTTGCCCGAACCCCGGGGGTGCTTTTTACGCCATCGCCCGCCTTCCAATTGATGATTGTGATGTTTTTTGTCAATGGTTACTTGAATCATTTTCGCATAATAAAAAAACGGTAATGCTGGCACCAGCCTCTGGTTTTTACGGAACAGTTGGATTGGGAAAAAACGAGGTGCGGCTGGCTTATGTATTAAATGTAGAGTCTATAAACGCTGCAATGGATTGCCTGGAACAAGCATTGCTGAGGTATCCCGGCCGGATAGAATGATGGTTTTGAATTTTCATTTGCCTTCCTGAAAAAAAACACGACAGTAAATCAACCTTGTATGAAGGGGTAGCAGGAAAAGAACTCTGAACTATCAATAAACCCAGGTAAGATTTAATTGCAACCTCGTAATAAAATAACAATAAAATACCATAATAAAAAAAGGAACGGGGCAATAGAAATTAGTATATTTAAGTTAGAAGGTTGAATAATTCCTAAACAAGCCCCTTACCATGAAATATTATTGGCTTACAGGTATGGTATTACTTTCTCAAACTGTACACGCTCAAAATAGTGATAGTTTATTGCTGCAAAGAGCACAGTTTAATCTTTCCAAATCGGAAGTCAAAATAAGCAAACTGCCTAATAAGCCTGCTTACTTACGGGTAAAATATATCAGTTTCCCAATTGGCATGGTGGCTTATGGATTTGTAAGCCTCGAAATGGACGCATTACAAAATGCCAATAAAGAAGTTAGAGAGGAAATACTGGAACATAACGACAGATTTCATACAAATATTGATAACTACCTGCAATTTGCTCCCGCCGCATCGGTGTACCTTCTGAACGCTTCTGGTATAAAAGGCAAACATAACTTTAAAGACAGAACCATCTTATTAGGAATGTCTACTTTGTTGATGGCCGGTACTGTTTTCTCTCTAAAAAAAATTACACATCAGTTGAGACCCGATGGTTCTGCGTATAATTCTTTTCCTTCCGGTCACACAGCAGCTGCTTTCAGTGGCGCGGAGTTTATGGCCCAGGAATACCGCGGACATTCTCCCTTCCTCAGGTTTTCGGGCTATGCCATGAGCACCGGAACCGGTGTTTTAAGAATGTATAACAATAAGCACTGGCTGACCGACGTAATTACCGGAGCCGGTATTGGTATCCTCAGTACCAAGGCAAGTTATTGGTTGTTTGAGAAGATGAAGAAGAAAAATTCAAGAGCAGTATCTGCCTTATAACATGTCGAATTACAGAGCAATTTTATTGTAAATTTCCCCTTCATGGGGGTAATTGATTTCATATTTTAAGCCTATTTATCTATTTTTGCCGCCCTTACGATGATGGTGTATTAAATAAATGCCGGGGTAGCTCAGCTGGTTAGAGCATCGGATTCATAACCCGAAGGTCGGCAGTTCAAGTCTGCTCTCCGGTACTTTAAAGACCCAATAAATGGGTCTTTATTATTTATTGACCAGGTTAGCGAATCAGAATATTTTCCGCCTCCGCAAAGGGCTGCTTAAGCGTGAGCCTGGTAAAAAAATTTGTTGCTGGCACAGATGTTCATGCCGTTTACCTGGTAGGTGTATTGTTTGATGCCTGCAGGTATGACAACCTGTGCCAGGGTTACATCGATTTATGATTGACTTCAGTATTTGAATTAGCACGGCACAGGTTGGTCAGACTATCTTCCTGATATTTGATGATACTCAAAGTAACCGTCTGACACACCTGCGCCAGCACTTCCTGATTTATTAACCCCATCCTTGCGCGATCTGAAAGTTTAATAATCCGTTCACTGATTTCGTTGAACGCGGTTGTATCAAATAGATTTCTTACTTCCATACAAGAGAACGTAAGGTCAGTAATTATCCTTCTGTATTATTTTTTGAATTCATAGTACGGCACTTCATCATTACTTTCCGCTTCTTTCTGCTGCCAGTAGGCCAGTGTTACTATATGCCCATCCCGGGTGCGGAGTGTTCGTCCGAAAATGGCATTGGTTGAATTAAAAGTATAATCAGTTACCCCCACCGTAAATGTTTCGGGCATTGGAGGAGGGGCAGCAGGTGGTTCTCCTTCCTTAGTTGCCGCGGGAGGAGCCACTTTGGGCGGCGGAGTCGGAACAACCACTACCGTAAAGCCGTTGTCTTCCAGCAACTGTTTCAAAAATGATACGCGCTGCGGAGTTACATTCTTTTCTACAATGCCGCATTTAACGCCATTCAGTTCTTCAAATTCGTGATTCTTGTTGATTGCCATGATTGATAAAGATCGAAGTTCAAATCATAAAAAAGAAAATAGTAAAATATACTACTGATATGCCCTCCTCAATTGATCAGTTTATTGATTGTATATGTTCATATATCCACCCTATTAGTCCAATGATAATAATTGCTATCGTGCAGAATACTAATGCAAATTTTGGAATTCCATTCACGGTAACGGATTCGATAGGTCTTTCATTCGTATCCATAAAAATAGCCCGTACTACCCGCAGGTAATAGTATAATGAAACAACCAGGTTGAGTACCACCACCACAATAAACCAAATTTGACCCTTGGCCGCGCCCGCCATAATTAAAAATAGTTTCCCAAAAAAACCGGCCGTCGGGGGAATACCCGCCAATGAAAACAGCGCGATGGCCATTACCCAACTCAGCAACTTGTTATTTTTATACAAGCCTTTGTATTCGTCGATCGTTTCCTTTCCGGTTGCTTCCGAAATAATACTTATTACTCCAAATGCAGCCAGGTTAGAAAATGTATAGATAAGTATAAAATAGACTACAGATATCGCTCCTGCAGAGGAACCGCCCGAAATACCTACTAAAATAAATCCCACCTGCGCGATGGAAGAAAAAGCAAGGAATCGTTTGAGATTCGTCTGACGTAATGCAAAAAGATTACCGATAACCAGGGTAGCCAGGGAAAGAATAACCAATAGCTGGTAAATAACCGGACCCAGCGGCTGAAATACTTTATAGAGAACGGTGAGAAAAATAAAGGCAACGGAGCTCTTGGAAATTACCGAAAGAAAAGAGGTAACGGCTACCGGTGCACCTTCATATACATCTGCTGTCCATAAATGAAAGGGAACAATTGATAGTTTAAAGGCGAACCCCGTGAAAAATAAAATAAAGCCGACTAACTCCAATGCATCACCTCCGGTTAAATGACCTGCCATATCAGCAAACTGGATAGTTCCGGTAGCTCCATATAACAATGAAATACCAAACAACAATATTCCGGAAGAGAAAGCGGAGGAAAGAATCATCTTCATGGCTGCTTCCGAAGATCTTTTTTTGTCCAGGTCGAAGTTGGCCAATGCAGCAACAGGGATCGTTGACAATTCAAGCGCCAGATAAAAAATCAGCAGGTTACCGCTGGAGATCATCAGGAACATGCCCAGCAAGGCTGATAATAACAGCACAAAAAACTCCGGCAGGTGCGCATGTTTTTTTAACCAGTCGTAGTTTAGCAATGCAATCAGCAACACACCCCCGCTTAGTAATGTTTTTTGGAAAAAAATCATGGGAGTAGCAACAAACAATCCGGCAAACAATCTTCCTTCCAGCTCCCCAAAAAAGGGAGTGATAGTACTTATGAATAGAAATGCATAAACAATGTTAAGCAATGTTTGGTTGCTCAGCCCTTTTCCCAATTTCAGGAACAATAGCAGGAAGATGATGACAGTAATCACCAGCTCCGATCTCATTATTATCAGGAATTCATTCAGCATATCCTTGAATATAGAATGTTTTGCAAGGAATGATGAATGATGAAAAAGCCGGGGCTTATTGCATGATTCGTTATTCTTTGTTTAGTATTCATTATTTATTACTTGTTACTTATCTTATTCATAATTATTTCCGTGCCGGGTGCCAGCAGGTCTTTGAGCCAGAACGGAGCCACTCCAATGGCCAGGATACCTGTCACCAGCACTATTACTGCCAACCTCTCATTCCAGTCAGCATCCTTTAACGAGCTATAATTTTCTTTCAATGGTCCCATAGCTGTTTGACCGATAGCTCTCAAAATGTAAACGGCTGTCACTACGATCGACATACAGGATATAATGGTAGCTATGCGGTAAAATGTTCCTTCCTTTTGCCACGAACCCATGAATATGGTCATTTCTGCAACAAACCCACTTAAGCCGGGCAATCCCAGCGAACATAAACCGGCAATAAACAATATGGTCATAGTAAAAGGCATCACTTTCATCAATCCTCCCATTTCACTGATCTGCCTGGTATGGGTACGTTCGTACATAATTCCAATAACAGCGAAGAAAAGAGCTGTCATTAATCCGTGGCTTACCATTTGCATAACGGCCCCGGTCATGGCCGTTTGTGTTAGCATACCGATTCCCAGCAGCACAAAACCGCAATGACTGATCGAAGAATAGGCATTCATATACTTAAGATCCTTTTGCATGAGCGTAGCAAAAGCTCCGTATAAAATAGCGATGGAGGCTAATACAATTATTATAGTGGCATATTGCTTGGCACCTTCCGGCATTAAATAAGTAGCTACCCGTAAACATCCATAACCACCCAGCTTCATTGAAATACCCGCAAGAAACATAGAACCGGCTGTAGGAGCCGAGGAGTGACCATCGGGGACCCAGGTATGAAAGGGAAATAAAGCAGTGAATACTCCAAATCCAACAAATAATAGAGGAAAGAAAATCAATTGATTTTCCGTGGAAAAACCAATGGTAGCTAATTCAATAAGATCGAAACTATGCGGTCCTTTTCCTGAAAAATACAAGACTAATAATCCAACCATTATGAGTGCCTATCCACCCATCATAATCTGCGCCAGTTTATTCGCGCTGTATTCTTTCTTTCCGCTGCCCCAAATACCAATTAATAAATATTTAGGAATAACGGAGACTTCCAGGAAGAAGAACAGCACAAACAGATCCAGCGAAATAAAAAATCCATAGGCTCCTACAGCCAACAATAAAAGCAAAAGGTAAAATTCCTTCACCATCTTTTCTACTTTCCAGGAAACCAATACGCCGGCCAGCACTACAAAGGCAGTCAATAAGATCATCGCTATGGAAATGCCATCAACGCCTATGTGAAAATTTATTCCGATCGAAGGAAACAATTCCTGTTTGAAAACAAACAGCATTTGCTCAGAATTACCCGCTGCTCTTTCTGCCTCGTAACTAAACAATAGATATAAAGAGGCGACTAGCTGCACCACCGATCCGGTAAGTGAAATCATACGTACCTGCGAAGCATTTCGCGACAGCGCGACCAGCAAAGCCGTTAGCAATGGAATTAATATAAGTACTACAAGGTTCATTCTTCTTTTTTAAAACTTTTATATGACCCGGTCGATACTCTCAAATCGGTTCATCTATCATCTGGATTCCACTTGTACATTTTAGATTCCACGCTTTAGATTTTGCATTGAACAGATACAAAAACAAAAAGAATCATCTCCCTACTTCATGACATACAAAAAAAACAACAACAGGCCCACCACCCCTACTAAAAAATACATGGCATATTCCTGGACTTTGCCGGATTGTACCCTTTTTATTTTTTCAGCAATCCATTCAGTTATAGAGCCAGAAATATTCACTGTCCCATCCACAATATTCTTATCAAACCAGGCCGCGGGTTTAGCCACGAGGTTAAACACTAATTTTTTTGTTATAAATAAATACAATTCATCAATATAAAATTTGCGATAGGCTATTTGGTAAAATCCTCCCAGGGCCGCAGCAATTGCACCCGGCTTCGCATTCTGTTTTTTGTATAACCACCACGCGAATAATATACCTGCTAAGGCAAGAACTACCGGGGCAATAGAAAAACGTAGGTGAAAGGTTGTTTCCAATGGCTTGCTATCAGTAGAAACATAGTGTCCGAAAGGAATATATCCTGAAGCCGCGGCCCCTATGGCCAATACGATTAATGGAAGCAATATAAGTATTCCTCCTTCTCCCTGGTGGCTCGCGGATTGATATGGATGATATTCTTTATTCCAGAAAATACTGAAGTATAAGCGAAACATATAAAATGCGGTGATTCCCGAAGTAATCAACGCTACCCAATAAATTGATTTATTGTTCTCATACGCAGCCAGCAAAATTTCTTCCTTACTAAAAAAGCCGGAAAGAAAGGGAACCCCTGAAATGGCCATACAACCAACCAGGAAAGTAAGATGCGTAACCGGCATCAATTTTCTTAATCCACCCATATCCTTTATTTCATTACTGTGCACATAATGAATTATAGAACCAGCTCCTAAAAAGAGCAACGCTTTAAACATAGCATGCGTAAACAAATGGAACATTGAAGCGGTATAGCCTAACCCCCCTTCGCCACCATATTTTGATACACCCAATGCAAACATCATAAATCCGATCTGCGACATGGTGGAATAGGCCAATACTCTCTTAATATCGGTTTGAGTACAGGCAATGATGGCACCAAACAAGGCGGAGAAAGCGCCAACATAAGCAACGAGTTGTAATGCGGGTGGCGACATATGAAACACGGGGAATAACCTCGCCACTAAATAAACGCCGGCTACTACCATCGTAGCAGCGTGTATCAAAGCGGATACCGGTGTGGGACCTTCCATAGCATCGGGCAACCAGATATGCAATGGAAACATGGCACTCTTTCCGGCCCCACCAATAAATACCAGTACCAATCCCCAGGTTAATGCAGAAACGCCCATAAAAGATGCACCAATAGCTGTTTGAAAGAAACTACTATCGGTGGAGGTGAGCCGCTGAATAAGGGTATTGAAATCAAGTGTTCCTGAATAGAAAGATAGAATCAGGATACCCACCAGGAAGCCCAGGTCAGCAAAACGGGTAACAATAAAAGCTTTTTTACAGGCGGCCACCGCAGAAGGTTTGTCGTAATAGAAACCAATAAGCAGGAAAGATGAAACACCCACCAGTTCCCAGAATATATAGATCTGGAAAATATTAGTAGAAAGTACGAGGCCGAGCATGGAAAAGGTAAACAAGGAAAGGTGCGCAAAATAAGTTGGAAATCGTTCTTCCCCTTTCATATAAGCCAGGCTGAAAATATGCACCATCAGCGATACTACGGTTACCACTACCAGCATCATACAGGAAATCGGATCCAGTAACAATCCCATGTCAATAGTCATACCGGGTGAGAATTCCAACCAGGTAAATCGGAGAGGCATGATGGCCTGGTAGACTCCATTTACCGGTCCAATAACTAAGAAAAAATGGTAAGCTGTATAAAGTGCAATAAGTGTAGTCACTAACATCAGCAAGGTACCGGCAACGCCGGCAACCTGTTTAAGATATCTTCTTCCAAATAAACCAAGCAATACAAATCCCAGGAGGGGCAGCAGTACTATAAGTGATATGGTAACTGTTTCAAACATGCAGTTGATTTTGGTGGATGCAGATATTAATAATGGATATCGGATATTTGATGCCAGATACCATATAGAGGAAACGGGATGCTTCCGGCTCCTGACTCACGACTCACGACTCACGACTAATATTTCATCTCCTCGGCATTCTCCACATCAATCGATTTATGACTACGATATAAATTTATAATAATGGCAATTGCCACCGCTACTTCCGCCGCAGCAATAGCAATTATGAAAATGGCAAAAAACATTCCGTCGAGCTTACCGGGCCAAACATATTTATTGAATGCGATAAAATTTAAATTCACACTATTTAGTACAAGCTCCGTACTCATTAAAATGGTGATCAGATTTTTTCGCGTAAGAAACCCATATACGCCAATAAAAAACAAGGCGGTACTGATAATCAAAATATGGTAAAGTCCTGGTGTCATAATAGTGAATAGTGAATGGGGTAATCAGTAATATCAGGTTCTCATACTCATGCCTATTACACTTCTAACTTTCCTTTATCATTGATTTTATTGTTCATTTTTAACTGATCTGCGCGTAATTTTTTAACGTGATGAGTACCTTATTGTCCATTCACTCTTCACTATTCACTATTTCTTTTTCCTGTTTCCGCATCGCAATCACAATGCATCCCACCATCGCGGCCAATAACAATATACTTATTACTTCAAAAGGAAGCGCCATGCCGCTGTTGTCTATATCCAATAGTTGCTCACCAATATTGCGTACAGTTGCTTCTTTAGCTACTCCCTGTGAAACAGAAAAATTATGAAGCATAATCTGTGTAAGTATCAGGGCAAACCCACAAAAAGCGGCCACTGCTGAAAATAGTTTCCGACTGAATTGCTGTTTCGGGAGTTCCTCCCCCGACTGTTGAGTAAGAAAAATGGAAAAGATAATCAGTACGACAATACCGCCCACATATATTACAATCTGAACAGCTGCGATGAATTCGTACTGCATCCAGAAATAAAAACCGGCGATACCCATGAGGGTAAATAATAAAAAAATTGCGGCACGAAAAATCTGCCGCGTGGTAACCGCCAGCCATGCACTGCCCAATGTAATAGCAGCCAGTAAATAAAATATAATCGTTGAACCAGTCATTTGGTATCTTGAACAGTTAATATTAATAAGACTCCCGACCTGCCTTGCCGGCAGACTCCCGACTTATTCCACTCCTTCCATAATCTTTGATCCCGGATTATTTAGCACTTTGGTCAGTTTACTTCGGTCAAAAACACTATGTTCAAATGTTTGTGCCATCACTATTGCATCAGATGGACAAGCTATGATACACAGGTTGCACATCGTACAGAGTTCCAGGTGATACACCAGTTTATCAATCGCTTTCTTCTTTTTTCCATCGGGTGAAATATCAAATTTCGTAACCACTTTAATAGTCCCATTCGGGCAGGCCAGTTCACAAGCGGTACAACCTGTACATCGGTGTTCATTGTTTTCATTATGAGGCATCACCACTTCCCCTTTAAAACGGTCGGGTAAATGAAGGGTATCTTTATTATCCGGGTATTGTTGGGTAATGATTTCTTTGTGATGGGTAAAATAATAGCCGGTTCGCCTTAGGCCAATGAACAGCGACTTTACCGCCCTCAATACATCTTTTATATAGTTGGTTAGAAACATTAATTATTGCATATTTTTACGAGCTAATATTATTCGTTTCTCGTTTGCCGCAAACCGACTCCCGGTTCAAAAATGCCATCCCAATAATGCCATCACGGTAACCAATAATATGTTTATCATACTGATTGGCAATAAATATTTCCATTCCAAATTCAATAACTGATCAATACGTAATCTCGGAAAAGTCCACCTGAACCACATAATGATAAATATGAGAAAAAATGTTTTTCCAAAGAACCAGATACTGGAAGGAATAAAATCCATTACGTGATTAAATCCCTGCCAATTACCAATATGAAATGGCATCCAACCGCCGAGGAACAAGATTGCCCCGATAGCGCATACTATAAAAACATTCACATACTCTGCCAGGAAGAACAAGGCAAATTTCATCCCCGAATATTCGGTATGAAACCCGGCGGTCAATTCCGATTCCGCTTCGGCCAGGTCAAACGGTGCCCGGTTTGTTTCTGCCGTTACCGCAATAAGGAAAATAATAAATGAGATAAGAACAGGAATATGCCCTTTAAATATCCACCAGCCATTTTGTTGCGACCGGATGATTTCTGACAGATTAAGTGAACCGGTTAATACCACTACCGACAAGATCGATAACCCAGCAGATAATTCATAACTCACGATCTGTGCCCCGCTGCGCATTGCCCCGAGTAATGAATACTTATTATTACTTGCCCATCCAGCCATTAATATACTGATCACGGAAATAGAAGAAATTGCGGATACGTATAATACTCCTATGTTGAGATTCCATAGTTGAAAATCTTTTGCAAAAGCAATTGGTGCCATCAGGAGCATGGCCACTATCATAGCTATGATTGGTGCCAGGTTGAATAAGAATCTATCTGCTCCTCCCGGTGTCATCCCTTCTTTCACTAATAATTTCAGGGTATCTGCCAGCGACTGAAGCATACCCTTCGGACCCACGCGGTTTGGCCCGAGGCGGATTTGAATCCAGGCAGATACTTTCCTTTCCATGATCACCAGTACTAATCCCAATAAAGCAAATAACCCAATTACGCATAAGCCGGCAATTACCATTTCTATGATTAATACCCAGGTTGAATTGAAATATTCATTCAACCATTGATCAATACTATTCGATATGCCAGCAAAACTCCACATGAATTAATAACAGTTTGTCGTTTATAGGTTATAGTTTGTGATTTGTGATTTGGGTTACCGACTGTATTACTTCTCCGAGGCTATTGTTGCGTTGCACTCTTGTACAGCATCAATTCTACGCAGCAATACCAATAAACTCAAATCATCCTGAAAACATTCACCAATGGCTTCTTTAATCCATATAATACACTTAATTTACATCCCACTAATTCGCCATTCGCACATTTTACCTATCAATATCCGGTATCACCAAGTCCAAGGTTCCCATCGAAGCCACGAGGTCACCCAATTTTCCTCCCCTGGTAATATGATCCAGTGCGGAAAGGTTGGAAAAGCCGGGAGACCTGAACTTAATACGGTAGGGTGTTGTTCCGCCTTCACTAACGATATACACTCCGAACTCACCCCGGGCTGTTTCTACCCTGGAATAAAAATCTCCCTTGGGTAATTTCAACACTGCCTTTGTTTTCGCCTGGAAATCACCTGCCGGAATATTATCGATTAATTGTTCAATGATCCGGATCGATTGATTCATTTCGCGTATCCGTACCATATAGCGCGCAAACGAATCGCCTTCCGTTTCTAGGATCTCTTCGAATTCAACCTTATCAT
Organism: Chitinophagaceae bacterium; assembly: GCA_031360425.1. Taxonomy (GTDB): domain Bacteria; phylum Bacteroidota; class Bacteroidia; order Chitinophagales; family Chitinophagaceae; genus Endoryza. The sequence continues at coordinate 20,184 of JANMBO010000070.1, read as the reverse complement.
ATATTTCATAGGGATATAACTTGCGGATATCGCAACTAACCCCGCTACCCCGGGCCGTAGGTCCGCTGCAACCATAGGATATAGCATCTTCCTTAGTGAGGTATCCTACTCTTTTCATCCGGTTTTGAAAAATAATATTGCCGGTTACCAGCTCATCATATTCGCTAATCTTGGATTTATATAAGGTGATGAACTCTTTTACCTTTCGCTGAAAATCGGGATGCAGATCAGCCATTACTCCCCCGGGAACCATATAGTTCATTGTCAATCGGGCACCACAGGTTTCTTCCATGATATCGTTAATAGTTTCCCTTTCACGAAACGCATGAAAGAAAGGGGTGAATGCTCCCAGGTCCATCGCCATGGCCCCCCACCATAATTCATGTGAAGCAATTCGGGTTAATTCGTCCATCAATACACGAATCACCTGCGCCCGTGGGGGAATCTCTACCTGAAGTCCTTTTTCCACACATAAAGCGCAGGCGTGATTATTAATATGGGAAGAGAGATAGTCCATCCGGCTGGTAACATAAATGAATTGCCGGTAGGTAAGGCTTTCACACATTTTTTCTATGGAACGATGTATATAACCCAGGTGTGGCTCTACTTTTTTGATTGTTTCCCCATTTAACGTAATCACCAGGTGTAATACACCATGAGTGGCCGGATGCTGCGGGCCCACATTAATAATCAGATCACCTTCGGTGGTTGTGCCTACTTCTTCTAACATGCGTTCCAATCTTGAATAACGATCAAAGAAAACAATTTAATAAATAAAAGAAGCCATCATAGTACAATTTCTATCCTCATTCAACATATATGATTCCAATTACAGTCTTATCATATTAACAGGATCCTCAAAATCTTTTCTCATCGGGTTTTTTCCTTCCCATCCATCGGGCAGTATCAACAGGCGCAAATCCGGATGATTCAAAAAATTCACTCCAAACATTTCATATACCTCCCGTTCATGAAACTCTGCTGTTCGCCAGATGGCAGCTACAGATTCTATAGCAGGATCCGTTCTATCCACTATTGCCTTCACCACTATAGTATGGCGGTATTTTGTTGAACTGAGGTGATAGACCATGGTAAGATGCGTCTTCCAGTCAATACAGGTAAGACAAAAAAGATAATCAAAATATAATGCTGGATCATGGCGCAAATCGCCGGCAAAATCAAGCCAGTTTTTTGGATCAATTGTACAAGTTAGCCATTCGCTCCCTTCCTCAAAAGCAGCGGTATTCAACAATTCCCCAATCTTTATTTGCAAGTATTCCCTGGTCATTAATTAGACTAAATAAACTAATTTAAATTCCATCTATTTATTTAATACACTGTTTGGCATAGATTACTTATGTCCTTTTAAGGGCAACGGTAATTGTTCACGGGTTAATCCACTTTTTATTTTTTCCTGTAAGGTTATCAATGCATGCAATAGGGCTTCCGGCCTGGGGGGGCAGCCGGCCACATATACATCCACCGGTATCACGTGATCGGCTCCTTTTACCACGGAATAGGTATTATAAAAAAACGGACCTCCACTGATAGCGCAGGCACCCATAGCAATCACATATTTCGGATCACCCATCTGGTCATACAATCGTTTTAAGACAGGTGCCATTTTATTCACGATAGTACCGGCAATAATAATTACATCGGCCTGGCGCGGGGTGGCGCGGGCCACTTCGAATCCGAATCTCGAGAAATCATATTTGGCAGAAGCTACGGCCATCATTTCGATTCCGCAACAACTGGTAGCAAATGTTAGTGGCCATAAGGAATTCGATCTTGCCCAGTTGATCAGGTCATCCAGCTTACTTAATACAATCCCTCCTCCCGGTGTATCATGAACCTGGCCGGGAAAAGTGGGCGGTATGTTTCTTGTTTCTTCCAACTCAATGCTTTTTATTACTGTTTTTTCCGGTGGATTTGAATGATGCTCGTATTTTTTGAATTTATGTTATTAAAGTACACTTTATTCTTATGAATGCTACATCCACTTTAGGGCTCCTTTCTTGTGTGCGTATAAAAAACCCATGAACAATATAAAAAAGAATACAATGATTTCAATTAAAGCTATCCAACCCGCGGTCTTTGCTACTACTGCCCAGGGATAAAGGAAAACGAGCTCTACATCAAATATGAGAAAGATCAATGCGAATAGGTAATAGCCAACATTCAGCTGAACCCATGTTTTACCTGTAGTAGGGATACCACATTCGTAAGGTTCCTTCTTTTGAGCAGTAGAGGTAGTGCGAGTAACCACTTTTGCGATCAATATGGCAATGGTAGAAAAAGCAACGGCGGCAAGAATCAAAACAATCATGGAAGCTGCACCCATAAGTAAGTAAATTTAAGAATAAGTACCTTATTATTCAGGTCTTCAATTTAAAGAAAAATAAGAACCCGTATGCTTTTACGCTCATCTATTTTTCCCCTCACTATATTCTATTCATCCGATTTAATACAATATTGTTATACCTGAACAAGTGTATTAAAATTTTTATTCTCCCAGTAATTAAGTCTTTCAAAAAACTTTCCGTATTGATGATGGTACCAACTATAAAATTATTTACCGGCTTAAATAAAAAGGATGATAATTATCAGTATTGAATAAGTTTAAAATCATAAAAAAGTTATTCAAGTAATAACAGTCCTAATTTTTCTATTACTTTCATTGCATTGGGAAGCATGGTCGCTTCGAGTATCATATTCATGGGCACGGCCGGTAAGTTGAGGGCTCCCAATACTTCAACTGGTGCGTCCAGCATTTTAAAACACTGATTAGAAATCCGGCCCGCCAATGCTTCAGCAAAAGAATTATTTTGTTGCTCTTCTGTTAGCACCAGGCATTTACCATGCTTTTTTACTACTTCAAAAATCAGTTCTTCATCCAGCGGAAACAAGGTGCGCAAATCTACAATCGTTACCTGGCCGGGAAATTGTTTTACTGCCTCCCCGGCCCAATATACTCCCATTCCGTAGGTAATAATACAGCAGCTTTCCCCATTGGTTAATTTTTGCTGGTCGGCGTCCAATAGAATCTTCGCTTTTCCCAGGGGAAGGATATAGTCCCTGTCCGGTTCGATGGTTTTGGCATTCTCCGTTCCGGGAACTTTGCTCCAATAAAGCCCTTTATGCTCGAGCATAAGTACCGGGTTGGGATCTATAAAAGCTGCTTTCATCAAACCCTTCATATCTGCCGCATTGGAGGGATATACCACTTTAATCCCTTTTATAGACAGAAGTGTTGTTTCTACAGACCCGCTATGATAGGGCCCTCCTCCTCCATAAGCGCCAATAGGTACGCGGATAAGTGTTTGCACCGGAAATTTACCGGCACTCAGATAACAACTTTTTGAAATTTCGGTTACCAGCTGATTTAACCCGGGATAGATATAGTCCGCAAACTGCACTTCCACAATGGGTTTCATTCCTACGGCACTCATTCCAACTGTTGATCCAATGATGTATGCTTCCTGAATGGCGGTATTAAATACGCGATGATCACCAAACTGTATTGCCAGGGTTGCCGCCTCACGAAAAACTCCACCTAATCGTTTTCCAACATCTTGTCCGTATAATATGGCTTCTGGAAAATCTTCCATGATTTCTCTTATGGCAAACAGTGCTGCGTCTACCATTAATACTTTTTCTTTACCTACCGGTGCCCTTTCTCCTTTCTCTTCTATTACAGTGGTGGGTACAAAAACATGATCAGAAACAGACATTATATCCGGTTCGGAAGCAGCAACTGCTTGCCTGAATTGGTCAGCAATTTCAGTTGCTGCCGTTTTTTCTATTTGTTCCAAATGCTCCCGGGCGATTCCGATTTCTATCAATCGCTTTCTCAACTTTGGCCCGGGGTCATTCTTTAAGTGGGCTGACCAATCTTCTTCACTTCGATAAAATTCTTTTCTTACTCCACTGGTATGATGGCCGAGCAAAGGTACTTTTGCCTGAACAAGGTACGGCCTGCGATATTCACGCACATAATGAACAATGCCTCGCATGGCATCATAACTCTCTTCAAATTGGCTGCCATCGATCCGCACTCGTTCCATGCCCGGAAAGCCACCGGCATAATCATAGGCATCCATGGCCCTCGATTCGGTAGCAGTCGCGCTAATGCCCCAGTTATTATCCTGTACGAGATATATTACAGGAAGTTTTTTTAATACGGCGAACTGAAAGGCTTCACTCACTTCACCTTCTGTAATACTGGCATCACCCAATGAACATATTACAACCGGTAATTCCCCACCCGGACCTTTTATTAATTTTTCCGCAAGATGGTTTTCTAAATATTGTATGCCCTGAGCAATGCCGGTAGTAGGTATCACCTGCATTCCGGTAGCACTGCTTTGATGAATGATAGTAGGTTTATCAATGCCTTTATAATTCGGATGCGAATAATATTCTCGGCCGGCTGAAAAAGGATCATCCTTTTTTGCCAGCAATTGGAGCATTAATTCATAGGGAGTAAACCCCAGGCCAAGCAATACGCTTTCATCGCGGTAATAAGGGCTGATAAAATCGCAGGGTAATAATTGAAAAGCGGTCGCTAATTGAATGGCTTCATGCCCCCGGGAAGTAGAATGTACATATTTACACACTGCGCGATTGGCCTCGTAGGTTTCAGCCATGATTTTAGCCTTACACATAAGCCGGTATGCTTTCAACAAGATATCGGGATTGATCATAGCAGGCAAAAATTAAGAAACAAAAATAAGGAGAACGAATCTCTGATTCGAATTAGTTCTTACTGCACGAATCGGAGATTCGCGTTCCCAAAAAAAAAGCCATCCTGCTTTCGCAAGACGGCCTTTCCTTGTAGTGATCTATAAAACTGATTTTACTTAATCTCTAATTGAAACATACTCTCTTCTTCAATAAATCCTTCGAGTTCATCTCCCACCACACATTCTCCCACACCGGCCGGAGTTCCTGTAAAAATCAGGTCTCCTATATTAACAGAAAAATAATTAGAAATGTAGGCAACTACTTTATCAAAATTATTGATCATTAAACCAGAATTTGCCTGTTGTACAATTTCTTTATTCTTGTACAGGCAGAAATTAATATCCTTCTTATTTTTAATATTTTGGAAAGGTATCCATTTCCCCACCACAGCCGAATTATCCCAAGCCTTCGCTTTTTCCCATGGCAGTCCTTTTGCTTTTAGTTCGTCCTGCACATCCCGGGCTGTAAAATCTATGCCAACGGATACCGCATCATAATATTTGCTGGCAAAACGCTCCTGAATGTACTTTCCATTTTTTGAAATACGAAGTACCAACTCGCATTCGTAGTGGAGTTCATTAGTGAATTCAGGATAATAAAACGGGGTATGTGCCTGTAACAATGCGCTCTTGGGCTTCATAAAAATGATCGGTTCGTCGGGAACTTCATTGCCCAATTCTTTAGCATGAGCCACATAGTTACGGCCTACACAGAATATTTTCATATTCAATAAGGGTTTAATTCAACGATTTGTTTTCAAGTTTCATTGGCCTCGACAGGCCCGGGGTATGCATTACATAGGATTATTGAATATCAGAATATTACTTTCTATATAATCGCTTATGCGAAAATAAAGATTACAAGTTACAAATCATAGGCTTAGGTCTAATTTATTCCAATCAGTCATAGTTAGAGTAATACCCCGCATAACAAAGCTTTCGACGATGGCCACGCATTTTTCAACTTTCTGCATTACTAACGGTTGTTCTTCCAAGGTCCATTTACCCAATACAAAATCCGTTTGCCAACCTTTAGGGTAATTGTTTCCAATACCAAATCTCAATTTGGGGTATTTATCCGTTCCCAGGGTTTCCTGGATACTGGCCAAACCATTATGGCCAGCATGGCTACCCGAAGGCCTTAAACGAATCTTGTGTAGTGGCAGCGCTAAATCATCTACCATTACCAATAGATTTTCGAGTTCTACCTTTTCCTTTTCAATCCAGTATTTGACAGCTTTCCCGCTAAGATTCATGTAGGTATTTGGCTTGATAATAGTCAAATTCTTACCCTTCCATTTATATTCAGCTATTTCGGCGAGGCGATCTGTCCTAAACGTAACCCCATGTTTTTTTGCAATAGCATTGGCAATATCAAAACCAATATTATGACGGGTTCCGGCATATTCAGCGCCAATGTTTCCCAGCCCTACGAGCAGGTATTTCGACATGGTAAATCTCTTTAAAATTCCATTATTCAGCTATACCCTATTAGTGTAATTTTTAAAGATAGGGTAATTAAAAAAAACCCTGACGAATGGCCAGGGTTCAATCTATAAAATTAGTTAATCCATTATTTTTTCCCAGCGGGAGCTTTGGCAGCAGCAGGAGCTTTGGCAGCAGCGGGAGCTTTGGCGGCAGCGGGAGCGGCGGCGGCAGCGGCTGGAGCAACACCAGCAGCAGGCGTAGTTGATTCTTCAATCTTAAGTATCCGCGTAGTTACTACAGAAGCAATCGGTATGCGGGGTGAATTAAGAATTTCAAAATTCTTTTCTTGCTCTTTAACATCCTGCACCCTGATATTTCCGTGCAACTCCAGATTGGTAATATCAACTTCTATATTTTCTTTCAAATGCCTGGGAAGTGTTTTCACCTTCAACGACTTCATTTTAGTAACCAGTTTACCACCTTCCTTAACGCCAATAGAAACACCGGTAAATTTCAAAGGAATAGTGGCCACAACTTTCTTATTCTCTACCAGCTCCATAAAATCAACATGTGCCAGTTGATCGCTAACTTTGTTAAACTGGATATCCTTTAGAATACATCTGTAGGTATTTCCACCCACTTTAATTTCAGCAAACTGGAAGTCGGGAGTATATACAAGCGTTTTGAAAGCCAGCACAGGGGCGGTAAAGTTTACCTCCTGGGCTCCGCCGTAAATTACACCAGGTACCAGTCCCTGAGAGCGAAATTCTCGGGTGGCTTTTTTCCCGGTTTCGGTCCTCAGTTGTCCTTCGATTGTAATTGTTTTCATTGTTTATGTTTGTTTTATTTTAAACGCGAATTATTACTAATTAAAACGAATAAGTAAGAATAATACCCCTGTTGATTCTGATTCCAACTTATTTCTCCCTACTTATTCCGCAACTGGCTATGAATAAATAATTCAGTTATACTCCTGTTTTCAAAAGCGTTTCGTATAGCAATCGCAAACAATTCTGCCACACTTATTACTTTTATCTTGCTGGTATTTTGTTGTTTCAACGGTATGGTATCACATACAACCAGTTCTTCCAATACACTATTATCAATATTTGCATAGGCATTTCCGCTCAATACCGGATGCGTGCAAAGTGCTCTTACGCTACGTGCTCCTTTGTCTTTTAATAAACCGGCTGCCTTTGCCAGTGTTCCGCCCGTATCACAGATGTCATCAATCAACACTACATCTCTGTCAGTAACGTCTCCAATTACCACCATACTCGCTATTTCATTGGCGCGTTTACGGTGCTTATCGCAAATAACCATTTCGGCATTGAAATAACTCGAAATTTCTCTTATCCTGTTGGCACTTCCTACATCGGGGGCCGCGAAGGTAAGGTTTTCGAGTTGAAGTTGCTCTATGTATGGGATAAAAATAGCGGAACTATCAAGGTGATCTACCGGTATATCAAAATACCCCTGTATTTGAGGGGCATGCAAGTCCATAGTAATCACACGGTCTGCTCCTGCCGCCACTAACATATTGGCCATCAGCTTCGAACCAATAGCTACCCGGGGCTTGTCTTTACGGTCCTGGCGGGCATATCCAAAGTAAGGAATAACAGCTACTACTTTATAGGCTGAGGCACGGCGGGCAGCATCTATCATGAGTAAAAGCTCAATTATATTTTCGGCAGGAGAACAGGTGCTTTGCACCAGGAAAACCATATCGCCCCGGATACTCTCCTGGAAAACGGGCTGTATTTCACCATCGCTAAAACGGGAGATAGTTATTTTTCCAAGTGATACTCCATATTTCTGGCAAATCTTTTCGGCAAGGTATTGAGACCCTGTACCGGAGAAAACCTTAAATGTATTTTGCATGCCACTTTAAATGTGCGGCGAAGATAATACGAAGGAAGGGAATTAGGGATTAAAGAAGGCAATAAAAATTATCAACGGATTTTCAGATTAAATCGTTGAAATGCCCGCTCCAAGCTGACTTTGAATGTTGGCGAAAAACGTAGTTTATTTATTAGCTACTGTCAGAAATACCTGCTGGCTGCTATTAACCATAGCTGTTTTCTGACTACTCCTAATTTGTTCCCCGGCGAAATTATTCTTCTTAGGATTTACCGCATAAAAAATTGCCGAACAAATAAAAATGGAAAAAAACAGTGCTACGAAATACATTCCAATGCAGAAGAGGAAGGGCTGGTAACCGCCGATAGCGGCGAAGGTGGTTTTGCGTTTCATGAGATACAGATTGTGGTTTTCAATGATATTTTGGATTAAAACACGTTGGTGGAATAACGTTAAAAGATTACCATTATTACGTCTTTCACTAACTGTTTGTAGTACACCATAAAACTAATATCAAACCTTGAAATATGCAAGCGCAGAAATACTCTATCAAACAATGGGCAAAAGATGACAGACCAAGGGAAAAGCTACTAAGTAAATCCAGCGCTGCTTTATCCGATTCCGAACTGCTGGCTATACTTATTGGCCACGGAACCCGCGAGAAGTCTGCCGTTGACCTTGCCCGCGAAGTACTGGAACTGGGAAAGAATAACCTGAATGAACTGGGCAAGCTTTCGTTAAAGGAACTCGTGAAAATCAAGGGAATTGGAGCGGTAAAGGCTCTTATATTAATTGCTGCCATGGAATTGGGTCGTCGTCGTCATAGTAGCCTGTTAGCAGAAAAAGTCTTCATAAAACAAAGTAGCGACATTGCCAACTACCTTCAATCTGCTCTCAAAGACCTATCCTATGAAGTTTTTGCAGTACTCTTTCTCAACCAGGCTAACCGGGTCAATCATTTCGAAATAATAAGCCAGGGGGGTATTACCGGTACCGTGGCCGATCCCCGGATTATATTAAGAAAAGCCCTTGAAGAAGAAGCCGTCAATATCATTCTTTGCCATAACCACCCATCAGGTAATCTCAAACCCAGCCGTGCCGATGAAGAACTTACACAAAAAATAAAAGAAGCTGCCCGTTTTCTTGACATAAAAGTCCTTGATCATATTATAGTGAGCGATCAGGGATATTACAGTTTTGCGGATGAGGGAATTTTGTGAGACTGGAGTTGTGAGGCGGGAGACGGGAGTTGGGAGACTGGAGGCGATACGCATAAGGCCGAAAACTTGTTATTAATATTCAAAAAAATCAACAAATATGTCACACTATAAAGAATTACTTGCTTATAAAAAAAGTTATGAAGTAGCGATGACTATATTTAAGCTTTCGAAAAAATTTCCACCGGAAGAAAAGTATTCTCTGACTGATCAAATAAGGAGATCCTCAAGATCCGTTTGCGCTAATCTTGTGGAAGCACATAGAAGAAGGAGGTACAAGGATTATTTCATTAGCAAATTAAATGACTGTGAAACAGAGAATGGGGAAACACAAGTTTGGTTGGATTTTTCACTTGATTGCGGTTATATTAATTCTACTGAACATATGCAACTATCTCAATTAAACGATGAAGTGGGTAAACTAATCTGGTATATGATAAATAATCCTGATAAATTTACCTAATTGCATGCCCGATTCCCGCCTACCGCCTCCAGCCTCAAGCCTGAGCACTGGGTCCTCCAAAATTCATCGGAACCTGTATTTCTTCCAGGTCCTGTATTTTACCGTTTCCCGCTTCAAAACGCTGAATATTCTCCGTGAGCGCTTTCATGAAACGCTTAGCATGCTGGGGTGTAAATATTATGCGCGATTTTACTTTGCTTTTTGGGGTGCCAGGCATCACGTTCACAAAATCAATAACAAACTCGGCATGACTATGCGTTATGATAGCAAGATTTGCATAAGATCCCTCGGCTACCTCTTCCGAAATTTCAATATTCAACTGGTTGGGCTGCTGGTTCGAATTATCCATACAAAATTTTTAGGACGTAAAAGTAAAACAGATTATCGGAATAGCTTGTTCAATTTTTTTAAAAGTGAATCACCGTATAATGCTTTACCAATAATCTTGCCGTTGGGGTCAATTAAAAAATTAAAAGGAAGACTATCGAATTTAAACGTAAAAACGGCCGGACCCATCCATGCTTTTTCATCGATTAGTTGTGGCCAGTTGTACCCATCTTGTGTAATAGCTTGCTCCCACATTTTTTTTTCCGGATCTAACGATATACTTACTAAAGAAAAATTTTTATTACGGAACTGTTGGAATGCCTTTTTTTTGTAAATACCCTGCAAGCGGCTAGGCCCATCCCAGGAGGCCCAGAAATCTACCAGCAGATATTTTCCCTTGTAAAATGATAAAGGAAGGAGCGCTCCGGTAACATCGGGTAAGATAAGATCGGGAGCAGCATCACCTATCTTTAATTCTTCTTCAAAAATGGAAAGATAATTCCGCGTATCTAATACCAGTTTTTGGATCGCCGGGTGATTTGGAAATCGCGCGCCCAATTTTAAAATATATTCCTTTAATGATTTTCGGTCTTCGCCAAAATCCACTGCATTATATATATAAAGCGCGGCTGCGGGACTAGCTACCGTATCAACATAATTCCGGTAATCGGTTTGCACTTCTTCCGGGATACGCGTGATAGAAGGTTTTTTTTCTATCGCTAAAGGATCGTGTTTCCTTCTCATTTCCATTTTATCTTTAACCAACCGGAGAAGAGTATGGAGTGATGAACTCGATGGAGAGTTAATAAAATCAAACTGGGTCCCATTAAAATAATCTGCTTTTATATTCAAAGAAGAGGCATCGTTGATAAAAACAATATCTACCTGATAGTCTGCGGAATGAAGGCGGTATAAATTTTCTTCTTTATCAACAATTAAAAAACTATGCTTCTCCACGCGGTCTTTTATGAAAGCCGAATCAAGGAGTTTTACCGGCTCTCCGGCGGGTGGAATATTTTCGAGTAAGATTTTTTGATTATATGCATTTTCGATGGTTAGCGAAACCCGGCATGTTTCCTTGTTCGGGCTGGTTTCTATACAGCTAACCAACAACAACATCATAAGACCAAAAATCAACAGTTTTATCATCTCTTCATCTTATAATAAAAAAGGGCGGGAAAATTACCCAACCCTTTTATGTGATTAAAAGTTTTACTGGTTTACAGATCGAATTAGATCCGCAGCAATTTGCTCATTAAATCCATTGGCCTGTTTAAGATAATCAGCTGCTTTTACTTTATACTTTTCCAGGGCATCCAAAAACGATTTTTTATTCAACTTAACTTTTGTAAAGGAATTGTCGGGAAACACCAGGTAGTAATCAATTTTATTATCCAGTTTATCCGAATAATCGCCACTGAAATTAGCGAGGTAATCATCTTTTTTTGCCTTTATCACTTTTATGGTGCGCAGTTTCAGCAATTGTATTTTTCCGCTGTCGTTCGTTTGTTCATCAAAAGCCAGGGATTCAAAAAAATATTTGTCGGGCTGATCAATCAAGGGGCATTTTACGAAATTGTGTGTAATGTTATTGTTGAGTAAAAAAAATCTCTTTACATAGTTTGTATTAACCACAATAGTAGTGTCCTTCCATTTGGCGTGTAATTCCTGGGCAAGAAAGTCATAATTGAAAAAGTAATTCCCAGAAATAGTTACACCAAAGTTATTCGTAGCCCCGCCAACCAGCCAGTTATTACTCATAAAGCGTTGATCGCCCCCCACTCCCAAAAAATCATTCAATACACCTTGATTGAATTGGGAATGCGACTGCAACATAAAATTGCGGTAAGTATCTTCCAATCCCCCATACATATTCAACTGTGCTCTCGTTGCAGACAAGATGCCCAAGAACATCAGAGATGCAAATATTTTTTTCATGTTCGGTATTTGAAAATAAAGTTAGCAAGGAGTAGATGTTGAATCAAAAATACATCGTTAAAATAAGAAGGACCGCTGTAAAAGCGGTCCCTCCCAATAATAATTATATTGAATTTTCTTATTGTCTTACCCACTTTTCATAAATATTCCTTGTCCAGCCCGTTGGAGCGGTAGAACCACCCCCATAACCATAATGAAGAAAGAAGGTTTTGGTAGCTACGTTATAGGTGTTGTTATAAGTGGTTTGTACCCAAGGAGCAGTCCCTGGAAAGCCTGGTCCCGGATACACTACAGAACCGGGGTTATCGGCGGCGAACAATCCCGAAGAAGGAGCAGCAGGTGTTGAACCAATAGCTTCCCAATTCGTAACATTTGTTCCATTGATATTAATTCGGAAATACCAGCCACCCAGATCGCCTAATCCGCCTTCAACTCTTGTTCCGTTAATAGTAGAAAAGCGTTTGGTTGAAGAGATGCTTCTAGGCGAAGAAGGATGAAAGAAATAACCAGACACGGTGTAATTGGCTTCATATTCATTTTTAATAAGAATTGGAACCAGGATAGTCTGGTAATTAGTAGATACCGTTTCTCCACTTGCATCAGTAATCGTAAAGGCGAGCATGTTAAATTTGGTCAGGTCAACTTTGTCGGGAAATACTTTTACCGGAATATAAGCTTCCTGCTGACCAGCTGGAATGGTCACTTTCAGCGAAGGGATAGAGTAAGCAGTGGCATTCATTTTTACCCAGTTACTGCCAAATTTTGTATTGAAGTCGGCAATAGCTGCTGCATCCTCCTTAAATGTTACGTCTACACTCTTGCTAAGAGGCTTATCCCAGGATACTCTTGCATACACACGTACTTCATATGGAGTAGTGCTAAAATCAAGCGCAATGGGGGAAGCAGATTGCGTACGCGGCCAGTTACCATTCGGAACCAATATAATTGGCTTAATGGCTTTGTCGGAATAATCGGTAGTAGGCGTATCTTTTAAACATGATGTAAACACCATGGAAGCAAATCCCGCTATTATACCTATTTTAAAAAATTGTTTCATGTTTCTGTTTATTTAATAATTTAACCAGATTTAATTTATTAAGGCATCCACCAGATTTTATTAGAAAATTGATCGTTCGCATTCCGACCGATCTGGGGCACATTCGCATTGTTCAGGTTGATTTCTACTTGTGGATACAGTAAACGGTAAGGAATGGTAGGTGATGTACGACCCGGGTTAACCGACAACGGAATCACCGGATAGTTTCCATTTCTCCGGTAATCGGTCCATGTTTCCAGGTGAGTCGTTCCATTCAATGCCATATACTTTTGAAATGCCATAAGCTTAAGTTTATCTGGCGCCGCGGCGTAACTTACATTTACATTACCATTGGTTACCGCGTCGGAATACCAGGTATTAAAGGAAATGTCAGCTGCCGTTTGTGAACCCCCAGCATTTAACCAGCGGAAAGATTCTTTTACTGCAGCCTGGTAAGCAGCATCAGCAGATCCTGTTAACCACCCTCTTTGTGTAGCCTCCGCCTGAAGAAATAAACTCTCAACAGAAGTCAACACCCACATACGCTGATTATACCCTTTAACCAAACCAGTGGAAGAACTGGTAGCAGCTCCTCCCGAGCTAATACCCCCAACCTGGGAGACATAATTCGCGGTTTGGTAAGGAAACTGCACGTTATTGATAGACAACCCATATTGGTTACCACGATAGTTAGACGGGGCAGGTTGCGTAAACGGCTCGGCTCCACCGGTAGGAACACTATTTACAATTGGCTTGTAGAACAGGCCTAACCGAGGGTCGTTATTATTCTTAAGAAAACCCATGGCAATGATATTCGCTCTCCAGAAGTCAGTAGCCTGAGTACCGGTTTGAGTAAATCCAAAGTTTGCATAATAGGCATTAGGCTTATCCGTCTGGAATGTTGGGTTTACCGAAGCGTCTTGGCCTGTACCCAGGAAACCACTTCCCTCAGCAACAATTTTTGCTATTTCAGCCTGGATATAAGCAGCCCGATCGGAACGATTTGCCTGGTGCATAAGTAAACGAAGCTTAAGCGTGTTACCAAATTTTATCCAGTTGGTTTGATCCCCGTAAAACATAATATCAGCGGCGGAGATGTTGGTGTTTTCTGATGGAACGGCTGCCTTGATATAAGCTATCCCGGTATCAATCTGTTTGATCAGATCTTCGTACACCGTTTTCGCATCATCATATTTAGGACGGATATTCTTCAATCCCTGTAATGCTTCAGAATAAGGAACATTATTATACATATCCACCAGTTGGGCAAAGTTATGGCTCTTCATAATCTTTGATATCCCCTGGTAAAAAGTCTGGTTTGTTTCTTTTGCTCTCGCTTCCATGAAAACATAATCGTACGCATTATCCAGGATAGCGTTAAAAGTTCCCGCGCCAAAATTGGTAGTAATGTTATACGATTGCTCTTCCACGTTAGGAGCATAGTTGGCCCCCGGTGCCCAGTAACCTAACCAGTTACCGAGATAGCCAAAACTGGTACCCGCACGGTTAGCCGTGTTAAGCAAGGCAAGTGGCGCTACCAGGTCGGGAGTAATATTACTCTCTACCGGGTTGTTGGGATCCTTGTTTACGTCGAACCAGCTTTTCTTACAGCTGCTGCTTCCGAACGTAACCACCAGGAGAGCCCCAATTAAAATCAGTTTATTAATACGTTTCATATCCAAATCATTTAAGTTTTTGCTTGTAATTAGAATGTCAGGTTTACGTTAAAACCAAAGATCCTGGTGGGCGGTGTTTGGCCAATATCTGTTGTACCAATAGCATTATTAGTAGTATTGGAAAACTCAGGATCGGTCCATTCGTTTGTTTTAGGACGAAGCATCACCAGGTTTCTTCCGATCAATGCTACGCTGGCTTTCTTAATTACTTTGCCATTTGCCAACCAACGCTGGGGAAGATCATAACTCAATACCACTTCTCTCAATTTCCAGAAAGCCGCACTGGTATAATAGTTAGTTTGCGTGTTGCGGAACCGTCCGGCCTGCAGGAAATCGTAATGCGCATTCGTAACAACAATGCTGTTATTATCTACGTATTTTGACCCATCCCAATAAACAGAGTTGGGGAATACAAACCGCTGACGAGCATTGGTGGCCGAAAGGTGATCAATACCTGTGAAGCCTAAAGAACTACCGACCGCATTATATATGTAGCTTCCGCCTCTGTATTCAGCTACTACTTTCAACCCAATACCATTCCAACTAAGATCGGTATTCAAACCAACGATATATTTCGGCAATGTACGTCCGAATATAGAGCTGGTAGGACTTTGAGAAGGATAACCACTCACCGGATCGATAATTACTTTTCCGGTGGCCGAATCTCTTAACCAGTCAACCAGGCGGTGCGTATAAGCCGGATAGCCTTTAATTACATAAGCAGTATTACCAACTGACAGTTCATCAAGTCCCTCATATACGGATTGTACCTTACTATCATTGGTGGTTAGGTTACCGCTGAAATTCCAGGTGAACTTGCCGAGTTTCAGTAAAGGAGTTAATCTCAGATCAAATTCAAAACCCTTATTATAGAAACGGGCAGCATTCAACAGGGCACTTGTATAACCGGTTGCCTGGGAAATACCCACCGGAATAATCTGGTCGTTGTTATTCTGATAATAATACGTTGCATCAAATGAAATTCTGCTTTGCAGGAAAGACAATTCAATGCCCCCTTCATACGACTCTACTATTTCAGGACGAATATTTGGGTTGTTTATATTGTTGCTGGCAGTAAATCCAGGTAAAGAACCATAAGGGAAACCACCCGCTACGCCAAAAGTAGACTCAAGCGAGTAAATACCTGCGTTTACGTTGCCGGCTTTGTTCCAGGCAGCTTTCAATTTTGCATAACTAAATATTTTGCTATTTCCCAATGATTCGATGGCATCTGTCAAAGAAACGGATGCATTCACACCTGGATAGAAATAAGAGTTGGCGTCGAGGGGAAGACGGGAATCCCAGTCGTTACGACCGGTGAACTCGATAAAGGCCCAATTTTTATATCCTAAAGAAACGCTACCAAATGCAGATACCAGTCGGCTCCGGGAATAGTTTTCAAAAGCTCCCGGTTCTCCGGTACGATTACTAACGTTAAACAAAGTAGGGATAACCAGGTTGCCACCCGAAACAAAAACACCCTTAGCATAGGTTTGGCGAACCAGGTTTCCTGCGAGCGCCTTTACATTGAAATCACCGAAATCTCTATCCGCCGAGACGATAAACTCGTTCTGAACTCTGTTGCCTACTGATGAACCATCACTAACTCCAGCTTTAACATTGCCCCCGGCACTAATAGAACGGCCATTTTGAAGGGCATAATCAGAATAAGTTATAGCTCCAGTAGAACTCTTGTTTGAAACATTTGACAGAGTAAGACTAACACGATTCATTATATTAACCCATTTTATCGGCTTATAATTCAACTCTACGTTTCCAACGAGATCATCCTGCCTTCCCTTATTTCGGTATCTTCTTAAGTCCTCATATGGATTGGGATAATAATCATTGAAATAATGGTTGTGATTAGAGAAATTATCAGTAGCAAAATTTTTATATTTTGTCAATGGCACTTGTGAAGGAGTATTGATAACATACCAGTATGTGGGCCCAGGCGAGTTAGTAATATCAAACGAACTGGCCGTATAAGAAAGGTTTGTAGCTACCCTTACTGTTCCATAAGTTTTCCCAGCATTGATTCGGAAAGTAGTTCTTCTTGCTTCATCATCGGGGACAACCCCTTTAGTAGTAACATCCTGTACAGACAAGAAGAAATTCGATTTTTCATCGCCAGCATTGATAGAGATATCATTCTGAATGGTTACACCCGTATTAAAGAATTTTTCTTTTTCACCAGGTAAATAAGAATAGGGTACTTTTTGTTCTACTCCGTTTTCATCCGGACGGCCTAAAATCGTATCCCGACCATCGAAACGGGCACCCCAGGTTTGGTTTTCAATAGGGTCATAAATTCCATCTCCAAATGCGTCGTAAGAAGAACCGCTACCAAAAGAATTTTGCAGCTTTGGAAGGAAAGCTACTTTTTCAAACAACGTGGTGTTACCTATATTAATCTGGGGCTTGGTGCGACCAGACCCTTTTTTGGTATTTACTACAATTACACCATTCACCCCTTCAGGACCATACAACGCTGCGGCGTTAGAACCTTTCAGGATGTTTACACTTTCAACATCGTTGGGGTTAATTGAGTTGATAAAGTTAAGGTTGATTGGAGAACCGTCAACAACCAGTAATGGCTGGTTATTACCAGTTAGCGAACGAATACCCCGTAAAATAATACGGGTATTGGCAAATACACCGTTATTTACAGTAGACACGTTTAAACCAGAAACCTTACCTACCAGACCATTCTGCAGGTTAGTTACTCTGGCTTGCGTTAACTCGGTGTTTTTTACCCGGGCAACAGAATAGCCCAATTCTTTTGGTTGCTTGGCTACACCGAGGGCAGTTACCACCACTTCCTGGAGATTCCCCGATTTGTCGAGGGCAACATTATACGAGTTGCTGCTTCCTACGGCAACTTCTCTTTCCTTGCTTCCCACTGCGGAGATCAAAAGAACATCTCCAGATTTAGCTTCAATTCGAAAATTACCATTCGCGTCGGTAGTTGTACCCTTGTTGGTACCTTTAATAGTTACAGATGCAAAAGGAATTGGATCGCCTTTGTCATCTTTCACCTGTCCGGTGATAACCCGGTTTTGGGCAAATGCAAATACTGACCACAGTACCAGCACTGCCAGCAGTGATAGAATTTTTCTCATGTGACTGTTAATTTTTAAAATTTTGGAGATCAAAAAAGGAGTCCTGGATTTACCTTAACAAGTGTTCATTCGGGTGGATTAACCTCATTATTAGACAAAAAGAAATGTTAAAGCGCTGCAAGATTAATTATTATTCCTACCCCAACCTAAAAAAAACTGAATTTTTACCTCAGTACGACAATTGCTTTTCGAAGCCACCATCCCCGGTCCTTGTACAGTAGTTCTAAACTCAATCGTTTGTGCAATTTTTAACCAGCTTGTAATATTAATATTTTTCACCATGTAACGTCTTTTTTTAAATGCAAGCCTGCTATTTAAATACCAGTGAAGTCCTTTATTATAGAAAGCAGGGATTGAATAACTATACAAAACATCATTTTCAAAAGCATACACCCGACTGTTGTAGGTATCTGCTTCAAAATATTGCAGGCGAAAATTTCCTCTAAACAAACCGGCCATAGGCGCATAGAAGAAATCGGTGTAGCCTAAGAATCCTCTTTCCTTTTTATTATACTTCACTAATTCAATCCGGCTCCGCAGGGTCCATTTCCTATCGGGTGAATAATTTACCTGGATGCGCCAATTCTGTTTTAATGCCAGTACTATATTTCTTACCGCCAAATTTTCATCTGAGCCATTGACCGGTTGTGAGCCGACCCTGTATCTTGTATAAATCTCCAGGGTTTTCGATGGTTTATAGATTAGTTGGATAAGATACTCATTGCCAAAAGCAGGTGCATCAATTCGAGCTGATAACCAGGGAAACCGGTAGATATCAAAATAAGCATCCAGTTGCCAGCCGTACGAGGGCCGAAAGGAAATTGCCCCATATAATCCATTTTCATTGGAAGGAGCATTCTTTTCAGTAAATGCATTGCAGAACATCGATTGGTATCCCTTATTAAGGCGACGATATAATAACGCAATATCCATCCGCGGGTCGATACTTGCAAGAATACCATTTACCAATGCCATATGTCTACGGTTATCTATTGCTGCTTCGCCGAACGCATGAATATTTCTAAAAGTATAGCTATAATCGAGACTGTAATTATTTAACCTGTTTCCAGCAAATGCATAAAAATTATAGGGTGCTGCATCCCTCTTGATAGGTAAGGAAAATGTATAGTTCATTGAATTAATACCGACATGGGCCGGAGTCCATTTATACTGCAAACTTCCGCCAAACGCCATCATCTGTAAGCTGTTTCGATCCTGGAGTTCCGCCGTACTTCGATGATATCCGGAAGGAAGCAAAGACGAAATATAGGAGTCATTCTGAACAGTATCAAAGACCCGGTTGGCACTCAGTTTCCTGAATGAAGAAAAAGTGGTAAACTCCCATTTTTTGTGTTGAAAAGTTATTCCGGCACCACGATGAAAATTGAACTCACCAGGAGAATTGTAAGGCCGTATGATGGGCCCTTGCCTTTTTATATTCAATACCAAACTGCTTTTTTTAAAGGCAAAGCTCTGCCATTGTATTAATCCCTGTCCCATGTTTATCGTATAATCTCCCAGGGCCAACGATTTTATTTTGTAAATTTTTTGCACGAAAAAGTGTAATGAATAAAAATCAAAGCCGCATTTTTGCGACTTTCTAAAGAATGGTTCGCCCGCATCCTTATCGCCGGTTACCCCCCATTGCAATAGGTTTTTATACTGATATTTATAACGAACCTGCATACTGCCCAAATTTCCAAGATAGCTATTGCCAGTACCCTGTTGATATGGTTTTGTAATAGCAGGTCCGTAACGCAATAACAGACTATTTTGCCCCTGTTGTAACCGTTGTTTTGCTGTTTCTTTAACTAATATGATGGAACGAACCGTAATAAATGGAAGCAACTTTTTTATTAGAGAAATATCCCAACCGGGTACAGCCTGCAACTCATAAATATCTATTAGAGATCCCAATAAATTTTTGTAACGTAGTAATCCGGCTATTTGCCTATCACTTACCATATTCAATAGCTTCCATTCCTCTTCTCCAGCCGTATTTATATTCAATGGATGTTTTTTGTAATATTCCAGCAATTGCCAGTTCGAATCATCTTCAATGTCTGCGCCTTCCCGCTCAGATTGATTTTCCAATTGCTGCTCTGCCAATGTATTACTTTCTTCTTTTTCCTGGGAGAATAGTGCAAAAGAGTCAACGGAAAAAAGAAGTATCAGCCATATAATTCTCATGTCCCTTTTTGTTCAGATGAAAAAATGAGTAAAAGCCCGGGTGTTATTCCAAGTTGCGGATGGTAGCCGGAGGTAATATCGATCCTGATCATCTTCCACCGCAACCCGGCACCTAACCACGGAGAAGAAGTAGCCGTTGAAATACCACCCTTCAGATAAAATTTACCGGCTAACGTATATTG